>REEC01000153.1 GCA_007695285.1 Spirochaetaceae bacterium | reverse complement strand
GTCCGACCGCCGCCCACGATAGAACTTGACCAAAAACCGAATTTCCTGCAGAATCCGCCAACACGCCACACCGAAAATTTGAGAACTACCGCCAATTTCCTTAACCCGTGCGATTCCTGGTGACCGCACGGCGCTCTGCGTCGTGGAATCTCGTGGAAACGCGCCGCAATTAAACGGAAATTGGTGTGAATATCTCGTCGCGTTTCGTGTAGTAAGGGTAATACCGAGAAGGAGTGAAGCATGCCGATTGTGACGTTACAGGATGTTCAAAAAGTATATCCGTTGGGCAAGACCGAGGTACACGCGGTTCAAGGGGTTTCGTTCGCGGTTCAAGAGGGCGACTTTATATCGATCGCCGGACCGTCAGGGTCGGGGAAATCGACGATACTGAACCTGATCGGATGCATCGATGTCCCGACCGAAGGTTCGGTCGTCATCGACGATATCGATACGCGCACGCTGAAAGACAAACAGATAACCGATCTGCGGCACCGGTTCATCGGGTTCATCTTCCAGAGCTTCAACCTCGTTCCCGTGCTGAACGTCTACGAGAACGTGGAGTTCCCGTTGCTGCTCGGGAAGAACTCCGTCGCTCGCGCGGAGCGCCGCGAATGGGTCGATCACTTGATCGGGGAAGTCGGTTTGAACGACTGGCGGAAACACCGGCCCAACGAACTGTCCGGCGGCCAGAGGCAGCGAGTCGCGATTGCACGCGCACTCGTCACGAAGCCGCGTGTCGTGCTCGCCGACGAGCCGACGGCCAATCTGGACTCGAAAACCGGTGAGTTGATCATCGAGCTGATGAAACGGATTAACCGTGAGCAAAAAACGACGTTCATCTTTTCGACCCACGACGCGACGATCGTCGGAATCGCCGATCACGTCGTGCGGTTGCTCGACGGGAAGATCGTCGCCGAGGAGCGGAGGAAATCATGACGGTCCTTCTCCGAATCGCGTGGCGTAACCTGCGCGAACACAAGTCCAAAACGATTATCGTCGGCGTTCTTGTAGCGCTCGGCGTGCTGCTCCTGGTCGTCGGGAACTCACTGCTCGCAACCGCCGCGGCCGGCACACGCGTCGTGTTTATCGAGAACTTCACGGGGCACGTCATGGTGCGCGCGAAGAGCGACACACCGGTTTCGATAGCCGGGGCGACCGGGTTTTCGATGGAAGACTTTTCGGGTCCACGGCTCCCGCACTACCCTGAGCTGTACGACTACGTCTCGCGGCTCGACGGCGTTCGCGCGGTGAACCCCCAAGTGCCGTTTTTTGCGCGCATGGACTACAGCACACCGGAGCAGAACAAAGGTGCCTTCGTGCCGGTTTTTGGAATCGAGCCGGAATCGTATCTGCGCATGTTTCCCGACGCGGTGACGATTCTCGACGGCCGGTTTCTCGAACCGAACGAACAAGGCCTCGTTCTGCACCGAGTGATTCGCGACCAGGTGCGCGACCAGCTCGAGATCACGATCAACGTCGGCGACAGGGTGAAGTTGCAGTCGATGTCGCAGGCCGGCGGGATGAGAATCCGGGAGGTGCCGGTCATAGGTCTCTACGAGTTTGCGATCGAAGCGCCGGCGATGGACGGGATGGCGTTCATGGACGTTCACACCGTGCGCGACCTTGCCGGAATGGTCGTCGGGACGACCGACGTCGTGCCGATCGACGAGGCCGACACGGCGCTCCTGGACACCGCGTTCGATTTCGACGACCTCTTCGCGGATCCTTTCGAGGAAGAGACAACCGTGGCCGAGACCGCGGCGTTCGATCCGGACGCACTGTTCGACGACGGAGAGGCATTCGATCTGTACTCCCGGATCGACTCCGGCGCGTGGTCGTACATCCTCTTGATGCTCGACGATACCGGCGCGACCGATGCGACGATCCAGACGATCAACGAGCGCATGGCCGAACTCGGATGGGCGGTCGAGGCGGTCGGTTGGGACGATGCGTCCGGCGGTATGGCGACATTCGTCCAGGCGTTTCAGATCCTTTTCCTCGCGATCGTCGGAATCGTGACCGTGGTATCGATCATCATCATCATGAACACGTTGGTTATCTCGGTTGTCGAGCGAACCGCGGAGATCGGCACGATGCGAGCGCTCGGCGCCCGGAAATCGGCGGTTCGCCGCATGTTCGTGCTCGAGACGATGTGCATAGCGGTGGCGTTCGGCGCGGTGGGAATGATTGTTGGTCTATTGTTGCTCGGCGTTCTGCGCGTAGTCGGACTGCCCGCGCCGAATGCGTTCTTCGAGATTCTGTTCGGCGGGTCGGTGTTGCGGCCGGTATTCTCGCCCGTCGGAATCTACCACGCGATTCTCATGATGCTCGGCGTCGGGTTCCTCTCGAGTCTGTATCCGGTATCGGTCGCGTTGCGGATCCGGCCGGTGCAGGCGATGCAGGCTGAGTAGGGAAGGGGATAAACATGCGACATGCAAGAATTGCACTCCGGAATCTGAGCCGGCAAAAAAAACGCACGGTGTTGCTCGGCGGAGCGATCGGTTTCGGGATCATGGTCATCACGCTGATCAACGGTTTTACCACGGGCGCATCGGATAATCTGAAGGAGAACTTCTCTTTTCTCCTTGCCGGACACGTGTACGTGGGGCAGCAGACCCTGCGCGACGACGACATCGTCGTCTCCGAGCTTCGCGACGCTGGCCCGGTACTTGACGCCCTCGCGGAGATCGGTCTCGGCGATGCGCAGGTTGTCCATAGATCTTCGGTATCAGCGCGTCTGCTGTTTGCCGGCCGGAGCGCCGAGCAGATGATAAGTGGAGTCGACTGGACGAACGAGCAAGGCCTCGTCCGTCGTATCGTTCTGCGCGAAGGCGACATGGACGCGGTCCTTGCCGATCCCAACGCTCTGCTCTTGAGCGAGCAAGCCGCGCGCCGGCTCTCCGTGCAGGTGGGGGAAGACGTGATCGTGCGGGCTGCCACCGTCACCGGCCAACAGAACGTCGGGCAGTTGACGGTCCGCGGAATCATGCAGGATCCCGGAATACTCGGCAGCATCTCCTCGTACGCGCACCGGGCGGCCGTGAACGGTATCATCAATATTCCCGAGCGGTCGTCCCAGGCGGTTAACATCACGCTGCCACGGTTGGAAGCCGCAGACTCGGTCACTCGGCAACTGCACGCCGCGTTGAGCGCGCGTGCGACGGTAGCCGAACGCAGCGAGCCCGAAGCCGTCGACCTCGTCTCGGCGAACTTTGTGTATCAGGGAGATGTTCGAGGCGACTGGACCGGTTCGCGTTTCGTCGTATCGAATATTAATGACTATATGGGCCAGGTCGACCAACTCGCAGGGACTCTGAACGCCGTCGGGACCGGCTTGTTGCTGGTTCTCATCCTGATCACGATGGTCGGCGTCGTAAACA
>REEC01000120.1 GCA_007695285.1 Spirochaetaceae bacterium | reverse complement strand
AAGCGACGTTCTGGTCGAAGGATTTTTCCGGTACGACGATCCTCTCGACGTCGGGCCGATCGAGCGCGGTGCACGGACCGGTGCGGCGTCCGCGAACTCGTTGTACCGCGACGATTCGTCGGCGAGTCCGATTCCGTTCGGGAGCAATGCGCATGAACTCAGGATTTTCCTGTCCGGATACAACGAGGGCGCTGTTCCCGCGGATACCCTCTTTCCGGGTTGGCATGCTCATGTACCGGACCCTGGTGACGCCACTGCCGTCTCGGTCGTCGCGAACGAGAACATAACCGACGCCGTCGGAAACACCTTCGATCACTTTGTTCAGATCGCAGCGTCAGCTTTCGTTCCTGACCCCGCCGGCGTCGAGCCGGTCGCCGCCCTCACCGGTCCCTGGATCAATGCGTGGGACGTCGAGCCGCCCAAGTTTGGGCTTCACTCGGAGTTCGAGTACTCGATCGTGCTTCAAACCGACATCGCGACGGGGTTGATCAACAGGCTTGACTTCTTCGTCCACGACGACGAAAGCCTTGAGGAAGATTGGCCCGATCCTGCATTCGATGAATGGCTCGACGTCCTTCCGTTCGTTCTTCGGCACGATCCGGCGTACACTTTCTCGCCGCATCCCGGCTCGGCGAACAACCGGATCCGCGGTATTCGTGGGTCGACGCTGGACTATCCCGGCGACGGGCTTGACGAGTTTCTCGCGTTCTCGGTCGAAGAGGACGGAGTCGAGCCGCTGCGGACCGACAGGAATACCGGGTTGACGCCGAACGTCGAGAATCCGTTGTACGGCTTGATCACCGAGCCCGACGATAGCTACTTTCGGCTCAACATCGCGTCGACGGGGCATCCCTGGGGGCTCGTGACCGATCTCTGGGTGAGTTACGATCACACTCTCGCGTACATCACCGACCTCGCCGGGAACTTGCTGCCGAGTGCCGAGAAGATGCTCGCGATCAAACAGACTCCGCCGCGGATGAACCTCGCGCTCGCGTCCGTCGGTGACGACAAAGTGTACGTCAAGTTTTCCGAGCCGGTGTTCGGCGATGAAGGGGCGACGCTTCCGGTCGATGAGACCGTTCTGCAACTGCAGCCGCCGACCGGCCCGCCGATCGAGTTTGTCTCTATCACGACGGTCGATAACGGTACCCCGGAGGCCGGAGACAGGGAGTTCTTCTTCTACCTCGGCGCGGGCCAGACGGTGACCGAGTCGATCGCGCTCGCGGCGTTCCTGGTTCCACAGTTTGAATCGATTTTCGACCGTGTCGGAAACGCCGTGACACCGACCGATGTGCACCGTGTGACCGATATCGGCATCGGTGTCGTCGAGCCGGTCTGGGCGAGCGACGGAATTCGCGACGATACTCTCGGCGGCGTAGCCGAATCGCTTCGGGTTTTTGACGGTAGCGGGTATCTCGACAAACGCGAGATCACGCTGCAGGCGCGGATCGGCCCGACGCTCGCCTCATCGTGGCCGTTGACGCTTCACTTCGACGTAGACCCGGATCCGTCCGTGTTCGTGAACGAGTTTGGTTACTGGGTGCCGTCGATCGTACCCGGATTGAGCTTCTTCAAGGACGACGATGGACTCGATGAGTCCGAGGTCTATAACCCGGGCGCGCGCGCGGCCTCTCCGGTATCGATCCAGGGTCAACTGCGAACGTACGTAATCCCCGGTGCCGAGCTGTCTGCGGCGGCGGACGGTGCGTCGTTCCAGTTCCATTTCCGACTCGGGAATATCTTCACCGCGCGGTTATTGAACGACGACGACCCGACGACGATCGTGCCGTGGAGCTTCCTGCTCGGCGGTGTGATCGAACAGCGTGGCGGGGTCACGATCTTCAACAACGTGATCAATCCGCTCGAGAACGAACGCACGGTGATCACGCTCAGGCTGCCGGACGCGGGATTGGTCACGATTCAGGTTATGACGCTCGACGGCAGTCTCGTGCGGATGGTGCAGCGGGGCAGGCTCGGTGAGGGTGAGCACACGTTCACGTGGGACGGACGGAACATGGGAAATCGCGAAGTCGCGCGTGGGATGTACTTCATTCGGGTCGTCGGCCCCGGAATCGACGAGTACCGGAAGGTCCTGGTGGTTAAGTAGTCTCTTGTGCGGTGTCTTGTGTCTGCGCCGATGAAGTTATCGCGGCGACCACTCGAGGGACGGTGAGCTGATCAAGAGGCTGCCGGCGTCGAGATCTTGCAGTTCGGCCCCTGCGTTTGTCGGCGTGATCACGATCTCGATCGGGGCCTCGGTGGTGTCGACCGGTCGAGTGAATGAAATCCCGGTAAACGTCGCGACGTACTCGACCCAATCGTCGGTGATCTCGTTCACTTCCCACGATGAAGCCCCGATCGGGAACGACCTCTCGCCGACGCGCGTCGTGATGGTCGCCGAGAGGCTCCGCGCGCCGATTCGGTTCGCGGTGCCGGCGGTTGGATCGATGCGCGCCCAGACGCGGAACGTGTACGTCCCACCGCGGGGCAGCTCGGGGCGGTCGGGTTCGATGTACGGGACGGCAAGACGCAATCCAAGCGGAAGATCGGATCTGATGACGCGGAAATCGTCGATCGCCATCGTCTGCACGGGCGGATCATCGCCGCGCGTACCGATACTGAACACACCGGCACCGGTACGGGCCGCGAAAACCGTCGCCGGGACGCTCAGATCCACCGGATCGAAGGCGTCCGGGAAGAGTTCCCAGTCGCCTGCGAGCGGCGTGTCGAATCGCCATCCATCCGGGGCGACCTCGTCGCCGTTGACCGTTTCGCCGTCGTAATACTCCAGGCGAATAGCCGCGGTCACGCTGTTCATCATGGTTCTGAAAAGGTACACCGGCCGTGTTTCGGCTTCGTTTGCGAGCGCGGCGTCAAGCAGATCGGAGATCGCAAATTCGACCCGGTTCTCGCGCTCGTCAAAATCGATATCCATGAATCCCGCCGGATCGTGGGTGATGATCCCCGCCGGTCCCACTGCGTACCAAGGCGCCGTCCCGGCATCAAACGTCCCGTTCGGCATCAGGTTCAGGATCTCGAGCCGGTGAATCGGTCCCGCGTCGTCCGGCAGACCCGCCTCGAGTGCGTGAGCATCGATCTCGGCTTGTGGCACGGACTCGAACAATATGTACGGCGCGTCCCAGTCGGCCCGCCACGTCGGTGGAGTCGCGACCGCGAGTGGAGTCGTCGCGATCAGGTTCACATCGACGTAGTCGGACCAGTCGACCGGGACTAAAAGGTCGCACGTCGCGAGAAGAAGAACCGAGATTACTGTGAGCAGTACTGCAGGAACCCGTGCAATGCGTTTCATCCTGTTACCATTATATCGTACCTTTCCGGAGTTTTCACAAGCCCCCAGTCACGGTTCACGGTATTCGCGGCGACCTGGCCGGTGAGGTTCCGTCAAGTGGGAATGCGGTGTATTCCCACTTGGATTTTTCCCCACCGACGGCTATTGTGACGTCATGGGTGCGATGAAAACGATCAAGACGGTCCGACCGGACAAGAAGGGGCGAATCACGTTGGGTTCGCTTCTGCGCGGCGCCAGCAGCGTGCGGGTAAGTGTTGACGAACAATCACGGATCGTTCTCGAGCCGTATGCCGAGGTTCCGCTGCGCGAGGCGTGGCTCTATGAGAACGCGGATGCGCTCAAAAGCGTGCGTCAAGGGCTCAACGAGTCGGCGAACGGTGAACTCCACGATCTCGGTTCGTTCGCGGAGCCGGACGGTGAATGAACTATCAGCTGCTGTTTACGTCACAGGCGCGCGACGATCTCGGTCGGCTTGAGCAGGACCAGGGCCTCACCAAGATCCTGAAGGCGGCTTCGATACGCGAAGCCGCCATGACTCTCAGTGGCCCGGCGCGCGAACCTACAGTACCGCGAGGATCTCTTCGCCGTGTTTTTCGGTGTTGACCTTTTCAAAGGCCTTGATCACGGTTCCCGACTCGTCGATCACGTACGTGTAGCGCATGATGCCTTCGTACTCTTTGCCGTACATCGACTTTGTGCCCCACGCGCCGTACGCTTTTATCATCTCACCGTCGGCGTCGCTCACGAGGTAGAACGGGAGATCGTACTTTGCCTTGAACTTTTTGTGAGACTCGCCGTCGTCCTTCGAGACGCCGATCACGACCGCGCCTTTTCCGAGGATCGTGTCGTAGTTGTCGCGCAGGCTGCACGCTTCTTTCGTGCAGCCGGGCGTGTCGTCCTTCGGGTAGAAGTACACGACGACTTTTTTGCCCGCAAAATCCGCGAGCGAAATGTTTTTCCCGGTTTCATCCGGGAGCGAAAACGCGGGTGCCTTTGTCCCTTCTTTTAACATTCGGTCCTCCGTGTTGAGCTGAGTTCTGTTTCGTGAACGTCTTTACTTCTTGAAAACCGAGCGAAGGAACGTATCGGCTTCACGCGTCGCGTTCTCGACGTTGTCGGAGAAAGCGCGAACCGCTTGCGCGAGGGGATCCTTCGAGTTTTTGATGTCTTCGCGGTACTGATTGGCCGCCTCCTGGAACTCTCTCATGATGTCTTCCTGCTCGCCCGCGTCGCGGCGCGCGTACGTACCGTCGACGATCGCCTGGTACGATCCGGCGGTGACCCATTGATGGATCCCCGCGAGACGCAGGACCGGGAACGGATGGCTTTGGCCCAAGAGATTCAAGAGTTTGTACACTCCGTCTACGAGGTTTCCGCTCGAGTCGTACTCGTCAGCTTGCGCGAAGAACTCGTCCATGTTCATCTGGCCGATATCCGAGCCGCCGGCGATCTTCATCAGCGTGCGGTACGATGCATCGGGGTTCTGGACGACAAGCAGACCCGCACGATCGGCCGAGAGTTCACTCTTCCGGTCCCACTCGCGCAGCGCCGCGAGAACCGCCTGGATCGCGAGCATCCCGAGTGGAAGCTGGACCATCACGGTCGAGACGTTCAAGAGAAGCCACAGCAGCGTCTTGTACAACACGTGGCCGCTCATGATGTGCCCGAGCTCGTGGCCGATCACGCAGAGTAGCTCCTCGTCGTCGAGTCGCTCGAGCAGCGACGAGTTGATCGTGATGAACGGGTGGTCGACTCCGATCGCACCCGCGTTCATCATCGGGTTCTGCGTGACAAAAATGTCGGGTTTCTCGGGTGCGTCCAGCACGGTACACGCCTCTTCGAGCAGCGTGTGTACGCGCGGAAATTGTCGTTCGGTCACGCGTACCGATCCGGCCAGGAAGAACAGCTTGAGCGACTTTTCGCTCGTGGCTCCAACAAAAAAGCGGATCATCTCGTTCACGCCGGGCACCTGCTTCAACGCGGCCAAAGCCGCGTGGTCGGCGGGGTGCTCCCAGACGCGCGGACTGATCTGAGTGAAGAATTTTTTCTGCGTTTGTGACGTCATGCGTTAAATGTACTACCGTTCTCGAGACACTGCAAGGTTATTTGGTCAAGGCAATTGAGTTGACGGCAGGCCCGGCGCGAGCTACATTCGATACCATGAGTACAACACGAACCCTGCGCTCGCTCGTTATCGTTGTGGCCTCGATCGTGATCGGCGTCGGTTGCACCGTCCGACAGGAGGTGGATATCTCGGTGACTGGAGGCGGTGAGGCGAGGGTCGAGGTAGAACTCGATCGGATCATGGCGGCGTATCTGCGCGACATAGGGGGGCTCGTCGGGAGCGCCGGCGACGACGTGTTCGATCTCGATGAACTCTCTCGTGCCTTTTCGCGACGCCCGGCCGTGACGCTTCGGAGCGCGACGACGCCGCGTCCCGAGATGCTGATGATCGAGTTGGCGTTCAGCGATCTCTCTCGCGTCTTGAGCGATGAGGCGGATGTCGCGGGGTTGTTTTCGTTCTCGCGCTCGGGCGCCGAGCGAACACTCACGATCACCGTGAACCGGGCGACCGTGGAGAGCGCGCTTCAGCTCTCGCCGTTCGGCGACGACGATGCAATCATGATGCTTCTGCCGCCCGCAGGCGCGATGTCGACCGATGAGTACGTCGAGTATCTATCGTGGGCGTTTGAGGAGTACGACACGCCCGCGCGCGTGAGGCGCGCGGTGCGCGACGCCGAGATCGCTCTCTCGGTGACCGTCGACGGGAACGTCGTGCGGCACACGGGCGGGATACGGTCGGGTAACACCGTCCGGTATCGTATCCCGGTCGCCGAGCTTCTGATATCGCCCGTAACGACCGTGTACTCGGTCACGTTCCGGTAGGCGCGGCTTCGATTATGAGCGGCCGCCGCGCCACGCTTTGAAGCGGGTCTCGAGTTCCTCGAGTTCGAGGTCGCCGAGGCCCGGGACGATGAGTTCGGCCTTCTCGACGCCGTCGGCGGTACCGATGCCCAAAGCGAACATGCGCGCTCGAATCGCCGCTTCGATTCCCGCGCCCGCGTCTTCGGCGACGACGCAGAGCGACGGATCGACGCCGAGTTTCTGTGCTCCCAGAAGAAACACCTCTGGGTCGGGTTTGGCTTTGCCGACGTCGTTGCCGTCGACCGTCGCGTCAAACAGATCGGTGATTTTGAGCCGTTTTAGCACCGTCGGTGCGTTTTTGCTCGCCGACCCGAGCGCCGTCTTGACGCCGGCCGCACGGACCGTCTCGATTACGCGTCGCGCTCCGGGCAGCAGGTCGTTTGGGCTCATGCCGCTCAAGTACTCTTTGTACCACTCGTTTTTTTTCGCGGCGAGTTTCTCGGCCTCGGCCTTTTCGGGCATCTCGCGATTGCCGATCTCGAAGATGATCTCGAGCGATCGCACCCTGCTCACGCCGCGCAGACGATCATTATCCGCCCGGCCAAAATCGATCCCGAGCTCGTCGGCGAGGCGTTTCCACGCGAGATAATGGAACTCTGAGGTGTCGGTGATCACGCCGTCGAGATCGAAGATCACCGCGGAGAACGAGAACCGGTCGGTCGCCATACGGTTACGACACCATCGGTGAGGCGCGGTTGACGAGCTGTAGAGCAAAACCCCACGGATCGCGCAGCATGCAGAGACGGTCACCCGCAGGGGTGGTGATCGGCTCGTCGGCTATCTGCGCCCCGGCTTTCGTGAGCCGCGCGACGTCCGCGTCGATGTCGTCCGAGATCAGCGCGAGATGGAGCAGGAGTGGGTCCTGCGTGTTGTACTCGGGCACCGTGCATTTGGAGTTGTTGTAGATCTCGACCATGACGGCGCCGGTGTCGTCGGCGAGGAAGTGCGCAAAAATCGGCGCATCACCGGCTCGCTGGATCGTGAACCCGAGGTTCTCGACATACCATGCGGCGACCGTCGGTGGATCCTCGACCATGTACGCAACGTGTTCAATCTTCATGACTACCACCTTCTGTGCAAAGTATTTCCTTTGAGAGTACCGCTCAAGGGCCGAAAGCGCAAGGCCGGGCACGATTCTGATCGGGCAGTCCCCGCGCAAATTGACACTCTCTTGACACATCGCCGACACACCGTGAACACGTCGGGTCTAAACTGTCATCATGCGGAGGTGCATATGGCTGACAATGAAGAGCTCCAGGATCGCATCAGGAAGGTCTTGAACGACGACCCGACTATCTCCGATCCCACGCGGATCTCGATCGTCGTGCAGAAAGAGGGACCTCTTTTTCGGAAAAAAGAGGTCGTGAAGATTTCCGGCAAGGTGGCGCACGAGGCCGAGAAGAAAAAGGTCGAGGCGATCGTGTCGCAACACGCCGGTGACCGCCCGGTTGAGAACACGCTCACCGTCTCCGACAAAGCCGCCACGCACTAAGGCGGTATCGAGGGTGCACCGGAAACGGTGCACCCGATCAAGTCGTAGCTCGGTCGTGGTGTGGGAACGTAATTCGCACGCGCGTCATCTCCGAATCCTGAAAAATTCCGATTCTCCCACCGTGAAGATCGATGATCGCCTTCGTGATCGTGAGGCCGAGGCCTGAGCCGGGCGTGCCGCGTGACGACTCACCGCGATACATCCGGTCGAATACGCGTTCACATGTCTCCGGGTCGATGTAGCCGGTGTTAAGCACGTCGACCGCTACGTTCTCTCCGATACGATGGATTCGGATATGGACGCGTCCATGCGGCGCGACGTGTTGAAAGGCGTTCTCCACGACATTGGTTATCGCGCGCAACAGGAGGTGCCGATCCGCGTAGATCGCCGTTGCGTCGGTCTCGGTCACCAACGGCACGCCCGACTCCTCGGCGCGCATCAGAAATACCTGATTGACCTGGTTGATCACGTCGTCGGTGGCGAGGCACTCAATTTCGGTCTTCATTTCCGGCGACTCGATCCTGCTGAGTTCGCGCAGGTCGTTTACGAGCCGTTCTATTCGCGCGACCTCGTCGAAAAGCGTCGCTATGCGCTCGCGCGAGACCGACAGATACCCCTCCATCATCGCCTCGAACTGCGTCTTGAGCGCGGTTACGGGCGTCCGGAGATCGTGAGCGATGTCTTCGGCCCATTGCCGGCGCAGCCCTTCCTCGGTCCGCAGCTGATTCTGAAGCACTTTTGCCGAGTCGGCTATGCCCGCGAGCTCGGCTGCGGGGCTCGCAGGAAACGTCACGTTGCGTCGGCCCGAAGTGATCAGATGGAGTCCGTCGGCGAGAACGCGTGCCTGCGCCGCGAGTTTTTTCGAGAACACAAACGCGAAGCCGAGTGCCGCGCCAAGCGAGACGAGGATTCCGACGAACACCGCGACGATGAGCGTCGCGAGAAAACGCCGGTTCGCGAGGTCGCTCGTGAAGCCGAGCGTATCGGCCGAGAGATACGCTATCACCTCGTCGCCCTCGAACACCGCTGCGGCCGGTCCGTATCCGGCGCCGAGCTGAGTCGGATCCCACGGTTCGCCTTCAGCCGGCGTGATCCGTTCGCCGCGCGAGTACAGGAATACCGGTCGTCGTTCGACGTCGAAAATGTACACGAACTGGTTCGCCGTGAGGAACTGCGAGAGCGCTTCGGCGATCGCCGGCTCCGAGAGTTCGCCTTCCTGCCGATAGACGCGCGTGATGATCGGAAGGATGAGCGACTGCAGCCGGAAGCCGCGGTACGTGTTCCAGTCGTCGATCGAGCGCTGAACGGCGAACAGAAACATCGCGCCGAGCACGATCACAACGACCGCTAACGTCGCGAGAAAAGACAGAAATGTCCGTGAGAAAAGTGTCTTCACGACGTCTTCGTCCCCATCACGGCGAAATACCCACAAAACGGTAGCCGTATCCGCGTACAGTCTCTATCCAGTTGTGATCGCCTAACTTTCCGCGCAGATTTGCGACGTGCGTGTCGACCGTTCGGGCCGATCCGTCGTGCATGTACTCGAGGCACTCTCCGAGAATCGCGTTACGCGACACGACGCGCTCGGGGTTTCGCGCGAGAAACGCGAGGATTCTCCACTCAAAGTCGGTAAGCGTGAGTTCGCGTTTGTCGACATGGACGCGGTGCGTTGCCGGGTCGATTTCGAGGATCGAGCCGCTCAGTTGGCGGCGCATAGTGCTCTCGTGCTCTTCGTCGGCTTCCGGGCCGAGCCGGCGGAGAAGCGCCTTCACGCGAAGAACAAGCTCCTTAGCGGAAAAAGGCTTCACGACGTAGTCGTCGCCGCCGAGCTCAAATCCCGTGATCCTGTCGGACTCGGCATCCTTCGCGGTCAAGAACACGATCGGAACGTGGGACTTCTCTCGTATTCTCCTCGCGAGATGAAATCCGTTTCCGTCCGGAAGCATTATGTCGAGGATGATCACGTCCGGCGGCGTACGCGTTAGCGCGTCGATGACACCGGACATCGCCTCAAACTGAACGACCTCGTACCCTTCGATCTGAAGATACTCGGTTACCGCTTCGCGGATGAGCGCGTTGTCCTCGACGATGAATACTCGCGGTGTGATCAGAATCCTCCCGTGTACACGATCTCCCGGACCGTTATTGCCTGTCGAGTCGTCATGACCGTGCCGCCGCGGCGGACCGTCTCGGTACTTTCTCTCTTCGTCCACGTGCCGAACTCGTCGTACTCGTATGAGTGGCTGCGCTCGTGAACGGCGTTCTCCGCCGTGCGCGTCTCGGTCTCGAGCACGATACTCCCGAACCTGTCGTACTGGAACGTTCGTCTTCCGCGGGTGTTCCCGTATGCGTCTGTTACTTCAATCACGATCGGACGGCCGACCGAATCGTACTCGTACGAGACTTTCTCGAACGTCGAGTCGAGTTCATCGGTGTGGCTTTCGGATATCAGGCGTCCGTCGTCGTCGTACACCTCTGTAACTCGTTTCAACAGGCGACTGTCGTGGTATCGAATCGTCCACCGAACTTCTTTCCCGTCGCGAAGGTACAAGTATGACTTGCGGAACAGAACGTCGCCGTTTGCATCGCTCACCGTTTCGGTGTCCACGCGGTCATTGACGTACGTGTACGTGGTTTTCTGGTCGATCTCGTCACCCGCGAACGACACCTCTTTCACGATCCGGCCGTGATCGTCGCGCTCGTACTCGTACTCCCAGAGCTTCTCAGATTTGCTGTTGAATGCAGCTTGCCGCGTGAGACGGCCCGAGCCATCGTACCAAAACTCGCTCTGCCACTGAAGACGCCCGTCGGGGTGGTACAGACATCGCTCCGACGGACGTCCGTCGGAGTGGAAAACGATCCGCTCACGGAGAACGCGGTCCTGATCTTTCGAGGCCGGCACGAGGATCTGCTCGAACACCGTCAGCTCGACCGCGGGCCCCCGGATTTGGCGCGACTCGGCGGTCGGCAGTTCGGCAGCCTGTGCCGTACGACCGAGGATCATCACCGTTATCAGAAGTACTGTTCTTTTCACTACTGGGAATCTTCGCATTACCTGGCGAACGCCTTCGGCACCGTGCCCTGCGCGCGATTTTTTCCGGCACGCGATTTCGTCGATGAGTTGGAATCCCCGCGCCGTATAGACTATACTAACCCAGTAGAGCGCAACGATCAAGTTGCCGTGCAAACCATGAACCGTGGCCGAAAAAGAATGACGACCGAGGCGAATGTCTACAAAACAGCGACTCTCAGACTTGACGGTATCGCCGTTACCGCGCGTGTCCGCACAGCAATGCCGTGGGTTCTCACCGTGTCGCTTTCCGGGTATCTCGACATCAAGAACACTCCGGCTTTTGCACGCACAATCGAGCAGGTGCTCAACGAGTCCCCGCATATCACGCACATCGTGTTTGACCTCGGCTGCGTGACGTACATCTCTTCGACCGGGATCGGCGCGTTCACGCAGATCCTCGTTTCCACAAAAAATCTCAACACCGAGATGACGTTGTACAAACCGCACGACAACGTTCGCCTGGCCTTTGAGGCTTTGGGTTTTGCCTCGTTCTTCTCGATCGTCGACGACGAGAAAAAGCTCGCGAACAGAGTGGTGCCGGGGCCGGGAGCGTTTAATTGATACTCACGCCGAGAAGTTCTTTTCTGCCCAACTCATGAACACCGAAGCGAATCGTCGGGCAATTCTGAGCGATACTCTGAAATCACGCCGTGCCGTAATAATCGGCACGCCCGGGAAAGCGGCCGAGCGGCTCGCAGAAGCTGTCGCGGCACGACGTATCTCGGTTCGGACCGCGCCTGAAATCGCGGTCGCGACGCGCGAGCACGCGGGTTCGCCCTGCATGATTTTCCTTTTGTGCAAATTTCGCTCCGATCGGCTTGTCGCCGCGGTTCGGAGTATTCGTTCCGCGACGAACGGTGATGTTCCGTCGGTCGTCGTGTACGGTTCCGAAGGTGACGACTCGGCTGATGTGATCTGCGACTCGATCGACGCCGGAGCCGACGAGTACCTTGCCTCGCGCGGCTCCGAGGCCGCTCTCTGCGCCTCGGCCCACGCGATCGTGCGTCATGCGGAGACACGCGTCCGGAACCTTGTACACGACGAGAATCACCGATCGTTTCTCCGGAACTCGTTCGATATGGCGTACGACTGTACTGCCGACGACGTCGTCACGGATATCAACGCGGGCGGAGTCGATCTGCTCGGGCTTGAGTCGGCCGATCAGATCGTCGGACACCCGATCACCGAGTACTACGCGGGTCCGGAAGACCGTGAACATTTTCGGCGCCTCATGGCCGAGTCGGGATTTGTGCGGGATTTTGAGGTCGTGATGTTGCGGCGCGACGGCCGGAAACTTTTTGCGCTGGAGACGTCGGTCGCGTCGTACGAGACCGACGGCGCAGTTATCGGTTACCACGCGCGTGTGAAGGACATCACCGAGCGCGTACGGTCTCAGAAGCAGCTCATGCAGATGAATATCGAGCTCGCCGAGGCAAACCGCAAACTCAAACTCGCCCAGTCGAGCCTGGTTCAGCGTGAAAAACTCGCGTCGGTCGGGCAGCTGGCCGCCGGGCTGGCGCACGAGGTGAACAACCCCCTTGGATTCGTGAAGAGTAATCTCGAGAGTGTGCGCGACCATTTCGGAAGACTCACGAGGTACATCGACGGGCTCGAAGCGATCGCGCGCGAGCGAGCCGACGAACGCGTGACGGCGCTTCGCGAGGCAGCCGCGGTAGCGTACCTGCTCGAGGACACGGACGCGGTCTTTGCCGAGTCGACGATCGGCGTCGACAGGATCGCGGCGATCGTGGACGGACTGAAGACTTTTGCACGGTACGGAGTCGAGGAAAGCCTCGTCGAGTACGACATCAACTCCGCGGTCGACGCGACGTTGGCGATCTGCAGAAACGAGTTTCGCAATGGAATCGAAGTGCAGCGTGATCTCGCCCGTGTCCCTCCTGTGCCGTGCCGTCCGGGCCAGATTAACCAGGTCGTTCTCAATCTTGTTCTGAACGCAACGTACGCGCTGAGAACATCGAGCACAAAACGGATCGAGATCAAAACACGCCTAAGCGACGGTTACGTCGCGTGCGAGGTTTCCGATACGGGGTGCGGCATGCTGGACGACGTTCGCAACAAAGTTTTTGATCCGTTCTTCACGACCAAGCCTGCGGGTGAGGGAACCGGGCTCGGTCTCAGTATTTCGTACGACATCGTCGTCAACAAACACGAAGGGCGGATGAGCGTGACGTCAAAGCCCGGCGACGGCTCGACGTTCTCATTTTGTTTGCCGCTGCGGGGCCCCCGGTGACGGGCGCGGTGAGAAACCGGCCGGCGCATCGCGGCCCGACCGTGCCGCGGCTTGTGTTTGTCGACGACGATGCGCACGTGCTCAAGGCGATCGAACGTCAATTTCGGTTCGAGCCGTTCCACGTGCAGACCTTCACGGATCCCGACGAAGCGCTCGATAACCTCTTCAATCGTCGCGCGCACGTCGTCGTGACCGACCTCAAAATGCCGTCGATGAACGGGCTTTCGTTGCTGGAGAGAGCCGAGGAGTACGACCAGGATACCGTCCGTATCGTGTTGTCGGCGTTTGCCGACCGCGAGTCGCTGCTCGGCGCGATCAACACCGGGCTCGTGCACCGGTACATCGTCAAGCCGTGGGACGCCGTCGAACTCAAAGCGGCCGTCCGTCAGGCGATCGATCTGCACGAGCTCCGCGCCGAACGGCGGCGGCTTTTGGCCGAACTCGAGCATCATAATCGCCTTCTCACCGAGCAGGTCGGACAACGCGAACAGCAGCTGTTGGCGATCACGCGCAGCGCCGAGATCGGGCGGTACGCGTCGCAGATCGTGCATAACCTGAAAGTGCCGATTCAGTCGATCGGCGGCGCGGTTGCGGTCGCGCGGATGGCGCTCGACGCCGAGTCTCCCGATACCGAGCAGCTCGATGCGTGTCTCACGGTGATCCTCGATGCCGCGCGCGACGTTCAGAACACGGTCGGCAGCGTCATCCAACACACGCACGATGATTCGTTTTTCGCGCCGGTTGACGTCGAGTTGAGCGATGTCGTGCGCGAGTCGTTGCGGTTCTTCGAGTTCAACCCCGCCTTTGCCGCAATACCCGAGAAAACCGTGAACCTCGCCGACGACCTGCCGACGGTTCGAGGAAACCACGGGCATTTCCGCCAGATTGTCGACAATCTCGTGAAAAACGCGATCGACGCGATGGAGAACACCGAGCGAAAATCGATCGTGATCGAGACGTACCGCGAAACCACTTCGGTTGTGTTTGCGGTCGACGACTCGGGAACAGGTATTCAGTACGAGTACCTCGAAGAACTGTTTTCGCCGTACTTCACGACAAAACCACCCGGTAAAGGCACCGGCCTCGGGCTCGCGAGCGTCAAGGCGCTCGTCGAGTCGTACGGTGGGGAGATCTCGGTGCAGACGCACGTCGGTTTGGGTTCACGTTTTTCCGTCTCGCTCCCGGTCGTCCCCGCCGAGACCTGATGCCGAGCGGTACTCGGCGAGAACGGCCTCGGCTTCGGCGTAGGTGAACGTCCTGTTCAAACGGTCGCGCAGCTTCGCGGCGTCGTCGAAGCCCGTGAGATAGACCTTGTAGAACCGCTTGAGAACCTCGTAGTTTCTGCGGCCGTTCCAGACTTCGCGGTGAAGCGCGATGTGACGTTCGAGCAGCGCGAGTTTTTCCTCGGGTTGAGCCGAGGAAAACCGACCGGATCTGCCGCGCGTATCGAAGAAGAACGGATCGCCGAAGATCGCGCGGCCGACCATCACGCCGTCTATGCCGTACTTCCGGCAGCGTGCGGGGATCTCGCGCGCGGTCATCACGTCGCCGTTGCCGATCACGAGAGTCTCGGGTGAGACCTCGTCGCGGATCCTCGCCGCGCGCGCGATCTCGGCCCAGTCCGCCTCGCCCTCCGAGAGTTGGCTCGCGATCCGGCCGTGTACCGTGAGCGCCGCGAACTTGCGCCGAAGAAGCGCTCCGATCCAGTCTTCGGTCACGACGCGGTCGAATCCGATGCGCGTCTTGACCGATACCGGCGTCTCGCCGGCGGCTTCCTGAACCGCATGGATGATCTCGACCGCGTGTTCGGGCTCACGGATCAGCGCCGAGCACGCGCCGGTTTTTTTTATCTTCTTGACCGGGCAGCCCATGTTGATGTCGATCCCGTCGAACCCCATCTCGCGGACTTTGAGCGTCGCGCGGAAAAACTGTTCGGGGTCGCGGCCCCAGATCTGAACGACGAGCGGGCGTTCCTCGTCGGTAAACACGAGCCGTGGCGCGGTCGATTTCTTCTTGCGCCCGACGATGTGCGCGACGTGCGTGAACTCGGTAAAAAACACGTCCGGACGGCCGCACGACGCGACGATCCGCCGGAACACCGAGTCGGTTACGTCCTCCATCGGCGCGAGCGCGCGTATGGGCGCACGGAGCTGCGCCCAGAACCCCTTCGGGACGACCGGCTGTGCTCCGTGTGGTGTTTCAGTATCGTTCATCCGGCGGAGTGTAACACGCAGTGTGTGTCGGTGTCGCGTCGTTGCTGTTGCGCCTGTCCGACGATCGGTGGTATTTTTTCGGGACTCAAGGAGTGAGTTCATGAAAAACCAACTACGCAGTAACGACAATACCTTCGGTCGCAGGATGGCCGGCGCGCGAAGCCTCTGGCGCGCGAACGGGATGACCGACGAGCAGTTCGGGAAACCGATCATCGGAATCGTCAACTCTTTCACGCAGACCGTGCCGGGGCACGTGCATCTGCACGAGATCGGCCAGCACGTGAAGAAGATCATCGAGCGCCACGGGTGCTTTGCCGCGGAGTTCAACACGATTGCGGTCGACGACGGCATCGCGATGGGCCACGACGGGATGTTGTACTCGCTGCCGTCGCGCGATCTCATCGCCGACAGCGTCGAGTACATGGTGAACGCGCACAAGCTCGACGCGATGGTGTGCATCAGTAACTGCGACAAGATCACTCCGGGAATGCTTCTCGCGGCGATGCGACTGAACATCCCGACGGTATTCGTGTCCGGTGGGCCGATGGAGGCGGGCGTCGTGAACGGGAAGAAGTACGACCTGATCGACGCGATGGTGATGGCCGGAGACGACTCGGTCTCCGACGAGGAGCTGTCCGAGATCGAGAAAATGGCGTGCCCGACGTGTGGATCGTGCTCCGGCATGTTCACCGCCAACTCGATGAACTGCCTGAACGAAGCGATCGGTCTCGCGCTGCCGGGAAACGGTACGATCGTCGCGACGCACCGCGCGCGGATCGAGCTGTTTGAAGCGGCCGCCGAGCGCATCGTCGAGATCGCGCGCGCGTACTACGAAGACGGCGACGAAACCGTTCTCCCGCGTTCGATCGCGAACAAAAGAGCTTTCCTGAACGCGATGGCGCTCGATATCGCGATGGGCGGATCGACGAACACGGTGCTTCACCTGCTCGCGATCGCGAACGAGGCCGAGGTCGACTTCACGATGAAGGACATCGACGAGATCTCGCGTCGCGTCCCGTGCCTCTGCAAAGTCGCGCCGAGCTCGTCGTACCACGTCGAGGACGTCAACCGCGCCGGCGGGATCCTTTCGATCATGGGTGAGCTCGACCGGATCGGGCTTCTCGACACGACGGTGCGCCGCGTCGACGGCCTGACGCTCGGCGAGGCGCTCGATCAGCACGACATCGTGCGCCCGACCGGCGGCGAGAGCGCGCGGAGCCGCTCGGCCGCGGCTCCCGGCGGAAAACGCACGACCGTGATGGGCGGCCAGGACGCTCGGTACCGGGAACTCGATACCGACCGCGCGAGCGGCTGCATCCGCGACGGCGCGCACGCGTACTCGGCCGAAGGTGGCCTCGCGGTGTTGTACGGCAACATCGCAGAGTCCGGGTGCATCGTGAAGACCGCCGGCGTCGACCCGTCGGTGTACGCGTTCGCGGGAGTCGCGCGCGTGTTCGAGTCGCAGGACGAAGCGTGCGACGCGATTCTGAACCACGAGGTTTCAAACGGCGACGTCGTCGTGATCCGGTACGAAGGACCAAAAGGTGGACCGGGAATGCAGGAGATGTTGTACCCGACGTCGTACATCAAGTCGATGAAACTCGACAAGGTATGCGCTCTGATCACCGACGGTCGGTTCTCCGGCGGCACATCGGGGCTCTCGATCGGTCACGTCTCACCGGAGGCCGCAGCGGGCGGGTTGATCGCGTTGATCGAGGACGGCGACCGTATCGAGGTCGACATCCGTGCGCGGTCGATTCGAGCGGTCCTGAGCGACGATCAGATCGCCGCACGACGCCGGAAACAAGACGCGCGCGGCGCGGCCGCGTACACGCCGCTTACGCGTAACCGCGTGATCTCGAAAGCGCTGCAGGCGTACGCGTTACTCGCGACGTCCGCAGACCGTGGCGCGGTCCGAGAACTGCCCGAACCGCGTCCGATCGGATCGCTCCGATAGGTCGCCGCGGCCCTCAGATATCGAGCGAGCGGAACCACTCGATGAAGCGCGGGAACGCGTCCTCGGGCTCGGGGAGTTCGGGGTGCCATCGTTTTTCGTGCTCAAACGTAACCCAGCCGTCGTAGCCGTTGCGGCTCAAGATACCGAGCCCTTCGGCGAGCGGAAGAGTCCCGGTGCCCGCGGGGACGTATCGCCAGCCGTCGGCCATCGCGAGTGGATGTTCGGCGTCGAAAACCGCGTCTTTGATGTGCGCGTAGCCGACGCGCGGGCCGATCGCCGCGTACGTCTGAACCGGAGATTCACCGCCCACGCGCGAAGTGTGCCCGATGTCCCAGAGCGCGCCAAACGCGGGGACGGAGATCTTGTCGAGAAGCAGCATGCAGTCGGCACTCTTGATCCAGTGGTCGTGCGTCTCAAAGAGCCAGTGAAGCTTCTCGGCGCCGTCGAGCGCGAGGATGTCTTCGATCGTCGAGACGCCGATCTCCGCTGCCGCCGCGTGGCCGATCGACTCGACCGGGCCGCCGCCGAATACACGAACGTTCTCGACGCCGAGCTCGGTCGCGACTTCGATCGTGCGCCGTGCTTCTTCGACGTTTTCGGCTTTTTTGTCTGGATCGCACACTTTGATGCTTGAGCTGATCGTACAGACCTTGAGCCCCGCGTCGTCGATCCGACGGTGAGTCTCGGCGATACCCGAGGTGAACTCCGGAAGAACCGTGATATCGATCGCGTCCGCGATCCCGCGAAAGTCGATCCCGTCGTAGCCGTACGCGACTGCGCGTTCGATAATCGTCGCGAGATCCCACGTCGGACAGCCTAAGGTCATGAATGCCAATTTCATCAATTTCTCCTTCATTTGATCCGATACGGCATAAGATACAGCGCCTCTCCCGAGTGTTGCCGGAAAAGCGCGTATAAATCAAGCATTTCACGCGTCTCCGCCGAGTCGAGCAGAATCCCCGCCGAACCGACCGCCCGAAGCGCAAGATCCTGTACGAGCGACGACGGTCGCGGCCCCGGCACGACCTCAACAATATCGAGCAACTCGGCGTGGAGCAGCGTCCGCATCACCGAAAAGCTCTCGGACAGCCCGCCGAGAGAGTCCACGAGCCCCAAATCGAGCGCTTGCGCTCCTGTCCATATCCTGCCCTGCGCAACCGCGTCGACATCGTCGACGGCCATCCCGCGGTGTTCGGACACGACCGCGAGGAACCTTTGGTACGTCGCGTCGATGTACTGTCTCAGAGCGCGCTCTTCGTCCGAGCGGGGAGTGCGGAGCGGCGAGCCGAGATCCGCGCTCGGCGTCGTCTTGATCGTTTCAGTGCCGATCGCGAGTCTCTCGAGCAGATCATCGACGGTCACGATCCCCGTGATTACACCGATCGAGCCTGTGATCGTGCCGGGCGAGGCGAGGATGTGCGACGCGGGTGCTGAAATGTAGTAGCCGCCCGACGCGGCGACCCCGCCCATCGAGACGACGACCGGGGTGCCCTCGGCGACGGTTTTCGCGATTTCACGCGCGATCGTGTCGGAAGCGATCGCCGAACCACCGCCCGACTCGACGCGGAGGATGATACCGTGAACAAACGGGTCGGCGTGCGCGTCGCGGATCGCCGCGGTCAAACTGTCGGATCCGATCATCCGGCCGCTCACGCCGTCACCGGTCACGATGTTCCCGACCGCGTATATTACCGCGACGCGCGACCGTGCCGGCGCGGCCCAGTCGTACGTCATCTCGGACGTTCGGGCAAACCCCGTCCGGCGCGCACGGGGGTGTCGCTCCGCGACGAACTCCCAGATATCTTCCGGGTACGCGAGCTCGTCGACAAAACCGAGGCGCTTCGCTTTCTCGGCTACGAGGTACGGGCCGGCCGCGATGCTCTCGCGCGGATCATCGTTCAGTGCCGGTCCGCGTCCGGCGGTCACCGAAGCCGTATACGTGTCGTGCAGGTCCGAGAGCAGACTCCGCCACATAGTACGTTCGGCGTCGGTCATTTCGGACTCCGCTACCCGGTTGTTCGCGGTCTTGAAGTCGTGGCTCGCAAAGTTGTAGAACCGGATCCCGAGCGACGAGAGGAGATCGCCGAAGTAAACACCCGCGTACGAGAAACCACGAACATCTACCGAGCCAAGCGGATGAAGGACGATCGCGTCGCCGGTCGCCGCGGCGAGCATATAGTTCAAGTGTGAGATCGAGTCGAAGTAGTAGTAGACCGCCTTTCCGGCCGCACGGAACTCGGCGAGCGCGTCGCGAAGCTCGATCATCTCGGCGAGATTGCCCGGAACGTGTTGGTTTTGAAGCACGACTGCCTCGACCGACGGATCATCCCTCAACCGACCAATATCCGACAAAACCGACGATAGCGGCACGCCGGACGTGAACAGCCGCACGGTCGGAGCCGACACGATACTTTCGGCACGGTCGTACTCGACGATACTCGGCGTGAGGCGCGAAAAAATGCTCCGCCGCGACCGCGCCGAGAAAAACGCGTAACCCGAACCGATCCGTTCATCGCGTCCCGGGCTCCGGCCGCCGAGCTCGAAATGGCGGGTGTTCATCGAAAGAGCGAACGACACGTTCCGTGTTTCGGGCGCGAAACCGCCCGATATCCGCACACCGTCGACCGGTTCTACGTTCAGATGCACGTGCGAGATCGCGAACGACCGATCGAAATCCCACACGGCGTCGGCGCCGATCGTCGCGCGGGAACCGAGGCTGCCGTGGAAACCGAGCGGTCTGATCCCGACCCCGACCGTCAGATCGGCGGCTGGGCCGAACGCGTCGCGAACGTGAGCTCCGACCGCGAGCGAGCGTGTCACGCGCGACAACACCCCGAGCTGCAACGTTCCGTCGCGGAAC
Source organism: Spirochaetaceae bacterium (assembly GCA_007695285.1). GTDB lineage: Bacteria > Spirochaetota > Spirochaetia > DSM-27196 > PXBQ01 > PXBQ01. Next base: position 111,510 of record REEC01000120.1, on the reverse strand, counting down.
GCCGAACCGTCCCACAGCCATGAAGACCCAAACGCGAGCGCGCGTCCGAGCGCTCCGGCCGAGGCAACCCGGTGCCGAGCGCCGTCGGGCCCGTACTCCAGGACGTACGCGCCGCCGGGGCTGTTCAAAAAAAGCCCGAGCGATTCGGGCGGGTAATCGATGGGAATCTCTACGCCGATTCCCGCGGCGTTGCCGAAAGCGAGCGCCGCCGGGTTGACCACGGCGGCGTACATACCGTCGTGGGTCGCGACACCCGTCCACGTCTGCGGCGCCGCGCCGAGGTGCCCGGCCACGCCGAGCGGAAGAAGCAATACTATGAGCGTAACCGTCGCACGGATCGGTATCCGAAATACCGGCATGAAGTTCCTCCATTCTTTGCCTGCAAAACTTAACACGGTCAGGACCCAGTATGAATAAAACCGGCCCGATATGCTACACTCGCATTCATGTTCCGCAGATTTCGCCCGGTGACGATCGTATTGTTCGGCGCGCTGTCGCTCGTTCCGGTCCTTGGCCTTCTTCAAAATACATGGCTGTCTCGCGTCGCCGACGCGGAGGCGGTCAGAATGCAACAAAACCTTGCATCAGCCGCGCATCAGCTGCGGCAGGCGGTCTCGGGTGAGCTGTCGGTCGTGTACTCGATCTTCGCGCTTCCAACCGAGGACGAGGCGATTCTCGAGGCGCTTTCGCATCGGTTGTCGTTTTGGAGATCAAACTCCGAGTTTCCCGGTCTGATCGACGCCGCGTACCTCTACCGGAGAAACGGCGAGACGGCCGATCTCGAGCCGATCGACGCTCCTTACCCGGTCACTGAAGAACAAGCGGAAGCGGTCGAGCGCGCGGTTCTCGCGCGGCTCGATCCGCCACATCGGTCGGGGACCCGCATCGTCATCCCAATTGTTCCTCCGCGCGTCGATCCCGGAAACCGCATAAACGGTCGGCCGGACGAGAGCCGGTCGGTTGCGTATGTCGTGGTGTTTTTGAGCGACGAGTTTCTTACGGAGGAGTTCATCCCGACGATGGTACGGCGCTACTTCGAGATCGAGGACGGCGCGTACAATGTCGCGGTTCGTGTCCGGGAGTCCGGCCGAATCGTGTACGGGCGCGAGAACGACGTCTCGGTCACACCGGATATAGTCGTTCCGTTCTTCCCGCTCTCGGCGCCGGTTCGGTTCACGGCCGAATCGGGCCGCGGTTCGACGATCGGCCGTGTGCTCGATATTCCCGCCGTGAGATTCTGGCTCTGGAACCTTCGGCGCGACGACCGCAGCAGGGGCGAGATCGACGCCGGACCCGAGGCATCGCGCGAGATCCTTGGGGTTATGTCGGATCTCGCAACAACCGGGAGACTCACCGAGTTGGTGGAAATCGGCCAGGAACGTATCGCCGAGTTCCAGCTTTCACAGGCGATAGGCGAGTACTTTGTACTCGAGGCGTACCACCGCTCCGGATCACTCGAGGCGGCGGTCGCCGAGGGGCGTCGACGCAACGCGGCGTTGAGCGCGGGCACGCTCGTTTTGCTTACGCTCGCGTTGATCGCGCTGTACGGCTCGTATCGACGCGCCGAACGCGTGCGTCGGCAGGAGCGCGAGTTCGTCGCGACCGTAACTCACGAGCTCAGAACTCCGCTTGCGGTCATTTTTTCGGTCGGAGAGAACCTTGCCGAAGGGATCACCGAAGACCCGGTTCGAGTGCGCAAGTACGGGGACCTCGTTCGCACCGAAGGCCGACGGCTCGAGACTTTGGTCGAGAAGATCCTTCTTTTCTCGGGGATCGAGAAAACGTCACGGAACGCCCGCACGCTCGTGTCTCTCGCGGATGTCGTATCGGACGCCGTCGCGGTGCACGCGACGCAGGCCGCCGAGAACGGAGTCGAGATAGAAACCCGGATTCAACCACGTCTCGCGCCGATAAAAGCCGACCGCGAAGCGCTTGTCTCGGCGGTATCAAACCTGATTTCCAACGGCGTCAAGTATGGCGCTTTCGGCCGGCGCGTTATCGTCTCGGTCGAGCAGCGTTTTGAGCGTAACCAAAGACGCGCGGTGGTAGCTGTCCGTGACTTTGGTCCGGGAATCGACCGTGACGAGGGCGACAGGATTTTCGAGCCGTTCTTCCGCGGCGCCGGCGGCACCGGTGTCACGCCGGGCAGCGGCTTGGGTCTGAGTTTCGTGAAGCGCATCGTCGAGTATCACGGCGGGAGAGTGTCGTTCCAGAATCTGAGCGACGGCGGAGTCGTGTTCGAGATCGTGATTCCGACCGAGGAGAGCAAAAGTGGATGATGTCAAGCGTCGCGTTCTCATTATCGAGGACGAAGAGGGCATAGTCGTGACGGTATCCGACCGGCTCGAGGCCGAAGGGTACGGGGTCGAGGCTGCGTCCGACGGCGACTCCGGATTCAGGAAAGCGTCGACGGGTGAGTTTGACGTCGTAATTCTCGACCTGATGCTTCCCGGGCGCGACGGTTTGAGCGTATGTCGTGATCTGCGCGGAATCGGTATCACGACGCCGGTCTTGATGTTGACCGCACGGGGCCAGGTATTCGATAAGGTTCTGGGTCTCAAGATCGGAGCCGACGACTACATGGTAAAGCCGTTCGAGATGGCAGAGCTTCTCGCGCGGATCGAAGTTTTGATTCGCCGTGGTCGCACGGTCTCGGCGCGCGACGGATCGTCGTACGAGATTCCCGGCGCGATCGTCGATCTCAAGGCGGCGTCCGTTCGCCGCGACGGAAGGACTATCGACCTGACGCACCAGGAAAGCCGTCTGCTCGAGTACTTCCTTCAGAACCGCGGAGAAATCATCGACCGAAACGAGTTACTCGATATGGTGTGGGGATACGATGCCGCGCCCGCGACGCGCACTGTAGACGTGCACATCGCCGCGTTGCGAAAAAAACTCGGGGACACCCGCTCGGGTAAGATAATCCAGACAGTGCGAAGTCGCGGCTACCGCTTCACCGCGTAGACCGGGCCGCGCGACGCCCACGCGCCTCAATTCCGTCCGCGGAGAGTTCGCGACACGCGCGTCCGGTAGACCTTTAAGTACTCGACGTCGATTTCTCGGACCGATCGTCCACCGAAGTAAGCCGACCACACCAGCGTGAGCGCACGAGCGTGCGCTGTCGGCCGCGGCGCTCCGTGGTTCACTCCACACGCGCTGCGGACGCGGTGATGCCACGTCTTCCATCCCGTCTCTGTAGGGCTTTCGACTCCGGACCGTGCTGCGGCACGGACGAGGCGTCCCGCGGTGACGGAGAACTTGTGGTCGGGCGTGCGAACGAACCAGTCGCGTTTTTTCCCGATCACGCCGAGCGCAATGAGCGCGCCGACGAACACGGTGCCGCCTGCGGCGGGCGCGGTTGTTCGCACGACATCGCCGAACGATACGCGCTCCCGGTCGTCTTCATCGTCGTCGGTCGCATCGCGCCCGATAATCGCATCGAGCTGGCGCCGGGTGTACGAGTCGGCACCGACACCGTAGCGGTCACGGTAGAACCACGCGAGGTCGGCGGCGCTTTGCATCGGAGGTGTTGCTTCGACGATGTTCCACCCGAACTCGGGGAGCCAGATCTCGGGCCACGCGTGAGCCGAAAGGCCCGAGACGGTCGTGTAGTTCGTGTCGTCGGGGACGTACACGAGAAACCCCGAGACGTACCGAGTCGGTATGCCGTTGAGCCGCGCAAGAACCGTGAACGCCGTCGCGTACTGGACGCAGAATCCTTTTCGGCTTTCGAACAGGAAGTGCTCGACGAAGTCGGCGTCTTGTGGAAGCCGCGGTACTTCGAGAGTGTACTCGCTCTCCTCAGCGAGGTAATCCCGGATGTTTGTCGCCGTCTCAAACTGTGTTTCACCCTGCAGCGTCGCGGCAAGCTCCCGTATAGAATCAGGTACATCGTATACGCGCGTGTACTCGTCGAGATTCTCCGGGCGTTCGATCTCCTCCGGCTCCGGCGGCGTGATGCGTCGCTCGATGATGATTGTGTCGCGGTGAACGATCGGAGGATCGAGTTTGAAACCTGTGTCGCGCGCCCCGAGAATCGATACCGTGCGGCTGCTGTACACTCTCGCGTCGACCATGTCGAGCGTGTGAGGCAACATCGGGTAAAAATCGCCGAGCAGAGTCACGTGCACGTCGCCGCCGAGCGGCGTCCCCATGCCCATGTCGTAACCGAGTTCGTATCCCATCTCGATCGGGGCAGGGGCGCGATATGCCGATAACGGGCGTGTCTCGATGGGGCGGGCTTCCTCGTCGATGTCCGAATCGTCTTCACCCCACGCGCGTCCGTCGAACGTCTTTGACGCCTCGGTTCGCAGATATACGCGCGATCCCGGGTCCGCGAACACGCTGAAAATCGCGTTGCTCGAGAGGATCGGCGACTCGCCGAACGTTCGCTGCTCGAACGAGTACCCGTAGCCGGGTATCGCGTACATCACCGGGAACCGCGGGAACGACCGGACGACAAAGTCGCGGAGATTCGGCGAGAGCTGAGAGTCAATTATATACGAGCCTTGCGGCTCGTACCGGCCGCCGAACATCGCCGCGACGAAAAAGCTCACGCTGAACATGAAGAGGATGGAAAACGTCGACCGGATCTTGAACGTGCCCGAGAGCGATCTCTGCACGAGCACGACGAAGAACAGGACGAACAGAATCACGGTAAGAAAACCGAGGCTTTCCCGTTGGTAGATAACCGTCATGAACAGCGAGATCACGAATCCGGTACCGACAATCGGCAAGACAAATCCACGTTTGTGAACCGAGGTCGCGAACGCGGTCGAGAAGAATGCGGTCGCTATCACGAACACAAACGAAACCGACCCACGAGGGGATCCGTCGGCCGCGATATCGAACCACGCGAGGTACGCAGAAAACGGGATGATAATTATGTTCACCGCGATCATCGCGGCCATGGCTGCAAGGACGACAAGGATTGCTGCGTCGACGAGAGGTCTCGGAACCGACGGTACGTAGCGGCGCACGAGGCCAAGCGCGATGACGACGAAAACCACGCCGAAAACGAGGATCGCGGGTCCGGTCGGGTTTAGAACGAGCCACAAGACCAGCGGAGGAAGAAACGCGAGAAGTACGACGATGGTCGGCTGAATTAGGCCGAGTATGCGCGGATGCACGCGAGGGAATTTCATCGTTCGAGATCCTCCTTGATCGCGTCTGCGTTCCGTACCGTGTGAAGGAGCGCGCCGCGCTCCTTGAGGTGTTCGACCGTCGACTCGATCTCGAGTCGCTCGGAAGACGAGCGGCTCGTGAGATTGAGGATCGCACCGCACGCGGTGTCGTGTGATCCCAACTCGGCGAGAGTCATGATCTCCGGGTCGACATGGTGAGTCACGAACAAAACCGTACTGGCTCTAAACCCGGAGTCTCCCGCGTCTGCGTAGAATATCTCGGCGGGAGACCGACGAGACGAGAAAAACACGCCGATCGTCGACCGGTGGAACTCGTGGAACATCGCGTCGTCGCGTCCCGGGAAAATGAACCTGTCCCATCCGTCGCCGTACACCGAGACCGGGATGTTCTGCTCGGTGTAGAACTTCACGAGCGCGACCAGAATCTCGACCGAGCAGTCCTCGGCGGCGAGTGCCGCATCGCTTTCAGGACCGAGGCGGCGGGTGTCGAGGTAGATCGTGATGCCGGGGCGTGAACTCGCGTTGTACGTCTTCAGGACGGGCTCTCCGAGCGACGCGAACTTCTTCCACGCGATGTGTCGGATCGGAAGGCCCGCACGGTACTGTATGAGGCTTTCGAGCAGCGTGTAGTCCTCTTCCCGGCCGCGCCCGGTGCCGGGCTGGCTGAGCGCGCCACCGTACTCGGTGAAAGGCGCGTGAGCGATCGTGATGATGCGCGGGTAGACGTAGAACGTGCGCGTCCACGCGGGAATCCGAAACGAGAGCAGGTTGAAAATGCCGATCAACTCGAGGGCGTCGAGTCCCATCGTGTAAACGCCGCGGTACGGGCAGTGAATCGAGTAGTTGAACTCGAACCGTCGGTTTGGTGTCGGATAGAATCGAACATCCGGGATCGTGACGTCCATCCCCTGCCGGACGTTCCGAAAGACCGCGCGGACCGGTGTCGACGGGAAGCCCGATTCCTTCGTCGCCGATAACGTATAGACTATGTTCTCACCCTTGAGCGGGTGGTCGGTGCTAAACTCCTGATTGTACCGCAACGAAAACCCGGTCATTGTAATTGAAACAAGCGAGAAGATCGACAGGAACACGGTTGTCAGGAAGAGAACATAGTAAATCGACCCGAAGTACACCCCCGTGAGATACAGGATGTACATCATGAACAGATACACCCCGGCGGCGCCGGGTCGGACGGATATCATGCGCATCGGGCGTTCCTGACTTTCAGAGTCCCGCCGGCTTGGGAATTCTGTCGATGATCGACATCAAAATATCGGTCGGGGTCTTGTTCTCCATTCGTGCCTGTGCGGTCGGGACCAGCCGGTGCTGGATGACCGGGGCTGCGACCTCGAGCACGTCCTCCGGCACGACGAAATCACGGCCCGCGAGGTACGCCCACGCCTGCGCCGCGAGAACGAGGTGCCCCGTGGCTCGAGGGCTCATGCCGAGTTTCAGCGTCGGACTCCGACGCGTGCCGTCCGCGATCGCGACGACAAAATCCTGAATCCGCCGGTCGACACGGATGTTCCGGACCTCTTCTTTGATCGCGAGGATCACGTCGGAGCTCATCACCGGTTCGAGCGCATCGAGGAGCGCGTCTTGTTTGACGCGGTCGAGAATCGTGATCTCGTCCTCGTGGTTCGGGTACCCGAGCGAGAGCGACACACCAAACCGGTCGAGCTGCGCCTCGGGCAGCTGAAACGTACCCGAGAAACTCAATGGATTTTGCGTCGCGACGACAAAAAACGGCTCGGGCAGCGGATACGTGCTTCCGTCGACCGTTACCGATTTCTCCTGCATCGCCTCGAGCAGAGCCGACTGCGTCCGCGACGACGCACGGTTGACCTCGTCGGCGAGGATGAACTGGTGCATGATCGCGCCGCTCTTGAACACGAACTCGCGTTTTTCAGGACTCCAGACCGTGACGCCGGTGATGTCTCCCGGCAGCAGGTCAGGCGTGAACTGAATTCTCGCGTAGTCGAGGCCGGCGCTCTTCGCGAGACTGCGCGCGAGAGTCGTCTTGCCGACCCCGGGTATGTCCTCGATCAGGACGTGTAGTCCCGCGAGAAATCCGGCCAGAACGAGGTCGAGAATCGAATCGCTCCCGACGAATGCTTTTCGCATCATCTCTTTGAGATCGTTTGCGACGGTTTTCTGATCTATTGTCGTTTTCATATGACTTTCCTAATATACTCATTTTGACCGAGCGGTCCAACAAACAGCGTCAAAATCCCGAGCACCTCACAATCCGAGAATCATCGTCGCGAACGAGAAGTACACGATCAGCCCGACGGCGTCGGCGACCGACGTGATGAGCGGTCCACTCGCGATCGCGGGATCAAGCCCCACTTTGGTCAACAGAAACGGGAGCGCCATTCCGATAAGATTTGTGAGTACGAGAATCGTCGCCATCGTACAGAACACGACGAGCCCGATCAGAACGCCGCCCCTGAATGTGCCGAGCGCCAACCCCATGAGCCCGAGGGTGACGCCGATGAACGCCCCGATCACGAGCTCTTTCAGGAACACTCTCATCCACTGGTTGAGTTTTACCTCTCCCGTGCTGATCGATCGAATCATCATCGTCGCCGATTGAGAACCCGCGTTTCCTCCGGTGTCGATGATGAGGGGTATGAAGAACGCGAGCGCGACGAACGCCGCGAGCGTCTCTTCGTACGCGGCGATTACCCCGGATGAGATCAGGTTCACGAGAACAAGGCCCGCGAGCCATCCGATCCGGCTGCGGAACAAGATCATGCGGCCGGTTTCCCAGTAACCGCCCCTCATCGGCATAACACCGGCGCTCTTGTGAAAGTCCTCGGTCGTCTCCTCTTCTGCAACCTCGAGCACGTCGTCGAACGTCACGATTCCGAGCAGCACACCGCGCGTATCGAGGACCGGCAACGCGAGCCGATTGTACCTGCGCATCAAGCGGACCGCTTCCTCGCGGTCGTCGGTCGCGTTGAGGCTGATGAACGAGTTATCCATGATCGAATCGACGGTAACCGTCGGGTCGGCGAGGACGAACTGGTGAAGCGGTAGCGCATCGATGAGCTTCCACCACGCGTCGACGACGTACACCATCGTAACCGTATCGCGCTCGTCGGCCGTCCGCCTGATATGGTCGAGCGCTCCTTGTATCGTCCATTCGCGCCGGACCGCGACGTAGTCCGGAGTCATGAGCCTGCCGACGCTGTCTTCAGGGTATCCGAGCAGACTTCGCGCCTCGCGTAAGTCCTCCGGAGAGAGAAGATTGAGGAGCCGCTGCGTTACCTGGCCGGGCAGTTCCCCGAGCAGATACGTGCGGTCGTCCGGGCTCAAATTGGCCAGGAGCGTTCTTGTCTCGTGATCGGTAAGCTCGATGAGCAGCTTGTCGGTCGTCTCGCTATCGAGTGACGCGAGAACGTCGGTCGCGAGATCGTTTGGAAGCGCACGAAAAAACAGGACACGGTCCCTCTTGTCCAGGTTCAACAGCAGGTCCACGATGTCGGGAACGACGATCTCGCTGTCCGGCCACGGTACCTGCGTTTTGGCGAGTTCCTTCCAGTTCTTCTCGTCGATCGACCGTTGGATTACATCCGGGAGGACTGCGTTCAGCATTGGCGCTCCTGTGGTCCCACTTAAAGGTTATTTTCAAGGTAATCCGACGAACAACCTCAGTCAAGGACGACGTTCGGGCTATCCGTCACTCGGGCCGCCCGACCGAAATGGCGCGCGCGTTTGGGAACAACGGTGCGAGGTCCGGATGGCACGTAAAGATCACGACTTGATGGCGCGTTGCGAACTCCGAGACGACATCGACCGCGGCCCTCTTTCGACTCGGGTCGAGATCGACGAACGGATCGTCGAGTACGAGAAAACCGCGGCTTTCGCCGAACAACACCTCTGCGGCTGTCATTCTGAGCGCGAGTCCGAGCACGTCGCGCATCCCGGTCGACAAAAGACCGACCGGAGTCGAGAGAACCGGCCCCGAGACCGCTTCCGGAACGACGCCGCGTCTCGGGATACCGTCGTACGCGCCCGCGGTCATCGCTTTGATATACCGGGCCAACAGCGCGTCGTACCCGGAAAACGTGTCCGCGTCGAGCGCGGTAGCGGTCCTGTGTGCCACCTCGTGAACCGCACGGACGTTCTCGCCGAACGATTTCTCGTGCTCGAACCTTCCTCCAGCTTCCGTGAGCGCGTCGGTGAGTTCCTCGACCGACCCGTCGCCGACGATACTCCCGAGTTCGCGCTCAGCGTCGGCGATGTCTTTTTCCAGATCTCTGACCGTCTCGCGCGTGGTCGCGAGGCGCGTCCGCGCGTTTTCGTACGCGTCGATGAAGCCTTGCGCATCGGCGTGTTCGGTGGGAATCGGCCGAAGAGCCGCGATCTCGGACTCGAGTTTGTTCTTCTCGTTCGTCGCCTCCGCGAGTCTCGAGATGATCGCGTCTTCATCACCGCTCGTGCGCTCGATCGACTCGATCTCTCGCGCGGTCTCCTGGACGGTTCGCTGCGCAGCGGCGCGTTCGGCGCCTACTCTCGAGTGCTGCTCGACGATCTCGACGATCGGACGCGTCGTCTCGGTCTCATCATCGGTGACGGCTTCGAGAACGTCGTTGATCGTGTCTTCGCCTAGTTCCGTCACGATCTTTCCGTCGAGTTCCTCGACGCGGCGCTGCGCGGCGCGGTACTGCTCGTATCGGGTCAATGCGGCTTCGCGCGAGCCGCCGAGGGCCTCGAGCATCTGCGCGAGCCGACGGTGTGCTTCGTCGTGCTGCTTTTCGATCGTCTCAAAATCGATTCCGGTGGGTTCTACCGTTACGGTTACCGGCGCGTGTTCGACCACGACGCGTCCACCCGCCGGTATCCGGTACGGCGCGTCGGCGGCGATCACGCAATCGTTCGGTGGATCGAAGTCGCGCGAGACGCGCACGGTCGAGTTTTGTGTCGCGGCGACCGTAACTCGGAACGAACCCGTACTCAGTTGCGATTCGAGGCGCGTCAGAGCGTCGCGCGCGGAGTCGAGTCTGAGAACGTCGTCTTTCCGTACGAGCGGGAGCGCGGCGAGGTCATGCGCGGCCGCGTCGCGTTGTGCAACAATCGCGCGCAGACTTTCCGCGCGTTGCCGCGCCTGGAGAGTCGCCTCGCGCGCGATCGCGCGCGATTTCTCGTCATCGAGTTCGATGAAAGCCTCCGACAACTCGGCGAGCGCGTCGCGGGCGGTCGTGTTTCTGTCCCTGAGAACGGGAAGTCGCCGCATCGCGTTTCCGGCGATCTCGGCAGTACTCTCTACGGCCGTGAGACGCGCCTCGAGTTCGCCACGTCGATGCGCGTCGCGTACCGCCGCGGCGTTTTCCGAGATATACTCGTCGAGGCGTGCCGCTTCGGTCCGTGAGGCGGTGATCTTCTCGGCCCTCGCGTCGAGCCGGAGCTCGAGCGCGGTCGCGAGTTCGTGCTTTCGCCGGGTCCCGGCGAGTTGGTAATACGCCGCGAGAATCGATCCAACCTTGCTCGGCCACGGGTTATCGATCCCGCGCTCGCGTCCGGATCTATCTCGCTCGGGCAGCGAACGATCGGTGTCCCAGTGCGAGAATGCGGAGTCGTACATCGCGTCGATCTCGGCCAGGAAGCGGTCTATCGATACGCCGCCCGTCTCGAGAACCGCCTTGCGGACCGTATCCGAAAGGTCGGCACGCGTTGCGGAGTCTCCGTCGAGCGCCTCGACGGCGTTCGCGAGGCCCGACTGAAACGCGAGCAGAAGCGAGCGGACCGTGCCTGGGCCGGCCGGCAGCATCTCGGCGATAACACGGTTGATCTCGTCGGGTTCGGTGACGGTACCGCCCGCAGACAGACACAACCGCTCGCTCGGAGTCGCGCCCCATTCGCGCGAGAGAGTGTGCGTTCCGTTGTGCTCGATCGTGAGAGTGGCGCCGATCGTGTCGCCGCCGGAAAGCGGCATGAACCGTTTCATCGTCCTCTCGAAATCGCGTTTGCCCAGGCGAGCCGGCGTGAACAGGATGTGATCGATCGCGTGGAACATCGTCGATTTCCCTGCTTCGTTCGGTCCCGTGACCAACGTGACTCCGGGGCCAAACTCGATCTCGAGTTTCGTGAGCCCCGCAAAGCTCGCTATCGACAGCGCCGTTATCTTCATGAGCGGACTTTCCGTGCAATTTCGAACGCGAGATTCGCGGCATCAAGCCGTTCTTCAGCGAGCAACTCCGCGACGACGGTGTTCGCGAAGGAACCGGTCGGGAGTTCGGAGTCGAGCTCGCGCGGATCGACGTCGACCTTGAGTGACTCGGTCTTGACCTGTGCGTACAAAGCGGACGATTCGAGTTCTCTGAGCTCGGAAATGATCTGATCGTGCACCGAACGAGGTGCCGTCCCGGATAGCTCAAGCCGATACAGGCGGTCGTCCTCGACCGGTGGCAGTCGACCTGCTTCGTGATCGGTTCGCGAGGGTTGGTGAGTTTGGTCGGCGAGGATCGCGGCGCGCACCCGCTCGGCATCGGTTGTCCGGTCGATCCGGATCGATCGGCGCACAAAACGGTACCGTCCCGTCGGAAGCAACGTACTGTTCTCGATCGTGCGTCCGTCCAGAGCGAACTCGACGGCCGATCCGGAATGGTTACAGTCAAAACCGTCCGGTTCAGGAGTCCCAGGGACATACAACCGGCCCTCAGGAACGGTCGGGTACGGCGCGTGCGTATGTCCGATGATCCAAATGTCGACCGGCAGATCCAGCAGATTTTCGCGCTGCATCGGGAAGTATCGTCCGTCGGTGTCGGGCGTCAGGCCGTCGATACTGCCGTGGGCGACCCCGATCACGGGACGCTCGTCCGTCCGCTCGTACGTCGAGATCCATTCGGTGGCCGGGGTACTCGAGTGCTTCGACGTGCACGGCGCGGGCAAGATTACCGCGTCGCAGTCAAACCGGTCGAGGTCGTACGGTTCCGGTGTGTCGAGTACGATCACCCTGTCGCCGGCGTTTTCGCGAAACACCTGCCACAGCGACTCGAGCTCGGGGTTATGGAAGTCGTGATTGCCGGGCAGGACCGCCACCACGCGTCCGTCGAAACCCGAGAGAATAGCCGCGACACGTTTGACATCGCGCCGCGCGACACGGACCGACTCGAACACGTCGCCGGCACAGACGAGAACATCGCAAGATCTCTCGTTCGCGTGGCCGACGATCGTCTCGAGAACGGCAAAACGCGCTTCGGCCAGAGTTGCACCGGCGGCACCGTACGAACCGAACTTCATCCCGACGTGAACGTCGGCCGTTGCGAGCATTTTCAGCATACCGCGGACCGGCTCAATCGACCGTGATCGTGACGCGCGCGATCGTTCCGATCTCGGCGCCCAGGACGGTGGCGAGTAATACCGTTCCGTCGCGAACACCGCGAGGGATAGTGAGATCCGCGAAGTAGCCGGGTTCGTTCGGTATCTGAACGTGGTAACTACCGCCTGCTGCAGCCTCCTCAGGGGTCACCGAGATGGTGAGTTCAAACTCGGTCGCTTCGTGGGTCGAGAAAAACTCGCCTTTCGACTCGGCATCGAAAAACGGCCTATTGTGTCGGAACGAGAAGATCCCGCCGAGCCCGCGACGGCGCAGCGCCGAGAGGATGTCGTCGACGTCGTTTCCGAACCGCCGGCCGCGCGTCTTCTGCCGTGGAAAATCCCACGACAAATCACTCGATGATCCACGATCGAAGCCCGCCGAGTCTCTCCATCGGAGATCAAACCCACGCGGAGCCTCTGCTGCCCGCATCGATTCGTCGTACTGCCTGCGAGCCGACGGGTCACGAAGCGTCGTATACGCCTCGGTTGCCTCGCGAAAACGTTCGGCACCCGAGCGACCTTGCGCATCAGGATGCGACTCTTTGGCGAGCCGCCGGTAAGCGTCCTTGATCGCTTGCGTGTCGGCGTCGCTCGAAACGCCTAACACGGCGTAGAAGTTTTTTTGTTTTGACATACCGCGTACCCATCCCAGATACCGACATTGTGCACGCGGCGCCGGTTAGCCGTCAAGAGGTTTTGTTTGTGCGGTTTTGCCTGTACGGTTTCGTGTAGAGACATCGGGCGCCAATTCTGTGTAAAATGCTCAGCGATGAAAAACCAAAAAGAAAAAAGAACGATAGTAGTCCTCGACGGCGATCAGACCGGAAAGGAGTTGCTCGCCGAAGCGCTTCGAGTTATCGACCCGGGTGTAACGCGCCTCGATCTGGAGTTTTTGACTTTTGACCTTGGGCTCGAGAACCGGCGGAAGACGAAGAACGCCGTCGTGTACGAGGCGGGAGCCGCGATCAGGGAGCACCGACTCAGCCTCAAGGCCGCGACGATTACGCCTCCCGAGAAGGACGGCGTCGGAAGCCCGAACAAGATCCTGCGCGAAGAGATCGACGCGTCGGTGATCCTGCGAACCGGACGTCGTATACCGGGCGTGAGGCCGATCGGCGGCGTCCACTCGCCGATCTCGGTCGTGCGTATGGCGCGCGACGACGCGTACGGCGCCGAAGAGCACCGCGAGGGCGCGTCCGGCGAGCTCGAAGAGTACGCGTACCGGACAGAAAAGATTTCGCGTCGAGTCTGTCGCGCGGTCGCCGAGTACGCGTTTCAACACGCGCGGCGAACCGGCTCGAAGGTCTTCGGCGGTCCGAAGTACACAGTGAGCCCGGTGTACGAAGGTTTGTTCAAGGAGGAACTCGATCGCGCGGCCGAGCAGTACCCGGACGTCCGGTACGAGCCGCAGCTGATCGACGCGACGTTTGCGCTATTGCTCGCGACCTCGGGCGAACCCCTCGTGATCCCGTCGCTCAACCGCGACGGAGACCTGTTGTCCGACATGGTCCTGCAGATGTTCGGCTCGATCGCGGGATCGGAGTCGCTCGTGATCGCGATGTCTCAGAACGGCGATGTTACAGCGGTGATGGCCGAAGCGCCGCACGGGACCGCACCGGCGCTCGAGGGCCGAAACGTCGCGAACCCGATGGCGATGATCCTCGCGGGTGCCGCTCTGCTCGGGTATATCGACGACACCGACGCAAAGCGCGTGAGCCGCGCCGTGTACGAGGCGACGTTTGAGGCCGTTCACGAAGGAGTCCGGACGGCCGACCTTGGAGGGTCGGCACGAACCGACGAGTTCACGAACGAGATAATTCGGCGTCTGACGACTAAGCTTGAGGTGTGGGCGTCCCTGGCGTGAGCTTGTCCGAGACCAGATAACACGACACGAAGTGCCCGCCGTCGGCTTCAACGGTCGGTGGCGGCGCCTCTCGGCATTTGTCCATCACGTGTGGGCACCGACCCGAGAAGATGCAGCCCTTCGGTGGATTGACCGGGCTCGGGACGTCACCCTTGAGGATGATGCGCTCCCTTTTTGCACCGTACTTCGGGATCGGAATCGCGGAGAGCAGCGCCTGCGTGTATGGGTGGAGCGGGTTCCGGAAGATGTTTCGCGACGTCGTGATCTCGACGATCTTGCCGAGATACATCACCGCGACCCGGTTGCTCAGGTGTTTCACGACCGAGAGGTCGTGCGAGATAAACAGGTACGTAAGCCCAAGCTTCTGCTGCAGATCCTGGATCAGGTTGAGAATCTGCGCCTGAATCGAGACGTCGAGCGCGGAGACCGGCTCATCGCACACGATGAACTTCGGGTTCAGCGCGAGCGCGCGTGCGACGCCGATCCGTTGCCGACGCCCGCCGTCGAGTTCATGCGGGAACGAGTTCACCAACCGTGGCGACAAGCCGACCAACCTCATAAGGTCCGCGACCTGCTCGTCGCGCCCTTTCTTGTTCAGCAGCCCGAACACCTCAAACGGTTCGGCGATAATCTGCGAGATACTGAGCCTCGGATTGAGCGACGCGAACGGATCCTGAAAGATGATCTGCATGTCTTTGCGGCGATCGCGCATCTGTCGACGCGAAATCTTGCAGAGGTCCACGCCGTCGAAGAGCACTTCTCCCGCGCTCGGTTCGGTGAGCCTGAGAACCGCGCGGCCTAAGGTCGACTTTCCACAGCCGCTTTCGCCGACGACTCCGAGAGTCTCGCCGAGACCGATCGTGAACGTGACGTCGTTTACCGCTTGGAGAAGCCCTTTCTTGGTCGTGAAGTTTTTTCGGAGTCCGCGTACGTCGAGCAATGTATCCATCAGGCGTTCCTTATAACCCTTGCGGGGGCTCGGGCGTCTCGGCGACGAGCCCCTCGTAAATGAGGCAGTTGACCATGTGACCGTCGGAAACGTCGGTGAACGCGGGTGCTCGCGTCGCGCAGATCGCCTGCGCCTTCGGGCACCGTGGGTGAAACTTGCACCCGGACGGGAGATCGGTCGGATCGGGCATCGTGCCCTTGATCGGACGCAGCCTCTCGATATCCTCGTCGAGCGTCGGGATCGAGTCGAACAGTCCGATCGTGTACGGGTGTTTCGGCTCGGTGAAGAGCGTCTTCACGTCGGTGTACTCGACGATCGTTCCCGCGTACATGATCGCGACCTTGTCGCATACCTCCGCGACGACGCCGAGGTCGTGCGTGATCAGGATCATCGACGTATGAAACTCGTCGCGCAGATTCTTCATGAGGTCGAGGACCTGAGCCTGAATCGTGACGTCGAGCGCCGTCGTCGGCTCGTCGGCGATCAGCAGTTCCGGGTTGCACGACAACGCCATCGCGATCCCGACGCGTTGCCGCATTCCACCCGAGAACTCGTGCGGGTAGTCGTCGACCCTTTCGGGTTGGATGCCGACGAGCTGCAGCATCTCGGCCGCTCGCTTGCGCGCGTCGCTTCGCGAGAGCCTTTGGTGCAGCATCACGGCTTCTTCGATCTGGAATCCGACCGTCAGAACCGGGTTCAGCGACGTCATCGGATCCTGGAAGATCATCGAGATCTTATTGCCGCGAATCTGCTTGATCGCTTCGTTCGGCACCTTCAGTAGATTGGTGCCGTCAAAAACCACCTCTCCACCGACTACCTTTCCCGGAGGATCCGGCACAAGGCGCATTATAGATAGTGCGGTCGTCGTCTTTCCGGCGCCCGTCTCACCGACAAGCCCCAACGTCTCGCCTTTGTTCAGCGTCAGGTTGAGACGCTCAACGGCTTTGACGACACCGTCTTCGGTGCGGTACTCGACGTTGAGGTCGCGGATCTCAAGAAGTGGTTGGCTCACACGCACTCTCCGTTTGTGATTGATTCAGCCGAGATCATTGTTTCAACCGTGGGTCGAGAGCGTCGCGCAGGCCG
The DNA here is from genome assembly GCA_007695285.1 of Spirochaetaceae bacterium. Taxonomy (GTDB): domain Bacteria; phylum Spirochaetota; class Spirochaetia; order DSM-27196; family PXBQ01; genus PXBQ01. Next base: position 95,141 of record REEC01000120.1, on the reverse strand, counting down.
TCGCCCAAGAGGTTCAGAGCGAAAATCGTGATCATGATCGCGATCCCCGGGAACGTCGCGACGTGCCACGCAGTCCGGATGAGGTGTCGGCCGGCCGAGAGCATCGCTCCCCATTCGGGCGTCGGAGGTTGGATTCCGAGACCGATAAACGACAGTCCTGCAGCGGCGAGAATGGCGCCCGCGACGCCGAGCGTGCCTTGCACGATGATCGGTGCGAGCGAGTTCGGGATGATGTGTTTCACGATGATCCGCAAGTCGCGCGCGCCGACCGCCCGGGCGGCCTCGACGAACTCCTGTTCCTTGACCGAGATCACCGACGCGCGGACGATCCGGGCGTACTGAGGTATCGACGCGATCCCGACCGCGATCATCACGTTCACGAGCCCTCCACCGAAAGCGCTCACGATCGCGATCGCGAGCAGGATCGACGGTATCGCGAGCAGCACGTCCATCGCCCGCATCACTATGTTATCGAGCCGGCCTCCGTAAAACCCCGATAAGGCGCCGAGCGCTCCACCGATTACGACCGCGATGCTGACCGCGACGATTCCCACCTGCAGCGAGACACGCGATCCGTGGATGATCCGGCTCAAGATGTCGCGTCCGAGATCGTCGGTTCCCAGGATATGCTCGCGAGACGGTGGGCTGTTGCGCAACCGAAGATTCTGCTCGCGGTATCCGTACGGCGCGACAAAATCCGCGAAGATCGCCGTAAGGATTATCACGACGATTACGCCGAGGCCTACCATCGCCATCCGGTTCCGCCGAAGGCGTCGCCAGACCTCGGCCCACTGCGACCGCTGTTTCTTGGGCGTTGCGCCGAGCCCTTCCTGCGTCGTCAAGCCGGCCGGATTCGGCGTCGGAGTGCCTTTCACGACGGGTTGGTTGTCGGCCGGTGAGTTAGTCATTTATGAACTCCGTCACTTGTACTGCGCCTTGATGCGCGGGTCGATGTACGCGTACAGGATATCGACGACAAGGTTGACAAGACTGAACGTGAGCGCGAGCAGAAGCACGCCGCCTTGAACGACCGGGAAGTCTTTCTGCCGGATCGCGTCGACCATGAACCGGCCGACTCCGGGCCACGCGAAGATCGTCTCGGTCAAGACCGCTCCCCCGAGAAGATACCCGAACTGGAGCCCTATGACCGTCACGATCGGTATCAGAGCATTTTTCAGCGCGTGGCGGTTGATCACGACGCTTTCGGAGAGGCCTTTGGCTCGTGCCGTCCTGATGTAGTCCTGGCGGACGACCTCGAGCATGCTCGAACGCGTCATCCGCGTTATGATCGCGGCGGAGCTCGTGCCGATCGTGACGGCGGGCATGATGAGGTGCCAGAACGTCCCGTACCCACTCGACGGAAGGATTCCGATCGCGATCGAGAACAGCAGGATCATCATCATGCCTTGCCAGAAGTTCGGCATCGAGACGCCGACGAGCGCGAGCGCCATACTGAAGCCGTCGAAGACCGAGTACTGTTTTGTCGCGGATATTATCCCGATCGGAATACCCATCGCGACCGAGACGAGAACCGCCGCGGCCGCGAGTTGCATCGTCGCGGGAAAACGCGAAAACAACTCGGCTGCGACAGAGCGCCGTGTGACGAGCGAGCGTCCGAGATCACCGCGAACGGCGTTTACGACAAAGTTGACATACCGTACCAGAAATGGGTCGTCGAGGCCCATTTGCGTGCGCAGTCTGGCAACTTCATCGGCCGGTGCGCGTTCTCCGAGCATGATCCGCGCGGGGTCGCCCGGCGTGAAGAACATGATCGTGAATACCACGAATGAAACGCCGAGCATGACCGGTATCAGCATCAGGATGCGTCGAAAGATGTATTTGTGCATTCCGTCCTCGAGAGGAACGGGGGCGCCTTGGCGCCCCCGTCAGATAGATGTCGGGATCCAGACGTCCCGTTATCGGTTGTACACGCGGTACAAGTTATGATGTCCGGCCGCGTGAGGAATAAACCCTTCGACGTAGTTGCGCGTCGCGTTGAGCTCATCGCGGTTCGCGAGGAAAACCCACGGAGCTTCTTCGGTGATGATCTCCTGCGCGCGCATATAAGCTAGTTCGCGTTGTGCGGGGTCCGGATCGGCTTTTCCGAGGTCGAGCAACCGGTCGACTTCGTCGTTGCCCCAGAACGTGCGGTTTCCTGCGTCGCCGAACTGCGTCGAGTGGAACAGCGAGTACAGACCGTAGTCCGCGTCACCGGTAACCGTGACCCAGCCGAGCATGAACATGTCGTGCTCGCCGAGCGCGGTGCGGTCGAGGTACGGAGCGAACTCCATGATCTCGATGCTGACCTCGATTCCGACCTGACGCAGTTGCTCCTGGAAGATCTCGGAGTACATCACGCGCACCGGGTTGTTGTTCGTCCAGATGCTGGTCGTGAAACCGTCCGCGTACCCGGCTTCCGCGAGCAGACGTCGGGCCTCGGCGGGATCGTATCCATACCCTTCGAGGTCCGGATTCGCGTACAGCACCGTCGGCGGAAGTGGCCCGTCGGCCGGCGTCGCGAATCCGAGGAACGCGGCTTCGGTGGCGCCGTCGACGTCGAGAGCGAGGTTGATCGCGCGGCGAACGCGCACGTCGTCGAACGGTTCTTTCGCGGCGTTGAAGCCCATGTAGAACGTCGTCAAACCCGTGATCTGCGACGTGATGACCGACGGAAGCGCCTCGAGGTTCGCGAAGTCGTTCGGTCCGACGTCGAACACGATGTCGGCCTCTCCGGTCTCGATCGCGATCGCACGGTTTGCGTCCTCAGGGATGAACCGGAAGCGGATCATGCGCGACTGCGCCGGGCCGCGGTAGTAGTCGTCGAAGCGCTCGAGCGTGATCGAGTCTCCCGCGCGCCACTCGACGAACTTGAACGGGCCGGTGCCGACCGGCGCACGTCCGTAGTCGTCGCCACCTGCCGTGACGGCTTTCTCGTTCACGATCGACATCGCGGTGTGCGCGAGGTGCGTGAGGAACGGTCCAAACGGGAACTCGAGAACCATCCGGAAGTTCAGGTCGTCGATGACCTCGACGCGGTCGAGCGCGGCCATCAGGAAGCCGGCCGGTGCGTTCTTTTCGCGCATCCGGTCGAACGTGAACTTCACGTCGCGCGACGTCAATGTCTCACCGTTGTGGAACTTGACGCCCGAAGGAAGCGTGAACTCGTACACGGTGTCGCTCACGACACGGTAGTCGGTCACGAGTCCTTTCTCGATCTGAAGGTCCTCGGTTTGGTGCATCAATGTGCTGTAGATCTGCTTCATGATGCGAGCCGACGGCTGGTCGTTCGTCTCGTGTGGATCGAGCGATCGCGCATCCGCGCCCATCGCGACGACGATCGTGTCGCGGTTCTGAGTCTTTGTCGCTTGTGGTTCCTTTGCACCGGCGGCGAACAAGGTGCCCGCGACCAGGATAAGAACCAGAGCGACCGCGATTGACTTTGCAAAACGCATATGTCTCTCCTTGGAAAGAAAATTGTAGGATTGAACGATACTACGGATTGAGCGCCGATCTGTCAATGATCTTTCTCATTTCCACCGCGAGCCATACGATCGTTAACGACGTTGCCAACGTGTCGGCGACCGGGAACGCAAGCCAGACACCGGTGGTGCCCCAGAAGATCGGGAAGATCAGAACGAGAGGAATCAGAAAGAGAATCTGCCGCGAAATCGAGAGGATCAACGCGGGAAACGCTTTTCCGATCGCCATGAAGAACGTCGATCCGACGAGTTGGATTCCGATGATCGGAAGAACAAGTACGATGATCCTCATCGCGTACGTCCCGAGCGCGATCAGCTCGGCGTCGTCGCCGAAAATGCTCATCAACGGTCCCGGGAAGACCATCATCACGATGAAAAACCCGCCGGCGATCGCTGTCGTCGCGATCGAGGCGACCCGGACGACCTCGCGGACACGGTCCATTTTTTTTGCACCGTAGTTGTACCCGGCAATCGGCTGAAATCCCTGAACGATCCCGAACACCGGCATCACCGCGAACATCAGGAGGCGGTTGATAACCCCGAACGTCGCGATCGCGATATCGCCGCCGTGGATCCGGAGCGCGTTGTTGATCACGACGACGAGGACCGATCCGCCGAGCTGTTTCGTGAAGTTCGGGAAGCCGATCGCGAGGATTTCCCTGCTGATTCTCGGCTCGAGCCGCATGTCCGATCGTTTGAACGAAAGACTGCTGCGGCCGGTTATGAAAAACGCGGCTATGAAAAGGAAGGACAAGATGAAACCGATCACGGTCGCCCACGCGGCGCCGCGGACGCCCATCCCGAGCCCAAAGATGAAGATCGGATCGAGGATGAGATTTGCCCCCGTGCCGATCAGCATCGACACCATAGCCACCTTCGCGCGCCCTTCGCTTCTGATCAGGTTGTTGCCCGTTACAGCGACCACGAGAAAAGGCGCGCCGATTACGATCACCTCGAGGTAGTCGCGCGCGTACTCGATCAGGCCCGGCGTCGCGCCGAACGCCGCGATGATCTGATCGGTGAAAACCAGCCCGACGACCATGATCGAGACGCCGAGGATCGCCGACATCGTGAACGCGTTGCCGGTCGCTCGATGCGCACGTTCCATGTTCCCCGCCCCGAGGGCTCGAGAGGTCACCGACGCGGCGCCGATTCCGACCATCGTAGCAAGAGCGAAAAGAAAGATCTGGAACGGAAAGACGATCGCGAGGCCGCCGATCCCGGCCGGACCAACCGCACGGCCGATGAAGATCGTATCGACAAGGTTGTACAGCGCGTTCACGAACATAGCGATCATCGCGGGAATCGAGAGCCGCATCAGGAGCCTGCCGATCTTCTCGGTTCCAAGCGATTCGTCGCGCCCTCTTAGCGGTGCGGGGACGGCTGCGGGGACAGCGCTCGGTGTATCGGGGCGCGACGGCATGAAAGCTCCTTAGGGGGCAAAATCGTATCAATGCAATCACATTGCAGTACATTGAAACACAACAGACGTACAGGAAATTAGTCCTTTTTGACGATATCGACAAGGATGTTCTGCTGCAAAAAGGGTGAGGGGGAACGATCAGTACCGGCGCCCGGACTCGAACCGGGACATCCTCGCGGACACCAGATTTTGAGTCTGGCGCGTCTACCAATTCCGCCACGCCGGCGTCTCGTGGTCAGTGTTCTGTCGTGGTCGACAACGGCCCAAAGGTTAGCCGTTGCACGCTTTTACGTCAATGGGTTTTTTACCGTCGCGGTTGAGATAATTCCCGGTTTCGTTGACATCCGGCACGGCATGGCGTAGATTTGAAGCAGAAAAACCATCGGACGCCGAGGATTCATGTGAAAATGACGTCACCACTTACTGTTATCAGCGATTACTCGTTTGACGAAGCGACAATTAATATACATCCCAACGACGGGTTTGACCTCGGACTTATGACGACGAGTTACGAGGTGAAAATTTGCCCGGTGCGCGCTCCCGGCGGTGCGCATAGTGCAGACGCGGTCGGTGTTCCGGGTACGGTGAACTTGAGGAACGAATGCCGCGTCGGAACCGTTGAAGTGAGCCTCAAGACGGTCAAGTCGATCGGCTCGCCGCGCAAAATCACCCTCTCGTACGATGACGGAAAGTTGCAATTGACCCCGGTTTAGACGAGTTGTTCACGATGGAGATCGACGGCTCGCGGAATACACCGGCTTCGGGTCGATTTTTCGTTCTCGCCGGCTTACTGGCTCTCTTGCCGCTTATCTTCGGGTGCGCCACGACCGCCGGAGTCTCGATCCCGGACTTCCCGGGCCGTGGATTTCCGGGTTCGACGGGCCCACTTTCGGTCTCGACCGCCGCCGCGGAGAACGTCGACGACCTTGTGACGCGCGTGCTGTTGTACGTCGAGATCGCAAACGCGTACCACGACTCGGGAAACGCGGCTGCCTCGGCTCACGTCATCGACCACGCGGTCCGTTTGATCACTGTCGGCGGCGTTACAGACCCGGTCGTCATCGCGCGTGTCGCCGAACTTTTTTTCCACCTGGACCGGATTGAACAGGGATTGCTCCATCTCGAAAAGGCGCTTGAAAACGCTTTGTCGATCTCGAACGAGTGGGCGCGAGGTGAAGCGTTGCGCGCGGTGATCGGCGCGATTTTCGTCGCTTCCGACGCGGCGTTCGAGTTTCAACGCCGGGCGATCGAGGCGATCTTTGTGATCGAGGATCTCACGACGCGTTTTGGGCTCTTGATCGACGTCTCGGATATGTACCGGCGGACCGGCGCGACCGGGAACGCGAATATGCTGCTTCAGCAGGCGATTCCTGCAGTCGGCGCGCTTCCCGATAAATGGCGACGCGCGGACGCGTACAGTCGGATCGCGCAGCAGTTCCAGTTGCTCGGGAGCGCGTCCTCGGCCGACGACTATCTGCGGAGATCGCTCTCCGAGTTGCGCACTCCCGATCCGTCGCCGATCGGCGACGACGACCGGCTCATGGTTCTCGACATTTCGACCCGGTTTTTCGTGCTCGGACGCCAGTTCGACGCGTCGTCCGTGCTCGACGCGACCGGCGATCGCCACCTTGTCGCGCGCGGCCTCGCCGCGCACGCGGAGCTGTTTGGCGCGGCGGGCGACATTCCGTCGGCGTACATCTTTCTCTCACGCGCGGGCTCCGCTGCCGAACAGGTGCCCGATGGGTTCCTCAGGGCCGATGCTCATGCGGAGATCTCGGCGGCGTACTCCGCGATCGGCGATGTGCAACTCGCCCGGATCCACGCGTCTGCCGCTGAAATCGCGATGAACGGCGTCGCGGACCAACTCAAGATCGCGTCGGTATTTGAGCGTATAGCCGCGGTGATCGATCCGGCTGATGCTCGCCGTCTGGTCGCCGAGTTTTCCGACCCCACGATTGGCGCGCGTATCCTCGCGGGCGCCGGGATCGCTCGTCTCGACGCGGAGCCCGAAGGCGCCGCGGAGTTGCTCGCCGATGCAGCCGAGGCTGCGCTCGAGTCGACGCTCTCGCGTGACGCTGTACTCGGCCGGATCGCGGTCGCTTTATCGGCGGCCGGACGTTTTGTCGAAGCGATGGGGCTTCTCGTCGAGATTTCGAGCCCTGTCGTTCAGGTCGAGAGCCTGATTCGCATCGCGCGCGACGAAGGCTTCCGTGTTGAGTTCGATCAGGCCGAGACGGAGATTGTCGAAGCGGTGTCGGCAGCGATCAGGGGGCGATAACCGGTTTCAGCCGGGGCCGATCGTCGTCCCGACGTAATCTCCGCCGTGAAGGATGCTCCTTACGTTCTCGAGATTGCGCCCGCTCGCGACGACGACGCGAAGCCCGATTTCTTGCGCCTTCTGCGCCGCGATCGGGTCGAACGGTGCATTTCCTCCGGGAACCCACGTATCACCGACGATCGCGCGGAACTCATCCCACGTTAACTCGTCGAGCGGCTGCGCATCGGGATTCGTCCGGGGATCGTCCGTGAAAACCTTCTCGATGTTCGAGAGGTTTACGACGGTGTCGGCCGAGAATCGTTCGGCCAGGATAACCGCGTCAAAATCGGTCGAGAATCCCGGCTTCCAGCCGGTGGCGACAAGTATCTTGCCCGTGAACGTGGTCGCGACGCTCGGATTTGTGACGATGTCTTCCCTGCACAAGCCGCCGAGCACGGCTTTGATAAAACGACCGTTCAACCGGGTTGCGCCGATGCCGATCCAGTCGAGCGCGGCTGCGTCGGGTTCGCTGACCAGCTTGCGGTACGCGTTCTGGTATCTGCGCGCAGGGGCGCCTCCGCCGACCACGAGGATCGCTCTGTTATCCTCGGGCTCGACAAACTCTGTGAGCATCTCGGTGAAACGTCGTACAAACTCGGTATCGATCTCATCGGGAACGACGATTGAGCCACCGAGCGAGAGAACCTTGACCATCACGGCCTCCTCGAAATCGGGTCACTGGGCGCACGCAGGATTACCGCATAGTACGGCGTGTCGTCGCGAGTATCAAGCGGTCGTGCCGACGTTCCGGCGACGATTCCGCGCTTGTGTAGTATATTTTCACAAGGAGGAAAGTGTGAGGCAAGACCTGACCGAAATACTCGAACAGTGGCCGTACGATCCGGAGCATACGATGCGGATCATCGTCGCCGCCGACGGGCGGAGTGTCCTGCAGGTGCGTCTTCCTCTCGGACTCGAACAGTACGAGCTCGAGGGGCGTCCCGACGGCGCACGGCCGTACGGGAAATCCACGGTTGTCGATGCAATCGAGGCGCAGCGCGCGCAGTACGTCGGGACGAACGGAACCGACGACGGTTTCATGATCGAACACGACGACTGCGTCGCTTTGCAGAATGAAGGTGTGCTTTTCTACTATCGCTACCTTATGTTGTTCCAGCTCAACGATTTTGCGCGGGTCGCGCGGGATACCGGGCACAACCTTGCGCTGTGCGGATTGTTGGAGAAGTACTGCGACAACGACGAGGACCGCGACGCGGTTCTCCAGTTCAAGCCGTACATCGTTCGGATGAACGCGACCGCGCGCGCGATGGAACGGATGCAGAGTGACGCGCAGTCTGAGGCCGAGCAGATTCTGATCGGCGCGATCGAGCAGATCGAGTCGATGCGCGAGGTCGATTCGCCCGCGTTTCAGTTCGAGAAGGTTCGGTCTCTCACGTATCTGCGCTCAGCGATCGAACAGATCGAACACCACGACTCGACAAACCCGGTCGAGATCCTGCGACAGGAACTCGACGAAGCGGTCCGTGAGGAGAATTACGAGCGTGCGGCCGAGTTACGCGATCGAATCCGCGCAATGAGCGCGGGCGGTGCCGAACACAGCGCGGACGACGAGTATTGACAACGCTATTCGATTATAGGATCATAAAGGTGTAACTATGAGAACACTCCAAAAAGCTCCAGTACTGGTTTTTTTGCTCGCGATTGCTGCGGTCCTCCCTGCCGATGAGATCCTGACGGCCCCCGCGTACTTTGACCGCATCGCGGCACGATACGGCGAGTTCACCGACTTTCAGGCTGCCGTGACCATCAAGCTCGGAACCGAGACGATGGAAGGCGAGCTGTTCCATCGTCGTCCGAACCTCTTGACGATAGAGTTCAGCGCGCCGTCAAACGAGATCATCTCGTCGGATGGAAAGCAGTTGAACGTTCACATCCCGCGCCACGGTGTGACACTCCGACAGCCGCTTCGTGAGCGCACCGCCGAACCGACCGGGCTCATTACCGAGCAGGGTCTGTCGCTCATGCGGCGAAACTACAGTATCGCGTACCTGACAGGTCCATCGGAAGTCGCCCTCGAACCCGGCTCGTCCGAGATGGTAATCAAGCTCAGGCTCGAGGCGCGCGGGACAACCGAAGGGTATCGACAACTCACGATATCGGTCAACGAGGAAGGTCTCATCCGTCGAATTATCGGCGTGACAAACGATTATCGCGATGTACAAATGGACTTCCGGAACATCCGGATCGACAGCTCTATTCCCGACGAGAAATTTGAGTTTGAGAATCCACCGACAGCGAACGTCTTTGAAAACTTTATCTTCGAGCTTGACCGCGACGGTGGCTGATGCTCGATCGGAACGCGTAGAATGGAATCGATTGGAGCAAAACTACAAGGCCTCCGCGAAGAACAGGGTTTGTCGGTCGAGCAGGTCGCGCGCGATACGCATATCACGCGTCGATACATAGAAGCTCTGGAGTCGGAAGACTTCGACACCTTTCCCGGAGAGTCTTACCTTCTCGGCTTTCTCAGGACGTACGCCGAGTACCTTGGACTCGACTCGCAGGAGATCGTTAACCTTTATCGCAACATCAAACTTCAGGAGCAGCCGCCGCCGATCGATGAACTCATCGTGCGCCGCCGATCGGGCCCTGTCGTGCTCACTGTGTTTTTGATTTTGCTGATCGGCGGGGTAGCGTTCGGTCTGTACTATCTGATCGATACAGGGGTGATCAGGTTCTCTCGGCCCGACGCAGGGACCGAGCTCGTCGTGCCGACAGCATCGGTGTACGCGTTCGAGTCGGGAATTCTCGAACGTAGGTTTCAACAGTACGACGCCGTCGAGATTCCGGTTCACGACGCGACGTACACCGTGATGTTCGCGCGGATCGAAGATGCCGTTACGATCGAAACCCAGTACGGTTCGCACGCCATCGACGAGCGGTCGGAAATGGTCGTCGACATAAATAACGATGGGCGTGGCGACATAAGAATCCTCGTGCGCGAGATCGTCCGTGGGGCTGAACCGCCGGCGGTAGTCGTCCGGTTCGATCGTACGATAGAGTCGCCGGTCGGAGTCGGTGTGCCCGAGAGCGCCGAGCCTGACCCGGTTCCCGAAGCAGTCGGATCGACGAATCGCCCGGACCGAGTACGCGACACCGTCGTGTTGTTCGAGTCGCCGGCGCGCCGTGCCGTACCCGTCTCGCTCCGATTCGACGCGCCCGCGATGTTCCGGTACGAGACCGACGGAGAAGGGCGCTCGGAAGCGTACTACGAAAGCGGTCAGACCGCTTCGTCCGTTTTCGAGGAATCGATCCGGTTTTGGGTGAGTAACGCGGGATCGGTCACGATGCAGGTGCAAAGACCCGACGGGACCGACGTTGCGGTCTCGCTTGGCGCCCCGGGCGCTGCGACCGCGGGTTTCCTGACGTGGACCGAGTCCGACCGTGTACAACGGTTGGAGTTGAGACCGATGTATTGACGCCGTGTCCCGCACGACTCCGCAGCGCAGTTTCCACATCGAGAGCCTCGGATGCGCGAAAAACCAGGTTGATTCGGAAACGATAATCTCTTCGCTCATCGCCGACGGATGGCACGAGTCACCGTCGGACGAGGCCGACGTCATAATCGTCAACTCGTGTGGGTTTATCGCCCCCGCAAAGAAAGAATCGATCGACACCGCGTTCGGGTTTCGAACGGCCTACCCCGGGAGAACCATCGTGATGGCGGGGTGCCTATCGCAGCGATACGCGGACGATCTCGCTCAGCAGATGCCCGAACTCGACGGCGTGTTCGGCAACCGGGATCTTGCCGGAATCGGCGCGTTTCTCGACCTGATCGCCGCCAATCCACGAAATCCCGTGTCAGTCGCGCCGCCCGTTGCGGGAGTCGAGGCGAGTGAGCCGTCGGTGATGCCCGAGGTTGTCGGCGACCGCCGGCGATTGTTGTCGCCGGCGGGAAGCGTGTACATCAAGGTCGCCGACGGGTGCGACAACTCGTGTGCGTTCTGCGCGATCCCTCTTATCCGTGGGCGACTGCGGAGCCGAGACCCCGATGTAATCGTCGCCGAGGCGCGGCTCTTTGTCTCTCGCGGTATCAAGGAGATTAACCTGATCGCACAGGATCTCGGATCGTACGGTCGCGACACGCGCGACGGGCGTGAGATCGTCTCGCTGATCAGGCGGCTTCTTGAAATTCCCGGTGAGTTCTGGATACGACCGTTATACGTCTATCCCGAGCGCTTTCCAAAAGAACTCATCCGGGTAATGCGCGACGACGACCGTGTCGTGCCGTACTTCGACATCCCGATTCAACACGCCTCGACGCGTGTTTTGCGTTCGATGGGACGCCCCGGAGACCGTAACTCGCACGGGGAGTTAATTCGGTGGATACGCGGCGAGCTCCCGGATGCGGTCGTGCGCACGAGTCTGATCGTCGGGTTTCCCGGCGAGGACGACGAAGCTTTTGATGAGTTGCGCGGTTTTGTGGCCGAGGCTCGGGTCGAGTGGCTCGGTGTCTTTGAGTACTCGTCCGAGGAAGGTACCCCGGCGTACCGCGCCTCGCGCGGGCGCAGTCGCGTCGCGAAGCGCGTCGCGAAACAACGCCGAACCGAGCTCGAGAACCTTCAGACCGAGATCGTCGATGAACGGCTCGGCCGGTTTGTCGGCCGCGAGATCGATGTGCTCGTCGAGGAGCCGGTGATCGGCGAGTCGATCGTTCTCGGGCGCGGATTCATGCACGCACCGGAGGTCGACGGGGCGGTTGTGTTGCGCTACGCAGGTGAGTGCCCGCGGCCCGGGAGTGTCGTGCGCGCGCGTATTATCCGCCGGACCGGCGTTGATTTCGAGGCCGCGCTACTCACACGGGAGGCGTCGTGAGTCGCGCGGACCGTCGCGAGTATCTGCGCGACCTCAACGACCCGCAGTACGAAGCGGTGACCCACTCGGGGGGGCCTCTGCTGATTCTGGCGGGTGCCGGTAGCGGCAAGACGCGCGTGATCACCGTGAAGATCGCGTACCTGATCGACGAGCTTCGCTACACTCCGTACTCGATCCTGGCGGTGACGTTCACAAACCGCGCGGCCGCGGAGATGCGCGAACGCGCGTCGGGGATCGTCCCGGCCGCCGCCGACGCGATGGTCCGGACGTTTCACTCTTTCGGCGCATGGCTGCTCAGGAGAAACGCCGTTCACGTCGGAATCTCGCCGGGTTTCACGATTTACGACGACGACGACGTCGTGACGCTTCTGCGCACGATTTATCCGAACGAAAACCGGTCGAGTCTCGGACGGCTCGCGACGAGGATTTCGCGCGCGAAGGATTACGGGCTCTCTCCCGACGACGACCTGGGCGCAGTTTCGCCGGACCCGGAGTTCGTGGAACGATACCGCGCGTACGAAAAACGGTTGCGCGAGATCGGTAACGTCGATTTTGGCGACCTGATTCTGCTCCCGATCAGGCTGCTGCGCGAGAACCCGGAGATCAAGGCCCGGATCCGCTCGCGGTACCGCGCGGTGCTCGTCGACGAGTATCAGGACTCGAACGTCGCGCAGTACCTGCTTCTTCGCGAGCTCGTGGGTGATGAAACGTATCTCTGCGTGGTCGGCGACGACGATCAGTCGATCTATCGTTTTCGTGGCGCAGAGGTCCGAAACATTCTCTCGTTTCCGGAGGTCTTTCCGGGGACGACGGTTGTCCGGCTCGAGGAGAACTATCGGTCGTCGGGCGCGATCCTCGGTCTCGCGTCGGATGTCGTCGCGAACAACGAAGGCCGGCTCGGGAAGACGCTCTGGACGCGTCGTCCCGATGGGCCACTTCCGCGCCTCGCGGTGCTGTACGATCAGAACGACGAGGTCGAGTACTGCAAGAATCTCATTCGATCCACGAACGACACGCATACCGCGATCCTGTACCGGACAAACGCGCAGAGTCGCCTCTTCGAGACCGAGTTTCTGAAGGCTGGAATCTCGTACCGTATCGTCGGTTCGGTTCGGTTCTACGAACGAGAAGAGGTCAAGGACGCGCTCGGGGTTCTGAAGACGATCGCGAACCCACGCGACGAAGTGGCGTTCAGGCGAGTCGTGAACAAACCGACGCGCGGCGTCGGCCCCGCGACGATAGACGCGATCGTGTCGGAGGCATCCGCGTACGACGGCGACATTCCGGCTGCGGCGGGCGAGGGCGGCTATTCCGCATCGCGCCGCGCGCGCGAAGGCGTCAAGACGTTCCTCGGCGCGGTCGCAGCGGCTCGTGCGACGTTCGGATCCGGGGCGCTCTCGGCGACGCTTGAAGCCGCGATCACCGAGTCGGGGCTCGCGACGTTTCACGAGCAACAGGACGAGGTCGCCGGGACGCAGCGACGTGCGAATCTCGACGAGTTGATTAACGCCGCCGCAATCTACCCCGCGACGGCCGACGGGCTCGTCGAGTTTCTCGAGACGATCGAGCTCGACGCGAGTCGGACCATCGACCCCGACGCGGACGACGCAGCCAAAGCCGAAAAACCCGCCGTAACGCTGATTACGATGCACAACACGAAAGGGCTCGAGTTCGATCGGGTGATCGTAACGGGCCTCGAGGACGGGCTCTTTCCCCGGGCGGAGGGCACCGAGGACGACATCGAGGAAGAGCGCCGCGTTCTGTACGTCGCGATCACGCGCGCGCGCAACGAACTTTTCCTCACGACATGTCGTTTTCGGCGCGTTCGTGGAATGACGCTGGAGTGTACGCCGTCCCGATTCCTCCGCGAGATTCCGTCGGAACGGATAACTCTTGACGGCACGAGCGGCCCGTCGCGCGCGTCGTACGCGTCGTACTCTTCGCGCGCGACCGAGTTCGCACCGGGGCGCGGCTCGGCAGCCGAGCACGGTGAGTTTCCTCCGGGGACGTACGTGTACCACGACGAGTACGGTACCGGCGTCGTCGTCTCGACCGAGTTCACGCGCGGCGAGCGCGTGGTCGTCGTACGTTTCGAGTCCGGTCGTGACGCGCGCTTCCTCGAGAAGTACGCGCGACTCGAGAAGGTGATGCCGAGTGAGTGACGAGAGTTTGATCGCGATAATTCCGCGATTCACGCGCGCGCGCGGCAGGTGCCTCTATGACAAAGCCGGTCGTCGGTACCTCGATCTTCACGCCGATGACGGACGCGCGATTCTTGGTCATCGGCCCGGGAGGTTGACGCGCCACATCAAAAACTCGTTTGAGAAAGGGCTCCTGGTCTCGTATCCGAGCCGTTTCACGGACTCGGTGCTCCGATCCGCACAGCGGGTCTTCCCTGAGTACCGATACGCGGCGGTGTATCCGACGATGGAGGACGCTCTCGACGCGATTTCCACGATCCGGGGACACACCGTCTCGTACGATGATCTATGCGACCCAGCACGCGACCCTGCGTGCGACCCAGCACGCGACCCAGCACGCGACCCAGCACGCGACCCAGCACGCGACCCTGCGTGCGCGTGGATTATCCGCCCGTTTCTCGAGCGACCGGCTCGTGCCGAGATCGCATTGCCGCTTCTTCCGTTCCCGGGTGCGTTCGCACCGCAACTCGTCGTGTCGCAAACTGAACTCCCGGTCGGCGACAACGCGCCGCCGCCGTTTCTCGCGGGTCTGCAGCACTCGCTCTCGGTTTTTGCGACGTTAGCCCCGATTGAGGTCGAGTGGCCCGCTGTCGAAACCGTTTTTCGGCGGCAGGGTCCGTACCTCTGCCCGGTGTGCTCTTCCGATGCGTACGCAGCCGTGTTCACACGGTGTCTGGAATCGGGTATCTTGATAAATCCGCGGTATCCGAGACCGTCATGCGCGGCGTCCGAGGCGACCCGCGCGGAACTCGACGCGTACGCGGCCGCGGTGTCAGGGCAAAGAAAAGGTCCGAACACAACCGGGGAGGAACGGTAATGCCGTACGAAGAGGCGGTCGTTATACTCGCTCGACTTGGCGTCGGGGCTGTCGCGACGTTTCTCGCGATTCTTCTATGGGCGCGAACGCGCGACACCGCGTGGGTTTTCGTGATCCTCGGGACCATCGTGGCGTACGGCGAAGCGGTTCTTACGACACTTGAGGCCTTTGGAATCGTTCGGATCGCTCCAATATCTATTGCCGGGATACCGGTTTTTGAGGTACTGTTGACCGTCTTCCCGACAGCGTTTATCGCGGTCGGGTTTCTTATCGTGATACTCCGAAGAAGGTCTCGGTAACGGGAGTTGACAACGCGCTGAAAATCGCTAATCTATCTGGAAAATGCCTCGCGCAGAATCACGGAGAGTGGGCGTTTCTCGGGCAGTGGTCGTCAAATCGGAGAATGTGGAGGACTGTATGGTTGCATTGTTGGTTGGGATCGTTTTCGTCTTGTTCGCCGTCTACTCTGTGCTCCCGGTCGACTGGTCGTTGGGTTGGGGTGCGTACGTCGTCGACTTCCTGAAAGGTGGGGTTCCGCTCATCGCGGCGTTCATCGGTTTGATCGCCGTGTTCATCGGCATCGCGGATATCAAGGACAAGATCGAGGCAAAGAAGGAAGAAGCCGAAGAGAAGGCCGAGGGCGAGAAGTAAAAGAAACCGCGGGAACAGCGGATGCCGGCAGATTGGCGTGTAGGCGGTCTTGACTTTTTTCCCGTGCCGTGGAAAGATCACCGCCTGCCCCGCGGTTTTTCGCGGTGCTTAGAATAGATTTGGATAATGGAATGAAAACACTAGTAGTAAAACCACAAGATGTCGAGCGGAAATGGTACGTGATTGACGCCGACGGCGTCGTTCTTGGAAAACTCGCAGTGCAGGTCGCGACTCTTCTTCGCGGTAAGCATAAGCCGGAGTTCACTCCGTATCAGGAGCTCGGCGATTACGTCATCGTCGTGAACGCCGAGAAGATCGCCGTGACGGGTCGTAAGAGGTCCGGCAAGACGTATTACCGGCACAGCGGATACCCCGGTGGAATCACCGCGACGCCGTTTGCGAAGGCGCTCAAAAAGAACGCCGCGTTTCCGGTCGAGCATGCCGTCCGTGGAATGCTTCCGAAGAATCGTATGGGAAGAAAGTTGTTCACTAACATGAAAGTATACGTCGGCCCGGAACATCCGCATGAAGCGCAAAAGCCGGAGAAGATCGAGTTGCCGACCGGTGCGGAGGATTAGACTGTGGCTGATTACGTAGGATATGGAACGGGCCGACGCAAGACCTCGGTCGCTCGAGTTTATCTGTCGCTCGGAAAAGGCACGATCACCGTGAACGGGCGCAACGTCGAAGAGTATTTCGGTAGCAAAGAGCACGTCTACGTGTTGCGACAGCCGCTCAGCGTGACCGACAACGACGAGCGGTACGACATCAGAGTGAACGTCGTCGGTGGTGGATTGACGGGGCAGGCGGGTGCGATCCGGCACGGAATCTCGCGCGCGCTCGTTGCTCATGACGATGCAAACCTGAGCACGCTTCGCGCCAACGGGTTCATGACGCGTGACCCGCGGATGGTCGAGCGCAAGAAGTACGGCCAACCGGGTGCACGAAGAAAATTCCAGTTCTCAAAACGATAACGACACCCTGTCGGTCGTCGCGATCACAAAAAGAGGAACGCCGTGGGGTGAACGTGAAGTTCACCTTTCGGACGGTTCCTCTTTTTTTATGATTGCACATGCCGACGATGAACTCTCGGTCGGGAGCGTGATCGTCGCTGAAGATCTGCCCGCGTACGTTCGTCGCGTCGAGCCGCCCGCGTGCCGCGAGCGTGCTCTCGCTCTGCTCGCTCGTGCCGAGCAGTCGCGCGATTCTCTTGCGAGCAAACTTCGCGCTCGCGGGTACGCGGCGCAGACCGTCAGGGTAGTACTCGATGAGCTTGAAGACGACGGGATCGTCGACGACGCGCGTTTCAGCGAGGTCTGGCTGAACGCGCGGGTCCGGCGTGCAGCGGAAGGGCCGCGCGCGCTGGTGGCGGGACTCGTCAGGCGGGGCGTGAGTCCCGACGTCGCCGAGTCCGCGGTCGAGTCGTTGATCGCCAACAACCCGGAGGTCCGAACGTGGGCGCTCCGCCGCGCGATCGACAAGATCCTGAGATCTCGTTCGATGACGCAGGAAGAGTTGAGCGCACGATTGCTACGAAAAGGCTTTACTCACGCCGATATTCGCGATATCTTCTAGTTGCAGGAAGGTATCACTTTGTCCAATGTCGATGCCAAACTTCTCGTGAAAACCCAAAAAATACGTTGACATTATGGATATATTTACCGTAGAATTGGCTTGAGGAGTGTAGTTATTCGGTTCCCAAAGGATTATTTATGGCACGTACAGACAAGAAAGTCCGAATCTTTTCGGCGCTGGAAGTCGCGAACATCTGCGGCGTAGTGAATCAAACAGCGATTAACTGGATCAAAAACGGCTACCTGAAGGCGTTCACAACGCCGGGTGGACAGTACCGGGTGTACTCGGAAGACCTCGTGGAGTTTCTGCACTCACGCGGCATGCGAATGCCGGAGGAACTCGAGAAAATCCTCGAGAAACAGATGTCGATTCAGACGATCGCGATCATCGACGATGACCACGACTTTAACGATCTCCTGAAACAGTACATCGAAAAAGAGTACGAGAACCGAACGATTCTCCAGGCATTCGACGGGTTTGACGCGGGACGGGTTCTCGCCGAGTCGAAACCGGGCTTGATTCTACTCGACATAGATCTGCCCGGCGTCGACGGGCACAAGCTCTGCCGGACCGTGAAGGCCGATGCCGGACTCCAGAATCCGATCGTTATCGCGATATCGGGGCTTGACGCGGCGAAAGAACGGGAATCGATCCTCGCCGACGGCGCGGACGCGTTCATCGCAAAGCCGGTCAAGTTCGACGAGCTCTCGCGCGTTATCAATGAAGCCGTCAAGAAACGATCCGGCGCGTAATCGGGGCCGCACAATGAGCGAGTCAAAAAGAGAACATGTGATTCTGATCGTTGAGGATGAAGACGCGATTCGTTTGACTCTGCGCGACTACCTCTTGAAAAAAGGGTATACCGTTCTCGTCGCGTCCGACGGCGTTGGTGCGATCAAACAGTTGATCGACCATCAAGTCGATTTGATCGTCACCGACTATCGCATGGATATTCTCGGTGGTGACTACTGGATCAAATTTCTCGACAAGTACTGCACGGACCAGAAAGTACTCATTACGAGCGGATTCCTCCGACCGGAGTTTCCGATTCCGTTCGATGTACTGTACAAGCCTTTCGACTACTCCGATCTCGAGTCGATGATCGCCGAACGCCTCGCCGATACCGGCTCTTCGTGAGCCGCGGCGCGACGTAGATGTCGTGACCGACGGAGTCGCATGGGAACGACGCTGATGGCACGAAAAACACTAAAGGCGGATATTCACGGGAGAGTGCAGGGCGTGGGCTTTCGGTACTACGCGAGCTCTCGTGCGAACACGCTCGATATCCACGGGTGGATCAGGAACGAGCCCGACGGAAGCGTACACGTCGAGTGCGAGGGTGAAGAGAGCAATCTGAAAGCGTTCGAAAAATGGTTACATTCAGGCCCGCCGGGTGCTCACGTCACCGCGTGTTACTCGCGCTGGAGCGAGTGCAGGGACCTGTACTCGTCCTTCGTGGTCGAGGCATAGAACCTCAGCCCCGGCCCATTTATTGCATGCGCAAAAAAAGCGAATCCGGCGGTCGGCCGGATTCGCTCGCACCCTGTGGTTGTGGCGTATGTGACCGATTCAGCTCATCGCTTGATCGAGTAGAACGCCTTGATGCCCGGGTACTCGGCGGTCGTGTCGAGGAGATCGGCGATTCGGAGAAGCTGGTTGTACTTTGCGAGTCTGTCCGACCGTGAGAGCGAGCCCGTCTTGATCTGCCCGGTCTCGAGAGCGACCACGAGATCCGCGATGAAAGCGTCCTCGGTTTCGCCGCTGCGGTGCGAGACGATCGCGGTGTAACCCGCACGCTTCGCCATCTCGACGGCTTCGTACGTCTCGGTCAGCGTGCCGATCTGGTTCACCTTGATGAGGATCGAGTTTGCGATCCCCTTTTCGATACCGGTCGCAAGCCTCTTCGTGTTGGTCACGAACAGGTCGTCACCGACGAGTTGTACGGATTTTCCGATCTTGTCGGTCAGAAGTTTCCAGCCGTCCCAGTCGTCCTCGGCCATGCCGTCTTCGATCGAGATGATCGGATACTTTCCAGCCCACTCGGCCCAGTACGACGCCATCTCGTCCGACGTGAGCTCTCGCTTGTCCGACTTTTTGAAGACGTACTTCCCGCTTTTTGCGTCGTAGAACTCACTCGCGGCGGGGTCGAGCGCGATCATGATGTCGACACCGGTCTTGTAGCCGGCTTTCTCGATGCTCTGCATGATGACTTCGACGGCTTCCTCGTTCGATTTGAGGTTAGGCGCGAACCCTCCCTCGTCGCCGACAGCCGTGCTGTATCCCTTGTCGTGCAGGACCTTTTTGAGTGTATGGAACACCTCGGTAATCATTCGAAGCGCTTCCGGGAAGTCCGGAGCGCCGACCGGCATGACCATGAACTCCTGGAAATCGACCGAGTTGTCCGCGTGCGAGCCTCCGTTGATGATATTCGCCATCGGAACCGGAAGCAGATTTGCGTGGTACGCGCCGAGGTACTTGAACAGCGGAACACCGAGGAAATCGGCCGCCGCGCGTGCGTTGGCCATCGAAACGCCGAGAATAGCGTTTGCGCCCAGCTTGCTCTTGTTGTCGGTTCCGTCGAGGTCGATCATGGCTCTGTCGAGCGCGACCTGGTCGAGCGCGTCCATCCCTTCGATCTCCGCGCCGATTACGTTGTTCACGTTTTCGACGGCTTTGAGAACGCCCTTCCCGAGGTATCGCGATTTGTCGCCGTCGCGTAGCTCGACCGCTTCGTGTTCTCCGGTCGACGCGCCCGACGGTACAGCAGCTCGGCCCGAGGATCCGTCCTCGAGAACCACCTCGACTTCGATCGTCGGGTTGCCCCGCGAATCGAGTATCTGCCGTGCTTCGACGTATTCGATCAAACTCATTTTTATTTCTCCTGTTATGTCTGGTGTCCCATCACTATGCGGATGAAGCGTTCACGTGTCAAGTTCGGCCCGGATCGACGGAAAAAGTTGACCCGACGCGAATCCGCCCGTACAATGCTGGACATGGGAAAAAGAGCGCGGTGAGGTACTCACGCCTGTTCATTCCGACCCTTCGCGATAGGCCTCGTGGCGTGCGGTCGCGCGCGCACGAGCTGCTCGTTCGTGGAGGGTATCTGCGAAGCATCGGGCAAGGCCTTTTTTCGTTTCTTCCGCTTGGGCTGCGCGTCGTGCGCAACGTCGAACGTCTCCTGCGCGAACAGATGGATCTGCTCGGCGGGCTCGAGGTCTCGGTTCCTGTCGTGAGTCCTTCGGAGGTATGGAAAAAAAGCGGCAGATTCGAGACCGTCGGGCGCGATATGGTCGTTTTTACCGATCGCGTTGGTCGAACCCTCGTGTTGTCGCCGACGCACGAGGAGGCGGTGATCGAGCTCGTTCGCGACGGGATCAAGTCGTACCGTGACTTGCCCGCCTTCTTCTACCAGATACAGACGAAATTCCGCGACGAGGCGCGCCCACGGTACGGCCTCGTGCGAGCGCGCGAGTTTGTGATGAAAGACGGCTACTCGTTTCATCGGACTTTTGCCGAGCTCAACAACTTCTTCCCGAAGGTCTTCTCGGCGTACGCACAATTCTTCGCCCGGTGCGATCTCGACGTGATCCCGGCCGAGGCCGGTGTCGGTTACATCGGCGGCGACAAGGCGTACGAGTTCCTGGTTTCAAGCGATCTCGGCGAGGACACGGTGATCGTGTGCGACGCGTGCGGCTACGCGGCAAACGGTGATGTCGCGAGAGGGGCGACCGAGACGTGTCCGGCCGAACTGCTGCCGATCGCCGAGGTTGTGACGCCCGGATGCCACGGGACCGCGCGCGTCTCGGATTTTCTCGGTATTCCGCGTTCGGTCATCGCAAAAACGCTCGTTTTTCGCGCTGCACGAGGATACGTGATGGCGGTTGTCCGCGGAGACCACGAGATCAGCGAGGAGAAGCTCTCGCGCGTCATCGGATCGCCCGTGCTCGGACCGGCGGATCGCGACGCGCTCGCGGGTCTGGGCCTAATCCCCGAGTATCTCTCACCGATAGGCCTGGACAGCGACGTTGTCGGCCTCGACTTGAACATGATTATCGTCCTCGATCGGATCGCCGCCGACACGCCGAACCTGGTCTTTGCCGGAAACGAGACCGATCTGCACTACCTTAACGTCAATATTGGGCGTGACTTCGAGGTTGAGACCGTCGCCGATATCGCGCGCGTAACAGGCGGGCGATCGTGCAGCCAGTGCGGCGGACGCTTGCGAGAACAGAAAGCGCTCGAGTTGGGCCATATCTTCCGTCTGGGCGACCGGTTTTCGCGTTCGATGGAGCTTTTTGTCCACACCGATACGGGGGAACGACTGTATCCGTACATGGGCTCGTACGGTATCGGAATCGGACGCGTGATCGCCGCCGTCGTCGATTCGCACAACGATCCCGATGGAATCATATGGCCTGCCGAGCTCGCGCCGTATAGGTGTTACCTCATGGCGATCGGACCGTCGGCCGCCGCGAACAGGATCGCGGAGAGCCTCGCCGATGAACTCGGCGACGACGTACTGTTCGACGATCGTCGTGAGTCGATCTCGACGAAGTTCAAGGACTCCGATATGGTCGGTTGTCCGTACAGGATCGTCGTCACCGGTGAAACGAGTACGACCGGCGAAGTCGAGTTGTACGATCGGCGGACCCGGTTGACCCGGCGAGTCGCGCGTGACGACGTTCGGGGTCAAGTCGGTTTGGCAAAGCCCAGGGGAGAAAAGAATGGCGTTTGAACTCACACCGGAACTTGTCGACCAGGTTATTTTCGGGATGGAGAACCAGGATGCCGAGTACTACGTCGATACGAGAGTCGGCATCGTCGTGTCCGAACTCGAGATCACCGAAGAAGCCGATGAGTCAGACACGGGCGAGCAGCGTTACATTCCCGTTCCTGAGTGGCGTTCGGTCGACGGTTATAACCTTATGGAGGGTTTTGTCGGAACGCTGCGAAATCCGATCTACCGTGAGAGGCTCCGAAAAATCCTCGCGAGTGGGCGCGGTGTGTTCCGCCAGTTCAAAGACACGGTAAAGGAACGGAAAGAAATCGAACGGCTCTGGTTCAACTTCAAGGAAAAGGAAATGCGGCGGATCGTCGTTGAGTGGTTCAACGACATGCGCGAGACCGCGGGGCTCGATCGTGTCGAGCTCGAGTTCGAAGACACCGAAGACCTTGTGTTCAGCGACTTTGTCGTCGATGCGGCGACCGTCGGCGAACTCGGCCAGGTACAAGATCTCGATCGTGCCGCGTTCGACGAGATGTACGACGGTGAGCCGGACGCGGTCGTCGCGTATTACCGATCCTTGAGCCGTGCTTCGGCGCCTGCGGTCGACGCCGAGGAATCTGTCATTCTGGTCGCGCGGACTCCAGCCGAGGAGTTTGCGGCGTTTCTCTGGGCCGTCGAAGAAGCCGTCCCCGGCGGCCCCAGGTTCGGCCGAATTCTCCAGATCTACGTGACCCCCGAGTACCGTGGACTCGGCCTCGCGCGCGCGATGCTGCATTCGTACCGGACCTCAGCGATCGAAAAGGGGATCGAACGGTTGCTCATTCGAGTCGAAGGTGAGTCGACGTTGTTCGCCGACATGCTCTTCTCCGAAGGATTCGCGCTCGCAGGGCAGATACTCGAGGTCGATCTGGCCGAGCTGAACGCCGAGCCGGGAGCGCCCTAGTCGCCGGCGCGAACTTGCTCGGACTGCTCGTGTAGCTTCTCGAGTTCGGCCATGATCGCGTCGGCGACGGCTTGTTTCGGTTCGGCCCCGGGCTCGATCGACTCTCGAACCGAGTCCCGGAAATCCCTGCACGATACGATCGGACCGACCGTGTACACGACGCGGTCGTGTTCGATGTAGTCCTTGCTCATTTCACCCGACGGATGTAGGCGCAGGATACTGCCGGCGATACCGATCAAAACCATTCGGTCGAACGATTTGACGTACGAGTCGACTTCCTTCACGCCGCGTTTTGTCTCCGGTTTGCCCGGGCGATATCGTGTGCCGGACGGGAACATGAGTACGAGTTTTCCGTTGTGTTTACACCGGATCATCTCGCGCAACGCCGCGCGGTTCAGCGAGTTGCTGCGACGTTGCTCTTCGGTGCGTTTTACAGGGTCGGTTACAGTTTCGAGCGAGCGTGACGGGTATATGACGATGCGCGTATACGCCTCCGCGAATGCCTGGACGAACGGGCTGTCCTCGTTCAGTTTCATTCCGGCCATCGCGACGATTCTGTCCGAGATCGCACGAGTCGCGTCGTTGTCGTTCTTGAGCAAGTAAAAAAGGCATGGAATGTCGAAGTTGCTATAGTGTTCCATGAGAATAAGGCACGACGCGCCGGCGTCGGACTCCGCGGCGATTTTCTCGAGATTCTCGATTCCCACGATCCGCGAGCCGGGTTGCAGCAGGTCATCGATTATCGAGTCGATAATCGCGCGGTTTTTCAGGTTCGCTTCCTGGTAGACCGAGTTTTCGTTGACGACACCCGAGTACACCGCATTCTTCACCATCTGCATCGCGTGGTCGTAGTACTTCTCGCTGATTGGTTGCATTCCATTACTCCTACGTGGCGCGATAATCGTGCGCACATGGTAGTCGGCAAGGCTAATAGAGGTTCAGAAAATGATACGCGGTAACAATCGGGGTTGTCAATGTTCGGCTGCGATCTGCTGTATTACTCGACTACGAGAACCGAGACCGGTTGCGCGTCGTGACCGTACGCGATGTTGGGGTTCGTAGGATCGGTGACACGTTCTCCGTTGACTATCAAGTGGTAGTAGTACCGCCCGGGGCGTAGGTGCAGTGTTGTCTCGAAAACAACTGAGTCGAACGGCCTTTGCGACAATCGGTACGCGAAAGGGTCCCAGTGGTTGAACGTACCCGCGACCCGGATATCGACGCGGTCGGCGTCGAGTTCTCGAGGAGTCGCGAGATTTCGGCCGAGCTCGGGAAGGTCTACAACGAACGTAACGGCTCCCCGGTCGACGACCGGCGTCGCTTCTATCCGCCGTTCGATCGAAGGTACCGTGAGTTGTGAAATTCGGACGCCCGATTCGTCGCGGCGCGTTGACGGGTTGACCGGATCGGCGATCCAGAGGCCATCGACGATCAGTCTATACTCGATAATGCCTATATCCTCGCGTGGACGGTCCCAGACGAAGAAGAACACGTCTTGCTCGGGGCGATCGGCGGTGTCCTCGTCGCGCCGGACCTGACGGACGAACCGATGAATCGTCCGATAGTTCTCGTGCGCGAACGCGATGCCGACCGATCGAACGTACCGTCCCGGTCGGTGCGAGAAAACGACGTACTCGTCCATAATGCGTGGAGGTTCGTGATCTCGGAGAGAAGTGACGTGGACGTGCAGATCTACCGGCAGTTGTGCGTGCACCGGCCACGGCGACAGAACCGCTGCGCCGAGAACCAGGCAGGCCGCCGCAATTCTCACGACCGTCTTCGAGTTAAAAATCTCAGTCGTGATCACGGTGTGTCGTCGCCTCATGCGAGCGAGTTTTCTCACGATCACTTTTCTGCTACACTCCTCACGGTTAACACCTCCGCAAAGGCTCCGATAGTTGTCGGCGTCTTCTCATATGATCGGAGTTGAGCCGATCGCTCTTGAGGTGAGTATCACATTTTCCCGTTTCGGGCCGACAATGAAAAGGGTACTATCGTAAACGACGTGCCGGTCGCCCGACCCGCGTGGGATTGGACAGGATGGGGAATGCCGCGGCGAGAGGACATCGAAAACTTCAACCGTACTCTGATCTCGATCGGCAATGAGCCGAGCGTGCTCGCCGATCGTGGCGAAGAGATCGAGGACGTCGAACCGCCCGAGCAAGGCGTTCCGGCCGACCTCTCAGCGTTGCTTGGTGACATCGAGGCTGATGATAGCGAGCAACTCGACGGTGCCGACGACGGCGATCTCGACGAGGTAGCAATCGACGACGACGGGATCGACCTCGGCGAGTTCGAGGCCGAAGCCGGATCGTCGGCGTTCGAGTCGCCGGAAACGGGCAACGAAATCGAGACAACCGATGACCTGTTCGCCGATGAACCGGTTGCCGATTCGGACACCTCGGAGTTCGACGGCCTCGATTTCCCCGAAGACGATTTTCTCGCAGACTCCGACGAGCCTGAGCCGGCACCCGACGACGACCAGCTCGGCGCCGAGGCGGAGGACTTCCTCTCCGAGTTTGCCGCATCACTCGAAAACCCCGACGACCCCGATCTACCCGACGAACCCGACGCCTTCGAGGAACCTGACCTTGGAGACGTGCTGTCGTTCGACGAGCCGGAACCGCCGACCGATGAACCCGCGCTTTCGGACGATCCTCTCGCCGATGACGCCTCCGGTGCCGACGATTTCGACCTCGGAGAGTTTGCCGATCTCGGCGATATTGATCTCGACGCGAGCGAAGAGATCGACGCCGAAGAAGATTTTGGTGCGCAGGAAGGGGGCGGTGCCGCCGAAGACACCGGTGCCGCCGAAGACACCGGTGCCGGAGAAGGTTTCAACGAGGCCGACGATCTCGGCGCGGGCGAGCCCGACCCGTTCTCCGACTTCGATACGCCGTCGGATATCGATGGGTTTTCGTTCGACGATAGCGAGGACACCTTCGGCGACGAAACCCTCGAGGTTACCGATGAGGACATAGCCGAGGCTGCGTTCGAAGCCCCGGAGACCGGGGAGGAGCCGGTAACCGAGGATTTCGACGACTTAGCCGACGATGAGCCCGACGAGACCGCGGTGGCGTCGCAGGCGGCTGCCGCGGCGGCGATGGAGAGCGACGATGAGGACGCGGTCGACGTCGAGGACGTGCTCGACGTCGACGAGTTCAGTCTCGGGGACTTCGGCGCGGAGTTCGGTCTTGTCGAGTCAGCTGCCCCCCAAGACGCCGAACACGCCGAGGAGGAGGGGGAGGACGATCTCAACCCCGCCGACCGACTTCCCGAAGCGATGCCCGCCGGAGGCGACGCTCGCAGCGCGCTCCAGCTCTCGGCAACCGAGTTTGCACACCTCAAGACGACGCTCGGGGCGCTGCCGCTCAACCTGAAGATCGCGATCGAGGAGACGATCGCCGATGAGGGTACCGAGCGCGAAGACGCCGAACGGCTGGTCCGGCTGCTCGTCGGTGGTGCCTCTCCGCGCGTGATTGCCGACGCGGCGTCAAAGATTACCGGCCGGCAGATCAGAATTCCGCGTGGGTACGAGAAGAAGACCGGCATTGCGTTCGAACAAGAGAAGGGAACGCTCGGGTATCTCTTCCGGGAGACGATTTTCCCGATTCTTCGGGTCGCGACGGTCGTCCTGGTTGTTCTTGGGATACTGCTTTTCACCGCGTATAACTTCGCGTACCGGCCGCTCCAGGCCCGTGCTCTCTGGGCTCGCGGGCTCGAGGTCATCGACGAAGGCGCATTCGTCGACGGCAACGCGTTTTTCGACAGGGCGTGGCGGATCTGGACCGCGCGGCCGGTCCTGCCGTTCTCGCCGATGAAGGCGTGGTTCCTGCGATACGCCGACGCGTTTACCGAAAACAGGCGTTACAGTCTCGCGGTCGAGAAGTACGACCAACTCATCTTCGGCATGGACCCCGAGACGCGCACGCGCCAGCGCGCGATTCTCGCATCCGGGGATTTCATCGTCGAGCCACGCGCGGTCAGGCCGGTTCGCGACGCGATTCTCCAGTACGCCGATCTCGAGTCGTCGCGACTCGCGAACTTCGAGAAGGCGCGGAACCTGCTCACGATGTTGACCGATATCGATTTCTTTGATTACGACGCCCGAATCGCGCTGGGCGACAACTACATGCGATGGGCCGACGAAGACCCGGCACGGTTCGAGGACGCGCGCGTGCAGTACGCGCGGTTGATCGACCGTTACGGCGAGACCGACGAGCTATTGTTCAAGATGCTGCGGTACTTCATCCGGACCGATGATCCGGTCGAGGTGCACCGCCTGAAAACCCTGTTCCAGTCGGACCCGAGAATCGCCGTGGACCCCGACGTGTACGCGGAACTCGGAGGGTATCTCATCACGCGCGATGAGCTCGACGAGGTGAGATCCATCCTGTTCCGCGCTCTCGACCGCGACGACGGGATCCCGGAAATCCACTATCACCTTGCGAGATTCTTCCGGAGGACCAACTCTCCCGCGGACGAGATTCGCGCGCTCAACAACGCGGCGGTCTTCTTCGAGTTCGCCGAGCCGCTCTCGCGGCGACGATTGCCGATGATGATCGACACCAAGATCAGAACCGCGGAGTACTACGGCGAACGCGAAGAGTACCTCACGGCCGAGGCGGAGTTCATCTCCGCGATCGACCGGTACGAGAGCGCCGTGCGCGCCGGGATGATGCAGAGGTCGCCGGTTTTTGCGCGCGCGTACGCGGGGCTCGGGGATATTCTCTACTACGTTGGACGTGAGTTTGACGCGGCGCTCGTGAGGTATGATACGGCGGTTCAACACGGGTTCAGCAATCCGGAACTCGAGTACCGCCGGGGTTTTGTTCATTATCGCCGTGGTCGCTACGACGAGGCGCTCATGCGGTTCTTCGACGCGGCCGACGGCACAGCACCGAACCGGAGTTTGCTGTTCGCGACCGCGAACGCGTTTGCGCGCAACGGAAACGACGTCGCGGCCGCGGGCTACTACCGCGAACTGACCGAGATGCTTCGCGACGCGCGTGCGCGGATTCCCGTTTTGTTCCTCGACGAAGACCCCGCGCAGCGCGCGTTGATCGAGTACATCGTCAAGGCTCACAACAATCTCGGAGTCGCGCAGTACCGGCTGTACCGGCGCGGAAGTGATCCTGAGCGGTTTTCGCAAGCCGTGGTGAACCTTCAGATCGCGTCCGAGACGGCCGAAAACTACGGCCGGGACCTCGAAACCGCCGAGCGCACCGCGACTCGCAGCATTGCGTACCTCAATCTGCGCGGCGCTCTCTACCCGGAGTCGGGGTTTGAGCCGCAGATCTACGCGGAGATACCCGAAGACTTCAGCGATATGTTCTTCTGACCGGTCGGTTTACTCGACGTCGAACATCCACCCGAACGTGTCGTCGACCGCTCCATACTGGATGCCCTTGAGCGTCATCAGAATGTCGTGCGTCAACTCGCCCATCGTCCGGTCGCCGAACACCGCTGTCCGGCCCTTGTGCTCGAGCGACTCGATGTACGCGATTCCCGCGGCCGTACCGGTCACAAAAACCTCTTTTGCGTCCGCCATGACCTCGTCGATCGTGACTTTCCGCTCTTCGACCGGTACACCGTGCGACCGCGCGATCTCGATCGCGCTCTTCCGGTTGATACCGGGCAGGACCGTGTCGTCGAGCTGCGGCGTCACGAGCGTGCCGGACTTCAGATAGAAGAATATGTTGCACGACGAGCCTTCCTCGACGTATTTCTTCTCGGTCGCGTCGAGGAAAACCGCTTCCATGTACCCGTTCTTCTCGGCTTCTTTCTTCACGAGGATCGGGACGACGTAGTTCGCGTCGCATTTGATCCAGCCGGTTCCGCCCGGAAACGCGCGAACCTTGTCGGTCGTGATCGCTTTCGCGCTCGCCTCGGGATCGAAGTACGATCCGACCGGCGTTGTGACGATTACGACCCACGGTTTCCTCGACAAGTTGAGCCCGATTCCGGGCTCCGCGTAGCTGAACGGCCGGATATACATCGAGTGACCGTCGAGGTACCCTTTTTTCTCCCACGCGGCGTCGTACCGCGGGTAAAACCCGAGATCCCGGTTCCGTTTCACGACGGTGCGAACCGCGTTCACGAACATCTCGTGCGGATAACCGGGCATGTTGAGCCCGACCATCGAGTTGTACATTCGTTTGGCGTTCTCATCGGGCCGAAACACTTTGAGCGACCCGTCCTTTTGCGGGAACGCCTTGAGTCCCTCGAAGCACCCGAGTCCGTACTGCGTCGTGTAGTTCACGAGCGGAAGCTCGGGGAACGAGTTGCGCGACGCGAGCAGCTGTTCGCGCTCGGCGGGCGCGAGCGCCTCTTCCTCGGCCGGGGTCTTGTGCGGTTTCTCGATGAACCGCTCGTCCCATGAATCGTCGCCGTCGTACTGGGCGGTGTACACCCATGGGTACATCGCAAGCGTGAAACCGGTCGCCATACCGCGCTCCCTCGTCGAAAGGTGTGATTTTCGCATTTTATGCCGCGGTGCAGCCGAGGTCAAGAAGCGGGAACGGCCGCGCAGGCACGATAGAGCGGAGTTTGGCAAAAACACCGAAAATCCGCAACAGTGTTGCGGAAAAAAGCCGTTTTTCCGCATTAGAGTTGCGGATTTTGGGAAATCGCGGAGTTTCTCTCGATACTCTGGAACGGGAACGCGTAGTCACGGTCCGACGAGCCGCTCGAGCGCGTGCGCGGTCTCGAGCGCGAACAGGCGCGAGAGCCGTCGGCCGCCTTCGGTACCGTCGAGCGCGACGTATAGCTCGTTCTCGCGGTCGATCGGCTCGAAGAACTGTTTCTCGCGGTCGGCGAGACCCGCGAGGAGTTCGCGCAGCCCGAGCTGCTCCTCGCGCGCGTGAACCGAACTCGAGCGGATCTCCGACATCAATCGCGCTTGTTCGACGTACATTTTTCCGAACTGCTTGACCTCGTCGCGATCTAAGGGATCGGCCTCGGCCGCGCGTTGTTCGGCGGCCTCCTCTTTCAAGAGCTCGGCGAAGTTGTGTCGGACGCTCTGCGTGATCTCGGCGAACGACGTGTGAAAGTTCCGCGCGTACTGCATCTTTTTTTCAGGAGGCGCGTCGGCGGCGAGCTTTTTGAACGTCGTGAGTTCCTTCTTGTACTTACTGACCTGGAGGATGATGTTCTTCACGAACTGATTCATTTTAATATCGGGGTTCTCGTCGATGCGCGCATGGATCTCGGCGACGACGTCGGTAATTCGCATTTCGTCGAGTTCGGCGATCGGTTTTTTTTTCGCGCCGGCGTGTGGAAGAGTGCCGTCGGCGATCAGCCTCTGGAGCAACGTCGCAAAGATACTGCCGCCGAGTGAATCCTCGAGCCGGCGCAGCTGCGCGTGGTCGACGGTTCTGTACTTGACCTCGCGCAACACGGCAAAGACGTCGCGCAGTACGGTTTTTTTGAACTCGACGACGCCACCTTCGACCGCCGCGCGCAGCGCCGCCGCGTGCGAGGTCAAGACGGCCTCGCTCACGCCGATCACTTTTTTGAGATTATCGATGTCGCGCGCCGCCTCCCGGATCTCGATCCAGTCGCCGGTCACCCTGCGCACCGCCCCCGCCATTCGACCTCCTATATCGCCTTCAGAATACCACAAACGCGTGATTCGGAGATAGTACGCGGAAAATATCGCGAAATTTACACGTTACGAAAAAGTGTTATTTAACTTGACAGTGGAATTTACCGTTGCTATACTACAGCAAATCCTAAGAATAGGGGTGCACAAAAGAGTCGTTGGCTCTGTTCCCCCAAAATTGAGTGGAGGAATTGACATGAGAAAATTCAGCGTGTTGCTTCTTGCCTTCCTCTTGGTTGGTACGTTTGCATTCGGGCAAACACTTGAGGAAAGGGTCGAGGCTCTTGAGAATGCTGTACAGAATCCGGCTTTCAGCTTTTCTGCTGACGGTTCGGTGACGTTCGGCGTAAACCTCGACAGCGGTGCTACAGGTTTTGAGAATGCTACGAATGCGAAGATCCGTCTGACGCTCGTTGGAAATCACGCACGCGAGGCAGCCGGCGAAGGCGCCGTATACGGTGAGATCCGGGCGAAAGGCATCCGCGTTCGGAGTGTCGAGCCCAACGACGGCGAGAGCACGGGACTAGCGGTCAGGGCGGAGTTCGACTACGCCAAAATCGTCGCGGGGCCGCTCTCGGTGAAAATCGCCGGTGCGCCGGACATTGATGTGAACTTCGCCGAGGCCTTGACCGGCGCGTACTTGCCGCCTCCTGAGTCCCACGACGGGCTTGGTGGATTCGACGAACTAACGACGTTTGACGGGCGCGGTGATCAGCTTGAAAGCGAAATCGAAACATCCGGTGGCGTGACGATTGACTATGTCGTAGACGGTGCCGCGGAGATCCAGATCGGTCTTGCATCGGTCACAAGCTGGAAAGTGGCGGAAACCGACCAAGCGCGGAACGACTATGCGTTCTACGGTCAGGTGAAAGTGACCGCGATCGAAGACATGACTTTGACGTTGCGTGCGATGACCGGAATCGGACTGGACGACCTCGAGTATCCTCTTGCTCTCGGAGCGAAGTTCGAGTATAGCCTTCCGATCAACGGCTTCACGCTTGTCCCGATGCTCGCTGTCGACGTCGTGAAAGCGGCCGGTTCGGACGACTTCGTGATCGAGATCGGAAACGGTGTTCGGTTTCAGTGGGCCGGTCGTCAAGAGTTTGAAGCGCCTCACGGTTGGGGTGGCGACGACGACGAGACATTCAGCGGACTCACCGTTGGCTACACCGTGCTTCTCCCGGCGGGCGATGCCGACCCCGTTATCGGCCTGAACGCTGCGATCGTCGAAGACGAACCCGGTGGATTGGTCGATGGCTTGGGATTCATCTTCAGCATGGGAATCGATGATCTTCTCGCCGACGGCGATCCTCAACTCGGCTTGGCCACGCAGGTTTCGTACAAGGTTGACAACATCACCCCGTACGCGCGCCTCGCGATGGTTCCGAGCGCCGAAGAGACCACCCTCTGGGCGGGACTCAAGATCGCGGACATCTTCCCGAAGACGGGACTCGAGTTTGCGTATCAGTCGGGCAACCTGAACGCGGACGACCAACTTGGTGTATTCCGCACGATCGTGAAGGTCACCTACTGATCTGATTGGATTCATGAATGAATCAGGGGACCGCCGTAAGGCGGTCCTTTTTGTTTTGGTGCGCCCGGCAGGGCGCACCAAAAAAAGGAAGTCCGTCGTTGATCGACAGACTCCCCACGACCTGTTCGGTCAATCGGCGGTGAGCGCCCAAACGTACGGTCCGATCTGAATCCTGACGTTGGTTTGCCCCGCGGAGAACGCGCGCGAGAGATCGGCGTTCACGTGGTCGCGCAGACCGTCGGGGTTGGTGAGTTGAATGCTTCGGAGTGCATTGAGACTCGTCGCGTCGAGCGTAGCACCGGGTGATGCGAGTGGTGCCGTGTTGACACCGTTCTCGGCCAGAAATCCGAGTGTGGCACTTCCGGGTGCGATCGTGATCGCGTCGTCCGCAAAGACTCCACCGGCGAATACCAGACCGAGCACAACAGCAAAGACCAAAAGTTTTCCAGAACGCATATACGTCCTCCCAAAAAATCGAATGTTGAACAGCCGTGCGACCGTTCAGTTGTTGGGTAGAAGGTACACCGCCGGGTTTTCTTCGTGGTTAATGCTGCGTAAAACAACCGACACGTTTGTAAACGTTCTGCCGGGAATGTGTGCTGCGTGTTAAGAAAGTAAAATCCGCGCCGCGCGACTCTATGTCGGGGCGCAGAAAACCCGCCCGGTTCGGTCCGGGCGGGACGGGAGTTACCGCGCGAACACCGCGAGGATCAAATCGTCGGTCAGCGTCGTGAAGCTGCGTAATCGGGCGCCGGTTGGGGCGCGACGGGCGGCGTCCTGTTCGACCGATTCGGTCGAGTTGTCCATGAACGCGATCTCAACCTCGGGGCCGCGCGGATTGCCGCGATCGAGGAAGAGGTACCAAACACGTGCACCGTCGAATGCGAGTCCGTACAGCTCGAACCCGACCGGGCGGTGGCGTGCGATCGTATCGACCAAACCTTGTCTCGAGAACGTATCGGCCGTGATTTTCCACTCGGCAATGTGCCAATCGAGTTCGAGCAAAAGGAAGTACATCGTTTCGCCGTACACCGTCAGATCGACCGGGACGAAACCTTCGGTAATGAAGGCCGTCAGAATCGGTTCGAGATCGTCGATGTCTTCGAGTTCGTACAACAGCCATCCGCTCGGTGAGAGATCGTCCGTACGCGGGATGTAACCCATCGAGACAGCGCCCGCCGGGTTGATCTGGAACGCGATCGGTACATAGTCTTCGGCGAAAAAAGCATCGATCTCCGCTCGCGCGTCATCGATCGGAAAGAAGTGGGTACGAACGACTGCGTCCGCCACAAGCGGCGACGCAAAGACAAGAGCGAGAATGACACCGATAATCGCCGACAGCCGAATTTTTTCTGTATTCATGTGAGTGGAGTGTATCAGCACTCGACGAGTTTTACTACGCGTCCGTCGGGACGGAACACGCTTTCGAGATTTTACATTATCTTAACCTAAACACATGCGTCGGTCGGTATAATGACCGCGGACACTGTGGAGGACCATTAATGACAAAAGCTCTCGTGGTTGTTTTGATCGCTTTCTTTCCGTTGGGCGTGTACGCCGAAGGTCTGCCGGGTGTGTTGCGGGCGGCTGAGGGGGTGAATGATACGTTTCGTTCGCTCGTGATCGACGCGGAGCTGGCTGAACTCAGGTATCAGAAGAGTAGAATCGAGGCTCAGGATGAAGTCGCGCGCTTGAGCGCGGAGGCTACGTATAGCGCTGCGCTCGGGGACGAGCGGCGGGCGTATCAGACGTACTACACCGACGTCGTGAACGCGGTGTACGGCGCGGTCATCGCGGATTATGAACGGCGGATCGCCGAGAGAAACGCCGCGGTCGCGCGCGACCAGGTGGCCGCGGTTGAGGTTCGCTTCCGGAGTGGACTTGTGCCGGAAGGCGACGTGATCGACGCGCGCATCAGCCTGCGATCGGCCGAAGTCGAGCGCGAGGAGAAGACTTGGGCGTGGTTGGACGCGAACGAAACACTCGATACTGCGACCGGGTTGCGGTTCGAGAGTATCACGCTACCGGGCGTGCCGTCGTTTTTGTTCCGTATAACGCTTGAACACTGGATCGAGGCCGATTACGCGGTCGCGCGTGCGCGCATAACCGAGCAGATCGCCGAGCTGCGTCTCGCGCGGCTCCCGGCGAACGCTGCGCGGTTCGACCGTCTCACGCTCGAGGCCGAACTCGACCGCGCGCGCCTCGCGCGACAGCGCGCAGTGACCGCGTCCGAGCGCGCGTTCGAGTCGCTCCGGCGGAGAGTGACGACGTTCGGTGAGGTCCTGACGATCCGGAGCGAACAGCTCGTTTTGAGTCAGGCTTCGTACCGCGAGGCGCAGGAACGGTTCAGCCGGGGTCTCTTGACCGCGGTTCAGCGCGATCAGACGCAGATTCGCGTCTTGACCGCCGAGCGGAACCTCGTCGAAGCGCAGAGAAACTACATCAGGACCATTTTGGAGTACGCCGCGGCGACCGGCGCCGCTCCGGAGGACGTGTTATGAGACCGATACGCCGAGTCATCGCGTGTCTAGCCGCGTGTGCCGCTTTGTTTACCGTCTCCACGACGGCCTTTGCCGCGGAGTTTGAGTCTCTTCTCGCCGAGCGTCTCTCGGAAAACGTCTCGTACCGGCAAGCCGCATTGTCGCTTCGGCAGGCCGAGCTCCGCGTCGCGCAACTCGATGAGTTTTTTGTACCATACGCGAGTATCGGATTCGCCGATGCTACCCGCCCGCAGAACGGGATTACGTACGTCGGAGGCGAGGGCGGTGGGCTGCAAAATTTCCAGATTCAGCCCGCGGTGCGGTTTGAGAACGTGCTCGGCGCGAGTATTTCGCTCGGTCTGCCGATGACCGTGCGGCCGTCTCCCGGCGAAGAGCAGGACGCGTTCTCGGTCGGCGATCCGACGTTGAGTGTTTCGCGGCGGATTTTCGAGGAGACCGAGGCGAGCCTGCTCTCGGCGCGCGCCGCTTTGGTCCGCGCGCGCGATGCCGAGCGCGGCGCGTACGCCGACGCGCGGATTCAGCTCGTCTCGGAGGTGTTCGAGGCGCGTCTCGCGCTTCGGACATTGGTCGATACACGGACGCGCCTCGAGAACGCAAAAAAACTACTCGCCGTCTCGCGCGACGAGACCGCGGCGCGTAACCTTACGCGGCAGATTCTCTCGGCCGAGCGCGCGGTCGTGCAGGCCGAGCGTTCGCTTCGGTCGATCGATTCACGCGTCGTCTCGAACGCGGATGCACTGCACGCCGAGGTGATCGCGCGGTTCGACGACTGGACGCGGTCGCTGCCGACGGCCGAGGCAAAACCCGATTCATCGGCGACGATCGAGGCGCAGCGGCTCTCACTCGCGGCGGCCGAAGCGCGCAAGTCGGTTTCTTTTCTGCCGTACGTTCCGAATCCCACGCTCTCGGCGAACCTATCGTACGACCGCGATCAGAACCGGCTCGATTGGCGATTAGGACTGCAGTTTTCCGTGACAATACTCGACCGCGGCGAGCGCGCGGTAGCGTCGCTCGAGAGGCGCGAGAACGCGACGATCGAGAGACTCCGGCTCGACGCGGCGCTCGAGTCGCTCGACCGGTCGGTTACGACCGCGTGGGAGGATCTCACGATTCTCGAGCTCGATCGGGAAATTCACCGGATCGACCTCGAGGCGCAACGTGAGACGACCAAAACCACGCAGGAGCTGTTCGGACACGGTTTCGTGACAAACGAGGCTCTCACGGCGTCGGAGCTCGCCCTTTCGGCTGCGGAGCTGCAGCTCGAGCGCACCGAGAACAACTATCGGATACAGCAGCTCAGGGTCTTGCGGTTCTTCGATTGATGGGGCTTTTCATGAAGAAATTGTTAATAGGTTTGATCATGATATTCGTTTCTTTCGGCGCATTCGCGCAAACCGGCGGTTTCGGCGGCGGAACGCCTCCGGCCGGTGGTGCCGGTGGTGCGGGCGGAGCGTTCGGTGGTTCCCCCGGCGGCGCGACGGCTCGAACGGAGCGGGAACCGACCGAAGCTATCGGGGTAGTCGAACCGGGCGAACGTGTCTTCACGACGACGGTCGGCGGACGGTTGCGGCCTGTGAACACGGTTTCGCACCCGGCGACCGCGACCGGCATCGTGTCCGCGGTACACGTTTCGGTCGGACGGACCGTCGCGGCAGGCGAGGCCCTTTTCACGGTCGACCGCGACGACGTTGCCGGCAGCTTCGCGCCGGTCGTGATCCGCGCGCGCATCGCCGGTACGGTCTCGCAGGTGAACGCGCGGCGCGACAACGAGATCAGGAGCGGTGAGAACGGTGTCTCGATCATCGACACGCGCGAGTTCACGTTGACCGCTCAGGTGAGCGATAAAGACGCGTTCTACGTCCCGGTCGGCGACCCGGTTACCGGTACGCTGCCCGACGGGGCACAAATCGCCGGAGTACTCCAGTCACGCTCGCCCGAACCCGACTATCAAACCGGGTTGTTTTCGGTCGTGTTTCGGTTCAGCGGCTCGGCGCGGTTGTTTCCGGGGCAGTTCGTCACGATCGACCTGCCGGTCGAGACCGTTCGTGCGGTATTCCTTCCTCAGAGTTTGCTCGTCCGGCGGTACGGGCGGTTTTACGTCTGGACCGTGACTGCGGATAACACGCTCTCGATGCGCGAAGTTCGGACCGGACGCACGCACGGGGACGACATAGAAATCGTCGAGGGTCTGCGTCCCGGCGACCGGTACCTCAGGCAAAGGCGCGGAAACGAACGCGAAGGTGCACCGGCTCCCGGAACGGGAGGCTGAGATGCTCAGTCTGATCTTCAAAAAAAGAGTCGGTGTCGTTCTGTTGTTCGCGCTGCTCTGCGCGGCCGGCGTGGTTCTCGTGACCCAACTCTCGGTTCAGTTATATCCTCGAACGAACAGGCCGAGGCTCTCGTCGTCGATTCGGCACGACGGCATATCCGCGGTCGCGTTCTCGAACGAGTACGGCGAGATGATCGAAAGCCGATTGATGGCGATTCCGGGCGCCGAGTTGGTCGAGGCCCGGTACGGCGCGAATCAGAGTACGTTCACGATCACGTTCGCGTGGGACGTCGACGCGCACACCGCGCATGCCGACGCCGAAGCCGCTCTCACGTCGATCGGGAACCAGTTGCCGAGCGACCTGACGGGTGTATCGCGCGTCCGGTTCTTCGCGGGGGAGAACGCGGGTTTCCTGATTCTCGGCCTGAGCTCGCCGACCGTCACCGCGGAGGAGATGTACAGGACCGTGACGGGATCGCTCGAGTCTCGTCTGAACCAGGTGCGCGACGTCGATGTCGTCGAAGTTCTGAGCGTCGAGAACCTGCGCGTCGATATCGTTTTGCGTCCGACCGACATGCTGCATTTCGGCCTCACGATCGTCGACGTGAACAACGCGATGCGCTCGGCAGGCGCCGCGACGCAGTCGGTAGGGTCTCTCGTCGACGGACCGACGCGGTACAGCGTACGGATCGACCGCGAACAACGTGGTTTGATGGAGATCGGCGACACGGTGATCCGTGAAACCGGAGGCGTCGCGGTGACGTTGTCCGACATTGCCGATATCGACGTCTCGTACACGATCCCGTCGGCGACGTTCGTGATGGAAGGCACGCGCGGGATTCAGCTCGTCGCTACCCCGGTCGACGGCGGCAACATCCGGACGATGTCCGAAGAGATCACGCGGATCGTGCTCGATGCGCGCGACTCGGGAGTGCTCCCGGCCGATACCGAGTTCAACCTGCTGCTCGACCCCGCGCAGTACATCAACCGTTCGATCGTGAACGTCGTGCAAGCAGCGCTTATCGGTGCGTTGCTCGCGATGCTGATCGTGTTCCTGACGCTCGGCGAGATCCGTAACACGATGCTGATCGGTGTTTCGCTTCCGGTCACGCTCGTTATGTCGTTCATTCTGCTGTACGTCTTCGACGTTACGCTGAACCTGATCTCGCTCGGAGGCATGGCGCTCGCGGTCGGGATGATCGTCGACTCGTCGATCGTCGTGATGGAGAACATCCACCGTTTCCGTGTCGACGAGGCGCACGACGGCGACGTGCCGCATCTGAAGGGCCTGATAATTCGTGCGGTCGCGCAGGTTCGGGGTCCCGTGATCGCGTCGACTTTGACGTCGATTCTGGTTTTCCTTCCGATCTCGTTCACCGCGCCGCTGACGAACGCGATCCTCGGCGAACAGTCGACCGTCGTCGTGTTCACGCTCGTGGTGTCGCTCGTCGTGTCGTTGACCCTGATTCCGCTGCTCGCGTTTCTCGCGTACCACAAACACCGCGCGACGAACGGGAAAACGATAAACGACGACGATGATTCGGCGGAAGAACCACGGCGCAACCTGAGCGACACCGTGATCGGCCGGATCGAGACCGTGTACGCTGCTGCGCTTCGCGCAATCGTGAAACGGCGCGCAACCGCGGCCGGTTTGATCGTCGTCGTCGCCGGTGTGCTTGCCTTTTCGATCGTCGTCGTGATGCCGTTGATCCCGACCGAGATCCTCTCTCCACCGCAGAGCGACAGGTTGATCGTGTTCATGCAGACGGCGGAGGATATCACGACCGAGGACATCGTAGAGCAAAAGATTCCGGAGATGACCACGCTGATCAATGAGCGCCTCGGCGGTTACATCGCGAACACGTACGCGGAGGTCCGCGGTCGATTCAACCGGCTCTTCGTCGTTCTCAGGAACACGCGTGATATCGCGCACGTCACGAGTGAGCTCGAGGATCTTTTTGCCTCGGACAACGACTGGACGTATAACATAATGAACTGGGACCCCGCTCAGCTCCCGTTGCCGCGAACCAACGACTTACAGATTGCCGTGTCGGGCCCCGACGAGACCGAGGTTGTCGCACTGCTCGAGCGGCTGCGCGATACCGTGTCCGAGTCGGAGTTGTACGCGCGCGTCTCGACCGTTCCCGCGACGAGTTTCACCGACGAGTTGATCATGCGGCCGAGACCCGAGACGATTTCGGGAGTGCAGGGGTACTCTCAGGCGGGGTTGGCGTCGATTTTACAGCGCGCACTCGTCGGAACGCAGGCGGTCACGTACGAGCACGAAGGGATCTCGGTCTCGGCTCGCGCGAGGTACCCGGCCGAGCTTGTCCAGGGACGCAGCAACTTCGAGAATCTGCTCGTTCCGTACAATCAAAGCGCGATCCCGATCAAACATTTTTTCGATTTCTCTACCGACACGAATGTCTCGCAGATCGTCTCGGAGAACGGTGAGCGTGTGTTCCGCGTGTACGGCAACATGTCGTGGGGAAGCGGTGCCGCAGACCGGCCCGATCGCGAGAGCAAAGCTCGGGAGTTCGTGGAAGAGTCGCTCGACGTTCCACCGGGATACTCGGTCGTGTTTGAGAACCCGCAGGAGGAACTCGATTCGTCGATCCGCTCGCTCTTTGTCTCGCTCGCGATCTCGGTTGCGCTGATCTACCTGCTTCTGACGTTCCAGTTCAACTCGTTCGGCGCGCCGATCGTGATCCTCGTCTCGGTTCCGTTGGGGTTCATCGGACTCGTATTCAGCCTGTACGTTTTCGGATCGTCTCTATCGCTGAACTCGATGCTCGGCGCGATTCTCTTGAGTGGAATCGTCGTGAACAACTCGATCATTATGATCGATTTTTACCGGAAGTCGCTGGCCGAGTACGCGAACCGGATCGACGCTCTCGTCGAAACCGCGCGGATCAGGCTCAGGCCGATTTTGATCACGACGCTCACGACGATCGTCGGTATGCTGCCGATCGCGATCGGGCTCGGTGAAGGCTCGAACGTGATCAAGCCGCTCGGGATCGCGGTCTCGGGTGGGTTATTTGTCTCGACTTCGCTCACGTTGTTTGTCGTACCGGCGATACTGAGTCTGGTCAAGCTCAGGGCCGTCGAGACGTGAGCAGCGCGAGAAAAGCAAAAATTTTCCGCCGTTCATGAAGCGTCGCGAATAAAAGCGATGTAGTAATCCGTAGAAAGCGCTCCGGAGCCGTGCTTTCAAATCCGCGGTAACTACCGCAGCGAGGTGAACGGATGAACAGCCTTAACTCGATTCTCGTGGAAGGGAATCTCACGCGAGACCCCGTGTTTACGCAGACGCCGAAAGGGACGCCGGTGTGTAACTTCTCGGTCGCGTCGAACAGGTACTTTCGTGCCGGGCAGGAGGAAGAGCTCCAGAAGGAGGTGTCGTTTTTCGACGTCGAAGTGTGGGCGCGCGTCGCGGAGAACTGCGCCGAGTACTTGAAGAAGGGTCGCGGTGTCCGGATCGTCGGGCGGTTGCGGCAGGATCGGTGGACCGACGGGGAGGGAAAGAATCACTCCCGCGTGAAAATCGTCGGTGAGCACGTCGAGTTCCGCCCACAACCGAGAAAACAGCCCGAGCTCGAGTCGTCCGAACCGGCCGAGGCAATCGAGGCCGAGACCGAAGAACGCGTAGCGGAGGCCGTTCCGTTTTAGTGGAGACGCCGGTCCGCGGACGGTTTTGGCCCTGACTTCCGGGGCCGGAGCCGGCACCGCGGACACATCGCGGATATTTCTTGACCATCGGGGACAAATACAGTAAAGTTTTCGCGATATGCGACGCGAAACGACTTTGAACGTACAAAACGGTTTCTGGTGGGGCCCTGCGAGCAGGGCCTGACCGGACTTTATCCGAGCCGCAGGTCCTGGTCGGTCCAAAGACCGGGGAAACGCGGCTTTTTTTGTGCCGCGTCCGTGTCACGGAACGCGGCATTTTTTTTATACTGATGTGGAAGGAGATCGAATGTCCGAGGTTATCATTCGGATACTGCCGGGGGAACGGTTCACGCCGTACGGGCTTGCGAAGAAGCTCGGCGCGCGCGCCATGCTCGAGTCCGCATCGTTTCAGAAAGGACGAGAGAGATACTCGTTGCTCATGATCGAAGAGGCGTTTCGTGTCGAACAGCGCGGACGCGATATCTGGTACATCGCCGACGGTGCGCGCAGGAAAATAAAAAGCCGCGCGCGCGACATCCTCGACGTCCTGCTGTACTTTGCGAATCAGCATCACGAGCCGCAACAGAACTTTCCGTTCCCGGCGGGCGGCATCGGGTATCTCTCGTACGAGTTCGCGCGTATGTGCGACACGATCTCGTTCACGGAGCGCCACGACCCATTGGGCCTGCCGGACGCGGCGTTCATTTTTGGGCACGTCTTCGTCGTGTTCGACCACTACACCGATCTTCTGTACGTGATCGGGCTGAACTACGCCGAGCACGCGGTCGATCTCGTCGCGCACGTCGACGACGCCGAACGGCGGATCAACGACCTCGACTTTAACTATCTTCAGGCCGAGCAGACCGAGTACACGAGCACCGCGGTCGAGCCCGACGCGCGGCGCGGAGAGTACCTCGCGGCGGTCGAAAAGGTCCGGGACGAGATCGTCGCGGGGAATCTGCTGCAGGGTGTTCTGTCGCGGCGGCTCATGATCAAGACCGACATGCCCGCGATCGAGGCGTACCGGCGGTTACGGACGACCAATCCCGCGCCGTACCTGTTCTTTCTCGATTTCGGCGAGTACCAGTTCTTCGGCGCGTCACCCGAGGTCCACGTCACCGTGAAAGGCCGCGAGGTGCTGATACGGCCGATCGCCGGCACGCGACGGCGCGGCGAGACCGACGAGGAGGACAAGGCGCTCGAGGCCGAACTGCTCGCCGACCCCAAGGAGTGCGCCGAGCACCTGATGCTCGTCGACCTTGCGCGGAACGATATCGGGCGCGTGTGCGAGCCCGGAACGGTGCGCGTGACCGAGTACATGGAGGTCGAGCGATACTCGCGCGTGATGCACATCGTGTCGGAGGCTCGCGGCACGTTGGCGGAGGGCAAAACCGGCATCGGCGCGCTCAGAGCGACTTTTCCGGCCGGAACCGTCTCGGGGGCGCCGAAGATCCGCGCGATCGAGGTGATCGACCGGCTCGAGCCGTATCCGAGGCGATTTTACGCGGGATGCGTCGGGTACTTCGAGCCCGG
This sequence comes from Spirochaetaceae bacterium, assembly GCA_007695285.1. GTDB lineage: Bacteria > Spirochaetota > Spirochaetia > DSM-27196 > PXBQ01 > PXBQ01. The sequence continues at coordinate 53,064 of REEC01000120.1, read as the reverse complement.
CGGGCATCTCGACACGTGTATCACGATCCGGAGCGCGATCAAGAAGGACGGACACATGGTTCTTCAGGCCGGAGCGGGAATCGTGTTTGACTCGACGCCCGAGCGCGAGTACGAAGAGACCGGAGAGAAGCTCGCCGCGCTCGCGCGCGCAGTCGGTCTGGAGGTGTAACAATGGTCCTCATCATCGATAACTACGATTCGTTCACGCACAACCTCTACCAGTACGTGCGCGAACTGACGGCGGATGAGGTGAAAGTGGTGCGGAACGACCGGATCACCGTCGACGAGATCCGTCTGATGGCTCCCGAACGTATCATCATCTCGCCCGGACCCGGGCGGCCGGAGGACGCGGGCATTTCGGTAGCCGTGATCAAGGAGTTTACCGGGAAGATTCCGATTCTCGGCGTCTGCCTCGGTCATCAAGCGATCGGATACGCGTTCGGCGCGTCGATCGTCGGCGCCGGGCGGATCGTGCACGGGAAGGTCGAGGAGATCGAGCTCGACGGACGAGGGTTATTCCGTTCGATCGACTCACCGGCGCGGTTCACGCGGTACCATTCGCTCGTCGTCGACCCCGATACGGTTCCCGCCGAGCTCGAGGTCACCGCCAGAAGTCGCGACGGAGCGATCATGGGGCTTCGTCACACGACCGCGGTGCTCGAGGGCGTGCAGTTTCACCCCGAGTCGATCGCGAGCGAAGCCGGGAAGAAGCTGCTTGGTAACTTCCTGCAGTACCGCCGCGAGCCGTTCGTGCCGAGACAGCTGCTCGCGCATGTGATCGCCGGTAACGATATGGCGTACGAAGAGGCGATCGGTTTCATGGAAGAACTCACCGACGGAAACCTCGCGGTCGCTCAGATCGCGGGATTTCTCGTGGCGCTGAACGCAAAAGGAATCACCGCGGACGAAATAGCCGGTTGCGCCGCGGTGCTCAGGAAGAAACGCGTTCCGATCCGCGCGCGGAAGCCGGTTCTCGATACGTGCGGAACCGGCGGCGACGGTATCGGTACGTTCAACATCTCGTCGCTTTCGGCGCTCACCGCCGCGGCGTGTGGAGCGATCGTCGCGAAACACGGAAACAAGGCCGTGAGTTCGCGCAGCGGCAGCGCGGAGTTTTTCGGTTCGCTCGGAATTCCGACCGACCTCACGCCCGCGGAAGCCGAAAGCCTACTCGCTCGTGCCGGGTTCGCGTTTCTGTTTGCGCCCGTGTACCACGGCGCGATGAAACACGCCGCTCCCGCGCGGCGCGACCTCGGCATCAAGACTATCATGAATCTGCTCGGCCCCCTCTCGAACCCCGCGGCTGCTGAGTATCAACTGATCGGAGTTTTTGCGGCCCAGTACTGCCGTCCGGTTGCCGAAGCGGCTCACCGGCTCGGTGTCAAGCGCGCGATGGTCGTGCACGGCGCGGACGGGACCGATGAGATCTCCGTCTGTGGACCGACGATGATCGTCCGGCTCGATCCCGACGGCACCGTTACCGAGCAGACGTTCAACCCGGAATCGGTCGGTATCACGCCGTATGAGATCCGAGAGCTGATCGGAGGTGACGCGTCGGAGAACGCAGCGACCGCCCGAGACATTCTTGACGGTGAGGGGCCGCCTGCGATCCGAGACGCGGTCGCTTTGAACGCCGGCGCCGCACTCGCGGTGTACGGCACGGTCGACGACATCGCCGCGGGTTTCGCTCTCGCCTCGGCGGCTATCCGCGACGGTCGCGTCAAGGCGTACGTCGGGCGGATCAAGGCACTCGCGAAGCAGAAACCGGATCTCGAAGCCGACGCTGACGCCGACGGGGAGTCGGCATGACGAACATACGCGACGAAATAATCGCGGCGCGTCGGGCGATGATCGCGGTCCGGGGGTATACCGGCGGGTGTGTCGTTCCGGATCGGCGCATGGTTCCACTCGTGCCGTTCGGCAGCGATCCGTTTGTCGTGTGCGAGATCAAGAGGCGCAGCCCGTCTCGCGGCGATCTCGCTCCGGTCCACGACGCGGCGGCGGTCGCGGGAACGTACGCGAGGTACGGCGCGCGGTCGATCTCGGTTTTGACCGAGTCCGAGCATTTCGACGGATCACTCGACGACCTGATCGCGGTGAAAAGCGCGCACCCGAACCTCTCGGTCTTGAGAAAAGACTTCCTGCTCGACGAACAGGACATCGAGGTGTCGTACCGCGCGGGTGCCGACGCGGTGTTGCTGATCGCGTCGTGCCTTACCGCCGATCAGCTCGCGACGATGCACGCGCGCGCGACCGGGCTCGGGATGCGCGCGCTCGTCGAGCTTCACGACGAGGCCGACGTCGAGAAGGCGCGGGTGATCGCGCCGGAGTTGGTTGGGATCAACAGCCGGGACCTCACGACGTTCCGGATCGATTTGCTCGGTCCCCTCGTGCTGCGGCCGTCGATCGATTGGCCGTGTGAAGTCGTGTTCGAGTCCGGCATCTTTACGGAGGAACACGCGGCGTACGCGAAGACGTCGGGATTTGACGGGGTGCTCGTCGGGGAGGCTGTCGTGGCCGCGCCGGAGCGTATCCCCGCGATCATCGCCGGGCTGACCGGTACGGGCGCGACGCGAGATCGCGGGTTCTGGCCGCGTATCGGCGAAATCCGCCGGCGGTACCTCGCGAGCACGCGGCCGATTATCAAGATTTGTGGAATCACGCATCGCGATGATGCCGAGTACGCGTGTGAACTCGGCGCCGACGCGCTCGGTTTTGTGTTCGCGCGGTCACCTCGCAAGGCCGATCTCGCCGTTCTGCGGACGATCCGCGATCTGCCGGTGCTCAGGATCGGGGTAACGGTTATCGACGCGGAGCACCCCGAGCTCGATCCGGACGTCGGCACCGCCCTATCCGAGGGGTTGATCGACGCGGTGCAGTTTCACGGCGACGAGGCGGCCGACGAGTGTTTCTCGTTTGCGTTTCCCTACTACAAGGCGGTCAGGATTCGGTCGGACTCCGACGTCGTGACGATTGGGACGTACCGGTCGCCACGCGTCCTCGTCGACGCGTACGACCCGTCGCGACACGGTGGCACCGGGAAAGAGATCGATCCCGGGCTGGTGAGCCTCGCCGCCGAACAGCAGCCGTTGTGGCTCGCGGGTGGAATCGGACCGCACAACGTGCGCCGGATCATCCGGGATTTTTCGCCCGAGTTAATCGATGCATCGAGCAGCCTCGAAGAAACACCGGGTAGGAAGAGCCGCGAGGCGCTCGCGGTGTTCTTCAAGGAGGTTGAGAATGCAGGAATTGTATAACGACTACTTTGGCGAGTTCGGCGGCCGTTACGTCGCCGAAGTTCTGCGCCCCGCGCTGGACGAACTCGAGAACGCGTTCAAAACCTCGATGCGCGAACCGGCGTTCGCGGCGGAGTTCGACGAGATCGCGAGTACTTTTGTCGGACGTCCGACGCCTCTTCTTCACGCGAGCAATGCGTCGCGCGCACTCGGCGGTGCGCAGATATACATCAAGCTCGAAGGGCTCGCGAATACGGGCGCGCACAAGATCAATAACGCGGTCGGGCAGGCGCTACTCGCGCGTCGGATGGGGAAGACCCGGATCATTGCGGAGACCGGCGCGGGCCAACACGGTGTCGCAACCGCGGCCGTCTGCGCTAAGCTCGGCCTGAAATGCCGCATCTACATGGGTGAGATCGACATCGCGCGGCAGAGGCCGAACGTGTTCTGGATGGAACTGTTCGGCGCCGAGGTCGTGCCGGTCACGACCGGAGCGCGCACGCTCAAGGACGCGGTGAACGAGGCTCTGCGCGACTGGGCCGCGAGTTTTCCCGATACGCACTACATCATTGGATCGGCGCTTGGGCCGTCTCCGTACCCTGACATGGTTCGGGAGTTCCAGTCGGTAATCGGGCGCGAAACCCTGATGCAGACGACACATCGCGGTCTCGATGTGGTGGCGTTGATCGCGTGCGTCGGCGGCGGATCGAACGCGATAGGGTTTTTCTATCCGTACCTCGATCTCCCGAGCCCGGCGTTGATCGGCGTCGAAGCCGGTGGTACCGGTACCGGAACGGGGGCTCACGCGGCGAGGATGAACGGTGCCGGCCGTCCGGGAATCGTGCACGGTTACAAGAGCCTGTTCCTCGTCGATAACGACGGACAGGTCGAGGACACGCACTCGATCTCCGCGGGGCTCGATTACCCGGGAATTGGGCCGCAGCTCGCATCGCTCGGAGCCTCCCATCGCGTGGAGTTCACGCGCGCCACCGACCGTGAATCGCTCGATGCGCTGAGATTCTTTGCCCGAAACGAGGGCATCGTGTTCGCGCTCGAGTCGGCTCACGCGGCCGCAGAGGCGATCAAACGCGCGCCGAACTACTCGCCGGAAACGGCGATTATCGTGAATATGTCGGGCAGGGGAGATAAGGATCTCTTCATCACCGCGCGCGCGCTCGAGCCCGAACGGTGGCGCGAGTTTTTGCTCTCGGAGGTCTCCGGGATCGAACACGATTTGTCGCGCGTCGATGCCGACCTTGCCGCGGCTGAGGAGAATCGATGAGCGAAAAAGCACGCATCATGGCGCATATCGTTCCGTACTACCCCGACAAAGAGCGATCGTTGGATGCCGCGCGCGCACTGATCGACGCGGGCGTTGCGTACCTGGAGGTGCAGTTTCCGTACTCGGATCCGTCGGCCGACGGAGCCGTTATCGAGGCCGCCTGCAGCTCGGTGCTGCGGAACGGGTTCCGTACGCGCGACGGGTTTGAGTTTGTCCGAGAGATCACGCGATCCTCGCGCGTGCCGGTGTACATAATGACGTATGCCGGGATGGTGTTCGCGCCCGGGGTCGAGTCTTTTGTCGCTGCCGTGAAAGCAGCCGGTGCGAGCGGGCTCATCGTCCCGGACTTGCCGGTCGATTACGACGAAGGAGTGTACGCGGCCGGAGCCGCAAACGCGCTCGATATCGTCCCGGTTCTCGTGTCGGGCTCACCCGGAAACCGGTTAGACGCGACGCGCGCGCGTAAACCGTCGTCGGTTTACGTGGCGTTGCGCCGCGGTATCACCGGGGCGAAAACCGCGATCGACACCGAGACGCTCGAGTTTCTCCGTTCGATCTCGTCGTGGGGTGTTCGAGTGTACGGCGGATTCGGAATCCGAACTCCCGAACAGGTCGCGGCGGTCGCGGAACACGTCGATGCGGTTGTCGTCGGAACCGCTTTTGTCTCGACGATAACGCGCGCGGCCGAGACAGGCACCTCGGTATACGACGCCGTACGATCGTTCGCCGCGTCGCTCGTGAACAGCACCGAGTGAAGCTGTCGCAGCCGTTGAGGTTGTCGGCGTCCCCTTGACGGTCGACAGGCGCACGCGAATAATGGCGGAATGGAAGTAACAATCACTACGTCGAACTTTGCGGATGAAGTTGAGAAATCGCCGGTGCCGGTTCTGCTCGATTTCTGGGCCGAATGGTGCATGCCGTGCAAAATGATCGCTCCGGTCCTCGAAGAGATCGCCGGCGAGTACGAAGGTAAACTCAAAATCGGAAAGGTGAACGTCGACCAGGAGGGGGATCTCGCCGGGCGTTTCAATATTGTGAGCATTCCGACTTTGCTCCTGGTCAAAAACGGAGAAGTCGTGAAGGAACACGTCGGAGCCGCGCCCCGGCCCACGATTGAGGCATTGTTCTCCGACCAGATATAGTTTTGCTTCGGCCGCCGCACGGCGGGCGCGTCAATTCTCGGCCGGTTCGTGGCGATCGTCGGTGTTCGGAAGCCCGAACGTCGCTCCGCGCGTCGGCACGATGTGCCAATCGTCGCGCGTGTCGGTGTCTACCGGGTCGGATCCGCGACAGATCGATCGGGTCGCGGTCGATCCGTCGGGGTTAACCGCGTCCTCGGGCGCGGCGACCGCGCCGGTGCTTCGCCAGCCCCCCGCGCCGACGATCTCGTCGACTCTTTCCATCATTTTCCGTGATCCGAACCCACGGTGGGCCTCGTCGGAGGCCGACGTACGGTTGCTCCAGATTACGGCGTCGATGATGCGACCGCGCGGCGTGTCGGTGAGTACGAGCGAACCGTTGTTGCTCGGCAACCCCGATCCACCCGGGACCCAGAAGTCCCACGCCGTGTCTATCGCGTGAGCGGCGGTCGCGTCTGTCTGCGTGTGAATTTCGTCGATTTCGCCCGTGACGCCTTGCGGCCGGAAGTGCACGACGACGTACTCACCCTCCGCTATCGTGAGCGCGGGGAAGACCATTCGCGTGTCCCACGCGAGATGCGAGCCGTTGCTTAGCGTGACACCCGCGAGGTTGCCACCCGTGAGAGCGAGCAGCTCTACTTTGTCGGGGTTCGTAGCGCTTCCACGGCACGTGAACTCGGTGATCAGGAGTTCCGGAACGTTCGGGTTGAAGCCGAAAAACGGCGCTGCGAATCCCAGCGAGTTCCCGTGCCGGTCGACGACCGTGGCGGACACGACGTACTCTGCCCCCGGGTCCATCGGAACCGAGAGCCCGATCGTTATCGATCCGTCGGCACTCGAAACCGCGGACACCGCTGCGATTGCCGGTGCAAGCGTGAGCGTCTCCGGCAGGACCGTAGCCTCTTCGTCGAAATGTAGTATAATATCGGTCGGAGAGACGGCCGATATTCCAAGAAACCGTGGTGGATGGAGATCGAGCTGCGAGAGGTCGAGCAGTTCATTGAACGGGCGGCACGCGGCGGCACCCGTTACGATACCGACGACAACCAGAATCCGGAGCGATATTTGGAGTGTTTTCATCGGAACGCCCTCCTGGAATGTACTACGCCTCTTTTTTTGCCGGTGCTTCACACCGACGGGAAAAGACTCCGAAATCGCGGCAATTGGGGGAGTAGATGACGACAAATCCGTTGTTCGAGAAGTACGGCCGGACCGTCGAGGCCGGACACGTGATTTTCACCGAAGGTGAGCCCGGTAACTACATGTACATAATCCAGCAGGGCTCGGTGCGAATCACAAAAAACATCGGCGGTAAAGAGCATGTCCTTGCCGAGTTGTCGAAAGGCGACTTTTTCGGGGAGATGGCGATCGTCTCGAAGATCGAACGGACCGCGACCGCTATCGCCGTCGACTCGGTCCAGTTACTCGTGTTCGACCGAAACGGGTTCCAGAGCATGATCGAGAAGAACGCAAAAATCGCGATGAACGTAATCGACAAGCTCTGCCGGCGTCTCCAGAACGCGAACTCGCAGATCCAGTTTCTCTTCAAAAGAAATGAGCGGAGCCTTATCGCGTTGAATCTTTACTGCAAGTTCATGGAAAAGCCCGCCGACGAGCAGTTTCTCGCCTACGATAAAACCGTCGAAGATATTTCATTCAATCTCGAAGTTCCGGCTGCATCGGTCCAAAATTCCCTGAAAGAGTTCGCCGAAAGCGGTATAGTTCTCGTGAACGCGAATGCAATCCGGCTCAAGGATCGGCAGAAGCTCAACGCGCTGGCCGATCGAGCGGGTGCAAAGTCGTAGTTAAAAAAACATAAGGTCGGAGAGGCCTTTTGAGAGGAGTTCGGTTATGTGCGGCATAATAGGTTACTGTGGTCCCAAACCGGCGGGGCCGATTCTGATACAAGGATTGCGCCGTCTCGAGTATCGGGGGTACGACTCGGCGGGAATCGGGGTTCTTTCAGACGGCGACGTGGCTGTCTTCAAGAAAAAAGGCAAGATCAACAACCTGGCCGAGGTCGTTCCCGAGGATCTGCCCGGCACGTGCGGAATCGGGCACACCCGGTGGGCGACTCACGGTGTCGTGAACGACGCGAACGCACATCCCCACGCCGATGCGACCGGAAAGATCGTGATCGTGCATAACGGTATCATCGAGAACTATACCGCCCTTCGAGAAAAACTGGAAGAAGACGGCTGCGTTTTTGCGTCCGACACGGATTCCGAGGTTATCGCGCACTTGCTTGCAAGCCTGTACGAGGGAAACCTGGAAAAGACGATGGCGCAGGCGTTGACGCTGCTGCAGGGAACGTACGGCATCGTCGCGCTGCACGCGGACGAGCCGGATACGATCGTCGGGGCGCGCAACGGTTCTCCGCTCGTGCTTGGAATCGGCGATGACGAGATGTTTCTCGCGTCCGATGTGACCGCAATCGTCGCGCATACAAAGCAGGTTGTGTACATCGAAGACGGCGAGATCATCTCGATCACGCCTTCGACGTACCACCTGACCGACCAGAGAAGGAACACCGTAGACAAGAAGATCGAGTTCATCTCGTGGGAGCTCGAGGAGATCGAGAAGGACGGGTATGCCCACTTCATGGAGAAGGAGATCTTCGAACAGCCCGACTCGATCCTGCGTGCGATGCAGGGCCGAATCGATCACGAGTACGCAACGAGCCATCTCGGCGGTCTCAACATGAGCCGCGCCGAGCTTCTCAATACCGAACGCGTGAAGATCATCGCGGCCGGAACGTCTTTTCACGCCGGGCTCGTCGCGGCCAACCTGATCGAGTCGATAGCGCGAATTCCGTGTACCGCTGAACTCGCTTCCGAGCTCCGGTATCGGAATCCAATCGTCGAGCGAAACACTGTGTACTTCGCCGTCTCTCAGTCGGGGGAAACCGCCGATACGTTATACGCGATGCGCGAACTGCAGCGCAAGGGCGCGCGCGTGCTCGGGATCTGTAATGTCGTCGGTGCCACGATTCCGCGTGAGTCCGACGGAGGTGTGTACATCCACTCCGGACCCGAGATCGCGGTCGCGTCGACAAAGGCCTTCACGAGCCAGCTGACCGCGTTCTACCTGTTTGCGCTCCTAATCGCCCGGATGCGCGATATGTCGTACGAGGGGGGGAAGGAGTTTGTCCAGGCGCTCGAAAGCATCCCCGAACATATCCGCTCGATGCTTTCACGCGTCGACACGATCCGTTCTCTCGCGAAGAAGTACGCGGGCGTGGCCGATTTTCTTTTTCTCGGACGCGGCCTGAACTATCCGGTCGCGCTCGAAGGCGCGTTGAAGCTCAAGGAAATCTCGTACATTCACGCCGAGGGCTACTCCGCGGCGGAGATCAAACACGGACCGATTGCTCTGATCAACGAGCAGACGCCGAGCTTGTTCCTCGTTCCCGACGACGCGCTGCGCGACAAAGTCCTCTCGAACATGAAGGAAGTGAAGGCGAGGAGGGGGCCCGTGATCGCGGTGTGCGTCGACGGTGATCGTGACGTCGCCGAGGTCGCCGACGACGTGATCGAAATACCACGCGCGTCGACGGTGATCTATCCGTTTCTCATGGTAGTTCCGCTTCAGCTGTTCTCGTACTACACGGCACTCGAACTCGGACGAAACGTCGATCAGCCGCGGAACCTCGCCAAGAGCGTCACGGTCGAGTAACGTGGCCGTCGGCGAGTTCGTGACAAGATCGGCGAACGCGTTAGCGACTATACCGCTCGCCGTGGTCCTGTCGCTCATCGCGTGCGTTCCGACCGACGTGGATCGGTCGATTTCCGAGCGTGGATCTCTTGCTCCGCGACCCGATACGACCGTCGTGCAACGGACAGATGAAGAGTTCGGCGCCGGCCAAGCGGTGCTCGCCGACGGTCCGTACCGTCGGACCGGTCTTGACGCACTCGGAAGCAACGTGATCAGCGTGTGGCGCGGCGACTACACTCTCTTCATGGAGTCGGGGCATGCGGCAGTGGCGGTGGAGTACGTTGATCGGCCGGTCGATCTGCCGGCGTGGGACCGGATTACGTGCGAGCAGTTGTCGCTGCTCGTGGCACCGCCCGGAGACGAAACGATCGTTTACGCGCGTGCCGAACGCGACGGACCTACGTTCTTTTTCACGTTTGCGTCGACGGTTGACCTACCGTGTCGATTCGTCGCGCGGTTCCTGTCGGAATACGAGTTTTTCCGGGGCGCCGTCGAGGCGGGATCGGTTCCGCCGTTTCCAGCGATTCTTGACGTTTCATGACGAGGTCTGCGCGGCCTCGCTTTCATCCATGATTTCCAGGATCCTCTCCGCGAGTACCGCGGGCCAATCCGGGAGGCGCCCGGAACCCGGCTCATCGTACCGCGCAAGCAGCGCATTAAAGCGCTCACGCGCGATCGTGCGTTCGCCCCGGCGATAGTAGATGAACGCGATTTCGTACTCGGCCGCGACGACGTTCTGCAGATCATCAGGGTAGCGTTCGAGGAACTCGACGTAGTACGCGAGGGCATGGTCCCAGTTTTCCTGATCGACGGCTTCTTGCGCCCTCTGAAAAAACTCGGCCGACGTGAGTTCTTCGGGAATCTCGGGCGGACCGGTGTGGCACGCGGCGACGGCAATTACTCCGGCAATTGTTATAATACACAGTTTCTTGGTCGGGGACATTTTCATACGCCGATGATATCGCGCGCCGCCGCACCGGTCAACACGTCAATCGCCGTCACTCGATCGACGTGGGATTTTCACCGGGAACCGATTTCGCTACACTGACGCGCATGATCGCTACTATCATCAACGCCGCGGCGGTAATCCTCGGGACGGTCGTCGGAGGGCTATTCAAGGCGCGGATCACCGAGTCGCTCAAGACGGTCGTGTACACCGGAATCGGTGTTGTGTCGCTTATCCTTGGAATCTCGATGGCGCTCGAGACGACGCGGGTGCTGTATCTGGCCTTGGCGCTCACGGTCGGTGGGGTGGTTGGTACGGCGCTCAAGATCGAGGACGGAATCCTGCGCATCGGTGTGCTGCTCAGGGAACGGTTCGCGCGTGGTGACGGTCACACGGAGTTCGCGTACGGCTTTTTGAACGCATCGGTCCTTTTTTGCGTCGGTGCGATGACGATCGTCGGAGCGTTCCGAGCCGGCGCCGAGGGCAATTACGAATTGATTCTGACAAAGTCCGTGATGGACGGGTTCATGGCGATTATGTTGGCGTCGGTACTCGGGGTCGGCGTCGGGTTTTCTGCGATCACGATTCTCGTGTACCAAGGCGGCCTCACTATGCTCGCCGCGTTTTTCGCTCCCGTTGTATCGCCGTTGGTCATCACCGAGATCACCGGGAGCGGGGGCGCGCTCGTGATCATGATCGGCTTAAACTTGTTGGGCCTGAAAAAGGTGAAAACCGCCGACTTCCTTCCCGCGCTCGTCATCGTGCTCGGATTTGTTCTGCTCGATCCCGTGATCTCGGGCATTATGCCGGTACTGTAAAGGTCCCAACCGGGGGTTTTACGCCCAGATGACGAACCCCGGGAGGTACGGGTGTACCAGAGCGTGATCCTTCGGGACAACGCGTACCGAACAGCCCTGCTGTCCCGTGATCCCGCACGGAACCGAGACACGGTAGACGCGAGTCCCGTTGTGTACGGCACCATCGGTCGACATCTCGATCGTCGACGGATGATCGAAATCGCCTTGTGACGTGATCTGTCCGAAGTACAACTCGACCGCAACTTCCTCGGATTTCAACGCACCGAGCTGAACCGTCGCCTCGATCTCGAGCGTTTCGCCGACGTTCAGGCGCGGCGCCGAGTGAGCGACGATGTCATGTATCGCGATCTCGCTCCAGTGATCCCTGAGCCGTGCAACGTACGCTGCGGCGTCCTTCGCGAGTCTGTAGTTGTCCGCGGCGAACCGAACGCCGTTCTCGAGCGCGGGTGTATAGAACGAATCGGTGTACTCGTGCAGCATTCGGTGGCTCGAGAACTGTTTTCCGATCTCGCGCATCGTCGCTTTCATTTTGCGAATCCACTCGCGCGGCAAGCCGTCGAGTCCGGTGTCGTAGAACGTCGGGACGATCTCTCGCTCGAGCAGGTCGTATAACGCCTTGCTCTCTATCTCGTCCTGCATCTCCTCGTCGGCGTATACCTCGCCGCGCCCGATCGCGTAGCCGATCTCGGGCCGGTACGCCTCGGCCCACCAGCCGTCGAGCACCGAACAGTTCAACACGCCGTTGATCGCGGCCTTCATGCCGCTTGTACCGCTCGCCTCGAGCGGACGGCGTGGTGTGTTCAACCAGAGGTCGGCGCCCGAGACCAGGTACTTCGCCATCGTCATGTCGTAGTTTTCCAGAAAAACGATCCGGCTCCGGACGTCAGGACTGCCCGCAAAGTGTACGATGTCTTTGATGAGGTTTTTGCCGGGAATGTCGTGCGGATGCGCCTTGCCGGCGAAGATGATCTGAATCGGGCGCTCGGGGTCGGAGAGCAGCTTCTTGAGGCGCGCGGGATCACGGAACAGCAACATCGCGCGTTTATACGTGGCGAACCGTCGCGCGAAGCAGATCGTCAAGACGTTCGGTGAGAGCACCTCGCTCGCGTGTCCGAGGTGAGCGCCGCTCGCCCCGCGCGCGGCCAGCTGCTCTTTCAGCCGCTCGCGTGCGAACGCGACCAGACGGCTTTTCCGTCGTTCGTGCGTCCGCCAGAGTTCCTCGTCCGAGACGCGGTCGATCCTGTCCCAGATATCAAGGTTGACCGGCTCGTTCTCGAATCGCGGACCGAAGTACCGGTCGAGTAAGTCGAGCATGTCGTGAGACAGCCACGTTCGCGGGTGCACTCCATTCGTGATCGACCCGATCGGGACCTCGTCTCGCGACAGACCGGGCCATACGTTCCTCCACATTTCGCGCGACACATCGCCGTGGAGTACGCTGACGCCGTTGTTGTACGCCGAAAGCCGAAGCGCGAGCACGGTCATGCAGAAGTGTTCCTGCGTATCGGTCGGGTTTTCGCGTCCGAGAGCCATGAGATCGTCCCACGAAATACCGGTTCCGACCGTGACCGATTCGAAGTACTTCTGCATCGTCTCGATCGAGAATCTCTCGTTGCCGGCCGGCACGGGGGTATGCGTCGTGAAAATGTTTGTCGGCCACAGCGCCTGTTTCGCCTCGCCGAACGAGAGGCCGTCGAGCTCCATGTGTTCACGGATTCGCTCGATTCCGAGAAAAGCCGAGTGTCCTTCGTTCATGTGCGTCACGGTCGGGTTGATGCCGAGAGCGCGCAGCGCCCGGATACCTCCGATTCCCAGCAGAATCTCCTGCTGGATTCGGGTCTCACGATTGCCGCCGTATAGCGTTGCGGTTATTCGTTTGTACTCGTCGGTGTTCTCGTCGATGTTCGTGTCGAGCAGGTACAGCGAGTTGCGCCCGACCTTCACTTCCCAGACGCGTGCCGTCACGATTGCGTCGACGATCTTGACCGTGATCTTGACGTCGTCGCCGTCCGCGGTCAGGCACCGCGTTACCGGCATGTTGTACCAGTCGTTCTCGGGGTACGACTCCTGCTGAAAACCGTCGGCGTTCAGGTACTGTTTGAAGTAACCCTGTCGGTACAGCAGCCCGACCGCGACGAGCGGAAGGCCAAGATCGGACGATGTCTTGACGTGATCGCCCGACAGAATTCCGAGGCCGCCCGAGTAAATCGGGAGCGATACGTCGAGCCCGTACTCCATCGAGAAGTACGCTATTACGTCGCGCGCTTTGTCGCCCTTTGGTTTCGGGTGCTGCTCGGAGTACCACTCGGTACCGTTCTTGTACTTCAGGAACTTCTCGTACACCGAGTTGACCGCCGAGACGAACGAATCGTCGGTTGCGAGCTCCTCGTATCTCTGCTGCGAAACCGCGCCGAGCACGCGCGCGGGATTCTGGTTGGAGTGCAGCCACGCGTCGTAATCGAGTCGGATGAAAAGGGCAACTGCGTCGAAGTTCCAACTGACCCAAAGATTATGCGCGAGCTCTTCAAGAGGTTTCAGCGGTTCGGGGATCTCAGGATGAACGGTATACGATAGTACTTTCACGGGTTCCTGCCTTTTTTTATTGCTCAACTCACGCACTCGGCGTGTTCATCGACGATCGGGATGATCGTGCTGCGGTCTCCGGTCGTCGAGAGAGCATCGATCTCGGCGACCGCCTGTTTTGCGCTGATTCTGCGGGCGGTATGGAGAGTGACGACTACCGGAACGACGGTCTCGGCGGCCTCATCGGCGATCTCGTCCTGGTGTACCGACGCGATGCTAATGCCGTGCCGGCCAAAGATCGCCGCGATCTGCGCGAGCGTACCGGGAGAGTCAGTCACGTTTGTACGGATATAGAATCGTGTGGCGGTGTCGTCGAGCGGGAGGATCGGCGACTCTACCGCGCGGTCGGGCCAGTGCGCGCACCGGTCGAAGAACCTCTCGTACACTCCCGTCGCGATCGAGACGACGTCGGCCACAACGGCCGACGCGGTCGGAGAGCCTCCGGCGCCGCGGCCGTAGTACATCGTGTGGCCCGTGCGGTTCCCGTACACGCTCACCGCGTTGAACGGCCCCGAGACCCACGCCAATGGATGCTGCTCGCCGATAAACGCGGGCTCGACGCGGAGCGATACGTCGCCGCCACGTTTTTCGGCGACCGCGAGAAGCTTCACGACGTAACCGAGCCGCTGCGCGAACAAGACGTCGGTCAGGTCCAAACTGTCGATGCCGACGACCGGAATCGAGTCGAACGCGACGCGCTGTCCGAACGCGAGAGCACCCATGATCGCGATCTTGTGCGCCGAGTCGATGCCACCGACGTCGAGTCCGGGATCGGCCTCCGCGAGACCGATTTCTTGGGCGTCGGCGAGAGCTTCGGCGTAACTCTCTCCATCGGTGATCATTTTTGAGAGGATATAGTTGCACGTTCCGTTCACGATTCCGTAGATCGCCTCGATTTCGTTCGCGATCAAACCGTCGTACAACGCGCGCACGATCGGTATTCCGCCTCCGCAGCTCGCCTCGAACGCGAGCGAAACCGCGTTTTCCCGCGCAATCGCGAAAAGCTCGGGGCCGTGTTTCGCGAGCAACGCTTTGTTCGCCGTGACGACGTGTTTTCCGGCGCGCAGCGACTTCTCCACGATCTCTCGTGCGATCCCGGTTCCACCGACGAGTTCGACGACGATGCGAACGGCCCCGTCGTTGAGGGCCGGCTCAAGGTTGTCGGTAACGATCGCCCGGTCGACGCCGGCCTTTTCGGCTTGCGCGGCGTTCTTCTCGACCACGTACGCAAGATTGAGTTCGACGCCGCTCCGCGCGGCGATAGGTGCGCGGTCGCGCGTGAGCACGGCGACCGTCGCACCGCCGACGGTTCCACACCCCACAACTGCAACGGAGACACGAGTACGGTTGAAATGCATCAAATACGGCTCCCGGGCTCATCGTACGGGACGCAATTCTGCCTGTCAATACGTGTATGTATTCTTGGCGTGTTCTCTTGGGGTGTTCTCTTGAGGTATACTTCTGGAAGTATGATGAATTACCGCTCACTCGGTTTGTCGCTTCTGGTTCTCTTCGGTTTGCAGACCGCGGTGTTGGCGTCCGATCCGCCTGCCACGCACATCTCCTATCGTGAAGGTAGATCCGTCGTCTATCGTGACGGACGGAGATTATGGGACCCCGTTGAGTTCGGGTTTCCGCTCGAGGACTTCGACTTCATCAGAAACGATCACGAGAGTCTCGTCGAAGTACGGACCGAGCGGACAACCGGGAGTGCCGTGATCACCGCCGGTCCGGACACGACGTTTTCGCTCGACCTCGCGCCGTTCGGTTACGAGCAGCGCGGTGTACTCGAGTTGATGACCGGTGCGGTATCACTAACCGTCGATCTTGCTCCCGGCGCATCCGAACTCGCGGGGAAATCGGGCTTCACCGTGAGAACCGAGCGAGTCGTGATCGATGCCGAGTTCGCGACGTTCGACGTCATACTGTCTCCACGTGGAGACGTACTCATCCTAACACGCGACGGTCTCGTCGCGTGTCGAAAAGTCGATGGCCGTGTTCTGTTCTCGCGCCCCGGGCTCGTGGTCGAACTCAACGTCGATGGATCGTTTCGAAATATACCCGTCGCAATCGGAGGTCTCGAAGAGTTCAAGCGTCGCTGGACGGCGGATCGGACCGCGGCGTTGCGCGCAGATTTCGAGCAGGTGGTCGGAGTATACGCCGACCGGTACGAGCGACTGCGCGATAGTTTCGAGGAGCAGTACGCGGCGCTATTCTCTCGGCGTGACATCCTCGACGTCTGGATGCGCGAGTCCGCGCAGGGTCGAATCGGGTCGGCGACCGACGTCGATCGCGAGAAAAACGATAAGAGCGAGCTTAGCGCGTATCTATCCGATATTCGGCCGACTTTTTCGCTTTTCGAGAAAGTATACTACCGAGTACTGGAACTCCGGAGTTTCGCGAGCGACGGTTCGGCGGGTGGGGCCGGCACGGCAACACGGTCGACGCTCGATTTTTTTCGCGCGGTCGATGTCGACCGCAGAGTGCTCGAACAGAGGATGTCCAACGTCAGGCACGTCCTCAAGATGTACGCGCAAAGGAACGATCGCCCGGTTGCGCACTAGAAAAGCGTCGGTTCCGAGGGTTTGTCCTTGTCCTTCTTGATCTTCTCAAGGTACTTTCGTTCTTCTTGTGCAACATCGGTGATAAGCGCTCCGGTAATCCGTTTCACGAGAACCTTCGACGTCCGCGGATCAAAAAAAATCTTGCGCGCAGCGGTCCCGCCGACGTCCGACGCGTCGATCGTGATTCGCTCGGTCTCGAGATACTGAAACGCAAACTCCACGTTTCCCCTCGGTACGCTCGCGGTACCGTCCGGCGAGGTTCGAAGAACATGAGCGCCACCGAACACCTTCGCGGTGAGATCGGATCGTCGTGTGCCGAGCTTCAGCATTTCATTGATCACGAGCTCCATCGCGAACATGCCGTACTTGCCGCTTTCGGTGAGGTAGAACGTCTCGTTGCGCAGGTTACCCGGAAGCATGAAGTGATTGAGCCCGCCGATCTTGTTCCGGGCGTCGAAAAAAGCGACCGCGATGCAGCTTCCGAGCACCGTTGAGATCATGACGTTCTCGCGCGTCGCGAAGAACTCGCCCGGATGGATTATCACGATTTTTTTTTGAAAACGCGTGCTGAAGTGAGTATTCATCCGGTTAGTCTTCGTTGATCCCGCGGCAGACGTCGGACGTCAGAAGAGCGTGACCTCACCCGATTCGGCTCCTTCTTCTACCTCAAAACCGCCTATCTCCGCGGCGGATTTTTTATGCGTGAGTATCGTGAAACGTTCGATCATCCGCTGGAGCTTCTCGTTCTCGATATGCCACGACTCGCGGTTGAGTCGCGCGAGAATCGGTTTCATCCGGCGTTCCGAATCCTCCTTGACCGTGTACAGCCGCCCGATCACGCGATCGACTTCGCCGTCGAGGACATCGAGACGTTCGAGTTCGGCCCGAACATCGGTGAACAATGTCGTGAAACCGCGCGAGAAGAACGCAAAACTCTCGAGCGAACTCGCCATCGACCGGCGCGCGAGAGTGAGGGAGTCGTACGCCGTGCGGACGTCGGCCGCGAACTCGGTTGCGAACTGCTCTTGCGACTCGAACGCTTCCTGAAAAGTCAGGATCGTGACGTTGGTCTCGGCGATAAAAGCCTTCGTCTCGTTCAACGCGTGTGTGACATCGAGCTCGATTCGTCGGGTCAAGTCGGTCATCTGCTCGACCGTGCCGCCCATTCGGCGAAGAACTTCCTGTTTCGCTACCTCGATGCGCGAAGCGATATCGATCGCGTGAAACCGCGTGAGCATAGACGAGAACGACGTGAAATCGTCTTCGAGTGCTCGCAGCCGTCCGACAATTTCGCGCGACGCGCTCGCGATCCGCTGTTTCATCCGTGCGGCTTTATTGAGGTCGGAGGTGAGTTGCGCGAGGCTTTCTTCGGTATCGCGAAAAAGGCCGTGAAGTCGCCCGTCGGCCCCGATACTCGAATTCACGAATTTGCGGCGTCTCTCTTCGACCTCGTTCAACGTCGTCTCGATCTGTGCGTTATTCTCCGCGAATACCGTGCGGCTCGTCGATATCTTGCTTTGAATGTCGCGAAGCAGTGCGGAGCATAAATCCGGAATTCTCGCGAGGAACGAGAGCTCGTCGAGAGTGTCTTCGTCGGTACCGTTGGTGTCGACGTTCCGAAGTTCTCGGAGCGAGATAACAACGTGGTCGATCGATTGTTTGATAATGTCGTGCACCTGCACGTGCTCCATGATCGTCGAGAGAGGTGCCTTCACCGTCTCGGAGTGAGCGCGAATATTCTTGAGAGACGACGTCAGCTCGGAAATACCCGTGGTGCACGAGTCGAAGCACGCGTGCAGTTCTTCGCGAAAACGCGTGAAAAACTGCTCCTGGAAAGCGCGAATCTCGCGGACGGAGTCGCGAAACGACGTGAACTCGTCGAGTAGCGTAGCCCCGCGGTCGGCAATTTCTTCGGTCAGAGCGATCGTGCGATTCGAGAGGCGTTTGAGCTCCTCGGTAATGTACGAAAACGCGCGTCCGGCGGATCCCGCCTTGAGCGCGACCGTCATCGCGTTCAGCGAGATCAACTCCATCTCGACCGAGTCCTCGCGAATCCGGCCGATGAACGTGTCGAGAGACGTTAACCGTTCGATCTCCGCGTCGAGTCGCCGAAAGAGCTGTTCGTCGTGATTCTGGAATTCCTCGAGTCGGTCGCTCGCGTTGTCGACTAAGGCGCGGGTGTCTGCGATCGTGCGCTTCAGCGATACGTCGTCGGCCGCCTCTCCGGTCTCAAACGACGCGACCGCGGCGCCCGACGCCTCGAGGCTGCGAAAGAGTTCTCTCAAAAGCGACGGGAACGTGTCTGCGAGCTTCAAAAAAACATCGTGCGTGCCGTCGGTCAACTCCTGCAACGCGACGATAAGCTCATCTCGGAGAGTCGTGTCGTTATCCAACATTTATCGGAGTATACGATCTGCTACGAAGCTTGTAAATGCCGCGCATACGAAATGAGGACCGCCGACAAAAAAGCCCCGGCGGAAGCCGGGGCTTGGAATAGCGCGGTCAGTGCGAGCTTATCTTGCTCCGGTCTCGACGGCGCCGGCCTGAACCGACAATGCCTGTTCCGATTCCATGTCGAAGAAGATTGATTTCTTCAGGTTTGGGACAAACTTGATCTCGTCACCGACGGCGACCTCGACGTGCGGCGGGATGCGCGCGATGATCTGGTGCGAACCCGTGTTGACATAGAGATGAATCTCTGCACCCAACGGTTCGACAACGTCGATTGTCGCCTTGAAAGAAACCTGCTCGGCGGCGTCGGGGTTGTGTTCGAGATCCTCCGGGCGGATACCGAACACCAGTTCCTTGCCGACGTACGGCTTCACGACATCGGCCTGCTTGCCTTCGACCAAAATCTTGTAATTGCCCTCGTCCATGAAGATCTTTCCACCTTCTTCGGTGATCTTCACGGTCATGAAGTTCATCGGAGGCGATCCGATGAACCCTGCGACGAAGCGATTGATCGGGAAGTTGTACAACTCGAGCGGATCACCGATCTGCTGGATAACACCGTCACGCATCACGACGATCTTGTCACCCATCGTCATCGCCTCGACCTGGTCGTGCGTAACGTAGATCATCGTCGCTTGCAACCGGTTGTGCAGCCCGGAGATCTCCGCGCGCATCTGAACGCGAAGTTTCGCGTCGAGATTCGAGAGTGGTTCATCGAACAGGAAGACTTTCGGCTTTCGAACGATTGCGCGTCCGACTGCGACACGTTGGCGCTGTCCACCGGAGAGTGCTTTCGGCTTTCGATCGAGTAGTTCCTCGATGTCGAGAATCTTGGCTGCCTCGTCGACGCGCTTTTTGATCTCAGTCTTCTGGAATTTCCGGATCTTCAAACCAAACGCCATGTTGTCGTACACCGTCATGTGCGGGTACAACGCGTAATTCTGGAAAACCATCGCGATATCCCGATCTTTCGGCGGAACATCGTTGACGAGCTTCCCGTCGATCAAGAGCTCACCTGCCGTGATGTCCTCGAGACCTGCGACCATGCGAAGCGTGGTCGTCTTGCCACATCCCGACGGACCGACGAGAACCACGAACTCTTTGTCCTGAACCGTGATGTTCGCGTCTTTGACCGCCTGGACCCCTCCATCGTACACTTTTGTGATGGATTTCAACTCAACTGTTGCCATGAAAACCTCCGAGAGAGTTTATGCTATCGCTGTCATCTTACGGTACAAATACCCTGTTGTCAATTAAAATTCCGATTTGCGCCCCGCTGACGTGGCCATATGAGTTTGCGCCGTCGGCGTCACTCGCCGTGGCGGAGGAGCCACGTTTTCAGTCGTTCATCGAACGAACCGTCGCCGTTCTTGCCCGTAACTACGTCGTCGACCCACGGTATTACGACCTCATCGACGATGGCGCTCCAGTTGCGTGGTAGACGGTTGGGGAAGCTCAGTTCGGATTCCTGCGGCATCATACCAAGAAGCTCCGGGTAGAAGTTCGGAAACCAGTCCTCGTTGAGCTGTATCAGGGCGGAGAATCCGCCGGCGATACCGAAGGAGCGCATACGGCGTTCGCGAGCCCTCTCGAGAAGGTTCTTCTGCACGTCCGCGTTCAAGAGCCACACGACGAACTGCTCCGCTCCCGCGCGGTTTGCCGCTCGGTCCGGGATTCCTGCCATCCTGACCGAGTCGGGAACCGGGATCCTGTTCTCGGCCGGCCACGAAAACCGGGTTGTGCGACGTTGTAGATCGTTCTGTTCGAAGTACTCCGAGGCAGTTTTGTAGACAAACGCGATACGTCCTCGGTCGAGCAGCACGCGGAGAGGATCGTACAAGTAACGCTCAGAGAAAGCGGCATCGAGCGCACGCGAGCGATTCGCCTCGACGATCCAATCGGACAACCGATCGGTCGCGGCGATAAGGCGATCGTGGTCCCACTCGGGAGTACCGTCCGCGCCTTCGCGAAAACCGGCGCCGCTCATCCGCACGAATAGAGCAAGAAAACGTCCGTCCCAGCGCGGCGAAAAACCCACGTGCGTGAACCTGTTGCCGCTCAAGACGTTGAAATCGGCGGCGGCGTCGCGGAGCTCATCGGCCGAGACAATGAACGCGGTGGTCCTGTTCAAGCTGCCGTCGGAGAGCGATACGATCATCGGGAGGTCGAACGAAACGGGCAGCAGCACCTGGCGGTCGTTCCATTTCCCAAGAGCCAGGAATTCCGGGTAAAAGTCCTCACGCGAGAGCGCCGACCTGCTAATCAACTGGTCGGTTGCGCTCATCTGTGACATCACGGTCGACGTCGCGAGATATGAACCGATTATCAGGTCGGGAGGCGTGATCGCGTTCCGTAGCGAAGCGACGAGGTCTGAACGATGCCGAACGACCACCTTGATATCGGACCGCGTCGCGTTGAACACTTCCGAGTACGCGACGATCTCACTACTGTCGGTCCAGACTGTGACGACTCCACCGGGGCGCGAGCAACCGAGGACGATCGCGCTCGCGCAAACAATCAGCGTAACGAGTCTTGCGGTCATCGTGTCGTCCTACAACGCCTCGGCGTGGTGGAAAATCTCGTCAAACAACTCGGGAAGGCGCTCGGTGTCGACTCCGGAGAACGCGATCCGGATAAACACGTCGTCGATCGAGATCACCCCGATTCCCGAGTCGAGCAGCGCGATGCGCAGCGCTTCGGCGGAGATGCCGTCGCATCGGAAGCTCATGAAGTAGCCGGAGTTAAACGGCAATGCGTGCAGGCGTGGGTGATCGGCACGAGACGCGAGGATCTCCTTGATCTTCCGGTACCGGGTTTTCAACGTCTCGAATTCGTGTTTCTTCTCCGCTTCGTGCTCGGCCGAGGTCAATAATCGAATAAGCAGGCTCTGTGCAATTCGGCTCGAGTTCGAGACCGACGATCTGATCGCACCCATGAGCTTCTTCACGAGCACGTCGTACCCGGTTGCATCGATAGAAGCACCGCCGAATGTGACAAACCCGATCCGGAATCCCCACGTGAACTCTTCCTTTGTCGTTCCGTCGACCTTGATCGCGAGCAGGTTCTTGTGCGCACGACACAACGGAGCAAAGAGTGACTCGGTGTACGTATTGCGTTCGTAGAATAATCCGTAGTACGCGTCGTCGAGCACGACAACGATGTCTCGGTGCTCGGCCTCGGCGGTCAGTATTGTGACGATTCTCTCCGCTTCGGAGAAATTCGGCGAGTATCCGGTCGGGTTGTTCGGGAAGTTCAACAGGAGAAGTAGCTTCGATCCGGTCGCCGTGCGGACGGTTTCTGCGAATGCATCGAGGTCCAGTTCACCGGTCGCCGAGAAGAATCGAAACGTAGCGATTTTCGTTCCGTGACGCTCATCGGCGATGAGGCGGTAATTTCCCCAGAACATGTCCGGCAAAATGAGCGTGTTGCCGACGTCAAAAAAAAGGTCGGCGGCCAACGACAACCCCGACGTGAGTCCGGGGACGACGGCAGGGAGCGAGAACGCGGCGTCGCCGACCGTCGGGTTTTTCTTCCGGATCTCATCACGCCAGATCCGCCGAAGCTCGGGGACACCCGCGGTCGGAGCGTACGACACGGCTTCATCCGGGGAAAGATCCGGGATAACGCGAGAAAGCGACGGAAGTATGATCGGTCGGCCTTCGCGTGACGCCATCCCGACCGTAGCGTTGAAGCGGTGCGCTCTCTCGGTCGCTTCGGTTGTCTGCGCGACGATTCCGCGCGGGAAAAAGATTTTTCGACCGAAATCCGAGAGGACGCGGTCGAGCAAGGTGCCTTTAATCGTGTCGTTAAGTTCACGAGCGATCGGATTCATGGCGCCACTATACTCGGAACGTCACGACCGACGCAATCGTCCCCGGTGTTTCGTTGACAACGAGGTCGGGTTTCTCGTACTGTTATGGCCATGGTTTCCGAACGCCGGGATTCCCCAAAAAAGAACGACGATACCGACTCTGCCGGTGGGGCGTTCGGCATTCTCGACAGAATCTTCTCCGTGTTCCTCAGTGGAGGTGATCCCGAGCGCGAGAAGCGGCGTCAGCTCAAGTTGATCGGCAAGCAACTCTCAAAAGAGCGACTGAAGTTCTACAAGCCAAAGACGCAAGAGGTACAACCGGCGCTTGCACGGTTCTTTTTTGATGTCTATCGTACCGTCGGGCCCGCGAACAATCTTCTCCAGAATGCGGCTAAGTCTGAGACGCTGAGGCAGGTCGTGATCGAGGCACGGATGTCGGAGCAGCAACGCGCGCTGAAGGAGCAATTCACCGAGGAGTCGATACGGAGTCGTGCGGGCGAGGTAGACATGCAGACCGTTGCCGCGGAGATCAAAGACTCGATGGTGCGGTTCTTCGGCGGGTTCGACCACACTACCGTGAACGAGGTGAACCGGACCTATAACACGGTTCTTATGTTCGTCAATCTCGCCGTGTTCGACTTCTACTTTCTGCTCAAGAAGTTCGATTCAGCGATCCAGGAAAACAACTTCGTCTATAAACCGAAATTCGAGGCGATAAACGGAGAGTACGTCTCCGATGATCTCAAGGACTTTCTCGAGTTGATTCTGCCGCTCGAACGCGACCTGAACTGGGATGCTGCATTCGACACCCTTAGCGAATTCCGCGGTGTCGAGATTGTCGACCGTTCGGCGTGGAAACGCGTTCTTTCGGTTATCGAGAACGTCCGTCGGAGCGAGGTTCTTTCGCTGATGATTCGGCATATCGACGGGAAGCCGGCGTGGACTTCGCAAGCGAGAGTTCCGAGCGAACGGATCGTCGAAGGGTACTTGAACAAGCTCAAGACGACAACCGAAGCGACGATCCAGAAGCTTGTCATCGAACGGAAGAATCGGAAGATCGAGCAGTTGAGTACGGTTATCTTCGGCACGACGGTCGTTACGCGAACGAAGTACTACACCGAGAAAGCTAATCTCATGTTCTCCAAGAAGATGATCGCGGGGTTTCTGCACACCGATGCAATCAACTACATGAAAGCCTTTCTGCTCGACTACTACAAAAAAGACTTCCGCGAGTTGATTCGCGACTTGCTGTTGGTACGCGGGACGTGGAGCGAGAACATCACGTCACAACGGCTTTCAGACGCGTTCCACGCGGTACTCGAGATCTCGAACGAGGTCGTCGAGTTCGACGACTCGCTCGCCGAGGAAGGCGAGTTGGGGATTAAACTCAAGAAGGCGGTCGGCCGCGTCGTCGAGCGTGATCCATCGACCGTTCGTGTCTTGCGCGACACGCTCGACGCGGTGAACGGAAAGGCCGCAAAAATGATCACCGAGTGTGCGTCGCAACTTATCGAGATTGGTCGCCACTTGAAGGACTTGATCACCGATTACGAGCGGCCGAAACACGAGCTCATCTTGAACTGGAAAGAACTCGAAGCTGCGTCGGACCGGAATCTCAAAGAGAGAATGGTCGAGGTCTACAAGAAAACCTACTACTTCGTTCAGTTGATGCAGGTGTACGCGAAGCGCATGAAGAAGTGATGTTTTACGCGGTCGAGGGTCCACCCGACTCGAGTTCGAGCAGATAACTCTTGATCGCCGTTCCACGGTCTTTCTCGAGCGAACGCGCGCCGTATAGGCCGAGTTTTCCGTTTGCCGGAATCACGCGGTGGCACGGGACGATGATCGGAACCGGATTGGCCGCGACGGCGTTGCCGACCGCCCGGGCCGCGTCACGGCGACCGATCTTGCGCGCTATTTCGCCGTACGTCACGGTCTCGCCGAAATTCAGCTTCCGCAGGCGCCTCCAGACGGTTTTTTGGAACTCGGTCCCGGAGAATTCGACGTCGAGCGAAAAACGCCGAAGCATGCCGGAGAAGTATTGCTCGAGCTGGTACTCGAACTCCCCGCACGCGTACTTGTTCTCCTCGACGATCCAGTCCGGCCTCGCGACGATCGGGCGTTCAAAACTCACGGCCCTGACCGCGCCGTTCTTGTCGACTCCAACGTACAGAAGTCCGACCGGCGAGTCAAAACCGTGCGTATAGACGTGGGTTTTACCGTTCACGCGGCCATTTTACCAAAGCATCCGTCTCGACGCAAACGTGGAGGAAACCGGCACGGACGCCGGAGCTCGTCGGATGTTAAGTCGTGTGTTACGACACCCGAGGTGCGCGATACTTTTCGAGGCGTGCGCGGGTCTGTTCGTCGAGGCGCGCATGAATACGGATCTCGTCGTCGGTGAACGACTCCTCCATGACCTCGCCATTGCGGTGAACAAGCGCCGCAAGATCGTGGCGAGTTGCCGGAAAGTGATACGTTTCGCTCTCAAACAACGTGCGTACGATTTGTTGGATTCGATCGAGCACTTCGTCAAGACCGTAACCGGTCGTGCACGAAAACGGAATCGCCTCGCCGAAAGTGGCGGGAATTACCGGCAGTTCGGCGACCAGGTCTCGCTTATTCAAGACGACGATCGTCGGCTGTTGCGCGCCGAGTTCCGCGAGCACTCTCCGTGTCACCTCAAACTGGTGGAGCATGTCGGGATTCGACGCATCGACGACGTGGATCAGGAATTGGGCCTGGACCGCCTCTTCGAGCGTCGATTTGAACGCCTCGATCAGCCCGTGCGGGAGTTTTCGGACAAACCCTACCGTGTCGGTGAGTAAGATCGAAGGAAGATCCGGGAGCTCGAGAATTTTCGTCGTCGGGTCGAGTGTTGCAAAGAGTTGATTCGCGACGAAAATGTCGGCGCCGGTCAGCCGTTCTATGAACGACGACTTTCCCGCGTTGGTGTATCCGACGACGGCTGCCGTCGTCAGCGGGACGCGCGTTCGCCGTCTTCGAAGCGTCTCCCGGCGTTCGGCCAACTTCTCGAGATCGCGCTTGACCCGAGCGATTCGGCGAAGGACCTGTCGACGGTCGAGCTCGAGCTGCGTTTCGCCTTCACCACGCGTACCGCGAGCGCCACCGCGCTGCCGCGAAAGGTGGGTCCATTGGTTCGTGAGCCGCGGAAGCGAATACTCCATGCGCGCGAGCTCAACCTGCGCGATAGCTTCGTGCGAACGTGCGCGGCGCGCAAAGATGTCGATAATGATCTCGTGGCGATCGATCGTCGTGATGCCCGACACTTTGTCCCAGTTTCTTTGCTGCGACGGTGAGAGCTCTTCATCGAACACGATGAAGTCGGCGCCGGCCTCTTTCGCCTCGGTCGCCATCTCGAGGGCCCGCCCGGATCCGACGAGATACCGTGGGTGTTCGGTTTTTATCGTAAGAACGGCTCTCCCGACCTCGCTCATCCTTACCGCCGAGACGAGGCCCGAAAGCTCGTCGAGAGACGTGCGTGCGTCTTCGCGAGCCGATCCCGGCCGATGTACGCCGATCAGGAACGCCTTGTCGTTGGTCGTCTTTTTGTGTTCGATCATGCGCGTCCGATCATATGGCTGATCATGTCGTGAAGACTTGTCGCTTGAAACCGCGCGTATCGAATCTCTTCACGCACAGGCTACACACGTTGCAGTCGACCTCGTAGCAGTTCCGGTGGACCCGCGCGGGGAAGTGTTTCCGGAACGCGCGCTGACACTTCTCGGTGCAGAACAGGTACCGCTCCTGCATCGCGCCGAACGCGACGTAATCGATACCATGGCCGTCAATATCGGTCTCGGCGATCGACCGTTCGCACCACGCGCAAATACCGTTTTTTATCTTGTGCTGCAGAACGCGCGCCTCGTCGAGCTCGTTTTCCGCCCAGACGTGATCGATCTTGCTGAGCTCGTCGACCATGATCTCTGCGACGACGACACCGTCGCGAATACAGAGAATCTCGCTCCGATTGCTGTGATGGATGTAGTCGCACGCGATTGTCTGCCCCGACTTCATCGTCACGACGCTGCTTCCGCGCGAGGGGACCTCGCGGCGGAACCAACCGCAGCTCGGGCAGACAACCGTGAAAAGAAAACTCTCGGTACGGCCGTGGCATTGTGGGCATCGGCCCATGTCGATCAGCAGGATGTTCCTGATATCGGTTTGGGTCGCGCGACTCACGACTTCCTTGACCTCGGTATCGGCGCGGTAGAACTCTTTTCTGTCGCCGAGTACCGAGATGTCGTCGAGATCCGGAACCGTTACGGGATCCGGATTCCCTTTCATGCGATTCTTACCGAAAAAATTCACTCATGCCTCCGCGTGATCAGCTCGCGACTACAACGACTCTTGTTGAACGAGGACCTTGTGGTAGAACCCAGGGACGTTTTTGAGTTCGTCGTGGGTCCCTCTCTGTGCGATCTTCCCGTTCTCGAACACGAGTATCTTATCACAACTCCGGGCGGTTGCGATACGCTGCGTGATAATCAGACTCGTGCGCGATCCGAGCACCTTTTCCAGTGTCGCGCGGATCCTGGCTTCGGTCTCGGAATCAAGCGCGCTCGTCGTGTCGTCGAGCATCAGAATCTCCGGCTGCGTCAAGAGAGCCGTCGCGAGCGCGAGGCGCTGTTTCTGGCCGCCCGAAAGCGAGATGCCGTTCTGGCCTACCTCGGTTTCGTACTTCGCCGGGAGCGTCATGATGAAGTCATGGAGCTCGGCCTGCTTCGCGGCGAGCATAATCTCGCTCGGACGCGCATCGAGTCGGCCGTACATGATGTTCTCTGCGATCGTACCGGAGAAGATCACCGGCTCCTGCTGAACCATGCACGCGTGTCGACGAACCGATGTCGGGTCGGTGTCGGTGAGGTCTACCCCGCCGACATGAACCGAGCCCGCTTGTGGATCGTAAAAACGACAGATCAGCTGGAACACCGTCGTTTTGCCGGCACCCGACGGACCCATGATCGCGATCTTTTCACCCGGCTCCACCGAGAACGAGACATCGTCGAGCGCGGGTTGAGATTGCCCCGGGTACGTGAAGGTGACCCGATCGAACGTCACTTTTCCGCGCATGCCGTCGAGTACTGCCGTTCCGGGCGTAACGCCGACTTCTTCGTCGAGCAGATTGAGCACGCGTTTCACGACGACGAACACGGCCTGAATCTGCACCGCGACCGACGACAACGCGTTGACCTGCATGAATATCCGAGGCATTGCGTGGATAAAGACCATGACGTCGCCGAGCGTCAAAAGGCCCGCGCGGACCTGCAACATTCCGAACATGATGATCAGACCGGTTACGGTCGATGAGATCATGCCCGCGAGCAGGTTCATCCCACCCGAGTACCCGATAATTCGCATCGATAATCTGACGTTGTCGTGGACCCTCTTGAAGAAAGTCGCGCGTTCGCGAGCCTCTTGCGTGAACGCTTTCACGAGCGTGACCGCCGTGATACGCTCTGCCGACAACGCGTACATGCTCGCGTTGAGACGTCTGAGCGCGATATTGAGCCGCCTGATCGTCGGGCGAATCTTGATCAGCGCCCACGCGTAGATCGGCAGCGATAGCACGATAACGGCGGTAAGCTGCCAGTTCAGGTACAGGAGCAGCCCGACTCCGAAGATGGCCTGGAAAAACTGCGCCGAGACGTTGAGTGCGTGAGTAGTCGACCACTCCTTGATGACCCAGACGTCCTCGAGTACCCGGCTCATGATCTTGCCGGTTTCGTTACGTTCAAAATATCCGACGTGCAGATTCTGAAGCTTTTCATGGAGATCATGGCGAAGATCGAAGATCAGCTTCTGCCCGGTGCTGAGCACGATACTGCTGCGGAACCAGTGCAGGATGACGATTACGGTCCAGCCGCCGAACAGCATGTAGACGTACCGGCGCAGTAGCGCAAAACGCGTTGAAATATCCGCTATGTCGAACCCCGTCTCGACCATCAGTACGTCGTCGACGAGAAAACGCGACAGCAGCGAGAAGAAGTACGGGTGCGCGCTCCAGACGACCGTGATCGCGAGAGCGACAAAAATAGGCCTCCGATAACGCCGGAGATAACGCGTCCAGAGGTTCTTTGCGTCGGCGGACATCTTTCCGTCGTACGACTCGGAGTCCGCGAGCAGTCGCGTCACGAGCTTCTCGATACGTTTTGTCGCCGACCGAAACTTCCTGCCGAACATCATGTGTGTTCCCCCGCCACACTTCCGCGGAGTTCCTCGTACAGGTGCGCGTATCGGCCGTTCGGCATCGCCATGAGCTGTTCGTGCGTGCCGGTCTCGACGATCTTGCCCTCGTCCATCACGACGATCATGTCCGCGCTCGTGATCGTCGAGAGCCGGTGCGCAACGACGAAGCTCGTGCGGCCGACGAGGACCTTCGACAACGCCTTCTGGATGAGCGCTTCGGACTCGCTGTCGAGCGCCGACGTCGCTTCGTCCATGATCAGGATCACCGGATCTTTGAGGATCGCGCGCGCGATGCTGACGCGCTGTTTCTCTCCGACCGAGAGCTTAACGCCGTTTGTGCCGATCAGCGTATCGTAGCCGTCGGGAAGGCGCGTAGCCATCTCGTGGATCTCCGCCGCCTTTGCCGCCTCGACGATCTGCTCTCGCGTCGCCGACGGCATGCCGTACGCGATGTTCGACGCGAGCGTCTCGTCGAATACGACCGGGTTTTGAAGCACGACTCCAAACAGCGACCGTAGCGATCGCAGCGTAACCGACCGGATGTCGACGCCGTCGATCATGATGCTGCCGCCCCCGATGTCCCAGTACCGCATTAAAAGCGTCGTGAGCGTCGTCTTTCCACATCCGGTCCGGCCGACGAGCGCAACCGTCGATCCGGATTCGACCGTCAGCGACAACCCGTCGTATAGTTTGGTCTCCGGGACGTACGAGAAATGAACGTCCACGAACTCCACCTTGCCGTCACCACTCTGCATCACCGGCGCGTCGGGCGGAGAGGTGATCTCGGGGTCCGTCTCGATGATCTCGATCACGCGCCGAACCGAGACGAATGTCTCGGTCAGTTGCCCCGCAAGGTTCGTGAGACGGATCGCCGGGTTGAGCGCGAGCCAAATATAGCTGTTGATCGCGAGAACATCGCCGTACCGTAAAGAGCCGGTCAACACGTAGTACGCGCCCAACGCCGCGAGCACCGCCGAACCGAAGCCCGCGATCAGGTTACACACGGTCCCAAGCGCGACCGAGTTGAGGTTGCTCGTGAGAGCGTGGCCGAGCGATTCACGCGTCTGCGTCAGAAAGCGGTCGTTCTCGAGCGGCTCCCGGTTGAAGATCCGGACGTGTCGTACGCCCGCGACAGTTTCTTGTAAGCGCTCGGAAATCCGGTCGTGCATGAAGCGGTACGACGTCGTCGCGGAGCGGATTTTGCCCGAGAACGTCCGGTACGCGACGACGTACAGAGCGAGCGTCACAAAAAGCACGCCGGCGAGAAGAGGTGAGAGCGAAAACACGATCGATACCGAGAAGATGAACACGATCAGGTCGATCACGATGTTCACCGTGTCGCCGGTGATGAGCCGCATGAGCATGTTCACGTCATCCATCAGGCGGTTCACGATCAACCCCGACGCGTGATCCTGGTGGAAGCGCATGCTCAAGTCGAAAATGCGGCCGTACATATCCTTACGGATGTCGGCGATGATCCGGTACCCGGAAAGCGAGATGATCCACGTGTTGGCGAACTGCACGAGCGCGCCAATCGAAGGAACGAGGATGATAAGCACTATGACCGGTACGAGTAGTTCCCACGATCGCGGTTGGACTACCTCGTCGACGAGATATCGCAACAGCAACGGCGGAAGGAGACTCAGGAGCGTGAACACCCCCATCCCCAAGAGGCCGACGGCCAAGTACTTAAGGTGCTTTCTGAGGTACGGAAATAGTTTCCGTACAACCTCCATGCTGTGACCCCTTGAAACTAAGGAAGCCTATTGTAAAGCTCAACGAGGGTCAACACAAACTGCGGTATCTCCGTGAAAAAAAGTACCAAATCCTCGCATCGGGTAGTGCGACGCTTTACAGGATCATCGCCGACCGGCCCCAGTCGTAGTGTCGCCGCCGGATGTCGTCTACGGTCAACATCGTGTACTGCACGATCGTCGTGCCGTCGCTGACGTAGACGCCGTGATTGATGATCTGATATGAGAATGAGGCTATCGATCGCTCGACATTTTTGTTCGGTTTGTCCTCGCTCCCGCGCACCGATAGGATGCACTCTTTGAGGTGATCGAGGTTTTTATCGTAGGCGGCTCCGATGTTACCCGTGTTTGTGTACGTCTCGAGATCGACCGTCTTGAGGTCAGTGAAGACGATTTTCGGCACGGATACCTTGTTCTTCGAGTCGGTCAGATACTCGCTGAACGTGTGTGGGTCGAGCGCGCTCACGACCAACGGTGTAATCGGGCACAGTTCCTGGTACACCCAGTAGTCGTTCGGGTTTTTCGGCGGCGCGTACGCGCCTCGTTCGAGCTCCAAAGTTCGGCCGTCTTTCGTCGTGAGGTAGAGCGATTTCAGAGCGGAAAGCGGCGTGTTCTCGAGCACGCGATACACCGACAGCCACACCGAGTGTTTCGGCTCACCGTCGGCGTGGGCGACGCACCGCTCTTTCGCGTACCTCCAATCGAACACGGTACCGAATCCGCCCGACAGTTCGGCGAACATGATCTCTTCGAACGACCCGTACTTTCTGCCGATCGCCATGTACTGCCCGAACTGAACCGGATCGAGTTGCGAAGCGATCAGAGCCTCAAGCGGGTAGACCGTCAAGTAGTAGCGAGTTTCCATGACACCCCCAGTGCGCGCGTGCACGAACGCGCGTGTTCTCCCTCAATTCTCGCACCTATGTGCCGATTTTACAAGGAGATTCGGAGACGAACACAATGCGTGACATCGCCTCCCGTTCTCGGTACAGTGACCTCATGGAACCCGTTCGGCCGCCGAACTGCCTCCAGTGTGTCCATTTCTCGGTTTCGTGGGACCGAACGCATCCGCGTGCGTGCGCGGTCTTCGGCGTGAAGTCACGTGAGCTTCCGAGCATCGTCGTGTTCCGCGCGACCGGCCGACACTGCCCTAGTTTCGTACTGTCCGAAAAGATCCGGCACAATACGCCGATCCAACAGGAGTAAACCGATGAACAGAGAAGCGCGAATAATGACCGTGACCGGCGAGATAGACGCCTTCGAACTCGGGTTCACTTTGCCTCACGAGCACATCATGGTTGATTTTATCGGCGCGCGCGAAACCGGTCCGCACCGGTACGACCGTGCGCACGTCGTCGAGACGATGGAGCCGCTTCTCGCCGAGTTACCGCCGCTCGGTGTCGCGTCGTTCGTCGACTGCACACCGATGTACCTCGCGCGCGATGTCTCGATTCTTGCCGAGCTGTCGCGTCGTACGGGTCTCAAAATCGTCACGAACACGGGCCAGTACAAGCCGCCGTTCCTGCCTGACTCGACGTTCGAACGCGGTGCCGAAGAAATCGCCGCTACGTGGATCGCCGAGTGGACCGACGGGATCGACGGAACCGACGTGCGACCGGGGTTCATCAAGACGGCGGTCGAGAAGGGTATGCTCCCGCCGGTCTTGCGGAAGACGATCACCGCCGCCGCGATAACCGCGCGCGCAACCGGGCTCACGGTCGGGACACACTGCGGGTGCGCTCTCGCGGCGCGCGAGATTCTCACCATTCTGGAACGTCATGGCGTTGCACCGCGTAAATGGATCTTCATCCACGCGCAGAACGAGGACGACCACAACGCGATCGTCGAGATCGCGCGTCGCGGAGCGTTCATCGAACTCGACGGAATCGGTCCGGGGACCGAGGAAAAGCACCTCAAACCGCTGTTGAAGCTGCTCGACGCGGGGTTATCGGACCGGGTCCTGCTGTCGCACGACGCCGGGTGGTACCGGGTCGGCGAGGAGCCCGGCGGAAAGAAGTCGAGCTACACTCATCTCATTACGGATTTTCTGCCGATGCTCGCGCGGTACGGCGTCGCCGACGACACCGTACGCGCGATCATGATCACCAACCCTGCCGCGGCGTACTCGATCGGGTAGCTCGCGACTACGGGTTCTACCAGGCCGGAGTCCACGGCGACGTCACGTTGCGCCGGATCCGCTCCAGGATGCCCTCGGCTCCCGCGGTTTCGATTTCATCGGTTTCGGTGACCATCGCGGTCCCCGAAAACTTGACGATCAGACCCGGCACGTCGTTCGAGAGCCACACGGTCCACTCGGCCTCGTCGTCGGGCCGGCTGCGGTAGACCTCGGTGCTGAACGTTCCGGCGGGGACCGTCAGTCGTTCGCTTCCGACTCGGTACTGTTCCATCTCGTCGGGATCGGCGAACTCACGCTGTTCGTCGACCATCGTCCGCCACTTCGCGATATCGTCGGGAACTTCGCTGCGAAGCTGCTCCGTCATCGGGTGCCGGTACCGGAACTCCAGTACGTCCCATCGCTCGTTCACGCGGAACTCGTACTGTGTCGGGTAGATCGGGTTGCCTTCCAGGTCCGGGTGGTTGAACTCGGCGCGCCACCAGGACGTGCCGTCGGCACCACGATGCAACAGAGCCCGCGTGACCTCGAAGTCCGACATCCACGTCTCTCCGTCGGCTGTCTGCGTGTACCGGAACGTCACCTCGTCTCCGACCGAGAAGTTGTCGTCGTAGTAGAACCACGCGTACGACATGATGAACATGTAGTCGAAAAGGATGTGTCGATACACGACCGGCGCGTCGCCGAGCCGCTCTTTCGGGCCGATCTTGTACGTCACGCCGAGCGTCGTGCGTCCTCCCAATCCGCTGCCGAAAAATGTCGACGAGAGCGAAACCGCGAAGTTGTCGGACAGGAAGTAGTTAAAGCCGCTGTAGTTCGTGAAGTACAGCCCGCCCGCGGTAGCGGAACCCGGAAACGTGAGGAAACTGAGACCGAACGCCGAAAATACGTCGAGCGGCTCGAGGTACTCGAGGAACGGCGATAACCCTCCCAGCCCACGGAACCCCCAGTGCCACGAGAGGTACGGGCCGACGCCAAGGATCATGCGATTTTGGAAGGCTCCGGTCGAGAACCCAACGACCCCGCGTGCCCCGACGCCGAAGTCGACCGCAAAGATGTTCGCGGGTCTCCACTTGAAGAAAATAGTCTCTGCGCCCGGATAGAATTCCAATGCCAGCGGGTTTGGGCGCAACCCGATACCGGCGCCGAACATGACATTGCCCGGAGTGTAGTGGCTCCCCCACCAGCCCAAACCCTCCTGCGCCGTCGCCGGAGCGGCGGCGAGTGCGAGAACTACCAGGCCCAGAAGCAGCCTGCGCCTGCGGAAGAAACGGCGTACTCTCATAGCCTTCTCCTTTCGCCCATTCGTGCGACACGACGGGCCACTCAGTAAATATTTACTCATTGTAACCCGGATTCGCGCACTATGAAAGGAGGAAATCGAGTTTTAGTGCGAATTTTCGTTTGAGTCGGCGTCCGAATTGTCGGGACCGTTTACGCAGTGGTATCGCGCCGCGCGTATACGTTCCACGATGTCCGGACCAGCGACTCGGTGTCGCTGTGACACGGCTGCCATCCGAGAGTCTCCCGAGCCGTCGCGGACGACGCGACGAGTCTCGCGGGGTCGCCGGGCCTGCGTGGCCCGTTCTCTGACACGATCGGACGACCCGTGATACGACGCGCGGCCTCGAGCATCTCAAAAACGCTGATTCCGGACTCGCTGCCGAGGTTCACGGCGAGGCTATCCCCGTCATCCGCGAGGTACTCGGCTGCCGCGACGTGCGCCGTCGCGAGATCCGAGACGTGCACGTAGTCGCGGATACACGTTCCGTCGGGGGTCGGGTAGTCGGTGCCGAAAACCGTGACCTTGTCGCGAGTCCCACAGGCGGCCTCCATGATGATCGGGAGCAAATTCGCGGGATTCCTCTCGAGTCCTGATACCGCACCGGACGGATCGTATCCGGCCGCGTTGAAGTAGCGCAGTGCGGCGAACCGCAGACCGCGGAGCTTGTCGTACCACTGCATGAGGCGCTCGATCTCGAGTTTCGTGAAGCCGTAGAAGTTCTCGGGTTCCGTCGGGTGTTTCTCGTCGATAGGCACGTACTGCGGCTCGCCGTACACGGCAGCCGATGAGGAGAAGACCAGGACTTTCACATCGGTCTCGCACATCACGTTCAGAAGATTCACGGTTCCGCATATATTGTTTGTCGCGTACTTTTCCGGTGCTACCATCGACTCGCCGGCAGCCTTGAACGCCGCCAAATGAACGACCGCGTCGAAACGGTGTCTCGAGTCTCCGAGAGTCGTCCTGAGCCGTGCGTAGTCGATAAGGTCGCCATGGACAAACGCAACTCCGGCAGGAATATTCGCGCGATCGCCGTGAGACAGATTGTCGTACACCGTCACGGTATGTCCCTCCCGGATCATCTCATGAACCACGTGGCTTCCGATGTAACCGGCGCCGCCGACGATCAATACGTGCATGGGTGTTCTCTCCGTTATCGGTCGTTTCGGCCACAGTAAGCCGAACACCGTCGGAAGTCAATTGTCGTCGAGAAGCCGGCTTCGGCTACCGGTTTTCGGGCGCGGCTTGAAACTCGCGGATCGTTACCATAAACTTGCCGCGAGACTGACCATCGGAGTGCACAGACATGTACGACTTCTCGGTACCCGTTCTCGGCGAGCCGAAAATCCAGTCACCGATCCCGTACTCGACGGTTGTCGGTGACGGTGTCGCGAATTTCGTCTCCGACAACGACAAGATCGTGTACGACGTTGCGATCGACCGTGCCCACCTCGCAAAGACATATGAGAAGAGCGAGCTTCTCGAGAAAGCCGGCCCACGCGAGAAAATCTACTTCTCGCCGGGGCACGTTCACGCGGGAATCGTCACGTGTGGCGGGCTCTGCCCGGGCTTGAACGATGTGATCCGCGCGATCGTCCGTTGCCTGTGGTACCGCTACGGTGTCGAGAGAATCTCGGGAATACGGTTCGGATACCGAGGTTTGCTACCCGACGCGAACATTCCGACCGTCCGGCTCGATCCCACGTACGTCGACGACATTCACAAAATCGGCGGGACCGTTCTCGGCTCGTCGCGTGGCGGAGGCGAACGGACCGAAGATATCGTCGATACGATCGAACGGTTAAATCTCAACATGCTGTTCACGATCGGCGGGGACGGCACGCAGAAAGGCGCGCTGAAGATCGCCGAGGAGATCGAACGTCGCGGCTTGAAAATTGCGGTCGTCGGCATTCCGAAAACCATCGACAACGATCTCTCGTTCACCGAGAAGTCGTTCGGCTTCGAGACCGCGGTGGCGATCGCGACCGATTCGGTCGCGTGCGCGCATACCGAGGCACACTCGGCGCAGAACGGCGTCGGGCTCGTGAAGCTGATGGGCCGCGACTCGGGCTTCATCGCCGCGCACACCGCGCTCGCGAGTCACGAAGCGAATTTTGTTCTGATTCCCGAGGTTCCGTTCGATCTCGACGGAGATAACGGGCTGTTCACGCATCTCGAGAAACGTCTCGCGAGACGGAATCACGCGGCGATAATCGTCGCCGAGGGCGCCGGGCAGGAGCTGATGGGCGACCGCGCGGGCGCGGACGCGTCGGGAAACAAGGCGTTCGGCGATATCGGCGTGTACCTCAGGAACGCGATATCCTCGCATTTCCGGGAGCGGGGCATAGAAATCAACCTGAAGTACATCGACCCGAGTTACATCATCCGGAGCGCGGTCGCGGTTCCGACCGACTCCGTGTACTGCTCCCGGCTCGGCAATCACGCGGCGCACGCGGCGATGGCCGGGAAGACAAGGATTTTGATCAGTCTCGTGAACAACACGTTCGTCCATCTGCCGATCGCGATCGCCGTCGCGACGCGGAACACCGTCGATCCGGAGGGCAGCCTCTGGCGCGATGTTCTCGAGTCGACTAACCAGCCGATTTCGATGAAAAGTTGATTTTCAACTGGTGATACGGTTGGCCGGGAACCGGACCGGTCACCAGTGAAGCCACTTTGATCGTTCGCCGCAGTACGCGGCGAATCAAACCAAACAGGAGAGGAAGATGAAGAAAAGGTATGCGTTAATAGGGACGGGGAGCCGTAGCCGCATGTACGTCAACGCGGTGTGCAAGGAGTACACCGATGTCGCCGAACTTGTCGCGATAAACGATATCAACCCGACGCGGATGGAACGGATGAACGAGTACATCGCGTCGACGCTCAACGGCAAACGCGTCGCGACGTACGGGCCGCACCAGTTTGACCAGATGATCGCCGAGAGTAAACCCGACGTCGTGATCGTCACGTCGATGGACCGTACGCACCACCGATATATCTGCCGCGCGATGGATCTCGGGTGTGACGTGATCACCGAGAAGCCGATGACCACCGACGCTGAAAAATGTCAACAAATCATCGATACCGTCGAGAGGACCGGCCGGAATCTGACGGTCACGTTCAACTATCGCTACTCACCCCGTGCGACACGCGTGAAGGAAGTAATAGCGGACGGGACGGTCGGGGATATCTTGAGTGTGCATTTCGAGTGGCTGCTCGATACAAAGCACGGTGCCGATTACTTTCGGCGTTGGCATCGCGATAAGGCCAATTCCGGAGGTTTGCTCGTGCACAAGGCGACGCATCACTTCGACTTGGTGAACTGGTGGCTCGGTACGGCTCCCGAGCGAGTCTTCGCGATGGGCAGACTCGGTTACTACGGACGGCGCAACGCCGAGGAACGCGGCGAACTCGAGTTCTATTACCGCGGAACCGGATCGGCGGTCGCAAAGAAAGACCCGTTTGCCGTCGATCTCGCTGCGGACGACAACCTCAAAGGCATGTATCTCGACGCCGAAAAACACGACGGGTATCTACGCGACCAGAGCGTGTTCGGCGACGGCATTTCGATCGAAGATACGATGGGGGTGCTCGTTCAGTACCGAAGCAAGGCGATCATGTCGTACTCTCTCAACGCACACTGCCCGTGGGAAGGGTTCCGCGTGATGTTCAACGGGACGAAGGGACGTCTCGAGTTCAACGTCGTCGAGAAGAGCTACGTCTCGGGATCTGCCGACGATATCAACCTGGCCGAGCAGCGCGAGTACGACGAGATGATCAAAGGCGCGGTCCCGATTATCTCGTTTCAGCCGCACTGGGGCAGACGCGAAGAGATCACGTTTACCGAGGCGGTAGGTGGCCACGGCGGCGGCGATGTCCGAATGCTCGATCACATCTTCCGCGGTGCGACAGACGATCCACTCGGCCACGCGGCCGATTACGTGCAAGGTGCGTACAGCATCTTGACCGGGATAGCGGCGAACCGGGCTCTCGCGACCGAGCTGCCGGTAGACGTTCGGACTCTCGTTAAACTGCCGAGGTAGGCTCCGGGCGGGCTTCACGGGCGTGAGGCCCGCCCGTCTTTCGGATTCAGCACCAGACACAAAAACACCAGACAAAAAAACCGGTACTGAGTACCGGTTTTTGAATCTTAGTCGATTTTATCTCCACGCATCACGCGTGGGCGACTATAGTTTTTCCGTTTCATCATGGAGCGTAACGCTCTCGATGTTTGGTCCAAGGTGTGCCGGCAGATCCCGGCGAAACGCAACCGGTGGTTCCATGGTTCAACCTCCTGTCACTTCCTTTTACGATGCCCTACCGACTCTACGCGGCGGGCCCGATTACCTTTTCCCCATTTCCTACTTCAAATATACGCCTCTCTCGGCCGCTTGTCAAACAAAACGGATATCGAAAACCGTATATCGGCATGTCGCGCCGGCGATTTGCCGGCTGCGGTTACGCCGGGTTTGCCTGTGCGAACTCGGCCATGAACGCCGCGAGCGCGCGGACGCCGGAGATCGGCATCGCGTTGTACAGCGACGCGCGACACCCACCGACGCTGCGGTGGCCGGGCAGACCGTTGAGACCCGCCGCAGTCGCCTCGGTGAGGAACTTTGCCTCGAGTTCCTCGGTGGGAAGCCGAAACACGATGTTCATCCGCGATCTTACCGCCGGGTCGACCGGGCAGCGGTAGTACACGTCACTCGAGTCGATCGCGTCGTACAGTACCTGCGCCTTTTCTTCATTCGCGCGTTCGACCGCTTCGATCCCACCGTTCTTTTTTATCCAGTGCAGCACAAGATTCATCGCGTAAATCGAGAAGACCGGAGGGGTGTTGTACAACGAGTTCCCGGTCGCGTGAGTCTTGTAGCTCAGGTACTCGGGCAGGTTCGACGGACATCGGTCGAGCATGTCGTCGCGGATGATCACGACGGTCACGCCCGCAGGCCCGAGATTCTTCTGCGCGCCGGCGTAAATCAGCGCGAAATTCTCGACCGGAATCGGTCGACTCATGATGTCGCTCGACATATCGATGCAGATCGGTAGTTTCTTTCCGTCGGGCCAGTCGTGCCATTGAATGCCGCCGATCGTTTCGTTTGACGTCATATGAAGATACGACGACTTCGAACTGATCGGCAGACTATCGGGTGTCGGTAAAGTCGTGTAGCGCGACGACTCCCCGTCCCAGATCACGGTCACGGGGCCGACCTTCTTCGCATCCTTGAGCGCTTTTACCGCCCATGCCCCCGAGTTGATGAAGTCGCATCCCGCGTCTTCGCGCAGGAAGTTCATCGGAACCATTCCGAACTGCAACGTTGCGCCACCACCGAGCAAGAGGATCGAGTAGTTATCCGGTATCGACAAGAGTTCCTTGATCAAGGCGATCGTCTCGCAGTGAATCGCATCGTACTCTTTGCTTCTGTGGCTCGCCTCGATCAACGACATCCCCATCCCGCGAAATTCGACGATCTCGTCCCTGATCTGCTCGAGAACCGGAACGGGGAGCGTAGATGGACCGGCGGAAAAATTGTGAACTCGTGCCATCGTGGTTTCCTTCTTGTTTCTTTGGATAAGCAAGCGTACCTGAACGAGGAATAAACGTCAAATACCGATTCATGGTATACTCCGACTCGGAGGAGTGATGCGGAGAGTGTTTATCGTGTCGGTCGTCGTGTTGTTGGCGTTGGTCGGGCCCGGAGCGCGCGCGCAACTGCGCGTTCTTGAGGTCGACGGCGACGTGCAGTATCACGCCGGCCGACGCTGGACCGAAGCGCGGAGCGGTGACATAGTTCCACTCGGGTCGCGTATTCGAGTCGCCGCCGGCTCCGGAGTCGTCCTTACCGACGATGACGTCGTACTCACGCTCGAACGTCCGGAGACGTTCATTCTCGCCGATGTCCTCGCCGTCGGAAAGATGCTTGCGAGTCCCGTGATTCGTGAGCTTGTCGTCGACCGGGCCGTTGAGGTGGCGTCGGAGATCGGCCGTGCGGTGTCGCGCGACGAGTACGATCTTGTCGCGGAGGCCGTGTCCCGGCTCGACGTGAGGAACGCCGCTAAGTTCGCGGAGGAGTTCGTTGACCTCGTCGTGCGAGTCGGCGCCGAGGCGGGTGTCGACCGGCGATTCGGGGGTAGTGTCGTGTTGTTTCGCGCGCTCGCTCTGCTTGCGGAAGCCGCGTACGCCGAGGCTCTCGACACGTTGCACCCATTACTGGACGACGATACTATCTCGACTGCCGAACGACAGCGTGCGTTCGTCCTTTCGGCGATCTCGTTTCGTGGGATCGGGCACGTCGGTACCGCGGGTGAGTACCTGAGATACGCGGCCGAACTCGACCGCAACTCCAGCGAAGGGCGCGTTGCGCGCGAACTGCTTGCGATGTTTTTTTCCGCCGATTAGCGGTTCACCGCCGACCGGGCGTGTCGCACAAGCGCGGCGGGTCGTTACCCGATGCCTAACCGTGAAGCGTACGCCGAGAGCGTCGCGTCCGTCTTGCCTTCGAGAACGGTTTTTGTGAGCTCCTTGCCGAGCTGAACGCCTTCCTGGTCGAAGCTGTTCACGTTCCAGAGGAAACCCTGAAACATCACTTTGTTCTCATAATGCGCGAGGATCGCGCCGAGAACCGACGGCGAGAGCCGGCCCGCGTACAGTACGCTCGACGGCCGTCCCCCCGCGAAACTCTTGTTCGGATTGTCGTCGGATTTCCCTCGCGCAAACGCGATGACCTGAGCCGCGAGGTTCGCGTTGAGCTTGGTTTGGCTCGAAGATCCCGCAAACTCGATATCCGTGCCGAGCTGCGATTCGCGGAACCCGATGAACTGAAGCGGAACGATGTCGGTACCCTGGTGCAGGAGCTGGTAGAAGCTGTGTTGCCCGTTTGTGCCGGGTTCTCCAAACACGACCGGGCCGGTCGCGTATCGCACGGCTTCTCCGTCACGGTTAACACTCTTGCCGTTGCTCTCCATATCGAGTTGCTGTAGATGCGCGGGAAATCGGCTCAAGGCCTGGCTGTACGGGAGCACGGCGGTCGTCGGGTATCCGAGCACGTTTCGCTCGTATACCCCGATCAGTGCGTCAAGAAGCGCAGGGTTCTTCAAGATGTCGGGCTCGAGCGCGTTCCGGTCCGCCGCGTGTGCTCCGCGCAGGAATTCCTGAAAAACCTGCGGGCCGAACGCGATGCTCAAAACGACCGCGCCGACCGCGCTCGAACTCGAGTATCGGCCGCCGATGAAGTCATCGATGAAAAACGAGTCGAGATACGCGCCGCCTTTCGCCATCGGGCTGCTTTCAGACGTCACAGCGACGATGTGTTTCGCGGGATCGATTTTTTTCGCGCCGCTCTCCGAAATCAACCGACGCACGAACGCTTCGTTGGTGAGCGTCTCCTGCGTCGTTCCACTTTTCGAGACGACGATGAACAGCGTGGTCTCGGGATTTACGCGGGCGACAACCGCGGCGGCATCGTCAGGGTCGACGTTCGAGATGAAGTGCGGAAGGAGATGAGGCCGACCGTGTTCGGCGCGGTACCAGTTTTCCAGCGCGATCGCGAGCGCGCGCGGGCCGAGATCCGACCCGCCGATCCCGATCTGGACGACGTCCGTGAAGCTCTTGCCGGTCGATCCGGTGATCTCTGCCGAGTGAATGCGGCGCGCGAACGCCTTCACGCGGTCGATCTGTTCCTGGTAAAACTCCTGGACGTTGCGACCTTCGTGCATGACCTGACGGCCGAGCCGCCCGCGAGCGAGGTGGTGCAGCACCATCCGTCCCTCGCCCGAATTCATGATCTCCCCATCGGCCAACGCGCGGTACTTCTCGATGACCGCCTGTTCGGACGCGAGCGCAGCCAGACCCGAGAGAATCGTCTCATCGACGGCCTTTGCCGCAAA
Organism: Spirochaetaceae bacterium; assembly: GCA_007695285.1. Taxonomy (GTDB): domain Bacteria; phylum Spirochaetota; class Spirochaetia; order DSM-27196; family PXBQ01; genus PXBQ01. Next base: position 11,250 of record REEC01000120.1, on the reverse strand, counting down.
GTTGAACCGGAGACCTTCGGCGCCCGGGCTCTCGTACTTCATCACCCGGTCCGCGGAAATGTCCGTCACATCGACTCGTGCGAACGAACCAACCGTGGCGAACGCGCGCGTTTCATCGAGATTCTTGAACTTCAAACGAGCCATCTGATCCTCACTTTTCGATCCATGTTCGACAGTATCGCGCGCGCGTGTCAAGCGCGCCGATCACGAGAAAGGATTCACGCGACAGTCCCGGAGGGGGTAGCTCATTTCTCCTCCCCATTTTTTCAATCGACTCGTCGCGAATCCGTAGGATTGCTACCGTTCAACGGCGCCTTCGTCGAGCCCTCCGAGAATCGAGTCCAGGATCGCGATCCCGGCGTCGATTTCGGCTGCCGTGATCACGAGCGGTGGCGCTATTCGGACGACGTTCTTACCCGACCGCAGGACGAGCAACCCGTGCGAACGCGCGCGCGACATGACGGTGCCGACGGCCTCGGACGCCGTGTCGGAGGGGTACGCGAGTTCGATCCCACGCAGTAACCCGGCCCCGCGAAGTCCGGCGACGCACCGATGCGCCGCGGAGATTTCTCTCAGCCGCGTATCGAGGTGATCGGCCGTTGCGCGCACGCGCTCGAGGAACGCAGGGTTGGTGATGACTTCCCAGACGCGCGCGGAGACCGCGGTCGTAACCGGGCCTCCGCCGAACGTCGTGCCGTGATCACCGGGTTTCAAAAGCGTGTTGATTTTCTCGGGGATCAGCGTCGCCGAGAGCGGGAGTCCACCGCCGAGCGGCTTGGACAACGTGACGATGTCCGGGCGCAGAGAGACCATTTCCGACGCGTACAGAGTCCCCGTACGCCCGATTCCGGTCTGGATCTCGTCGGCAATCAGAACAACGTCGTGTTTTTCACAGAGAGTCGAAAGCGCATCGGCGAACTCGCGTGTCATCACCGAGAGTCCGCCTTCGCCCTGAACGACCTCGACGATGACCGCCGCGAACTCGCTTGAAAGCGTCTTCTCGAGAGTCTCGATGTCGTTGAACGGAGCGTGTGCTACGCCCGGCATCAGTGGTTCGAACTTCGTCTTGTACGCCGGGTTCGGCGTCACCGCGAGCGCCCCGAGCGTGCGTCCGTGAAACGCGTTGTCGAACGACAGAATCTTCGCGTGTCCCGGACCACGCGTCTCGTACGCGTACAATCGCGCGTACTTGATCGCCGCCTCGTTCGCCTCGGTACCGCTGTTGCCGAAATGCACTGCCGAAAAAGGCTTCGACGCGCACGGGGTTGTCGCGGTCATCATCGTCCCGAGCCGAATCGCGGGTTCGGTCGTGTAGAGGTTCGAGATGTGGACGATTTTCCGCATCTGGCGCGCGGCGATCCGCGCGAGATCCTTTCGTCCGTATCCGAGCGCGTTTACCGCGATCCCGGCGCCGAAATCAAGGTACTTCTTCCCGGATACGTCGGCCAGGTAAACGCCGTGCCCGCGGTCGAACGTGAGGAACTCTTGCGCGTAGTTGTTGGGGAACGGAGAGCTCGTGATGACCGCGCTCTTTGCGTTCTTGGCTTCTTTCGATTTCATATGGTCTCCTTCGCGGCAATCCGTGTGCCGCACTCGCCGGCTATCAGCGCCGTGAGATCGCCGCCCTTCTTGTACTCACCGACGATTATGCGCGAGACGCCGTTCTCGATCGCTCGAACCGAAGCTCTGACTTTCGGGATCATTCCGCCCGCGATCACCCCCGCGGCGATCTCGTGTTCCGCCGTGACCGCGTCGAGCCGATCGATCACGCGGTCATCCTTGAGTATCCCCGGGGTGTCCGAGAGAAAAACCAGCGCTTCGGCCGAGACAGCGCTCGCGAGCGCGAGCGCGATGTCGTCGGCGTTGATGTTCAACGCGCCACCGCCTGAGTCCATCGACGTCGAACACACGATCGGCAGAAAACCCGCGGTGTCGAGTACCGTCAGGATGCGCGTATCGCACGCAGTCACGCGACCGGTTCGGCTCGGGCCGGTCGCGGCCGTGATCGGCTCTCCGACGAATAACCCTCCGTCGGAGCCCGAGAGGCCGACGGCCGGAACTCCCGCGGCTGCCGACGCGCGAACGAGAGCTTTGTTCGCTTTGCCCGCGAGAACCATATCGACGACAGCCATCTCCGCGTCGCTCGTAATCCGGATACCGTCGGAAAAAACCGGCTCGTACCCGAATCTACGCGAGATCTCCGAGACCTCCGCGCCTCCTCCGTGGACGATAACGACCGAGAACTCGGCCGACAGCCGCCGGACGTCGGTGATGAGCGCGGAAAAAGCGGATATGTCGGCCGCCGCGCGGCCCCCGATCTTGATCAGCAGGCGCGGTTTCATGGTGTTGCTCTCCGTTGGAACTCAGAACTCTCCGTCGAGATCGATGCCTGCGGTTTCGTCGAGCCCAAGCCTGACGTTCATGTTTTGGACCGCTTGCCCCGACGCGCCCTTGAGCAGATTGTCGATGACCGAAAACACCAGGACCGTCGAACCTTCTCCATGCCACGAGATGTCGCATCTGTTCGAGTTGCGTACGTGGCGCGTCTCGGGAAGTCGGCCGCGCGTGACACGAACAAACGGCGCGCTTTTGTACGCATTGCTGAAGAGTTCCTCGATTTCGTCGTCGGTGCGTTCGCGGTCGAGCGGTATCGCGGACGTGACCTCCATTCCTTGCCGCATCGGGACCAGGTGCGGGGTGAAAAGCAAAGCCTGTCTTCCGCCGACGGACGTCGAGAACTCGTCGAGCTGCGCACGGATCTCCGGCACGTGTCGATGCGACAGGCCGGGCGCGTAAGGATTGGCGTTTTCGGTGCGCTCCGAGTAGAGGTACATCGCCTGCTCTTTTCGGCCGGCGCCGGAGATTCCCGAGAGAGCGTTTACGACGATAGAACCTCGCACGCACCCTGCCGAGACAAACGGTAACAGTGCGAGCAGCGTGGCGGTCGGGTAACACCCGGGGTTGGCGATCAGATCGGCGCGTTCGATCTCGCCGCGACGCCACTCCGGCAACCCGTACGCCGCGCGTTCGAGTAGATCGGGATACGCCGGCGGCCGGCCGTACGCCGATCGGAACGTCTCATGGTCTTTGATCCGAAAGTCGGCCGAGAGGTCGATTACCAGCGACGTGCCAAAAAACGGTTCGCATGCCTGCGCGGAAGCGAGGTGCGGAAGCGCGGCGAACACGACGTCCGGTCGCGCCGCGACCGCCGTCTCGATCGGCGCGAGGCATCCGTTTGTCGGCGTGAGTTTTGCGAGCACGGCGTCGGACAGACCCGGGTCAACCTCGGTCAACGCGAGGCCCGGCCGGGAGGACGTAACCGGAATGATTTGGCGAACGTCCGGGTGGCGACCGAGTAAGCGTATAAGCACGAGCCCGGTGTATCCCGTCGCTCCGAGTATGGCCACTGTCATTGTTGCTACTCCTCGAGGTCCGGGATCAAACCGCGTAGCTGTTCGAGGAACGCAGCCTCCGTTGAGCCCTCGCGAAGAATCGCAAGAACCGTGTCGTTTCCCGCGACCGTGCCGAGAACCGCGGGGATCCCCAGATTATCGAGCGCGATCCCGACCGAATCCGCGTGCCCGGTCAGCGTTCGGACGACCGCGATGTTGCCCGACAGCTTGATCGAAACGTACCCGCGTTGAAAGTCCTGGACGAAACTCCGTTCGGATTCCTTGATCTCCTCGTCGCTCGGCATGTTGTAATAGTATCCTTTCGTCTGTTCCGACATCCTGACGACCTTCAGGAGCTTCATGTCGCGCGACAGCGTTGCCTGCGTCACGACGAACCCTTCCACTCGCAAGAGATTCAAGAGCGATTCTTGACTCTGCACCCGGTTTTCACGGATGATTTTTTTAATGGCGCGTAAACGGGCTTCACGGTCTTTCATAATCGATGGTTCCGAGTATTCTTACGCCGTATGCGTCTTTTTTTCAAGCTGTCGTTCGAAGACCCGCAACGACAGGCGCGAGGGTACCGATGGAACGCCGTGATATAGCCAATGCGTTCGACGGTGCCCCGGTGTACTACGTCCCGGTAACCGACTCGACGATGAACGACGCTCGTCGACTCTCCGAGCACGGCGCGATTAACGGGACGGTCGTATTTGCCGGAAGTCAGAATTTGGGGCGTGGCCGATTTGCAGATCGTTCGTGGGTGAGTGAAACCGGAACCGGCGTGTTGATGACCGTGATACTCGACCGTGAGCTGTCGGATCTTCCGGCGCCGATCGGTGCGTTTCCGCTTCTCGCGGGCCTGGCGCTCTCGCGTGTGCTCGAGCAGGATTTTTCGTTTGATGTCGCGGTGAAATGGCCGAACGATGTCCTTGTTCACGGCAAAAAAGTGAGTGGGATTCTCTGCGAAGCGACACGTACTTCGATCCTGTGCGGCGTCGGGGTGAACTGCAATCAACTCGGGTTTCCCGGCGATCTGAGAAACGCGACGTCGATCGCGCGTGAGCTTGGGCGGCCCGTCGACCCCGAACGCGTGATCGCCCGCTTTCTCGTCGAGCTTCGCGTCATCGTGACCGGCGGCCGGCAGTATCCGTGGCGACGCGAGATCGAGCGTCGCCTCGCCGGCAAGGATGCCGAGGTCGAGGTAACTTCGGGGCTCGACCGTACGCCGGTCAAAGGTATCCTGCGCGGAGTGTGCGCCGATGGAAGCCTCGAGCTCGAAATCGCCGGAGCGAAAAAATCGTTTCCGAGCGCGGAAATCTTGCTGCGTTCGTGACTCGCGCCGCGTGATGTTCGTATATTGGCCGTGGAGTTATTGAATGGTACGATCTGTCCTGCCCGAGAAGCCGCTCAACACTCGCGCCGTCATGGTGCTGATCGCGCTCGTCACTCTTGGCTTTGTGCTCAACCGTGCCCGGTTCCATCTCTTTTTCAACGTCGATTTCATTTTCGGAAGCGCCGTGGCGATCGTGATTCTGTTCCTGTACGGACCGCTGATCGGCGTCGCTGCGTCGGTGGTCATCGCGTCGGCGACGTACATCCTTTGGCTTCACCCGTACGCGATCTTCATTTTTGCGGGCGAGACTCTTCTCCTTGCGTTTTTCTACCGGCGTAAACACGCGAATGTTCTCGTTATCGTCGCCTCGTACTGGATTGTGCTCGGGATGCCGCTTGTCGTGTTACTCTATCGCGGTGTGATGGGGCTTGAGATGAGCGCTGTACTCGTCGTGATGATGAAGCAGGCGTTGAACGGAGTCTTCAATGCGCTCATCGCGGGTATCGCCGTCGGATTCCTTGGGCGTGTCGCGCGACGGCTCGATTTGGCCGAGATACCCGCGGCGTTCTCTTTCCGGCGAACGCTGTTTGACGTGATTACCGTGTCGGTTTTGATCCCGGCCGTCGTGATCATGATGATCTCTGCGCGTCGTGAGACGCATCGCGTCGAGCAAACCATTCAGCATGTCTTGAACCTCTCGCTTTCGTCTGCGCGCGAGAGTCTGAGCGGATGGATCGACTCAAACCTGTACAGCATGGCGTCGCTCGCCGATTTCATAGATCACACCGCGCCGAGTTCGCCCGACGACGTCCGTGAGCACTTTCACATCCTTGTGGAGTCGTCGCCTGACTTCGTCGCGGCCGGAATCGTCACCCACGCGGGGCACGTCGCGATGATCTTCCCCGACGATATGCCCGACGGCATGCCGCGATCGGGACGCCGGTACGATCCGTTCGACGGGAGGCGCAGCGATGCACCGTCGGTCTCGGGTGTTATGCGGCTCATGCCCGACGGTCCACCTATAGTCATAGTCGCTGTACCGATTCGCACTTTCGACGGTTACGTCGTGGGGTTGATCGATCTGGGGCGCTTGACGTACACGGTCCAGAGCCTGGTCGCGGGGTGGGGGATCGACGCCGTCGTAACCGACGCGAATCACGCGGTCATCGCGAGTACCGAGACGCGTCACGTCCCGGGACATCGATACACCGTGAACGACGACGCTGCGTTGTACGAGATCGAGTCGGATTTGTACGTGCGTTTTGGGTCGATCGACGACAACATCTCGATCATGGAACGCTGGAGCGACTCGGTGTACGTTCGGACGGGGGTGCTCGACGATGCGACGGGCTGGCGTATCTCGTTGAGCGCTCCGGTTCAGCCGTATCAACGCGAGCTCAACCAGCAGTACACGCTGATCCTGTTCTCGATGCTGGTTGTCGTGCTCGCCGCGATCGCCGTCTCGACGATTCTGAGCCGTCGAATGGTGTCGTCGCTCGCGGATTTGAGCCAGGTAACCGCGAATCTTCCCGGCAAAATAGTCGAGGCGACACCGATCGAGTGGCCGAGCAGCCGGATACTCGAGGTCCAGACGCTGATCGGGAACTTCCGGACGACGTCGGATCAGTTGCTTAAAAAAGTTCGTGACCTCGGGCACGCAAACACCGAACTCGTGAAGGCGAAAGCAGAGGCTGATACCGCAAACCGTGCCAAAAGCCTTTTCCTCGCGAACATCAGCCACGACCTGCGGACGCCGCTTAACGGAATCCTCGGGTACGCGCAGATTCTTCGCAACGAGCAATCGCTCTCCGAGACCGACCAAAAATCGATCAAGATTATCGAGCGCAGCGCGAACCACCTTCTCAATCTGATAAACGATATTCTCGACGTGGCAAAAATCGAAACCGAGCGGCTTCAGATCGAGCGGCGTCCCGTCGGCTTCCGCGCGTTCCTTGACGATATCGCCGATATGATGCGCTTACAGGCGCGAAAAAAAGCGCTCGAGTTCCGAAAAAACTTCAGCGACGACCTGCCTGAAACAGTGATGATCGACGAGAAGCGGCTCCGTCAGATTCTCCTGAACCTGCTCACGAACGCGGTGAAGTTCACCGACAGCGGGGCGATCGACTTTTCGGTCGCTCCGGATGACGCGAAGATTCGTTTTACGGTCGAAGATACAGGAATCGGGATTCCCGCTGATCGGCTCGACGAGATTTTCGATCCGTTTCAACAGATCGATAAACACGCCCAGAGCGACGAGGGTACGGGCCTCGGTCTCGCGATCGTGAAACGGCTCGTCGACATGATGGGTGGAACGATCGAGGTGCAGAGTCGTCCGGGCACCGGAAGTCGATTCTCGTTTTCGTTGAGCCTCGAAACGAGCAGCGCGCTCGCGGTGCACACCGAACGGCGGCGCGTCGTCGGGTACGAGGGACGCCGAGTTTCGGTGCTCGTCGTCGACGACCGGTGGGAGAACCGGTCGGTCATGAGAAACATGCTTGAACCCATAGGCTTCACGTTTTTCGATGCCGACGGGGGGCGGAGCGGGATCGATGCCGCGATCGAACACCGTCCGGACATAATCTTCATGGACCTTGTGATGCCGAACCTTGACGGCTTCGAGGCGCTTCGGCGTCTGCGTGCGTCCGACGAGTGCGCGAACACCAAGATTGTCGGTGTTTCGGCGAGCGTGGCCGAGTCGATCCGGCACGAGTGTCTTCGCATAGGTTTTGACGGGTTCATACCAAAACCGGTAAGATTCGACGAGATACTCGACGAGTTCGAGCGTCACCTTGGTTTGAAATGGATCACTACGCGCGACGAATCGCGGACCGATGCCGAGTCGGACGATGGGTTGCCCGAGCCCCCGTCGCAGACCGCGCTCGACTCGCTCACGAACGCGACGAAACGCGGGGATATCCGCGCGATCATCGAGATCGCCGACGAGATCGACACCGCCGAACCGCAGCGCTCGGATTTTGCCCGCACGGTTCGGGAGTTCGCGCGGAATTTCCAGGTCGTGAAACTCGCGCATTTTATCGGTAGGTACACAGAAAATGGAGATGATTGATCTACAGGGCTCCCGAATCCTCGTCGTCGACGACAACACCGCGAATCTTGGTGTGTTGTTCAACTATCTCGACCGCTCAGGGCTGACCGTTCTGGTCTGCCAGGACGCGGAAACCGCGGTCGAACTCGTCGCAACCGAGAGGCCGGACATCGTTCTGCTCGACGTGATGCTGCCGGGGATGAGCGGCTTCGACGCGTGTCGGATGCTCAAGTCCAATCCCGAGCACGCGGAGATCCCGGTGATCTTCATCTCGGCTCTTTCGGATCTCGACGACAAGGTCGAGGGGTTCAAAGCCGGCGGGGTCGATTACATAACAAAGCCGTTCCAACAGGAAGAGGTCCTCGCGCGAATCCGCGCGCACGTGACGATTCGTCGGCAGCAGGAGCGTTTGGAGGAGCTCAACGCGACCAAAGACCGCTTTTTTTCGATCATTGCACATGACCTCCGGGGATCGTTCGGCGGCATCCTGACCGCGGTTGATTTGATCAGGCGGTCGCACGAGCAGCTTACTCCCGAGCTTCTCAACGAGCTCGCGGACAACTTGCATCACAGCGCCGAGACGACGTATCGGTTGCTCGAAAATTTGCTCGAGTGGGCGCGTCTTCAGCAGAACTCTAGCGAGTACAACCCCGAGAACCTCGAACCGGTGCCCGTTATTCTCGAGATTGTAGACGTATATCGCCTCGCTGCGGAACAAAAGAGGATCGATTTGTCGACGACGATCGAAGCCGACGACGAGTTTGTCGCGGATCGTGGAATGTTCTCGGCGGTGATGCGAAATCTCGTGAACAACGCGTTGAAGTTCACGCGCGAAGGTGGCACTGTCAATGTTTCGGTGTCGCGTCTGGACGGGATGCTCGGGTTCACCGTGCGGGACACGGGAGTCGGTATTTCGCCGAGCGACCGCGAGAAGCTATTTCGCGTCGACAAAAAAATCACGTCGGTCGGCACGAACGGTGAGAAAGGTACCGGTCTCGGGCTTCTGCTCGTGAAGGAGTACGTGAAGAAAAACCGTGGTGACGTGGCGGTCGAGACCGAACCCGGCGTCGGCACGGCGATCACGGTCACGTTTCCAGCGGCGGAACTCCCGATGCAGTGATCCGGTTCTCGATTCCCGATCGTGCTGCTACAAGTTCTTCCGGTGAAAAAACGCCGAGTTTTACCGCGTGTATCGTCCGGTGACGGAATCCCGACAGTCGTGTCGTTGCGACGCCATCGAAACACCCAAAAAGAACAAGCGTAACCTCGGTCACCCCGCTTTTCTTTCGCGCGTTGATAACGAATGGGAACGTCGACTCTGCAGGGCCCAAGCACGCAAAACTCAATGTCTTTCCCGCGTGGTGTGTCGAGATCTGCGAGGCCGGCGTGACCGCGGAAAACGCGTCACCACATTTGACCGTGAAACCGAACGTAGATCCATCGGGGAGCGTTCTCGTGACTGCAACCTCGTCGTCGTGCGTCAGGCGCGCGATCGTGAGCTCGGAAAACCGTGCGCCGGCGATCGACGAGGCCGATGCAAACTGTGGTAGCGTTATCTGGGCGTCGAGAATCACGCATTCGATGTCGTCGAGAAGCACACAGTCCAGTTCGAGTCGGCCGTCATCCGAAATACCGTGGCCGGTTACGCGTGAGTTCACGTACAACCCACGCGAGCACTCGCCCTCGAACGAGAACGCCGAGACCGTCTTGAACTTTCGTTTCCGTCCGCTGTACGTGAGGTACGACTCTGCGGGTGAGTTCACGACGTACTCGTCGCGCCCAACTCCTACCCCGGTGATCATCCCGTCCAAGAAACGGATGTCGATCGAACCCGTCGAGATCACGGTTGAGCCCTGCATGTTGGCGATGAATGTTCTGTCGTCCCGGTCGGTGCGTTCGGCCGTGTTGGGCTGAAGATCGCCGGTTCCGCCCCGCCGCGCCCTGCCTTTTCGTCGGCTTCCCGCGGCCCGTCGTACCGCAGTCGCGTGCGCGGCCGCGTAGAGCGCCGGCTCCAGAGGTGCCCACGGGCCACGATCGGTGATACGCGCATTCCCCGCGCGGCCGGTTACGCCCGACAGCAGCCGGGACTCGAATCTGCGCGAGGATTTCTCGACGACCTCCGCGAGAAAGTCGATCGCCGACTCCATCTCCTCGCGCGTCGGTTCGAGGCTAGACGCGACGTGAAGCACGACGGCCTCGTACTTGCGTCCGAGAGTTAGGAGTCGACGCAGGACGGTTTTCAAGGCTTTCCGGGCGGCGACCCGTTCGATATCCGCGGAAATTCCCGAGATTGGGACTGTCGGAAGACACCGGCCGTCGGGGATCTGTACGATCAACGGGCGGTCCGCGTCACGCAAACACGACCAGTACTCTCGGTCGCCGGCGCCGATCTGCTCGGAAAGCGTCTCGTACCGGGAGAACACGTCGGGCCACGGAAAGACTGTAAGGCGACGAGACGGCTTCTCGGGTTGCGATCGTTTCGCCTTGGTTCGGGATCGCGGGGACTCGGAAAAATGGGTAGCGAGCTCAGCGTCGGTGAGAATTCCGTGCGGCGCCCAGTCGGTGCCCGACGAGATAATCTCATCGATGTCACGAATCGTGAGTGTTTCGACCGTCGAGTTGCCGTTTCGATCGTGAGGAACGCTCCACGTGATCGGGGTATCCGCGAGCGACGGCTGCGCCTCGACGCGGCGGCACGCTGCCTCGACCGCGCTCGGCAGAGTTTCGCCGGATCCCGAGATGCTCACAAGAATCGCGCGTTCGGCACGGGCCTTTTTCATCCGCGATACTTGTACCACACGGGCAAAAAAAAAGAAACACGGACTCGCGCATCGAGTTTGGTACGAATTCCGAAAAAAACGGTTGATGAAGTCGCGATTCGTGATTATCTTAGGCGATGAAAATAGCTTACAGCGCCAGGTATTCCAAATTATTTTCGACCAACAAAATTTGTAAAGAGAGGGAGTCGATATGGCTAAACAACTCAAGTTCGACGAAGACGCTCGACGAGCGCTTCTCAAAGGGGTAGAAAAACTATCCCAGGCCGTCCGTGTAACACTCGGACCAAAAGGGCGAAACGTGCTTCTCGATAAGAAGTTCGGTGCCCCGACGGTCACGAAAGACGGCGTCTCGGTCGCTAAGGAGATCGAACTCGAAGATCCGTTCGAGAACATGGGTGCGCAGCTTCTTAAGGAAGTCGCAACCAAGACGAACGACATCGCGGGTGACGGCACAACGACCGCGACGGTTCTCGCGCACAGCATGATCAAAGAGGGATTGAAGAGCGTGGCCGCGGGCATCAGTCCGATGGGCATCAAGCGTGGAATGGATCGCGCCGTCACGGCCGCGGTTGCCGAGATCGCGAAGATGTCGAAAGTGATCAAGGACAAGGAAGAGATCGCGCAGGTTGCGTCGATTTCCGCGAACAACGACATGGAGATCGGGAATGAGATCGCCGGCGCGATGGAGAAGGT
>REEC01000028.1 GCA_007695285.1 Spirochaetaceae bacterium | reverse complement strand
CCGCGGTAATCGCCGGTGCGTTGATCGGGTTCATCTCGATCCCTCTCGACAGTCCGTTCGCGCTTTTCACCGCAGCGGGCCGGTTATCGCTTCCGTTCGGCGCCGGAGCTTTGATCGGCAACTATATCATGATTACGTTTTTGACCGTCCTGGCCGCCGCGATTCCCGCGCGAACCGCGGCGCGCCTGCAACCGGCCGATGCGCTGCGCAACGTCGCGTAGCGACACGATGACAAGGGGAGGAATGATGCACGATAACAGAAAACGAAATCTGATGGCTTTTGCGGTCGCCGTGAGTTTGACTCTTTCCGCGGCAAACGTCAGCGCCGACCAGGTCGACGCCGCGGGAATTCTTCGCACACTCGACGCGTTGAACACATTCACGGACACGGATTTTTCCGCGGAGTACACGATAGTGTCCGAGAAACCCGGCGAGCAGCGAAGTGTGTTCCGCATTCGAGTGTTTCGTCGCGATCGCGAAAAAATGACGACGATGGTGATTCTCGAGCCGAGGGTTCGCCGCGGCGAGGGATATCTTCAGATCGGCGACACGGCGTGGTCGTACGATCCGGAGAGCCGCGAGTTTGCGGTCTTTTCGATGCGCGAGAACTTCCAGGACTCCGAGGCGCGGCACAGCGACTTTGCCGAGTTGACGCTCAGCGCGAACTACGATGTTGCGTCGATCGAACAGGATCGACTCGGACGTTTTGACGTCCACGTTCTCGACCTGCGCGCGAACAACGACCGGATGACGTTCCCGCGCGTCAAGATCTGGGTGCGCCAGGACAATAACCTGATTCTGAAAGAAGAGAACTACAGCCTCTCGGATCGGCTCATGCGCACCGTCATGTACCCGAACTACGTTCAGAGCGGCGGCCGCTTCGTCCCGTCGAAGATACTCATGGTCGACAACCTGAGCGAAGGAGAACGGACCGAGATCACCGTCCGGGAGGTCAGCTTCGCCGACGTTCCCAACTCGGTGTTCACGCGCGGTTATCTCGAGAGGATCGGACGATGACGCCTCGAAGGTCTCGACAGTTAGTGTTGGTCATTCTGATCCTTGTCGTGTTCGCCGTGTCACCGGCGTTCGGAACCGACTTCGACTCGATGTTCGACGACGATATGTTTGGTGACGACATGATCGAAGATCTCGTCGAGGACGATCGCGACCGTTCGCGCGATTTCCTCGTGTCCGACGAGGTCGAGATCGGCGGACGGGTGCGCTCATCGCTGAGCGCCGCGTGGGGATGGACGGCCTTCCCCGATTCCTGGGGGGCGTTCACCGGCGATGCGCATCATTTCGTCGGTCTTGGCCTCGGTGCCGACGTCTTCCTCGATGCGCGTCCGTCGGAATCGCTGCGCGTGTTTGCCAAGGTCAGGACCGAGTACCCGTTCGCGCGCTCCGACCGCGGTTCGGTCGAGGTCTTCGAGCTGTTCTCGGATGTCAATTGGAACGAACGGGTTTTCTTCCGCGTCGGAAAACAGACGATCTCGTGGGGCGCGGGTTACTTCTGGTCTCCGGCGGACATTCTGAGTTTGGTCCCGATCGACGTCGACAACCCGGAGGCCGACCGCGAGGGTCCACTTGCCGTGAAGACGGCGGTGCCGTTCGGAAGACACCACATTGATACCTACCTGATCGCCGATGAGTCGGTAAGAGAGATCCAGGACCTCGGGATCGCGGCGCGCGCCGTCTTCTACCGTGCCCCGGTCGAGTTTGGCGTCGGTCTTGCGTACCAGCGCGACAACCCGTTCCGGGTCGTCGCCTCCGCGACGCTGCCCGTGCGCGAAGTGACGGCGTTCGCCGACGGCCGAGTTAGTTTCGGCCGAGACGAACGGGTTCTTCGCGCGGTTCCGAACGCCGCACCGGGCGGGCCACCGTACATACTCGACGACGACGACTCGGTGTACTTCTCGGGAACACTCGGTGGTCAATGGATGCCGGATCGGTGGGATTTCGTCGTGATCGCGCAGTACCTCTTCCGCGGTGAAGGCTACACCGATCCCGGCCTTCTTCCTCTCGCAGCGCTCGCCGCGGCCGCCGGCGAGATCTCGCCGAACACGATCCTTCAGTTCGGCCAACACCACACGATGCTTATGTTATCGATGCCCGAGTTCGGCCACGACAGTCTGACCGCCGGCGTCCAATGGCACGCCGCGTGGAGCGAGCCGTCCGGACTGGTCTCGACGACGCTCAGTTGGCGATGGTTCGAAGGTTTCTCCCTCACCGGCGGGATCCATCTCGGATACGGCAGCGCCCCGAGCGAGTTCGGCGGCTATTTTGCCCAGGGAGAGCCGACTTTCCGGAACCCATACGGACGGCTCGGCGCAGGAATCGAGCTGAGGATCGGCGGCGGACGGTTTTGAGGCCGATAGCCGCCGTGCGTGTGCACGCGAACACGGCGAGCCGTTTCTCCGGGAGCACATGATCGAGAGGGCGTGAGAGCACGATGGAGAAAAATATGGACGATCGCACATCGGATCAAACAAAAGGAAAAATCGGCCCTGCCGCAAAGGTTTTTCTTGCGCTGGGGGTGGTCATTTTTTTCGCTGAGATTGTTTTCCGCCGATGGCTCGGTCCTGCTCTCGGCGTATCCGTGCAGGATACCGGAGATTTCACACAGTGGCCCGAAATGTTGATCTTGGGTGTTCTCTTCCCGTTGTGCATGGTGCTCGCCGCACTCGTGATGTACCGAGTGTTCGACCGGCGAAGTTTGGCCGGATTCGGTTTCTCCCTCGACAGGAGAGCCGGAGCCATAACCCTTGCCGGGTTGTTACTGATGATAGGTGGCTTTGGGATCCTCCTTGTTTTGATACGCCAGTTCGGGATCGCCCAGTGGAGAGTTTCGCCGCGAATTCAGTGGCGTTTCGTCGTTGCCGCTGCGGCAACCTACATCGGAACGGGTGTCTGGGAAGAGGTGTACTTCAGGGGGTACGTTTTCAAGACATTGACAGCGTACGGAAAGGTTCCGGCGTATATCATTTCCATCGCCGTTTTTGTGTTGATTCACTTCGCCGAAGAAGCGTTTGTTCTGTCAAGGATTTTGAACCTTGTCCTGGTATCGTTCTTCTTGACTTTCGTTTTTGACAAGACGCGTTCGCTTTGGCCGGGCATGATCCTTCACGGGTGTTGGAACTTGATGTACTTTCTGGTTATTGCCAATCAATGCCGGGTTTCGTTCCTGATCGTGTCGGGTGATGTGCTCGGAGCAAGCCGTTTTTTGTCCACCGTTCTTCACGTGGTCCTACTGTTCGTTGTTTGGGTTATGTATCGGTACTGTTACGAACCTTGTAAAAAAACGCGCGTGATGTAGCCGGCTCTCTTACCGACGGGCCGTCGTCTGGGCTCGCCCGCCCGATCTCACCGTGCGCTCCCCGATCACGCGAAAGCATACTTCGGCAGGTAGTCCGGCGCCTTCGACAGCGGCGT
>REEC01000029.1 GCA_007695285.1 Spirochaetaceae bacterium | reverse complement strand
TCGGCGTCTCGATCGGGAACGGCTACCTGATCATCGAGACCGTGATCATCGTGTGCGTCGGGCTGATTTTCGCGGACCTCGACATCGTGATCTGGAGTTACTTCGGGCTTTTCCTGAGCTCGAAATTCGTCGATCTCGTGACCGAAGGCATATCGCGCGTGAAGTCCGCGACGATCGTGTGCTCGAGCCCCGAAGCCGAACAGCGGATCCGCGACCGGATCTACGAACAACTCGATCGTGGATGCACATTTCTCAAGGGCCAGGGCACGTGGTCCGGCACCGACAAGAAAATCATCTTCGTCGCGTTCAACCTGCAACAGGTCGCGACGCTCACCGCGCTCGTGAGGGAAGAGGACCCTGAGGTGTTCATGATCATGAACGACGTTCACGACGCGATCGGTTTTGGCTTCAAGAGCCGCCAGATGGATTTTGGAGAGTGAGCACAAAGATCAAAGCGGCTTACAGATCATGCGCTTCACGCGCAGGTCGAAGAAATCAACCGTTGACGCCGCCGTGATCACGTACGCGGTGTCTGCTCCGCCGCCGGTTCCGGCCACCGAGACGACGTCGGTTCCCGCGGGCACAACGCCCGCGTCGACCGCGCTCAGGACGATCTCGACCGCGACCTTTGTCCCTTGTGAAAACATGTACAATGTATGCGCGATCAACTCGACCGGCGGCATTCCGCCGAACTTTGCACGGATCGCGGACTCGACGTTCCCCATCAACGAGTGCGTGCACGTGATCACGTCAGCACCGAGGCCGCGTGCCTCGCGTACCGCGCTCCAATCGGGTTCCCCGTACTGCGCCCACGTTCCCGCCTGAAGCGTCACACCGACAACCTTCACGTCGGTTCGGCCGGTAGCCGCCGCTCGTTGTGCCGCGGCCAAGACGGTTTTGCCCCCCGACGCGACGACGAGATACGAGAGGCCGAGTTCGGACACCGTCGCGAAAGCCGCGTCGAGCGCCGCGTCCGTGTGTTCGGCGCCGCCGGTCTCGAAGTACGTCACCTCGTGTTTTTTCTGCATATCACGAATCCTCCTGATCCTCCCGCGGTGTTGCGTGATCCGAATCAAACTGATGCGTCTGTACCGTCTGCGTTTATGATAAACCAGGATTCAGCCGCGAACAAGGCCGAAACCGGCAGCCGCGAACTTTCGAGTCTGAACTCTACGCAAATCCGACGCAGTGCAACGGCACACTACGCCCGGGCTCTGGAGCGACATCGCGTGCCGACGTATCGTGCAACACTACTTTCCGCGCGTACTCGACTTCTTTGAATTGAGTTCGCCCCTTCCCCGGGCCACCGATTTCCAGAACGGTTCGCTCTCCGTCGACGTCTACGATGTAGTCCGGAGTTTTCTGTCCTCGAGTTGATTTGGCGTACCGGAACTCCTGCTCGTGGTGGCGCATCGCCTGCGCAAAGAACTCCTCGCGTAGCGCGCCGATGGCTTGATCGAGGGTTTGGTAAACCAGCCGATACGGCAGCTGCATCAAAACTTTCGGCTCCTGCAGCACGTTGGTTCCTGCCGGCATCACCCGGGTCAAGATGAAACTGCGTTCAAGGTACTCGAGATAGCGCTGCGCCTTGTACTTGGTAATGCCGACGTTCCGTGACACGGATGAGTAGTTGATACCGTCCACCGGCGAGCTGCCGATGAAGCGGACGGTGTCGTGGAGCCGGTTGATATCCTCAGCGCTCAGAGACGGGTCGAAGCCGGGAATGTCGCGAGAGACCACGGTATCAAGGATACCCGAAAACAACGACGTGTCGGCACCCGCACCAAGCATGAACGGATGCAGGCCGCCGACCATGTATCGACGGAACGCCGGGGTAGCCGCGAGATACTCGGAGCCGATGCGAGAGCGCAAACAGTCAGCGAGAGACAACGGCTGGTAGACTCGATCCGACTCAAACCAGAGAAACTCACGAAAAGAAAACGGCTCCAACCTTTGGCGAACTACCCGGCGAGACAGGTCCCAGCCCGCAGCGGTGAGCGATAGCGAAACGGAACTCGTAAACCACACCGCCACAGGCAGAAAGTCGAATATCTGTTTCACATGCCGTGCGTAATCGGGGATGAAGTGGATTTCGTCGATATACAGCGCCGAGATCCGATAGTTTTCGTGCAGACGCTTCGCGATATCGAACAGGTCGGTTCCACGATCGAGCGTGTCGGCAGACAGGTAGATCGCCGCGTCGTTTTCGGCGCGCAACTGCCGGAGCAGTACCGTCTTTCCCGACCCCCGCGGCCCGAACAGCGCGACGAAGGGCCGTCCGGTGCTCGCGCGAAGCCGTTCCCACACATACCGCTTTTTTGAAAGTGGGCTTACCGAGGCAATTGCGAGGCGATCGAGTTCCAGAAGCGCGGTCAGATCCATTTGGTTTAATATTGCTATCAAAAAGCACATCTTGTCAAATGATTGAACGAAATGACTATTATTCCGTCAAATGATTGAACGAAATGTCATTTTTCGACTCGTCTCTCTTACCGGTGACGGCACTTCGGCGGCCGGCCGCGCGATGCACGTGCGCGGTTGGCCGTCGGATGCGAATTCGTTGTAGTATCGGGACGTGGAACTCGCGATGCTGGTCGATTCGTTTTTGCTCCTGGTGCCGCTCATCGTTCTCGTCGGCGGCGGGTGGTTGTTCGGCGGACGCAAAGACCTGTCTCAGAACACGCTCATCTGGCTGATCACGGATTTTTTCATGCCGATGCTCGTGTTCGAGGCGCTGTACCGTTCGGAAGTTTCGCTCGAGGCGATTCTGCAGCTCGGCGCGGCCGTCGTGATTCTCGCGCTCGTATTGGGAGTTGCGACGCGCGTGGCGACCGTTTTCACGCGATCGTCGTGGAGTGCTCTCGTGATGCCGGCGGTGTTCATGAACTCGGGTTTCCTCGGCATTCCGCTGATGGAACTCTGGGGTGGAACCGAGGCTATGAGCCTTATCATCGTGTTCGACCAGCTCTTCGGGATCATCATGTTCACCGCCGGGTTGATCGTCGTGACCGGTGGATTCACGCGCCGCGGCTTCCGCGCGATGGCCGGCTCGCCGATCCTCTGGGCGGTGCTCGGCGGATTCGGATTCCGGTTTGCGGGGATCCCGGTGCCCGAACCGATCCTCACGACGTTCGCGTTCGCGGGCACCGCGGCGCCGCCGCTCGCGGCGTTCACTTTGGGCTGTTCCCTCGCGGGCTCGCGCATCCGGATCGACTCGACCGTAATCGTCGGGTGTGTGTTGCGGTTCGGAGTCGGCATCGCGGCCGGTTTCGCCGCGGTCGCCGCACTCGGGATCACCGGGACGACACGAACCGTCGTGATCGTCGCGTCGGCTCTGCCGGCCGCGGTGTTCTCGTACGTGCTTCCCGCGCGGTACGGCATGACGGACGCGACGCCTCGTGATATCGTGGTCGTCACGACGGTCCTCTCGGTGGTGACGATCCCGGTGAGCTTCTTTCTCGCCGCGCTGTGA
>REEC01000136.1 GCA_007695285.1 Spirochaetaceae bacterium | reverse complement strand
GCGCCCTCCGAAACTCCCCGACCCACGACAAATCTGAAAACCGTTTCCAGGCCGGAACCCAGCCGGTGCGTTTCAGCATGACCTCGCTCGACTCGACGTCCCAGAAAAACTCGTCGTCGAAGTCATCCGCCATACCCGGAAAGGCGTCGTGATGCAGCGAGATGATCCGGGATTTGTCTGCCTCGTTCTCGTACATCAGGTCACCGACGATCACCCGGACGGTACCCGGGCTCTTGCGTGCGATCTCCGAAAACATCGTCTCGCGCTCATCGAGTGTCAGGTGGTGAAGCGCGTACGTCGAGACGATGATATCGAACTCGTTCAAGTCGTGTCCGGTTACGTAGTTGAGCACGTCATCCTGGATGAGCGTCACGTTTCGGCCGCGAAGTTTTGACTCGGCGATCGCGAGCATGCCCGCCGAGACGTCGACCCCGGTAACGACGGTGTCATCGGGCAGGTGAAGGATAGTGTTCCCGGTTCCGGTGCCTAACTCGAGAACTCTGCTCCCGGGAGAAACACGCGCTCCGACGTACGCGATCAGATCGGCATAACCGGTGCGGATCGGGTTCCGTTCGTTCGCGACGTCACGGTCGTACTCGGGCGCGTCGTCGTCGTGGTTGAAGTAATCGGAAAATCGGCTTCTCATCGTTTCCTCGTCCTGAACCGGTACCACGGGCACCGATCTCGGTGTGGTCTACTCGGTCAAGCCGAGGTCGCGTATCCGCTTCCGGATGAACTCCTTGCCGATTACACCGGTCTTGAGACCGTCGAAATCGAAGATCCTGCACGTGTAGTTCATCGTCGTGGGCCTTTTCCCGGTATAGATGTCGACGCCGTCGACGAGAATCGTGGGAGAACCCTGGAAATGAACTCGTTCCGCCGCCGCGAGATCGGAGAGTTCGGTAATCGTGAGCAGGCCGCGATCGATGAGGCCCTCCTCGATCAGTTCGTTCAGGTTTTCCAGAGTAGCTTGTGCGTTCGGGCAGCCGTCGAAGTACTGAAACTCAATCATCGCGCGAACCTCTTCCATTGGTCACTCAAACCCCATCTTCGAACTCCTCCGAGACAGCCTTGAAAAAATGCGGAAAACAAACCGTTTTGTCCAGTGTGAACCAAGCCCTGTGAACCAGACCCTCTCGTGCATCTCGACGGCGCCGCTCACCTGTCGCCGATGTTCTGCCGGTAGTAGATCGCGAGTTGTGTCCGATCACGGAGTTGGAGTTTGTCGAGTATCGTCGAGATGGTGTTCCGGGCGGTGCCTTCCGAAATGAAAAGACGTTCGGCGATTTCCTTGTTCGACAAGCCGTTTGCAAGGTTCACGAGAATCTCGTTTTCGCGACGCGTGAGCTCCGCCGAGATATTTGTATTTGAGAATTCTTTCAACGCCACTTCGCTGATGACCGGAAGACCTTCGTACACAGCCTTGATCGTGCGGATCTGACTGGACGTCTCATCGGACTTCAACAGGTAACCCGACGCGCCTGCCTGCAGCGAGCGGTGAATGTTCCGGTAGTCGTGATATGTCGTCAGCATGATGACTTTTATGTCGGGGTGAATCTGCTTGATCTGTTTTGTCGCCTGTATTCCGTCCATGACAGGCATCCGGATATCCATGAGAATTACGTCGATCGTGTGCGAACGGACAAACTCGATCGCCTCGCTCCCGTTCGCGGCGCTGCCGGCGATTCGGATAGTCCGGTCGGCGGAGAGGAGAATCTCGAGGCTCTCGATCACCAGGCTGTCGTCGTCGACGATCAGGATCTCCATACGACGTCACGCTCGCTCGACTGGAAGGATGATCATGATCCGGAAGATCTGTCCGACCATCGCCGTTGTCAGGCTGCCACGAACGGCCTCTATTCTGTTTCCCATGTACCGCAGCCCGTTGCCCGCGCGTTCGGTCGTGCTCGTTTCGACTCCATCGTTCTCGATTCTGGTTTTCATGATGCTACCGGTAAACTCGAGAACCGCGTCGACCCGGCGCGGGACCGAGTGTTTTGCAATGTTCGTGAGCGCTTCTTTCACGGCCGCGTGCATGAGCTGTTTGTGACACGCCTCTATGTTCGACGGGGCGCCTTTCTGTGTCAGAGTCACCGGATAGATGAAGCGGTCGAAGAGGTCGGTGATCGTCCGGATATCCGGATCGCTGTCGGGTTCTATCGTGCTTACCGCCGTCTTCAATTGCAATGCAGCGTGCAACCGTTCTTCGGCTTTTTTTTGAGCTGTACGCGCTCGGGCGGTTTCGTCGATATCGAGCAGTGCCCCAACGGACTCGACCAAAAGATGCGCCGCGGTCAACTCGTGGGGCAGGTTGTCGTGCAGCTGCTCGGCAAGACGCCGGCGTTCCTTGAGCTGCGAGAGACGATCGGTATCGTGATAGTCCGACAGTAGCTTCAGCTCCGTCTGCGCTTATCGGTAGAGCTCCTGCCGCAACGTGTCGGCTTCCTCCAAGAGCGAGGAACTCTCGCGCTTCCAGAGGTACAGAATGGCCCCGGAAAGCAGGGCCTGAATCGGGAGAATTCGATAGAACCCGTCAAGTTGTCCCGGGCTTTCATCTCTTCGTAGGCGGTCAGTTCCTGCGTAACGTAACCGATGCGTTTTTTTGTCTGCTTGTTCCTGCCGTTCTGTGTCCGGCCGAACACCGTAATCCGGCCGTCGTCGACAGGGGTAAGCCCGATGACCTCTCCCTTCTCGACCGTCAGACTGAAACAGTCCAGGGCGAGTTTTCCGTTGAATCGTTTGATAATCTCTTCAGCGTACACAATCATTGAATTGCCACCTCCAATGGAAGTATACGCGGGTGATCTCAGGATCCGTTAGTTACATTTGTCACGATTTCAGAGGAATAGCATTCGATACTCTTCACGGGCGAACGGTGCACCGGCGGCGGCCGGAACCGTGACGTCGTGTCACGTGGTCTGTGCGAAGACCTCCGCGTCCGAAACATCGCAGTGTTCCAAAGCCGAGAGTTCCTCGAGACCTTCGCGCAGTCCGGCGGCAGTTGAGTGACTTTGGGCGACGGCGGCTCGAAGCGTTGGTCTCCGGCATGCCGCCGCCGCCCGACGATACCTCATCGATCGATCTGAACACGCCTCATCCGACGGGGCACGGCGATGCCACTGGCGGTCGTGCCAAACCGAGGGCCAATTTCGCGATCTTTAAAATCCCCTTGTTCCGGTGTATTGTCGGGCCATGGGAATAAACACGCGCCGCGTAACGCACTATCTTGCCTCGATTACCGGAATACTTATGGTCATCCAATCGTTAAGCGGTATTATCTTTTTCTACCTCTACCGCGATGGAAGCTTCGCCCTTCAGGCGTGGCGGATCAACGATCCGGTGACACTCGGTTTGGCCGTTCCGGTACTGGCCGTCTCGATTGTCCTGTCGCGCCGCGAATCGCTTCGAGGATTTCTGCTGATGCTTGGCGTCATGCAGTATGCGTTCTACAACTACGCCTTCTACCTGTTCGGCGC
>REEC01000058.1 GCA_007695285.1 Spirochaetaceae bacterium | reverse complement strand
TATACGTCATCCGAATGGCTGTCACCATTCAAACCAATAACAGAAGGACCACCAATCATGGAAACACATCGAAAGGAATCCGACTCGATGGGCGAGGTTTTGATTCCGGCGTGGGCGTACTGGGGCGCCCAGACCCAACGCGCGGTTGAGAATTTCTCGGTTTCACCGCTGCGGATCCCGCCGGCTTTTATCCGCGCGCTCGCGTTGGTAAAAAAGAACGCTGCGCGAACGAACGCGTCGCTGAAGTTGATCGAGCCCGAGATCGCCGAGGCGATCATGACCGCCGCAGCCGAGGTGTACGACGGAAAGTGGGACGACCACTTTCCGATCGACGTTTTCCAAACCGGGTCGGGAACGTCGTGGAACATGAATATCAACGAGCTCATCTCGAACCGCGCGAATGAACTTCTCGGGCAGCCTCTTGGAACACGGCATCCGGTGCATCCGAACGATCACGTCAACCGTGGACAGTCGTCGAACGACGTGATTCCGACCGCGCTTCATGTCGCGAACCGGTTGGCGATCGAGATCCTGCTCGACGCTCTCGCGACGCTCGAGAGATCGTTCGCAGCGAAGGGAAAGGAGTTCGACGACGTCATAAAACTCGGCCGAACTCACCTTCAGGACGCGGTTCCGATGAGCCTTGGACAGGAATTCTCGGGTTTCAAGACCCAAATCAAAAAAGCGATCGGTCGCGTGAACGCGACGCTGCCCAATCTTGAAGAGCTCGCGCTCGGCGGAACCGCGGTCGGGACGGGAATCAACTGCGATCCGAGCTTTGCAGAGAAAGCGATCGCGGGGATCGCCGACGACACCGGCCTGCCGTTCCGGCCGGCGGAGAATCTGTTCGAGGCGATCGCGACGCGCGACGCTCAACTCGAGCTTATGGGTGCGCTGAACGTGCTCGCGAGTGGGTTGATGAAGATTGCAAACGACCTCCGTCTGCTGGCGAGCGGTCCGCGCGGTAGCCTTGGTGAGATCGTTCTGCCTTCGCTTCAGCCCGGAAGCTCGATCATGCCCGGCAAGGTCAATCCGGTCATCCCGGAGATGGTGATTCAGGCCGCTGCGCACGTGAACGGAAAGGTCGTCTCGGTGACGATCGGCGCGCAGAACGGTCCACTCGAGTTGAACATGATGCACCCGATCATCGCTCACGAGACGTTGAGCTCGATCGATTTGCTGGCGCACACGTGCCGCGCGCTCGCTACGCGGTGCGTCGACGGCATCACCGCGGATGAAGAGCGGTGTAAACACTGGATCGAGTGGAGCCTTGCGCTCGTGACCCCACTCGCGGTGCGGATCGGATACGACAAGGCGAGTGAACTCGCGTACACCGCGTACAAACAACGCCGAACGATCCGCGACGTCGTGCGCGAGGCCGGCATCCTTTCCGGGCAGGAGCTGACCGACATTCTTGACCCGGCCGGAATGACGTAGTCCGGGGCCGTTTTTTGCGTCTGCACCGCGCCTTGAAACTCGCGCGGACGAACGGTACACTGAGACAGCAGTTCCAATTTTGGACTGAGTCCGGCGTACCCCAACGCCGATTTCTGCATTTGGCCGTCGAAACGTCGGCCAAACGCCACGAAATCGGCTGCGACCTGGTCGGGCGCCATAGGCAGTTCTCATTTTCAATGCAAAATGAGAACTGCTGACACTGAGATCACGACCGCGAAAGGAGACAATCTGTGGAGCTGAATCAAAACGATCCGGAATACATGGCCGCGATGCAACTGTTCCTCGCAGGCGACTGGTCCCGCTCGGAAACCGCGTTTGTGTCACTCGCCGAGAAGTATCCCGATAGTTCGTTCGTGTATCTCATTCTCGGGAATATCTACTACTCATTGGGTAATCTCAACCGGTCGGTCGAAATGTACGAGAAAGCGATCGAGATCAACCCGGAGTTCGGCAACGCGTACTATAAGCTCGGCGTGTGTTACTACCGGATGGGTCGGCTTCTCCGCGCTCTCGAGGCGTTCAAAACCGTTGTCGCGATGAAAAGCCAGAGCCACGCTATGGCGAGTTACTTTGTCGGGCTGATTACTCTCTTCCTCGGTCGCGACGACGAGGCCGAGGACGGCTTCGCGCAGTTCCGCGAGATCTCGCCCAACTCGATGATCGCGAACTTCTACCTCGCGCAACTGAAAATCAAGCGCAAGAAGTTCTCCGAGGCGCTGCCGTTGCTCGAGGAGCTCGTCGCGCAAACCCCACATTTTGCCGAAGTTCACTACATGCTTGGAGTCGTCCAGTTCGGACTACACAATAACACCGACGCGATCAAGTGTTTCCGAAAGGCACTTGAGATCAACCCGGACGACGAACGCTCCAAGACAAAGCTCACGCTTTTGACCGACGTCCAATGGCCATGAGGAGAGCATCGTGAAGTACGTGTGCGACGTTTGTGGTTACATCTACGATCCGGAGGAAGGGGATCCAGACTCGGAAATCCCACCCGGAACGGCCTTTGACGATCTTCCGGAAGATTGGGTCTGCCCGGTCTGTGGTGCGCCGAAGGACGAGTTCCAGGCCGAAGAGTAGACTCGCCGAAGGATTAACCCGGACTGCAGAACCTGTACTGTCTCAAAGCGAGTGTCGTATCACTCCGTAGGCTGATTGTTTTATTCGTTTTCATGCGGTAATAATGCTGTTCTCTTTTTCATTATTATGTCCAAGATACTGTTTATTGACGCCGATCACCGAGAGCACAGCGTCATCCGGACAGTGCTTCCGCGTGAGTACACGATCATCGCCCTGCAGCCGGGGCCGGACGTTCTCGACGCGGTACGAAGGGAAAGGCCTGCGGTGGTCCTTTTCAACATAGACTCGTCTCCCGTTGACGGCTTGGCGCTCGTGACAGGGATCGTCGCGCTCACGGGTGCGCCGCCTGTTGTGATCCTCGGGTCTGCGGGTAGACCCGCTCAGATAGTGCGGTTGATACGTGCCGGTGCGCACGATTATGTCGTGAAACCGATCGACAGGATTCGTCTGCTCGAAAGTCTTCTCGCCGCGATTGCGAGTTGCGTTTGCGTCTCGAAGCCGTGTGCGAACGCGGCGAAAGGTGGTTTCATCGGCCAAACGCCGCACGCGGTGGAGGTCCGTCGCCGGATCGAGAAGTTTGCCGCGAGTCGGAGCAACGTGTTGTTGATGGGCGAGAGTGGAACCGGCAAAGGGCTCGTCGCACGAATTATCCACGATCTTTCGGATCGGTGCGACGGTCCGTTCCTCGCGCGGAACTGCGCCGCGATTCCCGAAACACTTTTTGAGTCCGAAGTTTTTGGCTCGGAACGCGGCGCGTTTACCGGAGCGGTGCATCGCGCCGGCGTGTTCGAGGCGGCCGCCGGCGGAACGCTTTTCCTCGACGAGATAGCCGAGATACCCGTGTCCGTCCAGGCAAAACTGCTGCGCGCTGTCGAGGACCGGGAGATCGTACGCGTGGGAGGAACGCGTCCTGTTTCGGTCGACGTTCGGCTTCTTACCGCGACCAACCGTGACGTCAAGGCTCTTGTGAAAAAAAAGGAGTTTCGCTCGGACCTGTACTACCGCATAAACACGCTCACGATGACGATCCCTCCGCTCAGGCACCGGAGGGAGGACATACCGCTCCTGCTGGCTGTGTTCCTCGAGGGTGCGAACGGCGTCGCCATTACGCACTCGGCCGCGCGAAAACTCGTAGAGTACGACTGGCCCGGCAACGTCAGGGAACTTTACAACGTGATCGAGCGGGCGATCGTATACGCGGACGATCACCTCATAACGCCGGCCGCGATTTCGTTCGACGAGTGATCGCGACGGATAATAGCGCCGAGTCTACCGGATTCTTCGGATATTTGCCGCGTCGACTACGACCGCGAGCGAACCGTCAAAATCTTCCCAGACGTCGACGATCCATCCGACTACCAGGACGCGTTGATTCGCGAGGATCACCTCGGGGCCCGGATCTCGAGGTAACCGGACCGGAAAGCGCGGCAGATACTCGCTTCCGGACGCGACGATGTACGCTCGATACGTGCGAATCTCGGAGAGGTTCAGCCACTCACCGTCGACCAGCTCGAGAAGCACCTGGAACTCGTCCTCGTCGGGCACGAGATGATCGATCGACGCAATCGCGCCGCTCAGGATTACCGCACGGTCCCACGGTAGCCGGTCGAATTGTTCGGCTCGGAGAATGTCGTCGAGCGACCGTAAGGTCGCCGATAGGTCGATTGTCTCGTCAAGCGTCGCCGGGGCCGCCCCGAGAACAATAATCGCGCCCAACAAGACGACCGCCGCGGCGAAGAATCGTTTCATACATCGCTCCCACCAGGATTATACCAACTGTCGCACTCGTGTTCTACCGACAGAATCCGGCATTTGCGGAATCTGTTTCGCCGTTCAGCATGCCGGTAGATCACCGCGAAAAAGAACTGCTACCGTGCTAAGCTACGATAGATGATAGCGAAAACGCAAATTGCGGGCAAACGCGCGGTCGTGATCGGCGGTTCCGGCGGGATCGGAGCTGCCGTTTCGCGCGAGCTCGCGCGAAACGGCTGTATCTTGACCGTGCACGGCGGGCACAACCACGAGCGGTTGGCACGACTCGTCTCGGAGTTAGGGAGACTAACCACGGTTGACGCGATGATTCTGCCGATCACGACCGCCGAGCACGGTGTCGCGGTTCTCGAAGACGCCGAGCCGGTCGATATTGCGATCGTCGCGTACGGACCGCTTCTTACCGCGCGGCTCGACTCGACTTCCGCGCACGATTGGTCTCGTATCGTTGAAATGAACCTCGCACTACCCGGAGCGGTTGTGTCGTATGCCGCGCCACGAATGGCTGCGCGTGGCTACGGGCGGATCGTGCTTTTTGGCGGCACCGCCACCGACACGATCCGGGCGTACAGCGAAATTCCCGCGTACTCGGCGGCGAAAGTTGGGGTGAGCTCGCTCGTTCGGTCGGCGGCGCGCGAGTTTGCAGGGACAGGAGTGACGGTCAACGCGGTCTGTCCGGGGTACGTAGACACGGAGTACCTGTCCGAGGCCGAAAGGCTCCGATACACCGCCCGGACGCCCGACGGCAAGCTAATCGAGGCAAACCTGGTCGCAGAGCTGGTCATGCAACTCGTCTGTGCGAGTATCGATATCTCGGGTAACATTTTACGTATAGACAAAGGTATGTGACGCCGACATAATAGTACGCGACAATGGTTTGACAAATTCAGAGAAGGCTAATACTATTACGCGGATGAAGAGCGAATTTAAAAAACAGGGTGCGCGATGCCGCAAAAAAAAGGGAAGATATGAACAATAACGAAATAGTACCCGGTTTCGACGAAGAAAAAGACGAGAGCCTAAAAATTCGCCTGCAGAAGGTCGACGGTGTCGACGGGTGTCTCATTCTGTACCTTACAGGGTATATCGACACCTACAACTCGAATTTTTTCCAGAAACGAGTCAATCGTGCAGTCGAAAGTGGTTTCACGCGGCTCATTTTCCATTGCGGCGGACTGAACTACGTTTCGAGCACCGGTATCGGTTCGTTTACCGCGTTCCTCAAGGCGGTAAAACCTCGCGGCGGAGATCTCGTTTTGCTCGAGATTCAGCCGAAGGTTTACGAAGTATTCCAACTCTTGGGATTCTCGCAGTTTTTCCATATCAAAGACAACTTGGACGAGGCGGTCGAGTTCTTCAATAAAGGCGGCGCAACTGTCGAGTCGGACATCTTCCCAAAAATCTTCAAGTGCCCAATCTGTTCAACAAAACTCAAAGCTTCCAAGCCCGGAAGATTTCGGTGCTCCAACTGCAAGACGATTCTCGCGATCGACAGTTCCGGGCAGGTTTTTCTCGGTTAAGCCGCGATTCCGCCGCACTTCGGTTGTAGATATCAGGAGCTTCGCATGGTAAAAGAACGAATAGAGAGTTATCTCATCAACCTTTCACTCACGTACGAAGAGGTCGGTGAGAACATTTGGGTCATCAACGACGAGGACAAGGGGCTCGGCCGTGTCGTCGTGTTCGCCGAAGAGTCTCTCGTGTGGTTCCGGACCAAAGTGATGGAGATTCCCAAGAACAACAAGTTGGAGTTCTTCGAACAGCTCCTGAAACTGAACGCTGAAATGGTTCACGGGGCATATGCGATCGAGGAGGACAGCGTGATCCTCGTTGATTCGCTTGAGTACAACACACTCGATTTTGAGGAGTTTCAGGCGTCACTGGACGCGATGGGGTTGGCGCTTGCCCAACATTATCCACGGCTGTCCAAATACCTGAACAACTAGGAGGTCGGTCATGGGTCTATTTGACCGTTTCAGAAGGGTAGTGAAGTCCAACCTCAACGATATGATAAGCAAGGCTGAGAATCCCGAAAAGATGCTCAATCAGTTGATCGTCGATATGAATCAACAGCTTATCGAGTCGAAAAAGAGTGTCGCCTCGGCGATCGCCGACGAGAAGAAGCTTGAACGCCAGATACAGGAGAATCACGCTCAGGCGCAAGAGTGGGAGCGCAAGGCAATGCTCGCGTTGAAGGCCGGGAAGGAAGACCTTGCGAAAGAGGCCCTGCTCCGGAAACAGGACTTCGAGAAAACGGCGGCGCAGTACAAGGAACAATGGGAAGCGCAGCACGCCTCTGTCGAGAAACTGAAAACTGCGTTGCGTGGGCTGCAGCAGAAGATCGAAGAAGCTCAGCGAAAAAAGAACTTGCTCGTGGCACGAGCGCGACGCGCCGAGGCCCAGAAAAAGATCCAGGAGACTCTCGGTGGGATGGCCGATACGTCGGCGTTCTCGGCGTTCGAACGCATGTCGACCAAGATGGATCAGATCGAAGCCGAGAACGAAGCTATGGGCGAGATAGAAGACATGAGCGCGACCGATACACTGGAATCTCGGTTTGCCGAGCTGGAGTCGTCGAAAACGAACGCGGGTGGCGACGCGATGCTTGAGGACCTCAAAAAGAGAATGGCGCTCGAGGACAAAACCGGTGACTCGGGAACGAGTTCGGCCGGCGATTCGGACGTGTCGCTCGACGAGCTTAAGAAGAAGATGCAACAGGATGAGGCCGCCGAGTAATCGCGGCCTTTTCGTCCTGTTTCTTTCATCTGACTCAACTCGGACATTTCACGTTATCGATTCCGCCGAAAAGACACCCGATATAGTTATTGTTACCGAGCTCGGCGAGTTTCACGATGTCGCGGTACTCCCGGCCTCGAGACTTGTCGTGCCGTTGCCGGCTGTGCCGACGATCGGTTATGGCCCGGCCGAAGCGTTGGCTCCGTGTTTCAGTATCGGATGCCGCGATTACCTGCGCGATCCGTGGAGCCCCGAGGAGTTGTTCGTCCGCGCACGCAACTGCGTTCCATACATGGTTCATCTTCCGGGTGGTACGGCGACACTGTGCGGCAGCACGATACTCGCCGGGCAGATCACGATCCGACTCACTCCGGCCGAGACGACTATACTGCGCGCGCTCGCAACCGTACCCGATGTGGTTCCGCGCAAAGCACTTACGCTGTTGCTCTGGAACCGCGAACCCGATGACTCGCGGATGCTCGACATGCACGTCTCGCGGCTGCGAGCGAAGCTGAAGACCGCGTCGTCGCACGTCGGTGGCGGCTGCGATATCGTCGCAGCCCGGAACAACGGGTACGTGCTTCTGTGACGCGCGGGAAAAATCGGGATCCGACGAATGCTAGCGCAATTCTCGTGCCATAACCTGTGGATACCCTGTGCATGAATCGGGATTATTTCATTGGTGTTAACGGAATTTAAGGTCTTTTTATTTTCCTGACAGCACAGGCTGTGCATAACTTTTTAATTACTTGTTCGGAAAAGAATTATTGATTCGCGTCTTGTCAGTCTTTGCCGACCTCAACGGATTCTGTCTACTCCGGCGTCGCGCCGTTTCCGCCACGGTGTGACGCGGATTGTGGATAACCTGTGCATATAATGGGAAACTCTTTACTCTTCTTCGCACACGACGGCCGTACCGTACACCATCAACTCCGCAGCGCCCTGCATCATCGATGTAGTCGTGAACCGTACGTTTACGATCGCGTTCGCCCCGACCGCCTCGGCGTCCTCGATCATGCGATCTATGGCTTGATCGCGTGATTCCGCCATCATTTTTGTGTAGTCGTGGATTTCGCCTCCGACAATGTTCTTGAACACGGCCATAATGTCGCGTCCGAGGTTGCGCGAACGAATCGTATTGCCACGGACCAGGCCGAAAACGGTTCGAATCCTCTTTCCGGGAATCGTCTCGGTGTTCACGATTATCATCGGATAACCCCTTTGTACTTGTCGTGTTTCGACTCCTTCATTCTATCGGACAGCGCGACCACGAACAAGGCGATGATGCCGACCACTATTCCGGCTACCGCAAGTCTGACCAATCCGGGAGTAGCCGAGTCCCGGAGAAGCGAAACAATCGCGTACGCGATCAAAAGAACGTACGAGCCGAGGAACACGATCCGTGCCACAAACGATCCTGTTTTTCTCGCTACCGACCTGGTCATCCGATCAAACCAGGCGTCGGGCGGCTCCGGGATCGGCTCACCGGAAAGTCTTTTTTTGAGAACCAGTAGCTCCTTGTACTCCTGCCGAAACTCGTATGAGTTTTCGATCTGTTCGAGAACCGCCGGAATATCCTCCGACGGAAGCTCGTTGTCGACCAATGCCTGGATTCGAAGCCGAATCTCTTCGTGTGTCATGTTCCCTCCTCGATTCTTTGCAGCCGGTCGTGAAGCGCGCGTCGCGCGTTGTACAGTCGCGACATAACGGTCCCGATCGGGATCCCGAGAATGTCGGCGATCTCGGCGTAGCTACAGTCCTCAAAGTGTTTCAGTACGATGATCTCGCGAAACGGACCGTTCAACGAGTCGATCGCGCGCCGGATAGAACTCAATTGCTCAGCGCGTTCGGCGGCTTCATCCGGTGAAAGCCCGACCCCGCGCATGAGATCGTCGTCCGGCAGTTCCGCCGTTCCGTACTCGCTTCTTCGCGTCGTGTTGAGCGCGAGATTCTTTGCGATCCGCGCGAGCCATGGGTACAGCGGGCGCGACTCATCGAACGTCGAGATCGAAGCAAACGCGCGAATGAACGTCTCTTGAGCTATGTCGGCCGCGTCGTCGACGTTTCTGAGTATCCGATACGCCGTGGCGTACACACGCTTGAGGTAGATGCGGGCAATCGATTCACACGCTGCGCGATCGCCGGCTTTTGCACGAAGAACAAGTGTCTTTTCCATCGCTCCTGACGATACTACACCGCAGGTTCGTTTTTATTCACGTGCCGAGGAGTTATCATCATCTTGATGCCGCCTGCCGGTGCGTGATACGTTTTCTGGTGATCGTGAAAAACTCGCTCTTGGTTCCGGTGCGGTTTGTCCTCACGTTTTTTCTCGTCACGTTCCTGCTGTCGGGTGCAGGTGCGCTTGGTGAGTGGCTCGGCCTCTCGGACCCGGGACGAACGGCGCAACTCTACCCGCTGACGGTTTTCTTTGCCGCGTTCGGGCGAATGATACTGCCCGGGATCGCGTTGACCGCGCTCATTGTTCTCACTCGGCTGCATTCGCATCCCGGTATTCCGATCATCTCGCTTTTTTTTGCGCTGATCACATCGGTCGGTCTCATCGTTGGATCGTTCTGGCTGGTCCGCATCACACCGACCGGTGCGCCGGACACGCCGGTAGTGCTTCCTGTCCCGACCAACGTCCTGAACCGGTCGGGGGATGCGTTCTTGTTCGTCTCCCGGACCGAAGACGAAGTTGTGCAAAACGTCATCACGTACTCGCCAACGGATGAACCACGGCTTGCGTTCTCGCGTGAGGGGCGCATCGAAGACGGACGCGTGACGCTGCCGGGTTCCGGTTTGACCTTCGCTATTTCGGATATCGACACGGCGCCGTGGTCGCTTGTGCAACCACCCCGTGGCTTGCTCGGTATCTCGCGCGACTCGCGCTCGGTTTCGGCCGAGTTTGAGCGTCCCGTGTTCTCGCTGCGCTTCGTGGCCGCAGCGGTCGGATTATCGATCGCGCTTCTCGGTGCGTGGGCCTTTCTTCGTTGGACCCGGTGGCCTTTCTTTAACCTGGTCGTCGCGGCGGCGTACGTCCGGGGTCTGTTGCTCGTTCCCGTCCTCTTGCACGACGAGATTGCGGTCGAGCTTGTTTGGCCGCTTCTGCCCGCGTGGGCGCCTGGGTACGGCTCCTCCGTCGCGTGGGGTGTCGTCGGGCTCATCCTGCTCGCAATGACCGTCCTGATGCGCCCGTACCGGATGTGGCGGAAGGACGTGATCGATGAATAATCTCGGCGTACGTCTCGCCGTCGTGACCGGCGTGGTGCTTCTCGTCGGTTTCGGATTTACACTCACGAGATCGATCGTGCTCTATCCCCCTCCCGGCATGTTCGATGTGTTCAAGTGGCACTGGATTCTAAACGACGCGATCGTGGGCATGATCGATCTTGCTGCACCGCTGTTCGCGACGGCCGTAATCCTGACGTTCTCGCTTTTTGTCGCACGCCAGGAGTTCTCTTCGCGGCGTTCCGGGCTGCGGTTCTCTGAGATCACCCGGCCGTGTATCGTCGCGATCGTGGTGTTCGCGGGTGTCTACACCGTGACGCTTGGAACCGCGTTTCCCGCTGCGGCGCGGCGGCGGGACGACGCCGTCGCAACGAGCAGGATGATTCGCGAACTCTGGCGCGTCGGACGCGAGTCTTACGCCCGGCAGGAGTACTCGATCGCGATACGCGATCTCGAGCTCTTTCTGATGTTCATGCCGCCCGATCAGGAGCAGCATGAAATGGCGGTTTCGGCGCGTTCTTTTATCGACGACGCGCGCCGACGTATCGAACTCGATCCCGCCGCCGACACCCCGACCGAGCCGACACGATACGCGCACAATCTGCGCAATCTGACGGCTGCGGATCTCGTTGCGCAGGCATCGGAGTACATGGCTCGCCGCGATTTTTTTTCGGCGCACTACTACGCGGATCTTGCACTCAGGGAGACCCCGACAAACGCCGAAGCGATACGGATCAAGACGCGAGCCCAGGCCGAGATTCTGTCGCCGGAATCGCGTCCGCGTGAGCAGCTCGAGCGAGAGCGGTTTGAGAAGAAACGCGCGGCGTTTACCGCGCTTCAAAACGACGACCCGATCACGGCGTACTACGGCTTCCGCGAACTCATCGATGATTCCTCGCGCGACCCGGATATCGAGAGGTACCTCGATGAAGCGGTTGATCGAATATACAACGACTTGTCGTTCTTCATCGACGAGGTGGAGGGAGTCGTTGGGTTCCCAGGTCGGACAAACGTCGTGTTTCTGGCGTCGGTCGATCCTACGGTGTTTGTGTCGGCCGCGAAGATAATCATCGCCCCACGCGGTACTTACCTTGTGCGAGTCGAGGTAATGGGGCTCGCCACCGACGGATCGCCCGCTTACCACTACTCGAGCGAGTACGGAAAACTGGTCGGTGACCACGTTTTTCTCGACGCGATAGACCGCGACAATCCCGACCGGCGATACGCACCGCGGCATCACATGGCTAACGCGAGACCGGAACTCGACCGGATGGTTCGCATTCCATCGCCTTCGCCCGGGTTCTCGCCGCACCGGACGATCGCGCTGATCTCCGCTGCGAGCGGCGATCTCGCGGCGGCGCCGATTCAGGACCTCATTCAAATGCGGGAGTTCCTGCCGACGGTCGGGCTGGCGGCCGCACCGATCGAGCTGGAACTCCTGACGCGATTTGCATCGCCGTTTACGCTGGTGACGTTCGGCGTGTTCGCGCTCGCCGTCGGTTGGTCACTGCGTGCGCGGTACATAGCACGGCCACCGATTCCGACGATCCTGCTGCTGCCCGTGATCCCGTTCGCCCTCACTATTGTGTATCAAGCGTACGTGCACGCGTTCCGGATCGCCGCGACGACGGCTCTTGTCGCAGGAGGCTTCACCGTCGCGATTGTGCTCGTGGTTCTGGTGGCGGCAGCGGCGCTCTTTGGTGGGCTGTTCGCTGTCGCGCTTTCAGCAACGAGGTAGCGAGGTGTACTGGGGATGCCTGGCTGGGTTGGTGATCGGAATACCCGGCGGACCGATCGGAATGGCGTTTGGTTTCCTGATCGGTCTGGTTTTTGACACCAATTTCCGACGAAATCGAATGGCGACGCGTCTCGCGCTTTTTTTTTCCGACCCTGCGAGTCACCGCGTCTCCCCCGGGATAGAGTACGTCGCTTCTACCGCGGGAATCGCGGTGATTCTCGCGAAGATCGACGGTCCAGTCGGGATCGACCAGATCAAACTCCTTCTGGAGTTCTTGAAGCGACGCGCCCACGGGCGACTCAACCCGATCGTCGATGATGCGCTTCGGTGCGCCGAGCCGCATAAGCTTGCCGAACTCACCCGTGTTTTTGCCGAGCACACGCTTTCGGCCGAACGCGAGGAGCTAATCGTTCTGTTGAGTGTCCTGGCCGACCGGAGCCCGTCGGGGCTGACCGCCCGCCGCCGTACGGCGATATCGCAAACGGCCGATATACTCGGTGTCGAGGCGGGCTGCGTCGCGGCGGTGTACGCGGAGCTCGACGACTCGGTGTCGGAAGCCTGCCGGATACTCGGCGTGGCACCGAACACGGATCTCGAGGAGATTCGGCGCGTGTACCGCGCTCTCGCTGCTCAGTTTCATCCGGATTCCGCCGGCGGCCTCGACGCCAATCAGAGACGGATCACGAGCGAGGCGTTCATTAAGATCAAAAACGCGTACGACTTGATCCTCGGCACGCGCGAGAAGTGAGTCGCCTCAGGGAATCGGGACCGCGCCTTGTTCGACCCGCTCGATCCGCGCACCGAGCCCCCGCAACCTCTCGGTGATGTTTACGTAGCCGCGTTCTATCTGATAGACGTTCTGAATTCGGCTTCGCCCGCCGGCACACAGTGCGGCGATCACCATCGCCATTCCAGCGCGGACATCCGGCGACACGAGGTCGGATCCGGTCAGCCGCGACGGGCCGCTCACGACCGCGCGATGTGGATCGCATAACACGATGCGCGCGCCCATCCCGATGAGCTTATCGACGAAGAACATCCGCGACTCGTACATCTTTTCGTGGATGAGAGTCGTGCCCTCGACCTGCGTCGCGACGACGAGGATGATGCTCACGAGGTCCGGTGGGAACCCCGGCCATGGGGCGTCATCGATCTTCGGGATCATACCGCCGAGGTCCGGTACAACCTTAAGGGCTTGCCCCGGCGGAACGTACACGGTCGAGCCGTCGCGCTCCCAATGAATCCCGAGCCGAGCGAACGCGATCTTGATCATCTTCAGGTTGTCGGGTGCCGCGTTCCTGATCTCCAGCTCACCGCGGGTTGCCGCGGCGAGGCCGATAAACGAGCCGACCTCCATGTAGTCCGCACCGATCGTGAACTCCGCGCCCGAGAGTTTCTTCACTCCCGTGATAGTCAATATGTTCGATCCGATTCCGGCGATCTGCGCTCCCATCGCGTTCAACATGCGGCAGAGATCCTGAATATGCGGCTCGGATGCCGCGTTCTCGATCACCGTCCGCCCCTCGGCGAGAACAGCTGCCATTACGGCGTTTTCGGTCGCGGTAACCGACGCCTCGTCGAGAAAAATATCGACTCCGATGAGCTTGTTCGCCGAGATCCGAAACACACCGTCGGCTTCGATCTGTGCTCCGAGAGCGGTCAACGCGAGAAAGTGTGTATCGAGCCGTCGACGGCCGATCACGTCACCACCCGGCGGCGGCATCTGCACGTGCCCGATCCGCGCGACGAGCGGTCCGGCGAACAGAATCGATGCGCGGATTTTTTTCGCGGCGTCGGCCGGTATGTCATCGCGGACGATATCACGCGTTGTTATCGCATACTCCCCGGCCGTCTCGGCCATCACGACTTCCGCGCCTAACGCGCGCAGGATCTCAATCGTCACCTGTACGTCTTCGATGTCGGGAATGTTCTTGAGCACAACCGTCTCGTCCGTCAGCAATGTTGCCGCGAGACACGGGAGCGCCGCGTTCTTGTTTCCGCTTGCAGTGACTGTTCCCTTCACGGGGAATCCGCCGTCGATGAGGTAAGTGTACACGTCTCGCTCCTTTTCCTTCGTCGTATTGCTCGTTAGGCGTCGTTTGTGTCGTTAAACCCGAAAGGGCGAATTACCGCGTCGTGCCCTTCATGCGATACTACATTTTCTGTATTATTTCTTCCAGCATGAAGATAATGAAGTTCGGCGGCAGTTCGGTCCGTAACGCCGAGATGATACGACGCGCAACCGCGATAATTCTCGACGCCGCAGCGACCGAGCGGGTTGTCGTTGTTCTTTCGGCGATGAAGGGCGTGACCGACGGCCTCATCGGAACAGCGCACGCCGCCGCGGATGCGGCAGCGTATCGACCGATGATAGACAGTATCGAGGCTCGTCACTACGAAGCCGCTGAAGCGCTTCTGCGCGACGATCAAGACCACCGCGCGCGGGTTCGCACCGCAATAGGCGAAATGTTCTCGGCCGTCCGCGAACTGCTTCACGGTGTCGCTCTTGTACGCGAATGCACTGCGCGCACATTGGATCTGATTGCGGGTTTCGGCGAGAGGCTTAGCTGCACGATCGTCGCCGCGTATCTGTCGGCGGCGCGGCACGCGGCCGTGTACGTCGACGCGCGTGAACTAATCGTTACCGACGAGCTGCACGGGGCGGCAACCGTCGAAATCGAGACCTCGTACGAGCGTATAGTGGCCCGACTCGCCGAAGAGCCGAAAATTCCGGTCGTGACGGGGTTCATCGCGGCTACGCGTGCGGGTGTCACGACGACGCTCGGTCGCAACGGGTCCGACTACACCGCGTCGATCCTCGGAGCCGCGCTTTCGGCCTCGTGCATCGAGATCTGGACCGATGTCGACGGTGTCTTGAGCGCCGATCCACGGTACGTACCCAACGCGTTTGTCGTACCCGAAGTCAGCTATCAGGAAGCGATGGAGATGTCGTACTTCGGTGCCGAGGTGATCCATCCTTACACGATGATCCCCGCGGTCGAGAAGGCGATACCGCTCCGGATAAAAAACACCTTGAGACCGGACGCGCCGGGAACGATAATCTCGGACCGTCCGACACCGAACGATCGACCGATTACCGGCCTCGCGTCGATCGAGAACGTGGCACTCGTGAACGTCGAAGGTGGTGGCATGGTCGGCATCCCGGGAATCGCGTCGCGCGTCTTCTCGGCGCTCGGGCATGCAGGCATCAACGTGATCATGATCTCTCAGGCGTCGTCGGAACACAGCATCTGTATCGTTTTCCGGCGAACGCAGGCGCGCGCCGCGCTCGACGGGCTGCGTCGCGAGCTCCAGTACGAGCTCGTAACACGCAAGATCCAGCAGTTCGAGATCCGCGACAATCTGGAGATTGTCGCGGTGATCGGCGACGGAATGCGCGGGGCGCCCGGGATATCGGGCCGAATTTTCAGCGCGCTCGGAAACGCGAAAATCAACGTGCTCGCGATCGCACAAGGATCGTCGGAAATCAACGTGTCGTTTGTCGTCGACGGTGCCGATCGAGAGATCGCGTTGAACTCGGTTCACACCGCATTCTTTGGAGAAAAAGAGTCATGACATTTTCCTCGACCGAATCGCCCGATATCCATGTTTCGTTTCGCGACGCGGTGTTCTCGGGGCTCGCACCCGACGGTGGGCTGTACGTTCCGATCGAAGAGCCGGATCTCAAGAGACTCTTTCTCGGGTTTTCGGCCGACGGGTCGTTCGTCGAGATGGCCGAGCGGATGATCGGTGCACTTTTTGGTTCGGATATCGCCGGGCGGTCGCCGGCGGCCATCGCCCGGACCGCGTTCCCGTTTGCCCCCGTTATGCGGCCGCTTACGCCGCAGATCGAGCTGCTCGAGTTGTTCCACGGTCCATCGTGCGCCTTCAAGGATTTCGGCGCGTCGTTTCTCGCTACTATTCTCGAGATCTTCCTCGACGGCACCGACCGCCGGGCTACAATCCTGACCGCGACCTCCGGCGATACCGGAAGCGCGGTGGCGCACGCGTTTTACGGGAAGAAAAACATCGACGTCGTCGTTCTCTATCCGTCGGGACGCGTCTCGCCGCTGCAAGAGAAACAGTTGACCACCGTCGGCGGCAACGTGCTCGCGCTCGAGGTCGAAGGTACGTTCGACGATTGCCAACGGATGGTGAAACAGGCTTTTCAGGATCGAGAACTTACGGACAGATTTCATCTGACCTCCGCAAACTCGATTAACCTCGGACGACTGCTACCGCAGTCGTTTTACTACGCGTTTGCGTGGTGCGTTTCGCACGCGGAGTTCGCGGGAGATTTTTTGTTCTCCGTTCCGAGTGGAAACTTTGGAAATCTCACCGCGGGAGTGTACGCGTGGTTGTGGGGTCTTCCCGTCGACCGTTTCATCGCCGCGACCAACAAGAACGACATTGTCCCGGAGTATCTGCGAACCGGGGTCTTCAAACCCCGCGCATCGGTCCCGACGCTCTCAAATGCGATGGACGTCGGGAACCCGAGCAACTTTGAAAGGCTCCGTGCCGTGTTCCGTGACGACCTGATGGACATCCGGACGATGATTCACGGTGTTTCGGTTTCCGACGACGAGACCGTCGCGACGATGCGCCGGCACTACACCCGTTCGAGCATCGTGCTCGATCCCCACACCGCGACCGCGGTGTGTGCCGCCGAGAAGATGATCGAGTCCGAGTACGGGTCAACCGAGGACGATGGATCGGTCAAGATCGTCGTGGTTTCGACCGCGCATCCGGGCAAATTCGGCGAAGTCGTGTACGACGCGCTCGGCATAAAACCCGACATACCGGAGCGCCTCTTGAACGCTCTGGAAAAAGAGAAACAATCGGTCGTGATCGGTTCTGATAAAGCGGATCTGGCGCGCGTCCTTTTCGCTACTCGACGTACAGCCTGAAGATTTTTTTCCCTTCGGCGTCGCGGTACGGATTGGCGCTGTTCTTCACGAAGCGTCGGTAGATCTTGCACGCACGATAGTAGTTCTCGGGACCTCGATACGTAGACAAGAGATCGCACCGATAGAACTCGAGCAGGAACGGAAAGAGCATCGACGCCATCAGCGGCGCCGTGCGGTACGTCGGGAGTCGGTGTAACGCGCCCGGTATCATGTGGTGCCGTATGAGCCACCGGGCATCGCGCACGAATTCATCGGTGAACCCCAGACGAAAGAGAAACTTTCCGGCTCTCTCCGCCCCGATCTCGGCGTGTTTGTCGAACAGGTTTTCGCGCGTTGCGGTCGCAAAAGGTTTTCCGCAGTCGTGAAGCAACAACACCGTGGCCAAGAGAAGGTCGCGCGTCTTGCGGTGTCGGAGCGTCTCGAGAGTGTGCTTCCAGACATTGCCCTCGGGATGCCCCTCTTTGGAGTGCTCAGTGCCGTCCATCTCGGCGAGAAGAGGCCAGTACTCTGCCAGAAATCCTGTTTCTTTGAGCACTGCAAGACCTTTGTCGGGCGCGACGCCGGTTAACAGGTCGATGAAAATGCGTCGCTGAATCTCGACCGGAATCCGAATGCCGGTCCGCATCGCGGGTAGTTTCGCAGGCACGGCATAGCTGTACCGTGAAACGAGTACCGCGGCGTCGCCGACGACTAGCGGTTCGTCACCGACCGGACACTCGAGCTCTTCACGGCGTAAGTCGTGGTAGACCGAGAATGGATCCCAGTACGTGTCGCGGTGTGGATCGTACAAAAGGTCCATCACGGGAAAAGTATTGCGCGGAGGTAGATCATCGACGCATCGGAAGTAGTAGCGTCGATCTCCATGCTCGAGCGCGGCGTCGACATGGTCGAGTCCGGGGTATTCCAGGTTGTCGTAAACGCGCGCGAGGTCCACGACATTTCCCTTGACCGTCACGTACACATTTTTCGACATTTCACCCGAGAAATACCTGTCCAACGCCGAAAAAGAGGATAAATAGAAGCCGCCGGAAACGTCGTGAAGCCGCGAGAGTGCGTCCATATCGAGTACAAGATACTTTCACCCGCCGATTAAGTCCATACGAGCCGATTCAAGGCGAGCGCCGGCTTTAACTATCTCCTGCGGCCCAGGAGCCGAAGAAGGAACAGGAACAGGTTTATGAAGTCCAGGTACAACTTGAGCGCGCCGAGAATCGAGATTTTCATGTACGTAGCCTCGTCGGTGGTGTCGGTCATCTCTCGGCTCCATCTTCGGATGATCTGCGTATCGTACGCGGTCAAGCCTGCAAAGAGCGCGACACCGGCGATCGAGATGAGCCAGTCAAATCCGGGGCTCCGCAAGAAAAAGTTAACGAGCATCGCGACGATAAGGCCGATGAGCGCCATTCGCAGGTAGTGCCCCAAGCCCGATAAGTCCATTTTTGTCGTCACCGCGAAGAGACTCATTCCGGCGAACATGCCGCCGGCGACAAAAAACGCGAGGAAGATGCTCTCACCCGTGTACGCCAAGAAAATCAGCGAAAGCGTTACGCCGTTCAGGATCGAGTACGCGGCAAAGATCAGCGTTGCCGTCGACGCCTGCAACGCCATGATGCGTGCCGAGAGCGTAAAGACGAGCGCGAGTTGTCCGATAATCAAGCCGAAAAAAAGAATCGGGTTTCCAACGAGTGCCCGCACGAGGTTGAGATTTGTCGATATGTACAAAGCGGTCACACCGGTGATCGCCAAACCGAGCGTCATCCAGATGTACACATTTTTGAGCACCGACCGCTCGCGCACACCGGCGTCTGCCGCGGAAGCCGCGTATCTTCTATCTGCCATGGAAAACTCCTTCGCGTAAATGTACTACGAGACGACGAATTGTCAAGGCGCAGCGAACAGAGTATCATACCGTTCGTTATGGAGTACACTATACTACGTCCGGATGATATGCACATCCATTTGCGGCAGGGCGATCTGCTCGCGCGGTGCGCGCCACACGCGGCTCGCGTTTTCGGTCGCGCGATCGTAATGCCGAACACGATTCCGCCGATAACGACGTCGCTCGGACTCGAGCGGTACCGCGAAGAGATACTCGGTGCGACGAGCGGTAGCGGATTTGCGCCGTTGATGACGTTCAAGATCAGCGAGAGCATCACACCGGACGACGTCGCCGCGCTCAAAGCCGCGGGCGCCGTCGCCGGCAAATACTATCCGCGCGGTGCAACGACCAATTCCGCCGACGGAATCGGCGATCACCGTGCGGTGTACCCCGTGCTCCGGGCGATGGAGCAAAACGGCCTCGTGTTGTGTATCCACGGTGAGGACCCAGCTGCGTTCTCTCTCGACCGTGAGGCGGCTTTCCTTCCTGTTCTCTCTGAGATCGTCGCGCGATTTCCGACGCTCCGGGTTGTTCTCGAACACGTGTCGAGCCGCGCGGCTATCGAGGTGGTCGCCTCGATGCCCGAGCGCGTCGCCGCGACGATCACCGTTCACCACATTTTCCTCACGCTCGACGACGTTATCGGCGAACTGCTGCACCCGCATCACTTCTGTAAACCCGTCGCCAAACGCCCCGAGGACCGCGATGCCGTGCGCGAAGCGGCGCTCTCGGGTGGTCCGAGGTTCTTCTTCGGCTCCGACAGCGCCCCGCACGAACAGCGCGCCAAAGAGTGCGCCGACGGCTGCGCGGGCGTGTATACCGCGCCCGTCGCGATGCCGCTTCTCGCCGAACTATTCGAGCGCGAGTTCGCTCCCGGCGCAGCTGCCGCGAGCGCGCCGGGCGTCGCGGATGACCGGCCGGAATGGGTTTCTCGACTCGAAGACTTCACGTCGCGGTTCGGCGCTCGCTTCTACGGGATTCCGTTACCGGAGGATCGGGTGTATTTGAAGAGATCTCCGTGGGATGTGCCGGGGCAGATCGACGGGATTGTCCCGTTCCGCGCCGGATCCCGGTTGACGTGGAGCCTGACCGCGTGAAGCTGCGACTCTTGCGCGTCGAGATGGATCTCGGGACGGGTTGCACTTGCGATGTTCTCCCGCGATAATAGCGTATCGTGCAACCGGACACCGACAACAAGAAGGCGCTGCTCCACGGAGTCGAAATTTTCTCGCATTTGGGTGATGCAGAACTCGACATACTTGCCGAGTACAGCGAGTTCACAACCGCAAGAGCCTCGGAAACGATATTTTCGGTCGGTGACCCCGGGGTAGGGCTTTTTATCATCGCAGATGGCGAGATCGTGATCAGAAAGGCAACCGCGGACGGTGAGCCGCGTGAGATTGCGCGGTACATCGCCGGCGAGTGCTTCGGTGAGCTCGAGCTCATGAGCAACTCGTCCCGTACGGCCGACGCGGTGGCAACGCGCGATTCGCGCTTGCTCGTGTTCCCGCGGCCGGGCATCAGTTTTGAGCGCATCATCGAACAGCACGCGGTGATTTTCACGGGAATCCTGCACGAATTTATCGCGACGGTCGCTAGAAGAATTCGATCGACGAACAAGCTTGTCTCGGAGAACTCGGGTTGGGTTCGCGAGCTGCGAAAACAAGTGTACGGCGACAAACTGACCGGACTGTATAATCGGACGTTCGTCGACGAGGAAGTCGGGCGCATCATCGCCGCAACGACCAAATCCTGCGTCGTGATCGTGAAGCCCGACAACTTCAAGGAGATCAACGATAGTTTCGGCCACGACGCGGGTGACGCGGCGTTGCAGTACATCGCGCGGAACCTCC
This sequence comes from Spirochaetaceae bacterium, assembly GCA_007695285.1. Classification (GTDB taxonomy): domain Bacteria; phylum Spirochaetota; class Spirochaetia; order DSM-27196; family PXBQ01; genus PXBQ01. Next base: position 37,691 of record REEC01000058.1, on the reverse strand, counting down.
AGGACTATACACCCGACGGCTGTTTCGCGTTCAGATTTCGCGGAAACGAGACCGGGATCGCAATGCCGGATGAATCGTTGGAAACCGGCGTTGCTCTCGCCGAAACGCTGCGAACTTCGATGGCCGATCTTGACCTTCGCGAGGTTACGGGGACCGAGCGGTTCCAACTTTCGGTGAGTGTCGGCGTCGCGGGCTTTGCCCGCGCAGCTCGTGGAAAGTTCGTAGGCGATGAGCGCGGTGAGCTCATCGAGACAGCGCACCGTCGCGTTTTTCTCGCGCGCGACGCCGGCGGAAACCGTGTCTGCACAACGGATGCCTGATCCGCGCCGAAGCCATTCGGCGACGGTGAGTCTTCCCGAGAGAAAATGGTCGTTGAACTTGGCAGCCGAGTCGCGGTACAGTGAGGTGCAATGAGCGCAGCCCCTGATTTCTTGATGGAAGTCGATATCTTTTCAGACCTTACTGCGGAAGACGCTCAAGCGATAGCTCCGCTGTTCAAGAGGCGGAGGTTCCGCGAGGGGCAAATCGTGATCCATCACGGCGAGCCGGGCGATTGCGTTTTTGTCATCGAGAGCGGCGGTGTTGCCGTCGTGGTGCCGACCGCGGACGGCGGTGAAACGGTACTCGCCGAGTTTCCCGTTGGTTCGACCTTCGGCGAGATGGCGGTCTTCGAGAACGAACCGCGGTCGGCGACGTGCCGGACGACCTTACCGACGCAACTACTCGTCCTGAAGCGCGACGCGTTTTTTCGAGTTGAACGCGAGTTGCCCGAGACGGCGATCAAGATCTTGTATCGTGTATTGACGAACTCGACGAGTCGATTGCAGCGCACGAGTGAGTTCCTCTCGGACATGGTGCGTTTCGGCGAGGCCGCTCGGAAACGCGCGATAACCGACGACATGACTGGGTTGTTTAATCGTCGGTTCCTCGACGACGCTCTGCCGGAGCGGATCTCGCGCGCGCGCATCAACCGCGAACCGGTTTCGCTCGTCATGCTCGATCTCGACCACTTCAATTCGATCAACGACGTGTTCGGGCAGCAGATCGGAGATATGGTTATCAAGACGGTCGTCCCCATATTTCAATCGGTCTTCCGCGACTCCGATATTCTCTCGCGGTACGGCGGAGACGAGTTCACGTTCATCCTTCCGTGCACCGAACCCGAGGAAGCCTACACGTACTGCCGCGCCGTGTGCGAAGCGGTGTACGACCTCGAGATCCTCAAACCGTACAACGCGGAGATCAGTCACGTCACGACGAGTCAAGGAATCGCGGGTTTTCCGGCGCACTCGGACGACGTCGCCGGTCTTCGCGACGCGGCCGACAAGGCGCTCTACGCCGCGAAGGAAGCCGGTCGGAACCGGGTTGTCATGGCGGGTGATCCGATTAAGACGAGTTGATCGTGTGAATTGCCCTGTGGGTCGGATCACGCACCGTTTGAGACAGGACATGAAAGAATGACACCTCGGACTCGCACCGGAAAGCTTGATATCGCCGATCATGGGTTCAATTGGTCGCGTTTTGGAGCCGTGAAGTACAAACGACTTACGATCTTGCTGTTACTCTTCTGGGTGCTGGTCTTCGGATGGAACTTGACACGGCTGATTCAAGTGTACGGCTCGCTCGCGGTCGGAGTCCGCAACCCGAACTTCTTCTTACCGCTCTTTTTTGTCGTTCTTTTCGCGCTGCTATTTGCCGCCGGAGCGAAAAAATGGACGATGGCGGTCCAGGCGGTCGCCATTCTGCTCATGGGATACTCGTACATTCTGTTTTCGGGGCCCAACAACGTTGGGGGGGAGATCGTGACCGTTTTCGCCGGTTTCCTGATGTACAAGTACCGGCTGCTCGATCGGCGCCCCATAATGAAGATCGCGCTGATGGTCGCGGGAGTCTTCATCTCGTACGCGATTTCCGGATTCGTCGTGTTCAGACACCAGCCGGGGTTGGGCAGGTACTCTCTGCATCCGTTGCTCGTCGCTGTCGGTGCGCTCCTGTTATGGATCATTTTTGAAGAAGACTTTCAGAAGCTCCGCTCGGACCACGTCAAGCTCGAGAAGCGGCTCCAGATGGACCGGCCGTTTATCGAGTTCGGCAAAAACGCCGCCGGGTTGGTCCATGACTTCAAGAACGATCTCGGGCTGATTTCGGCGTTTGTCCACATCCTCAAGACCCGGGCCGAGTCGCAGATGCCGATCGGGCCCGACGACGTCGCGGCTTTGAACCGGTACGTAGAACGGCTCGAGGACAGGATCAACGTCGTCCGGTACGCGACCAGCGCCCGAGACGTAGAAGCCGAGGAGATGATCAACTTGAACAGACTCGTCTCGTGCGTTGAGTACGTGTTCCGCGTCAATCCGGAATTCCGCCGGAGGATCGAGTTCGTGATTGTACCGGCGGAAAAACCGCTGTACTTCGGATCTCGCACGGCGCTTCTGCATATTCTCGAGAATCTGGTCCGGAACTCGTGCGAGGCGCTGATCGAGACGGTACGCTCGTACCGGCCCGCGCGGGTCACGATTACCGTCGAAACCGAGCCCGACGACGTGAGGATCATCGTAGCCGACACCGGGCCCGGCATCTCTTTCTGTCTCGATTGCGACGCGGAAGACTGCATGAAATGCGGGGTTTTCGACATCGGCGTAACGTCGAAACCCGATGGGAGTGGATTTGGTCTGTACAACGTTCAAAGGTTCCTCGCCGAGATCGGCGGCACGATGCAGGTGTTCTCGGATCCCGATAAGGGCACAACGACTGTCGTGCATCTCGGCCCGGCTAACGTACGGCGACCCGAATAGGAGCGATCGATGATCGATATCGCACCATCGCTCGTGATCGCGATACTTACGCAAGTCGCGTGCCAGGTCTACAAGGTCGTGTATCACTCGATCCGTGAGCGTGAACTCCAGTTGTCGTACTTTGTTTCGGCCGGAGGAGCTCCGAGCGCACACTCGGCTTTCGTGACCGCCCTCGCGGTCTCTATCGGACTGCGGAGCGGGTTCGGATCGGATGTTTTCGCGGTTGCGGGCGTGCTCGCGTCGATCGTCGTGTACGATGCGTACCGGCTGCGCGGTCAGGTCGAGTCTCACGCGCGCGCGATCAACGACATAAACCATAGGCTCGGCGACAGGTTCGGCGTCAGGCTCGGGGGAACCGGGCTTGAAAGCGAGCTTGTCGGGCACACGATACCGGAAATTCTGATGGGTATTACAATCGGCGTGATCTCGGCGGTTGTTTTTTCGCTCTTTTACGGCTGACGGTCGGAATCAGGCACCGGAATCAGAACGTCTCGTACGCCCTCACGTTTTCGACGCGGATCTTGACCGCGATACGCGCGTGGTACGCACCACGGTCGATGTAGATCCGGGGCGCGCCTTCGAACGCGATCAGCCCGGTCGCCTCGCGTGGTTTATTGAAGTGTCGGGTCCGGAGATGTTCACGGACGGCATTCTTCACCGCGTTTTCGATCGCGAGACGTCGAGACTCGGGGCCCAGATGGATCGACGACGAACCAGCCCCGTTTGCGGCAGCGACGGCCGTGCTGCTCCATCCACGGAGCCGGACCAGCTCGTGTTCGGCCGGCCGATACCGAAGCTTTGCGTGTACGAGGGTTCCGTCACGGTGAGTCGAGAACACGTCGAGACGTGGGTCTCCCCACGGAATGTCGTGGACTGCGGACAACTCGAACGTTTCGGGAAGATCTCTCGCGCGGTCGGACGGCACAAATACGAAGCGCAGACCGTAGATCATGCCGGAGAATATGAACCGTGCTTCGTCGAGCAAAAACTCGAGTGCGCGTGCGACGTTCGGCTCCGGTTCAAAAGGATCGGGCGGTACCCTCGGAGCAAGATCGATCCAGAAGTCTTCGAGCAAGCGATCGTGCGCTTCGGTCACGGGCGCGACGACCACGAGCAAGACCACTAAGCACATGACTCGGACGAGACGCAGCATGTTCAGATTATCGGCGGATGCGCCGACGAATGAACGTCGGCGGTTCGAAATCGATGATCGGCGTCAGTAACGCCGGCTGTTCAGGAAGACCTGAATCGGGTTGATCTGCAGCCGCGCGAACAGGTACAGGAACGCAAACACGAACCCCGCAAGGTGCGTGAAGTGCGCGACGTTTCCTCCGCGACCGGCGACCGAGTTGAAGAGCTCGAGCACGGTATACCCGATCACGAGATACGGAGCTTTCACCGGTAGGACAAAAAACAAGTAGATGTACGCCCCGGGGAAGAACGTCGCGAACGCCAACAGAGTCGCGAAGATCGCACCGGACGCGCCGAGCAGGAACACCATGTATCCGCCCGTGTACCAGTACACCGCGAGCGAAAACAGCCCCGCGAGCAAGCCGGTCACGAGATAGAACGCGAGAAACTCGAGACTGCCGATTCGCCGCTCGACTTGAGTCCCGAAGAAAAACAGTCCGAGCATGTTGAACAGCACGTGGTTCATGTTCGCGTGCACAAACATGTACGTGAACGGCGTCCAAAAATACCCACCACGGAGGACGAGAACCGGGTTCATCGCGAGGTACGTGAGCATCTGCGGGCGCACATTCGTCACGAAAAAGACGAAGAAATTCACCGCGATGAGAATCAACGCGACGTTGTACTCCCTGTACGGGAGCGGCCTTCGGAGCGCGTGCACGAGGTTTTTTTCCACATCGAGAAGTTACGCAAGAAATACACTCGGGTCAAGGTGCCTCTCGCGGGCATTGTGCGCCGAACGGCGGCGCCTTATACTATCCTTAAACGATGGCCATATGAAGCGACAGCAGGACCACTACACACGAAAGGCGAAAAGCGCGGGGTATCCCGCGCGGTCGGTGTTTAAACTCGAAGAAATTAACGACAAGAGTCGCGTTCTCCGGCCGGGGAACTCGGTTCTCGACGTCGGCGCGGCGCCCGGGAGCTGGACGCAGTACGCGATGAAAGCGGTTGGCCCACACGGACGCGTCGTCGCGGTCGATCTCACGCGGTTCAGCCTGAATCCGGCCCCACCGAACGTAACGATCCATCAGGGCGATATCACCGACGCCGATACGCGATCGCGTCTCGCGCAGACCGCGCCGTACGACGTCGTGTTGAGCGACGCCGCCCCTGCGACGACGGGGAACCGCACCGTCGACACCGCACGGTCGGCTGCGATCGTCGACGCCGTGATCGATCTGGCTCTCGACCTCATCAAACCCGGAGGGAAACTCGTCGTAAAGATTTTTCAGGGCGGCGAGGAGAAGGTTTTTCTTGAAAGACTCAAAGGCGTCTCGGACTCGGCCCGGATCTTCAAGCCGCAGGCATCGAGAAGCGAGTCGTTTGAGACGTTTCTGATCGCGATCGGAGTTCGGCCCGATCGTGTGCGTTCTACGCGGTCCGCGTCAACAAACGTTCGGTAACCGCGACGATGCGGTCGCGCGCGTGTCCCCGGGGAAGTTTGAGCGTTTCACGCATCGCTCGATTCGTGTAGAGCTCGACCTGCTGCTGTGCCCGGGAGAAACCGCCGGCTTTCTCGACGAGGCGAGTGATCTCCTCGACGTCGGCATCGCGCAGTTCGGCGCCTTTCATGATCGAATCAAGAGTGCTGCCGACGCCGTTCGTCGAGGCAGCGAGAATGAACGGTAACGTCCGAATACCCTGCCTCAGATCCGCCGCGCGTGGCTTTCCGGTTTTGCCTTCGTCACCGAGGAAGTCCAGGATATCGTCGCGAATCTGGAACCCCATCCCGATGTTGTAACCGATTCGCCGTAGCCGGTTGCTCACGGCCGGCCGCACCCCGTTCTCGCGCGCGCCGACGTAGAAGCTCAACGCGAACAGCAGCGCGGTCTTCCCGATTATCCGGTGGTAGTAGCGTCGTGGCGTGACGGGTTCGTCGGCGTTGTTCTGCGATATCTCGGCCGTACAGATGATCTCTACGCCCCGTGCGAGCAGTTTGGCGTTCTCAATCGTCGAGTGGTCGGCCACGATCGAGAAACACCGCGCGAACAGATAGTCGCCCATCAGTACGGCGCTCTTACGGCCGTGAAGAGCGTGAAGCGTCGGCGCGCCACGACGCGTCGCGGCGTCGTCGATCATGTCGTCGTGAACAAGCGTCGCCATGTGAAGCATCTCGACCGCCGCGGCGAGCGAGTACATTTTTTTTGGTAGCTCCGGTCGGCCGGCGCGCGCGCGGGCCGCGAGAAGCACAAACGCCGGGCGGAGCATCTTGCCTCCCCGGTCGGCAAGATCTCGAAGCGCGGCGTCGAGTCTCGTATTTCCCGATTCGAGCGAATTTACGATGATCGAGTGTACGGTCTCAAGATCGGACTTGATCTCGGGATACTCATCCCAGTAGCGTGTCATGTGCGTATTATTGAACGAGGCGCGAGGCGGCGCAAGCCGCCCCGCACTCCTGTTACTTCACCCAGAAGCGTGTCCGCGGTTCGCCCGCGTACAGGTACGTCGATTTTGCCAACCACGTCCCGTTCCACCAATTCTTGAGCCACGGCATCACCCAGTGATCCAACCCAAATCCGCGCCCCGCGCCGCCGAGCATCACGAGAGCCGCCGCGATGTACCACAACAACTCGGTGTTGCCCCAACCCGATACGATGAACATCACGCCCATCCCGATCGACGCCGCCGCCGCGGCGAACGTGAACAGTCCGCCGATCAAAGCGAGACCGACAAGAACCTGCGTCACGACGACCGCGGCCTGCATCCAGAACGACATCGTCGCGGACGCGCTCAGGACGTTTTCGGCGAACCACGTGTAGATCGGCAGCGCCTCCATCAGCGACGTGCCCCACGCTCCGGCATCGCCTCCGTTCGGAGTTGCGCTCGTCGCCGCGGCGACGCCCTCCACGAAACTCACTCCCGGCAGGTAAACCGCTTCCGGGTCAGCGTTGAACCAGCCACCGCGGCCGGGATCGAGCCACCCGGTTTGAACCTTCTTGATGCCCTCGTACAACCACTTACCGCCGAGGAACAGGCGCAAAGGGACGGCCCAGTACGTCGGTATCTTTGCCGACGCGTGCGACCCGAGTATCGACCGCCCGTTTTTGATCTGGAAGAACTCCTCCTGCACGTACTCCCAAACGGCGTTCAACCCGGCGAGGCCGATCAGGTAGTGCACGTTGATGAGGTGTTTTACCGCCATCGCGAAGAAGCCCGAGAGCGACATTCCCATGACGTGCGCGACGCCGTACTTGCCTCCGACCGAGACCATGTGGCCGTGATACTTCGGCTTGAAGTCGTGTTTCTCTTTCTTCTCGATATCCGCGATCACGTTCTTCGCGGCGACGTCGGCCGTCTGGATCGCCGTCTCGACGACTTGCGGCACGACTTTGTCTTCGTGCACGTACCAGATTATGTCTCCGACGAGATACACGTTCTCGAAGTCGACCGACCGCATGTGCGAATCGACGAGGATGCGGCCGCGCTTTCCGACGACGTACCTCTCATCCTCGTCGAACGAACAGCCCGACATCCCGTGGATTCCTTCCGGAGTCGCGACCGAACACTCGTCGCGCGAAGAGCTCCCGTGCGTCAGCGGTATTTTTGCCGTGAACTGTGAGCCGTGGATGCCGCACGTCCAGATGAACGTGTCGGTGACGATCTCGGTACCGTCGGCGAGTACGACTTTGCCTTCCTCGGCGTGGGACACGGGGGAGTTCAGAAGGATCTCGACGCCTTTGCGGCGCATGTACTCCGCGGCGCGCCGGCGCGGCTTTTCCGGGAAGATCGGAAGGATTTTGTCCTGCGCCTCGATCACGACGATCCGCACTTCGCGCTTGTCGATGTGATACTTCGGGCAGAGGACCTCGCGTCGTTCCATGAACTCACCCGCGAGCTCGACCCCGGTGAATCCGGCCCCGGCTATCGCGAATGTCAGCATGCTTTCGCGGCGGGCTTTGTCGGGCTCCTTCGCGGCCGCACGAAAACGATCCTCGACGTGCGTCCGAATGCGGATCGCGTCCTCGATCGACCAGCACGTCAGACTGTTCTCCTGAACGCCTGGGCACCCGAAGAACTCGGGTTGTCCCCCCGCGCCGATGATCAAGTGATCGTACTTGTACTCGCGTGTACGGGAGCGGAGCGTATTTTCCTCAAAATCTATCGTGTCGATCTCGTCGATCGCCACGTTGACGCGTTTGCCGCCGAAGATTTTCTCGAAGCTGACCTGCACCGCTTCCGGCTCGGTCCGGGAGCCTGCGATCTCGTGAAGTTCGGTCATCAACGTGTGGTACGGGTTCTTGTCGATGAGCGTGATCTCGATGCTCTCCCGCTTCTTGAACTTTTTGTGCAGCTGCTTCGCCGCGTGTACGCCACCGTAACCGCCGCCGAGAACGACGATTCTCGTTACTTCACTCATGCTTCCTCCAATCATTCTGGTAGGGCCGGACGTTACTTCCGGCCGGTATCGACATTACCTTTTCGGATGTGTGTGATTTTCTTTCTAATGGTACATCATTTATCTAATTAAGTAAACAGCGTGCTTTATTATGTTGAATTACCGCCCGATCACATGCTATACACGCGTATGGGTAATCGATCCTTTCATGCTACCGGTCCTTCCGTATCTACGGTTCTTGCGGTTACCGCCCTCATCCTGGCTCCTATCGTCATCACCCTTGGATGCAGCCGTGAACCGTCGCGGGAATCGCGTTCGGCGTCGCTCCTCGGTACCGTTGTCACGATCACCGTGTACGACGCTCCGCGAAACGTGTTCGACGCTGTTTTCGACCGTGTACGCGAGATCGAGGCCCGGATGAGCATCAACGAGTCCAACTACGACGATACCGAGATCCTGCGCGTGAATCGAGCGGCCGGCAAACACCCCGTGCCGGTATCGGACGACACGTTTCAGGTCATCGAGACCGCGATAGAGTACGGTGTGATAACCGGCGGCGCGTTCGATGTTTCGATCGCGCCTCTGATCCTGCTCTGGGGCATCGGTACACCGCGCGAGAGGCTTCCCGCACCGGACGAGGTTACCTCTGCGCGGTCTCTCGTCGATTTCTCTCGAATCGTGCTCGACAGCGACGCGAGAACGGTCTTCCTGCCGGAGCCGGGCATGGGCATCGACGTCGGCGGAATCGCGAAGGGGTACGCCGTCGATGAAGCGACACGCATCCTGTCCGAAGCGGGGGTCGAACGCGGCATCGTCGATTTCGGCGGAGACATCATGACGATCGGACGTCGGCCCGACGGTAGACCATGGCGCGTCGGCGTTCGCAATCCGGAAGGAACCGCGCGCGGAAATATCCTCGGCGTGATCGAATCGACCGGTGAGACGATCGTGTCATCAGGCCCGTACGAGCGTTACTTCGTCAAGGACGGCGTGCAGTACCATCATATCTTCGATCCCGAAACGGGGTACCCAACGGAGAACAATCTCACGAGCGTCACGGTCGTGAGCGCGGTGTCCGAGACCGCCGATGCGTTGTCCACCGCGGCGTTCGTGCTCGGGCTCGAAGACGGCTACAGGCTCATCGAGCAGCTACCCGGTACCGAGGGTGTTTTTGTGACCGACGGCAATCGTGTCTACACGACGCCTGGCCTACGCGCTCGCTTCGAGATCACGCACGACGAGTTTCGCGACGCATCGCGTGAATTCGATTGAGGTCTTCCGCGCATCGGCCGTTCCGGCTCCGACGCCGGTAACCCGCCGGGCTCAAAAGGTCTGCGCGTCGAGGTCGGGATCTTCGGCGCGATCGACGCGAACAAAAACTCTGTTCGGCAAACACGCGGTCCAGTCTCCGGCTTGCGAGAGCCAACTGGTTGCGATGCAGATCTTGTCGCGGCACGGCGACTCTGCGACGCGCACGCGCCGATCTGCTATCTCGACGACCGTCGTCCCGAGCGGGCCGTCGACGCGAATCGTCCTGTCCTGCGTCAACGGGTAGACGTAGTCCACGCCGTCGATCTGGACGCGGACGATGCTGCCTTGTTCAGCTCCTTCGAACGCCATGAGCGAAAAGACCGCAATTGCCGTGAGCGCGACACTGAACGAGAGGTAGTCGAAGAGCCTTAGCCGCACGTTCTCCTCCGCATGCGTGAAACCGGGGCGGCTGTGACGCCGTCCGCACGCCTAGTGTGCGCGGCGTCGCTTGTCTTTGATGTAGATGATCTTTGCTGGTGATCCATTGACCGATTGTTCGTCGATATCAAACAGGCCGAGTTCGCGGATCAACTCGCCGAGTTTCTTGTAACCCCAGTTCCGTGGATCGAATTCCGGCGACTTGTTCGCGATGTTCGTTCCAACGGTCCCTAACTGCGCCCAGCCGTCTTCATCGGCCGAGTCCTCAACCGCGTTACGGACGAGATTCACGAGGCGGCTGTCGCGTTTGAGTTCACGCGTCGCTTTTTTCTGGTGAATCGGACTCGGTTCCTCGATCTCGGCGGCTACGGTCGTGTCGAGCACCTTCCGAAGGTTCTCGGTGAAGATGAACCGGTCGCACGCGCCGACGAACGCTTTTGGAGTCTTTTTCTCGCCGAACCCGTACACGGTGAGTCCTGCTTCGCGGATTCGAGCGGAGAGGCGGGTGAAGTCGCTGTCGCTCGAGACGATGCAGAATCCGTCCATCTTCTCGGTGTACAGTACATCCATCGCGTCGATGATCATCGCGCTGTCGGTCGAGTTTTTCCCGGTCGTGTATCCAAACTGTTGGATCGGCTGGATCGAGTGCTCGAGCAGCACCTCTTTCCATCCCTTGAGGTGTGGAGTCGTCCAGTCCCCGTAGATCCGTTTGACGCTCGCGATACCGTAGTTTGCGATCTCCTCGAGCAGGCCTTCAATTATCGAGGGACGCGTATTGTCGGCATCGATCAGGACGGCCAACCGTTTCTGTCGTTCACTTGACTCCATTGTAACGATATAGTACGTCATATGATCGTGAATGGCAATGTCGTGGGAATCATCGAGTTTGCGATTCGCGGGCTCATCGGCGTGGTGGTGAACGGAGCGGCCGGGTACGGAGCGTTCGCTCTCGGTGCGGTCACCGTGTCCGGTGCGATCGCGGGAGCTGTTCTCGGAGCCGGCGTTCTTGTGGCCGGCGGTCTTGATGCGTGGCTCTTGTTGGCGACGTTTTTTGTGACCTCTACGGGCTTGGGCCGAGTCAAACGTGGCCTCAAGGTATCCGCGGCCGAGATCCACGAGAAAGGCAACACGCGCGACTACGTCCAGGTCCTGGCAAACGGCGGCGCAGGTCTGCTTTTTGCGGTCGTCTTCGCGTTCACGGGCAGTTTCGTGTTTCTCATGGGGTGTGCGATCGCGTTTGCCGCGGCGAACGCTGATACGTGGGCGAGCGAGATCGGCGTTCTGAGCGCGCGTGACCCCGTGAACATCGTGACGCTTCGGCCGATTCGGAGGGGCGCTTCGGGCGGAGTCACGATTCTCGGGAGTCTTGCTTCGCTGTGTGGGGCCGCCGTGGTCGCGGCCGTGTTCGCGCTCGGGTATACGATCCGCGAGGGTTTCTCGCCTCACGCCGTGTTTGTGTTCTCGCTCGTGACCGGTGGTGGCGTTCTTGGCTCGCTCATCGACAGCGTACTCGGTGCGACGGTGCAGGCACAGTATCGCGACGCCGAGGGTGGGCTCACCGAGAAACCGAGTACGGGGCTCACGCCGAACACGCTGACTCGTGGCCGGTCGTTGATCACAAACGACGCGGTTAACGCGCTTGCGTCGATCTCCGCCGCGCTTCTCGTGATACTGTTCTTCGGGGCGGTTTTGTAAGCGCGGAGCAATCCTCTATAGCCGACGACCCGTCGCGAGTTTTTGTGCGAGACGTTCGGCCGCACGCCCGGTGAGGCCTGCGCTTTCCGCGGCCGATCGCACGTCGTCGTCGGTCCGCTCGGCGACGAGCGCGCGGAGCGCCTCGAACTCCGCGCGTGAAAAGGCCGTTCCGCCCGCGATGTGGTCCTCAAAAGCGCGTGTTGCGACCGGGCAAACCGCGCGTGCGATCTCGAGCATGACCTTTGCGTACTCGCGGATTTCGGCCTGCGCGTGTGGATCGAGCCGAAGCTCGAGAAAGTGAAACAGATTGTGAAGATCGATCTGCCAGTACCACTCGGTGTAAAGAGCGAGCGGGAGGTTCACGCGCGCGAGTTCCCGCGCTATCCCCGTCTCGAGCAACGCGGTATACTCATCGTACGCGCGCCTCTGCGCGTCCGCCATCGCGATCCGGACCTGCTCGGCGGTCGCGGGGTCGACAGGGTCGGGATTCCTGCCTTGTTTGTTGTCGGTGCTCTGAAGCGCGATCGATCCCGGGTCCGGCACAAAAAAATCGTCGTTCATCACGCTGTATCGTCCCGACACCTCGTTCAAACGCGCGGTCCGGTGGCGTATCCATTGTCGCGCGACAAAAATCGGCATTTTGGCGTGGAACGTCAGGATGACCTGCTCGAACGGTGAGGTGTGTCGGTTTCGAAGAAGGTACTCGATCAACGCGGCGTCTTTTCGGTACGTTGTCGTGCCTTCTCCGTACGATACGCGCGCGGCTTGAACGATTCGAGCGTCACCGCCGAGGTAATCGACGAGACGGACAAAACCCTTGTCGAGGACCTTGTACTCTTTGTCGAGAATCTCTTCCGCTTCGGGGACTACACAATGCGCCATACACCACCTCACCGCAAGTATAGTGACCGACGCGCCGCCCGGCAACCTGAACGCATCCGGAATCGCGCCGGGTTCGTCAAAACCGCGAAAGTATGATACTTTTTCACAACATGGGTACGTTACTCGCGCCCGCGGGCGCGAAGAAGCTTTTTGAGTCGATTCTCCTCGTCGCGCTTTCTGCTGTTCTCTCGGCCGGCGTGTTTGCCGAGGAGCGTGTCTCGGTCTTCAGCGAACAGCGCGAGGACCACGGATATGATTTCTACGCCGAGAGCCGTCACGTCATTCCGGTCTGGCTGAATCTATCCTTCGAACGCCTCACGAATCTTGTCCCGAGCACCGGGATGCCGTTCACCGGCAGAGTCGAGCCCAACACCGAGCGGACCTACCTTTTTTCGCTTACCCCGACTGTCGAGTACGGCCGACTCGGGTACAGCATCCGGTACTCGGTCGCGCGCGGAGACCCCACCGAGGTCCGGCACGACGACGATTATACGTACGTGTTTCCTTTTGCGCACGGAAGTAAGCACCGTCTCACGCAGGGATACGACGGTGAGTTTACGCACTTCGGTGAGAACCGGTATGCACTTGATTTTGAGATGCCCGAGGGGACGCCCGTTCACGCGGCGCGGGGAGGTCTCGTCGTCGAGCTCAAGCTCGACTCAAGCTCGGGTGGAGCTCATCCGCGGTATGCCGGGCTTGCCAACTACGTACTGATCGAACACAGCGACGGTACATTCGGGAACTACGTGCATCTGCGTCGCGGCGGTGCGGTCGTCGCTGTCGGCGACTTTGTGAGCGCCGGAGAACACATCGGGTACTCCGGCAACACAGGACAGTCGTCGGGGCCGCACCTGCACTTCGACGTTCGCGTTCCGACCGTCGACGGAAGGATGCAGTCTATTCCGACGCTGTTTTTGTCGCACGACGGAACTTCGATCACGCCGCGCGCGGGTGAGTTTTTTTACTCGTATCATCCCGGTGAGAGGCCGTTCGAGGTTTTCTTCGGGCGCGACCTGACAAACGATCACTACGCCGAGTACGCCCGAAAGGTCGAAAGGTCGAATACAATCGAGTTCAGGACCGAAGAACACGATCTGACGTACGTCGTCTTTGTCGCGAACGGCTACGATCACGACATCGTTGCCGAGATAGATTTCGGCGTCCGCGGTGTCCGCCCTTCGATCACTGTTCCGACGAGCATCGTCGTTCCCGCTCGGACCGAGGTTTTCGTCTCGCTCTTCCGGCCCGACCCAGGCGCCCGAATAATCGAAATCATCCCGCGCGTTCGGACGTACCGGCGGTGAGAGCGATGCGCCTACGGACGTGTTTGTTCCTGAAACTGCTCGACAGATCGTTTCATGTGAAGGTGTTTTTCTGGACGATGGTGTTCGCGGTCGCCGTGCTGGTCGACGGGTACGCGCTCATCGCGCTGTCGCGGCTGTTCGGGACGTATCTCTCGCTCGCGATCGTCGGCACCGGTGGGTTGCTCGGCGTTGCGCTCGTGATGAACGCGCTCCGTGGTGTTTTTCGCTCGCTCGATCGGAAAGTCTGCGACGGCGTGTACCCGACGTCGGAGTTCTCGCAGATCGTCTCGCTTTTCGTCGCGGGTGTCCTGCTCGTGATCCCGGGGCTCGGGACCGATGCGATCGGGGTTGTGCTTTTCATGCCTCCGTTCCGCCACGTTTTCGGACGGATCGTCGTCGCGAGGAACCTATCCTCGTTCACGACAATCTACGAGTTCATCAAGATGACGCTGTTCTGATGACGCTGTTCTGATGCCATATACCTGTGCGCGCTCGGTCGCGTCTCGGTGAGTTCTCGGTCGGCGAACGCGCGTTGCGCTACAATCCGCGTATCCGGTGGACGACGAGCACCAGGCAGTACCAGACGTAGACCGGAATTCGCAGTACGCGCCACGGGCGGCGGAAAAAACTCGGCCACAAATCGGTGCCGTTCTGGAACGACCGGCGCGACGGGCGACGCGCCTTGTCGGCAAACTGCTCAAAAACCTCTGACGACCAGAGGAACATTCCTCCGTGAAACGAAGCGCGGTGGCGGTGGATCCACAGGTTCTTTCCGCGCAAGCCGTGCCCCGCGAACACGAGGTTCGGTGCGGCTTTTTTTATTCCGGTCAAGATATCGGCTTCGAGCGAGCGTGGGTACAAGCCCGAGTACCTCCCAACGAGGCGCACACCGGGAAACGTCCGTTTGACGTTGTGCTCGACCGTCGTAACGGTTTTCTGGTCGCCACCGATCACGTACACCGAACGGTTTCTCGGTTCGAGCGCGCCGAGAGCGCGTACGACGAACTCGAACGGCATGTACCGCGGCGGGACCGACTTCTTGAGAAACCGTGCTCCGCGCACGATTCCGATCGAGACCGGGATTACCAGCGCGGCTGCCTCGAGACACGCACGAAACTCGCGGCTGCGTCGCGCGCGCATGAGGTCCCACAAGCGGAGGAAGACAACCTGGCCGATGTCCTTCGACGATGCGATGCTCTCGACAACGCTGGGCAGATCCTGTTCGGGAACGTTATCGATCGGTATCCCGGCGACGCGAATGCGTTCGACGCGCGTTTCACCGGTCCCGGTTGCTTTCATGACGCTGTCCACGTGGAACTCTCCATTAGGATGACTCTGATCGCGGCGATCGCAAATACCGCGGCGGTTTCGGTCCTGAGTACCCGAGGGCCCAGGTACGCGGGCAAAAACCCTTTTTGGCGAAGGAGCGCGATCTCGTCGTCGGACAACCCTCCCTCCGGTCCTACGACCAACGATACAGTACCGGGGCGTTGAGTAAGATACCCGTGAAGACTCGAGTTTTCAAGAGGGATTTGGTGAAAAAACAGACCGAGACTGTGCGACTCGGCTATTGGAACAATCTCTTCTAGTGCGATTACCCGACGGATCTCGGGTACGCGTGTGGCTCCGCTCTGCTGGACCGCTTCGCGCGCGATCCTCACCCAGCGCTCGTACTGCTTCTCCCCGGGAACGGGTATGGCGTGTCGGCTCTTGACCGGAACGACCGCCGTGACACCGATCTCGGTCGCCTGCCTGATTATGCCGTCGAGTTTTCGGGCCTTCGGGACGCACTGGTACAGTACGATCCTCACGTCGTCGGATAGTTCCGTCTCGTTTTGGCTGATTCTCAGCGACACCGAGTCAACGCCGACCTCATCGACCGTGGCGTGATACGTGCCACCGAGACGATCGATCGCCGGAAACGAATCGCCGACCGCACATCGCCGGACGCGCACCAAGTAGTGGTACTCGCGTCCGGTGAGACGTACATACTGCTCGCCGTCGTATCGGTCCGGCAGAACGAACTGTTTCACCGGTGCGTATCCGGCACTACCGCCCGGCTATCTCGCCGCTACGCAGCAGGCGAACCGCCTCGATCAACACGGTGTCGAACTCGAGGTCGTACACTGTCGTGATGTTGCGCGCGCGGTTCGACTCGTCCCGAATCAGGCGGCGGATTTCGCGTTCGTTCAACGTGAAACCGTCGGCGCGCGCTTGCTCGATGAACGCGAGGATTTCATCTTCGGTTGGGTTCGGCGTCTCTTCGATGAACTCGACGATCGTCCCGCTGTTCACGAGCTCCATGTATGCTTTGGTCTCTTCGTCGCTCATCGTCGGTTCTTCGACTGTCTTGTCGGGGGCGACGCCCACTTTGTCGATGTACTCTCCGCTCGGCGTGTAGTACCGCGACATCGTGAGGCGGAATCCGCCATTACCGAGCTGACGTACGCGTTGAACCGACCCTTTTCCGAACGTCGTCGTTCCGATGAGGTACGCTCTATCGCGGTCTTTCAACGCCCCCGCGAGAATTTCAGACGCGGACGCCGAGCCTCCGTCGATCAAGACGACGATCGGTAGATCGTCGGGAACGACCTTTTGCCGGTTCGCCGTGATCACTTCGTTTTCCGACGCGACGCGTCCGCGCGTACCGACGATCGTACCACCCGAGAAGAAGAGATTCGCGACGTCGACGACGCCGGTCAAGAGCCCACCCGGGTTGCGACGCAGATCGAGGATCATTGCCGAGTAACCTTCCGAGGAGAACGAGTCGATTGCATCGCGCACACGGTCGTCGGTGAACGGCGTGAACTGCGTGATTCGCAGATAGCCGATATCGTCTCCGATCATCGCCTTTCGAACCGTCGGGACCTCGATGAACTCGCGGCGTAGTGTTACCGGAAACGTGAGGTTCGCCCCGCGCCGGATCGTTATCTCGACCGACGTACCCGGGGTCCCGCGGAGTTCATTGAGCACTTCATCGATCGTCATCGCGCCCGTCGACTCGCCTTCGATCTCGACGATCAGATCGTTCGATCTGATTCCCGCGCGCTGCGCGGGCGTCCCGTCGATCGGCGACTCGATCACGACGTACGACGGCTTGTTTGCCTCTCGTTCTTCCTCGGTGAGCTGCTGCTTTGAGATGTACATGCCGACGCCGCCGAAACGTCCTGTCGTCGTGTCGGACAGGCCGCGCATATCGGTCGGCGAAAGGTACGCCGAGTACGGATCACCGAGACTCTCGAACAATCCCTTGAGCGCGCCTTCGAGCAAGACTTCCGGATCGATTTCGTCGACATAGTTGTTCTGGACGTATCGAAAAACCTGTGAAAACGTCTCGAGATGCCGATCCGATGACGAACTCGAGCCGCCACCTTGCGCGAAGATCGACGGAGACGCGACCAAAATAAACAAGAAAGCGATAATCGCCGTGCCGGCACCAAACCAGACGAAACGCTCGGTCCGGTTTTTCGCTGAACTATTTCTCATAAACCATAACTCCCATCGATAGTATACTCATAAAATCGCCACGCATCCATTTGTCGATCCGCGTTTCTATTGACGCCGATTATCGCTCGTCGTACACTTCGCAAGTGAAACACGGTAGATGGATTATTGGTTACGGCGCGGTGTGGGAGATAGTACGGTTTTCCGCGCTGCTCGTCGTGATGATGCCGTTTTTTTCGGGTAGCATAACGGGTTTTTACATCGGCGTTTGGTTTGGAGCGGCGCAGCTTTCGCTGTCGCTCTGCTTTATCCTCATTGCCGTCGATCCCGAGAAAAACCGGTCCATGATCCGGTTGCTGACTCTCTCAAAGATTCTCCCCGTCGTTCCGGCGGCGGCATTTATCTACCGGAACACCGCACGGTTCGGTCTTGCTGCACCGACCGAGTGGTACGAGTACGCTTCGGTCTTGCTGCCGTTGGGCGTGATTATTGTCGACGCAGTTGTGTGTGTTGTTCTCGTCGGGTTTTCTCGCTCGTTACCGACGCCGGCAGCGGACGGCAACGACGACAGCGGCGACAATGAGGACGATCCGACGGTACTCCGAGAGCTACCGATCACTCAACTGGAGGAAGATTAAATGCAGATCGTGCCGGTAGCCGGCGGCAAAGGCGGCGTGGGGAAATCGTTGGTTGCGACGAACCTCGCCATCGGATTGGGGCAAGCGGGAAAACGGGTCGTTCTCGCCGATCTGGATCTCGGTGGGTCGAACTTGCATCTGATGCTCGGAGTGAATTTATCCGGAACCGGGATCGGAAGCTTCATTACGTCGGAAAAAAAATCGTTTGCCGACATCGTCGTCGAGACGGAGTATGAGAATGTCTCGTTCATCGCGGGCGATAACGAGATACCCGGTATCGCGAACCTTACGACTTCGCAGAAACGGATGTTGATCAGCCGACTTCGTGCTCTCGACACCGAGTACCTGATTCTTGATCTTGGTGCCGGAAGCAGCTTCAACGTTATGGATTTTTTCCTGATGTCGGGGCGTGGTTTGATTGTCACCTCGCCGACTCCGACCGCTACGGTAAATGCGTACGTGTTTCTGAAGAATGTCATGTTTCGTATTCTCAACAACTCGTTCAAGAAGAAGAGCGCTGCGGCGGCGTATCTCGAGTCGCTCCGTAAAGACGGTTCGCCGGAGCTTCAGCGTGTGTACATCCCCGCGGTGATCGAGAAGGTCAAGAAGATTGACCCGGAAAGCCACGCGGCGTACATCGCGAACGCGAGCAGGTTCGTTCCTCGTCTCGTCATGAACATGGTCGAAGACCCCAGAGACGCCGACAAAGCCAACCGTCTGCGGCGATCGTGCCAACAGTATCTCGGTATTGACCTCGAGTATTACGGCGTGATCTACCGCGACGATCTCCAGGATATCGCGCTCGGCTCGAAGCTTCCGATTATCGTATACAAACCGAACTCGGTGCTCGCTCAAGGTGTTTACCGAATCGCCGACAAGATGATCGAGGACTACGCGCTGGGCGAACAGTCCGACGGAGAAAGCCCGTTGGAGTACGACGGAATCGACGAGAGTTACGAGGAAGCCGGTATGCAGGCCGCGGCCGACTTCGAGGCCAAGATGGAGTACGTCGAGGAGTTGCTCCATACCGGGGCCCTTTCCACGGGCGACCTCGTCGAGACCGTGAAGTCACAACAGATCGAAATCCAGCACCTCAAAAAGGAAAACGCGCTGTTGAAGTCCAAGATCGTCAAGGCGATCGGACGCGGCGTACGGATTTAGAATGGCTGTCCACGGTACGTTTTCGGTCGCGATCGATGCTTCCGGCATGAAGGCAGACCTCGTTATCAAGTCCTCGCCCGACGCGCCCGAGATAACCGTCGAGGCGGTCGGGAAGGAACTCGATCGCAAAGGGGTGCGCTCTGCTCGCTCGGCGGCCGATATTGGCGAGGTGCTCGCGCGCGCCGCGACAGATGGTGCCGAGAGACTCACCGTATGCGAAGGCGTGCCGCCCGAAAACGGACATGCCGAGTCCGTCGAGTGGGAGGACATCACGATCCCACCCGAGTTTGCCGACATCGCCGAGCAGATACTCTCGGCGGCGCAGGTCCCCGCATTCTCGATCGAGAAAAAAAAGAAGATCACCGAAAAGAAGCCGGTAATGACAAAGTCGCGTTTACCGTTCGTGAAGCCGAAGACCGAAATGGTCGACGTCGTACGGACCGAAAACGTGCGCGAGTCCGTCTACGTCGACCCTTCTGTACAACGAACGGGGTTCGCCGACGAAGGTGCGGTAATCGGAACGATCCTACCGTACTCACCCGGAACACCCGGGAAAAACGTGTACGGCTCTGCGGTTCAACCTGTGCCGCCCGCCGATCCGCGTTTTCACTTGGGCCCGGGCATCAAAAAAAACGGGCGTGACCTCGTCTCGGTGTACGCCGGGTTCATCCGCATTGGACGGAACTGGGCCGACATCGTCCCGTACTCCAGGCACGACTGGAAGATCGTTGTCTCTTCCGACAAGGCGTCGTGTTCGCTCGCGATCGAACCCGGCCACGAGGACGCTCCGGTCCCCGACACAGCCGAAGTAATCGACGCTGCTCGTGCAGCGGGATGCCCGATCGAGTCGCTGCTCGAGGAAGACCGTATCGCGACGGTCATCCGCGACGCTATCGGTGCCGGGCGAACCGATCACATCCCGATCTCGAAAAACCAGGAATCGGTGATCGAACTGGAGATCGGCGACGATCGATTGACCGCCGTGCTCAATCTACGGAAAGGCCGTGGCACCGGCCGGCCTCTGCTCCTGAAGGAGATCGGCGCAGCGATCCGTGGAACCGGCCTCAGGAACCTCGACAACGACAGAATCAAAGAGGATATCACGACGTTCTACGCGAGCACGGAGACCGAGCTTGTCGGGTATCTTCTCGCGGAAGGCACGCCGCCGACGCGTGGAACCGATCAGTCTATCGAGTACACCGTTCGGTTCCTCGACGCCGAGCGCACCGAGCAGCATCTCGCGTCGGTCGCGAGTCGCGGTGATCTTCTTCGCGAGATGACGTCGCTTCCGGTCTTTCCGTTCGACGCGGTGGAACGAGTCGCGTTTGTCGAACAAGATCAGCGTGTCGCCGAGATCACTCCGGCAACCGTTGGCTCACCGGGAGTCGACGTGTACGGAGCCGTGATCCCGGGAATCGGCGGGCAGGAGCTTCCGTTACAACTGTTCGAGGACATCGAGCGAACACAGAACCTACTCGTGTCGCGCCGAAAAGGCGTTCTCGACGTCGGTACCGTTGACGACCGGATTGTGCTCCGCGTACGTCCGCACGAGGACGCGTGTGTCAACATCGTGATAGCGGAAGACAGAATGACCGCGTACATTCGGATCACGAAGGACCAGGGCGGTGGCCGTCCGCTCTCGATGGATGCGGTCCGCGCGGAAATCGAGGAGAGCGGCGTCACGTACGGCATACGCGACGATATTCTCGAGTCTGCACTCGAACAGGCCCGTGACGACGGCGAGGTCAACGGCGCGCCGTTTGCTTTCGGCGAGCCGGCCGTCGGTGGGGACGGCCGGAAGTTTCGGTGGTGCATCGCGTACGCGCCCGGTCGAAACGTCACGATTCGCCCTGATGGAACCGCCGACTACAAGAACGCACCGCGGTTCACGACCGTGCGCGCGGGCACCGAGATCGCCGAGCTTCTGCCGTCGACGGGCGAGCCGATTCCCGGTACCGATGTCTCGGGCCGGACGATTCCCGCGCCCGAAACGCCCGACGATACGATCGAGGCGGCAAACTACGTTGCGACCCGCGACGAAGACGACGGCCGCCGCGTGTTTATCGCCGAGTGCGACGGCGAGCTCGCGTTCAACGGCAAGCGGATGGAGATTCGCCCGGGGCACGCGGTCGCGGGGAACGTCGGCGCCGCGACCGGCAACATCCGTTTCCCGGGGTCGGTTTCGGTCGCCGGGGCGGTCGAGTCGGGGTACTTCATCGTATCGGGCGGCGAAGTCCGGATCTCGGACACGATCGAGGCGGCTCTCGTCTCGGCTGAGCTCGACATCGCGATCGGTGGCGGAATCCAGGGTGGCGGCAAGGCCGTGGTACGCACCAAACGTGGTGTCGTCGCGACGTTCATCGAGCAGGCGACCGTGCTCGCGGTCTCAGACGTGATGGTCAAGAATACGATTCTCAGATGCGCGATCAAGTGCAACGGTCGCGTTGTCGTCGCGGGTGATCGAGGCGGGATCGTCGGCGGGACGGTCCGCGCGAGGCGCGGCCTCGACGTTGCGAGCCTCGGGAACAGCGCGGGGGTCAAGACGACGATCTCCTTTGGGCAGGATTACCTGATTGCCGACAGAATCGAGAGCGAGCAGAAAGAGATCGAAAAACTGAAAGGCGAGATCGTCTCGATCGATGCGGCACTGGGCAGAGCGAGTTCCGACCCGGGGTCATTTTCGGAACTCAAGACGCGGAAGGTCAAGGCGATGAAAATGATGGAGAAGCGAGGTTCGCGCGTATTTCTCCTGAGAGAAAAGTTCGAGGAGCACTTCGCTTCGGAGGTAAAAATCCGTGGCACGTTGTACCCTGGGGTCGTCATCGAGAGCCATGGGCGGTATTATGAAGCAACCTCGCCGAAGAAAAAGATCGAGATCGTGTTCGACGAGCAGACCGGCCGGTTAATAGAGCGACCGCTCGCATAATACGGCCTCTTGAATGAGGAGTTATAGGTGTTATACATAGAGTATCCCAGCTGGATTTCCCCGTTCGTGCTGCCGGGACTCCCGATCCGGTGGTACGGCCTGATGTACCTCGCTGCATTTGCCACCACGTACTTCTTGTTCGTTCGTCAGATCAAGGAAAGAAAAGTTCCGACCGATCCGGATTCGGTCCTGAATTTGTTTTTCTGGGCGATTGTCGGACTGCTGATCGGCGCGCGTATCTTTTCGGCCCTTGTGTACGAGCCTGGTGGGCGATTTCTCGCGCGGCCGTGGCTGATATTTTGGCCGTTTGATGAGAACATGACGTTCACGGGGCTCCAGGGGATGAGCTACCATGGAGGGTTTCTCGGGGCGCTGATCGCCGTGGTCGTTTACACCCGAGTGAAGAAGATCGATACGTTGGAGTGGGGTGACATGCTCGCTACGAGCATCCCGTTGGGCTTCACGTTCGGCCGACTCGGAAATTTCATCAACGGCGAGCTGTACGGCCGTGTCACGACCGCGCCGTGGGGGATGATCTTCCCGAACGCGCGACGCCTCCCGACATCGGAGCCCTGGGTTGTCGAGATCGCCGAAACCGTCGGGATCGCGATCGCGGCAAATCAACAGAGTATCAACTTGCCACGACACCCGTCGCAGCTCTATCAGGCGTTTCTCGAAGGAATCCTGCTCTGGGCTGTAATGTGGTTCATTTTTCGCAAGCGATCTCCGTTCCGGGGGTTCATGATCTCGGTGTATATCATGGGTTACGGGATCGCTCGGTTCATCGGCGAGTACTTCCGCGAACCCGACGCCGGTCTCGGCTTCCGAATCACTCTCAGCTCGACCCCGAATCCTCCCGCGCTCTTCGTCTCGCCGTGGAACTTTACAACCGGGCAGATTCTGTCCGCCCTGATGATCTTCGGTGGCGTTGCGTGTTTCTTCATTTTTCGTCATTACGACCGACGAAGCCCGGCGGTCGAGACTTTCGCGCCTGTTCCGCCGCCGAAAAAGAAGCGACGACGAAAAAAACTCAAGCGCTAATCCCCGTCGGTTTCACTCGGCTCCCGGCTTGCCCCGGCGACGCCACCGTCCGCGCGGCTGGACCGACGCGGTCGCGGTCGATGCCGCCACGGCCGGCGATGCAGGAAATTTGAGACGAGGGGCACCGATGCGCCGTACATGAGAGCGAGTACGATCAACATCGCACGCGGAAACCAGTCTCCGAACCGCGTGTAGATCGTCGTGCGCGGCGCGTGGATCGGCACATCGACGACGAGCGACTCCTCGACGAAGTACGGAAGTCTCTCGTGGACGCGACCGAAGCGGTCGACCCGCGCGGTGAGCCCGGATGCGGTCGATCGAATCAGCGGTCTTCGGTTCTCGACCGCGCGGAACAACCCCGCCACAAAATGTTGTTTCGCCTGGGCCTCTTCGAGTGACCAGTAGTCGTTGGAGATATTGACGATGACCTCGGCTCCTTCGAGGACAAACCGGCGCACCTCGTCGGGAAACACGTCCTCGAAACAGATCGGAGTAGAGAACGCGAACTTCGGATGGCGGAACACCGTGCGTTCGGTGCCTTCCTCCCAGAAACTCACATCGAACTCGAGCAGAAGGTTGTATATCCACGGTAGGCTGTCCTCGTACGGGAAGTGCTCGGTGAACGGGACGAGCCGGATCTTGTGGTACGTCTCGACGCGTTCTCCGGTTTCGGAAAACAGAACCGCTGCGTTGTAGTTCAGGCGTTCGATCTCCGACCCGTCGTCGTCAAAGATCACTTCGTAGTCGTCGTTTCCCGTGAGCAGCCACGTGCCGATGCCTTTTTGGTACGATAGGAAGTCGCGGACCAGCCGCGCGAGGTACACACGCGTGGGGTCTTCCTGGCTCCATCGCCGGATGTTCGGGACAAACGCCGTCTCCGACCACACGACGATATCGGGATTGTGTTGCAGACTCTCGTTCGTGAGCCTGCGCAGAGTTGCGAACGTGTGCGCGTACTCGTGCTTGCGCGGGTCCGAGTTCTGCTGTATCAGAGCCGCACGGATCGTCCGGTCGGGTGTTTCCGGATTCAGGTCATCAGCCGCGACCACGAGCGCTCCGGACGCGACGACGACCGCGATAACTGCCGCAACAGCGTACTGAAACCCGAATCGTTCGAGCCCGCCGGGGCGCCTGACGGCGGTCACGAGGCGTGCAAGAGCGACGTTAACGAGCACGACCACGAATGTGACACCCCAGACTCCCGTGATCGACGCGAGTTGAATAACCGGAAGGTTCGCGTACTGCGAGTGCGCTATGAGGCTCCACGGATACCCAAGAAAACCCGAAGAACGCGCGTACTCGAACGCGGTGAACGCCACCGGCCAGAGCATCGTACGCCCGATCTTCACGCGGTGCAGGAGGTAGACGAGGATCGGGAAGAGGATCGCGTACTGGACCAGGTGAATCAAAACGGCGACCTGGAGCGATACCAAACTGAACGTACCGAGCCAGTAGTTTGTGAGGATCGTCGTGAACACACCGTACACGATCCCGTACGTTATCGCGCGAACGGGACTCTCGCGCTCGACGACCAGAATCAACGGAACTAGTGCGAACCAACCCAACCAACCGAAACCGTCGAGCGACACGGCCGACGGTTGGGCGAGCGCAGAAAGCACGGCCGAAAGAAGAACAGGCAGAAGCGACCACGGTCGGGCGGGATGCAGTACGGACTTGATGCCGGGTATTCTCGGCGAGATACGCCGCGCGCGAAGCAGGAAAAACGCGGCTGCATTTACGATCAGAAACGGCGAGAATCGAATCCACGCCACCGCGCGTTCGGTCTCTGTGTCGAGCGCGAGCCTAAGATTTCCCCCGCTTTCGATAAACCTCTGGACGTAATCCATATTCGCGTTCAGCGCGAAGAGGTACACAAAGATGAACACGACGAGTGTCGCGCTCAACAAGAGTTCTGGAATGAAAAAAAAGCGCCGAAGCGACCGGCGGTGATAGCGATCGCGCGAGAACACGAGGATTGCGCCCCACGCGTAATGAGCGAGCAGCAGAATCAGGTACGGGAGATCGCCGAGCCCGATTGAGTCCACACCGAGAGGCCCGAAATAAGAAAGGAACAGCGCGGCGAAAGCCGCGATCAGATATACAGCGCCGACCACACGTCCGGGGCTGGCGACAGGCAAGCGGATCATAGAGTCATAGTAATCGGCAAACTCGCGACCATCAACCGCCTCGTGAGTTCATCGGGATCAAAGTCGCGTCCGATGAACAGCCCGACGCTTCGGCGTTGCTCGCCGGGGCTCCAAGGCTTTCGTTTGAGTTCCCGGCGCGATCCGACGTACTGAAAAACATGTTTGAAGTCGCGCCACGCGCCGTCCGGAACGGCAAAGTATCCTTTTGCGCGGAACACCCGGCCGGAAAACTCCCGAAATAACTCGTCAAAGACACCGTGGCCGAAACAGCGGTTCTCCGAGAAGAAGACCGACACGACGTCGTCGGCGTGTGGTTCGCCGTGTCTCGTCGCATCGTACCCGTCGACGCCGCGCGAGCGTCCCGACTCAAGCAGCAGCCCGAGAGGGACATCGCCGTCGAGGTGCACGATCTCCGCGCGGTGCGTCGCGTCGCGAATGTGAGAGACGACCGCGTCGGTCGTGTCGGGTGCGGCGTCCGCGGTTTTTGTCAACAGGACAAAATCCGCGTAGTTCAGTTGGCTGCTCACTATGTACCAATGCGCTTCGGTCTCGAGGAAATTCTCGACGTCGACCAGACACAGGATCGAGTCGAACGATACGCGTCCCTCGGCTGAATTCTCGATGAACGTTTGCGCTATCCGGACCGGATCGGACAGACCCGACGCTTCGACGAGAATGTGTTCGATGCGGTTTGATTCGTCGAGCAGCGCCTCGACCGCTTTGATCAGATCGGTTCGCACGACGCAGCACATGCACCCGTTCGAGAGTTCGAGGATCGCGTCTTCATCGGCCTCGATGATCTCGCTCTCGAGCGCGACGTCGCCGAACTCGTTGACGATGATGCCGTAGCGGACGCGTGGATTTTCTGCGATTATACGGTTGATGAAAGTGCTCTTGCCGGCGCCAAGGAAGCCCGTGACGAGCGTGATCGGAATCGGGCTCACTCGGCGTGGTCTCCTTCCTCTGGACCGTGTGCACGCCGGGAACGAAACTCCCGGTATCCGCGTCCGACCGCCTTGAGCGAGAACTGATCCGGTACCGGGTCGAAGCCTCCCGAGAAAAAACGCGAGCAGCGCAGAATCCGCGCGAGGCCCAACACCACGCCCGCGAGCACACCGTGCCGCATGATCGCTTCGCGGACGTACGAGGAACACGTCGGGAAGTACCGACACGAGGCGGGGAAAAAAGGCGAGACGATGAGCTGGTACGCGCGGATCGGAAGCACCGCAACCGCACGTATGAGTCGTCGAACCGACGGCATGACCACAATGTACGCCGGAGCGGACGCGGCGACAAGTGGCCGGCGAAACGGAGCCGGCGTCGTGATGCCTTGACGTTGGTAATACCAAGTATTATGGTAGACGTACGGCACGGAGCAGGAGGGCATCATGGCGGCAAAAAAAGCGGAAGTCATCACGTTCAAGGTGGATGAAGCGCTCGCGCGTGTACTCGAACACATTCCGAATCGGTCGGAATTCATCCGTGCGTCGATTCTGAACGCTCTCGACAATACGTGCCCGGTCTGTCACGGTGTCGGCATATTGACGCCCCAACAAAAGAAACACTGGCTGGAGTTCGCGTCTCACCATACGATCGAAGCGTGCGACGACTGTCACGGTCTCACGATCACGTGCAACGATTTTGAGGCCGCTGAGTAGGTAGATCCGCCGCGCGAAAAAATCCTCGTTCACGGTATCTATTCGCTATCGATTCCTTCCGATAACATGAGAAGGTGAGGATACGGCGAAAGGGGTCGGTGCGCAATGGGGTCTGAAGCAGAAAAGCTAAAGAGCATTATCGGGATAGATTCGGAGCTGAACAAGCTCCAGGATCTCGATGTGTTACTCGAGCGCATCCTCACCGAAGCCCGGCGGGTCCTCGAGGCCGACGCGGGCTCGATCTACATCGTCGACGGCAAAGCCCTCGTGATCAACTACGCGCAGAACGACACGCTGCAGGCGAAGCTACCCGCCGGCCAGAAACTTATTTACAACATATTTCGGATTCCGATCGAAAAGACGACGATCTCCGGGTACGCCGCGGCTACCGGCGAGCCGGTGAACATTCCCGACGTGTACTCGATCCCCCCCGATGCGCCGTACAGCTACAATCCGAAGTACGACCGTGACGCCGGGTATATGACCAAGTCAAACCTGACGGTGCCGCTCAAGACGAATACCGGACAGATCCTCGGGGTAATCCAGATCCTCAACAAGACCGACCGCGATGGCGTCGTCATCCCGTTCGACAAAGACGACGAACTCATGCTGACTCATTTTGCCGCGAATGCGACTGTCGCTCTGCAGCGCGCACAGATGACGCGCGCGATCCTGTTGCGCATGATCAAGATGGCCGAGCTTCGTGATCCCAAAGAGACAGGGCCGCACGTTAACCGTGTTGCGGGGTACTCAGTCGAGATTTACGAGCGGTGGGCACGGAAGAACGACGTTCCGAATGATCAGATCGAAAAGACGAAGGACAGCTTCCGGATGGCCGCGATGCTGCACGACGTCGGGAAGGTCGCAATATCCGACGTGATTCTGAAGAAACCCGGGCGATTCACCGACGCGGAGTTTGACGTCATGAAAACGCACGCGTGGCACGGCGCGCGCCTTTTCATCAACAAGCAATCGGAGTTTGATGAGCTCGCGCAGGTGGTCGCGCTGAATCATCACGAGAACTGGGACGGAAAAGGGTACCCCGGGCATATCGATATCGAGTCCGGTGACGCGACCAAGGCCGACAAAGCCGGCAAACCTCGCGGGAAAAAGGGTCGCGAGATCCCGATCTTCGGCAGGATCGTCGCGATCGCCGACGTATACGACGCTTTGCGCTCGCACCGAGTGTACAAAGAAGCGTGGACCGAGGACGATACTCTGCGCGAAATGAAGGCGATGTCGGGGACAAAGTTCGACCCCGACATCCTTGACGTTTTTTTCGAAGTGCTTCCGAGCATCCAGACCATCTCGTCCAAGTACAAAGACCACGACGAGTAGGCCTGGGCCCCGAACCTACCGGACGGCGGACCTATATGTAGCGGTTGACGATAGCCTCGAGTACTTCCTGCCGGCCCGAGGTGTTCTTGATCGATGAGTTCTCGAGCGCGTACTTCTCGAGCTCCGCAAATCCGGCCTTTCCATCGATTATCTGTTTGCCGATCCCCGAGTTCCAGCTCGCGTAGCGCTGTTTTCGGAAATCCTCGAGTTCGCCGCTTTCGAGTAGCGCGTGCGCGGCCTTCAAGCCTCTCGCGTACGTATCCATGCCCGCGACAAAGCCGTGGAAAATATCGGCCGGCTCGAACGATCCGCGGCGTAGCTTTGCGTCGAAGTTCATGCCGCCCGGCGCGATTCCGCCGTTCTTGAGAACTTCGTACATCGCGAACGTCGCTTCGTAGATGTCGGTCGGGAGTTGATCGGTGTCCCAACCGACCAGATAATCACCCTGGTTCGCATCGAGACTTCCGAGCAGGCCATAAATCCGCGCGGTCATGATCTCGTGCGCGTACGTGTGGCCCGCGAGCGTCGCGTGGTTCTGCTCGATGTTGATTTTCAGCTCGGTGTCGAGATCGTACGTCTTGAGAAACGCGATGCACGTCGCGACGTCGCGATCGTATTGGTGTTTTGTCGGCTCCAGCGGTTTCGGTTCGATCAGGAGCTGCCCCGTGAATCCGATCTCTTTCTTGTACGCAACCGCCATGTGCAGCAGGCGCGCGAGGTTATCGAGCTCGAGCTTCATGTCGGTGTTGAGAAGCGTGTCGTACCCTTCGCGTCCGCCCCAGAAGACGTAGTTGGCGCCGCCGAGTTCGGCCGTCACCTCGATCGCCTTCTTGACCTGCGCCGCTGCGTACGCAAACACGTCGGCGTTGCACGACGTCGCGGCACCATGCACAAAGCGCGGATGCGTGAAGAGACACGCGGTACCCCAGAGCAGCTTCAACTCCGAGTCGGCCATGAGCTTCTTCGTGAGCGCGATGATCTCGTCGAGGTTTTTGTTCGTCTCGGCGAGCGTCTCGCCCTCGGGTGCGATGTCGCGATCGTGAAAACAGAAGAACGGCATGCCGAGTTTCTGGCCGATCTCGAACATCGCGTGCATTCGCGCGCGGGCCTGTTCCATCGGGTCGGAGATCGTGAGCCACGGCCGCACCATCGTTGCTACACCGAACGGATCGACGCCTCCACCGTTCATCGTGTGCCAGTACGCGATCGAGAACCGCAGATGATCCTTCATCGACTTCCCGCCGATTTTCCCTTCTGCGTTGTAGTACTTGAAAGCGAGTGGATTTCGTGAGTCAGGACCTTCGAACTTTATTTCCGGGACTTCAGGGAAAAACGAGGTCATTTTTTTCTCCTATTCGTGAATTGATGTTTCATCATACCGGCAGACAGCCGATTACGCAAGAATCAAAAAAATCACCATCATCCGGCGCGTATACTTGACAAACCCAAATGAGTATATTAAGTTTACGGTGTCGTCGAGCGATCGACGCAAGGTTGCTCAACTCTTAATGTCAAGTAATCGGATTGAATTACAGCGGTAATCGGAGGAAATTGAATGAACGTGACGATCAACGGAAAGAACGACACCGTCGACGGCACCGTGACGGTACTGGACCTTTTGAAACTCAAAGACGTCGAAGCGCCCGACATGGTTTCGGTGCAGATCAACGGTGAGATCGTCGAAAAAGAGAAGTTCGGCGCGACGCAGATCGCCGACAACGACGAGATCGAGTTTCTGTACTTCATGGGTGGCGGAGACCGCAGTGTTGGCGGAAGCCGCAGTGTTGGCGGAAGCGACCGCGCCTCCCGGGGTTCGCACGCCGGGAAGGATAAGTAGCGCGATCATGGGCCTGGACTTCGAGACGCGCGCGGTGCACGGTGGGCTCCACCCCGAGCGTAGTGCGGGGGCGACCGTCACACCGATTTACGCGACCGGTGCGTTCGAGTTCGCCGATGCCGAGGCTCTCGAAGACGCGTTTGCAGGACGCTCCGGCGCGCATATCTACTCGCGTATCTCGAACCCGACGGTAGCTTCGTTCGAGGAGAGGCTGTGCGGGCTCGAGCAGGGGCTCGGCGCGGTCGCGACGTCATCGGGCATGGCAGCGGTCCTCTCGACGGTGTTGGCGCTTGCCGGGGCCGGCGACGTCGTCGCGGTGTCTCGGAGCCTTTTCAGCGGGACGCTCGTGCTATTCGATTCGGTGCTTCCGCGTCTCGGGATCAGGCCCGCCTTTTTTTCGGTCGACGACGAGCTGGAGTTGCAGACCGCGTTGGCCGAAAGCCCGCGCCTCGTTTTTGTCGAGGCGATCGGGAACCCCTGTCTCGACGTGCCCGACGTACCGGCGCTCGCGGCGCGCGCGCACGCCGCCGGTGTTCCGGTCGTGCTCGACGCGACGCTCACGACTCCGTGGCTCGCGACCGGCAAGTCGCTCGGCGCGGACATCGTCGTACACTCGACGACGAAGTACATCACCGGCGGCGGAACGGCGATCGGCGGTGCGATCGTCGATACCGGGCAATTCGGGTGGGGTGCTCTGACGTTCGAGCCGATCGCCGAAGCCGCGAAGAAGTACGGTGGTCGGTTTGCGTTTCTCGCGACGCTACGGAAGACGGTGCTTCAGAACACCGGCGCGTGCGCTTCGCCGTTTTCTGCGTTTCTCCAGTCGGGCGGTCTCGAGACGCTCGCGCTCAGGATGGAGAGGCACTGTGCGAACGCGCTTGCTCTCGCGCGTGCGCTCGAGGCGCGCGGTGACGGTACGGTCGTGAACTACCCGGGACTCCCCGGGAGTCCGTGGCACGCCACCGCACGGAAACTATACGGCGAGAGGTACGGTGGGCTTCTAACGATCAAGGTCGGGACCCGGGATCGCGCGTTCGAGGTGATCAACCGGCTCTCACTCGCGAAGAATCTCGCGAACCTCGGTGATGCGCGGACGCTTGTGGTTCATCCGGCCTCGACTATGTACCGCGACTGCACCGCCGAGCAGCGAGAGCACGCCGGCGTGAGCGACGACCTGATTCGGATATCGGCCGGAATCGAGAGCGCGAGGGACATCGTGGCGGATTTTCGGGTCGCGCTCGATCGCGCGGCGGAATGAGAATCTCCCCGGAAGGGGATAGGAGGAAAAATGGATTTCACGAACGAACAAGTTCAACGATACAGTCGGCACATCCTGTTGAAGGGTGTCGGGGGAAAGGGTCAGGAGAAACTGCTCGACGCGAAGGTGCTCGTGATCGGTGCGGGTGGACTCGGATCGCCGATCACGTTGTATCTCGCCGCCGCCGGAGTCGGAACGATCGGGATTGTCGATCCGGACACGGTCGAGCTCAGTAACCTGCAGAGGCAGGTGCTGCACTATACTTCGGACGTCGATCGGCCGAAGGTCGTCTCGGCGAAGGAGACTGTCGAGAAGCTCAATCCCGACGTAACGGTCAAGCCGATACAAGGCCTCGTGACAAAGGACAACATCATAGACCTCGTGAACGAGTACGACTTCATCCTCGAAGGAACCGACAACTTCCCGACGAAGTTCCTCGTGAACGACGCGTGCATCCTGACCGACAAGCCGTTCAACCAGGGAGGCATCCTGCGTTTCCGAGGTCAGACGATGACTCACGTTCCGGGTAGCGCGTCGTATCGATGCGTCTACCGCGAGCCGCCACCGCCGGGTGCCGTCCCGACGTGTTCGGAAGCGGGCGTTCTCGGCGCGATCGCCGGAATTCTCGGCACGATTCAGGCGGCCGAAGCGCTCAAGTACATCCTTGGGCTCGGTGAACTGCTGACCGACCGCGTGCTTCAGTTCGACGCGCTGACGATGGAGTTCCGCACGACGCGCGTGAAGAAAACCGAGTGGGGAAACGTCGCGGCCGAGAACACGAAGATTACCGAGCTCATCGAGTACGAACAAGGCGCGTGCGACGTCGGCGTCGAACAGCAGTACGCCGAACCCCGTGTGAAGGTGGAGTCGGTATGAGTGCGTCGGAATCGATCATCGTCCCGAGTCACATCGCCGACGCGATCGCGAAACAGGCGAATGCCGAATTGCCGAACGAGGCGTGTGGATATCTCGCCGGGACCGACAACCGGATCGAACTGCGAATCCCGATGCGGAACGTCGACGCGAGTCCCGAACATTTCTCGTTCGACCCCGCCGAGCAGTTCGCGGCGCTCAAGACTGCGCGCGAGGCGGGCCTGTCGTTGATCGGGACGTACCACAGTCATCCCGAGACCCCGGCGCGTATGTCGGAGGAAGATATCCGGCTCGCGGTCGATACGTCGATGTACTACGCGATCTACTCGGTGGCAGAGAGGAAGTTAAAGGTTTTCACGGTGGATGCCGCGAAGACGGTCTCGGAAACACGCGTCGAGCTGCTCGACGCGGCAGAAAACGCCCGGCGATAAGGCCGAGACAAGAAGCGAAGGTTGGAGGAAACAATGGCTGAAAACAGTGTGCAGATCGACAAAGAACTGAATCTCGCGGGTGAAGTATGCCCGTATACGTTCGTGAAGAGCAAACTCGCGCTCGAGGACCTCGAGAGTGGACAGGTGCTCAAGGTAACCGTCGACAATAGCGAGTCGGCGGCAAACGTGCCGCGGAGCCTCGAACTCGAAGGTCACGACATCCTTGCGCTCGAGAAGGGCGGCGCGAGCGAGTGGAACATCGTCGTCAAGAAAGCGTAGTGTGACGTTTACACCGAACGATTGCGCATGATCGCAGACTATCCGGGGGATCAATCCTCCGCGTAGCGGATCTCAAAGGTTCCGGGCGGACCGATGCACCACGCCGTTTCCGGATCCGGTGTCGCGGGCAGAGCCAGATCCGCCGCGAGCGATACCGTTTCGATCTCGATTGTCCGCTCACGCACCGTCACGACGCGTGCCTGTGCCGGAATCTCGTTGAACGCGGGAGTGGTGCACGAGAAGGTGTCGCCGGATTCACTGAAGGCGTGGTTGTGTCCGGTCAGAACGAGGCGGAGGTTGCGATTAGCTCGGATGATTCGCCGCCAGGTTTCCGCATAAGGGCGATACGGCGGGTGAAACGCTTCATCACGGCCGCACTGCCGGCGAGGTACCGCGTTGATCGGAGCGTGCGTGACGGCGATGGCCGGTCGGTTCGTGCGCTTCAGCGAAGCCTCCAACGCGTCAACCCGGTTTCCGTCGAGTCTCGGTTCCTGCGGGCGGTCCGCCTGCCATCGATAACCTATATCGGGGTGCCAGTGATGCGCGATAACGTGCAGCGCCACCGGGCCGGCATCGACAATGAACGAGGTTTCTCCCTCGGGTAACAAGGTCTTCGCGTCCGAGCGCCAGCGCTCGATCGAATCAGCTCGAGCGAGGTCGTGATTACCCAGACAGAGGTATACCGGGACGCCGAGACCACCGCAAAGCGCGACCGCTCGGTCGATCTCCTCCGGCGTGCCGTGATCCGTGAGGTCACCCCCGTGGACCACGAAGCGAATGTCGTGTTCGGCGACCCATCGGGCGAGACCGGCGAAGAGCTGCTCTTCACAGCCGACGTACCGCGGTTGAAGATGGTATCCGTCGTGCGAGCATCCGATATGCGTGTCCGTGATGTAAAGAAACTTCAAGATTCCAACTCGGCTTCGTAGGTTTCGTCGACGCGGCACGCGGCCGCCAAAACCTCGTGCAGCGGGTCGTCATCGTCCCGGCCGGAGAACCCGAGGTGGAGCCGCCTCCGCCAGCCTTCGGCATACTGAAACACGCCGGACATGCGTCCCACCTCCCGTGCGAAATCCTCCATGGTATGAAGATACGAGTCCTGACCCTGGCTCACATCGAGCCATTCTTTCTGGCTACGGTGTGCCGCCAACATGGTTCGTTTCTTTTCGAGAACCGCCGTGATGTCCACGTACAACCCCGGTCGAGTGGCTTTTCGAAGCGGCGTCCGCAGCCCATACGGAAGCGCGTGGTAGACGACCACCTCGCCGGCGATCGGCGGCAAAGGCGGAGTACCCGGATAGTTGCGCATGCCCCGGGCGAAGACCGCCGTCACCCCGATGCGGGCCGAGATCACGTGGTCTTCCATGTAGTCGGCCGGCGATTGAAGCAGCACGATGCGAGGTTTGATCTGTCGCACAACGCTCGTTACTTTTCCGATTAACTCGGAGGTATAGAAGATCTCGAGATCGTTGCATACGCTATCGTGGAAATGGGCGCCGAGGACTTCGCAGGCTTCGACGGCCTCGCGACGGCGGCGTGCGATCACCGTCTCCGAGTCCTCGGTCGCGCTGCCGCAGTTGCCGTTCGCGATGTTCATGTAGTGGATATCCCAGCCGGCGTCTTTCAGCAGAAACAACGTTCCGGCCATCATGAACTCGATATCGTCGGGATGAGCGGCCAGCGCAAGCACCGCCGGGGACTCGTCGGTCATCGTTTAATGCATCTCCACGTCGCAGGATTTGATAGCCGGGCGGTAGTAGTTGAACTGTACGTTCGGGTGATCCGCCAACAGGCTCATCGGTACCGCGCTGTCGGCGATGCCCTTGCTGATCATGAAAGCCGTCAGGCGCATCCCAAAGGGGTTGTCGTGCGTTCCCGCGTGCCATATGGACACCTTGTCGGACTTCCACGTCTCAACCGGCCCGACGGTCATAGCCTGGGTCGGTACATCGGACACGCGGCCACCGCCTGAGGTGCGCGCATTTTGCATAATCGTGATCGGATGGAGTTCGACCATCCGCGCGCCGAGTTTTCGATACTGCTCCGGAGAAGGCGGCGCGTCGCGATACGCACCTTCGCGTTTGACGGGGTCGTTAAACGCCCAGTGCTTCACATCGCCTTGTCCGCCCTGCATGACCGCGCAACGGACCTGATCGAACGAGGCCGTAAACGAGGTGGTGTCCAGCGGATAATGCTTGTTTGCTTCCGGCATCTGGAGGGCCGGGTCCACTCGACCGAAGCACAGCGCCTCGTTGGCTTTTCGAAACGATAAGGGATGGGACGGATCTACGGGTTTGCCGTCCAGCACCCATTCGTCCATACCCCAGAAATGAGCATCGTGCTTGGCCAGTTTGATCCCCAGCGCGTTCACGAGCCGCGCCACCAACGGCAACTGCTCGGTCGGGCCGATCGGCCCGCACACCCCGACGGGCTTGTCCGGCGTAGACGCTCGCCAGGCGTCGATGTACTCAAGAGCCTCGGCAAGGTAGAACTCCTCAAGGGTCTCGTAGAACACCACCGTGAACCCATCCCGCGACAACTGAAGCAGATCTCTCTCGGTCAACGCCGCCGCATCGTCCAAAATCTTCCGATCCACCGTCGTGAAATCCCACCAATCCGGCGCAAGAACGCTCTTCTCTCGCATGGTCCCTCCATCTCTTCGTCCGTGCGCCGTCACGCGTTATGCGAGGCGCCGCTTCTTCAGAGTAGCCCACCCGGCGGACTCTGCAAACCCACTTGCGCCCGTCGTCGCGGTTATCAGATAGCCACGCTCACGTTTGCGTAGTAGAGTGGATGGACCAACCATCACCTTGGGGGCTCATAAAAATGCGCATTATCGTAGTAGGGAGAACCAGGACGATACAGTTCGCCGCAACCGAGCTCGGCCGGTACCTCGAGACGATCACCGGCGACGAAGCGGTGATCGAGCACACGCTGCGTTTCGACCCGGACGACGCGGGCATCGCGATCGGACTCGCGAACGCGTTTCCCCACGTCGCGCTTCCGGAGGTCACCGACTCGAGGTTCGACGACGCGATAGGGATCCGGGTGGATGACGGCGTTGGTCTGATTTGCGGGAATAACGAGCGCAGCGTTCTGCTCGCCGTCTACCGGTACCTCACGGAGATCGGCTGCCGCTGGTTTCGTCCGGGAACGGACGGCGAGCTTCTTCCGGGTGCCGAGGCAGTGACCGCGGCGGTTGAGATCTCCGAGACGCCCTCGTACCGGCACCGCGGGATCTGCATCGAGGGCGCCGTCAGCTATGAAAACGTACGGGACACTATCGACTGGCTCCCGAAGGTCGGGATGAACAGCTACTTCATCCAGTTCCGCGAGGCGTACACGTTTTTCGAGCGATGGTACGCGCACCGTGACAATCCTCTCGCGGACCGTGGCGCATTCTCGGTCGACGAAGCGCGTGCCTGCGTGGAACGCGCGGTCGACGAGATCGACAGGCGGGGGCTGCTCTACCACGCGGTCGGCCACGGGTGGACGACCGAGCCGTTCGGAATCAAGGGGTTGAGCTGGGATCAACGCGTTCACGAGGTGGACCCGACGGTGCGCGAATACCTCGCACAGATCGGCGGCGAGCGAAAGATCTTCGACGGCATACCGCTCAACACGAACCTCTGCTACTCGAACGAGGAAGCGAGGCGTATCATGGTCGAAGAGATCGCCGAGTACGCGGCCGCGCATCCGCGGATCGACGTCATGCACGTCTGGCTTGCCGACGGATCGAATAACCAGTGCGAGTGCGAGAACTGCCGGCGGTCGCGGCCTGCCGATTTCTACGTGATGTTGCTCAACGAGATCGATGAGCTGTTGAGCCGACGCGGTCTCGAGACGAAGATCGTCTTCCTCATCTACGTCGATCTCCTGTGGCCCCCGGAACGCGAACGCATCGCGAACCCTGACCGGTTCATCCTCATGTTCGCTCCGATCACGCGTACCTACCGCGAACCTTTCACGACCGACGCGGAGATCCCCGATCTCCCGGCGTACCGCCGCAACGAGCTGGTCTTTCCGCGCGACGTGGCCGCCAACCTCGCCTTCCTGCGCGCGTGGCAGTCGCGCTTCTCGGGAGACAGCTTCGTCTTCGACTACCATTTCATGTGGGCTCATGTGAAGGATCCCGGCTACACGAAGATCGCGCAGGTGCTTCACGAAGACATCTGCAATCTCAAGCGGCTCAAACTCGACGGCTACATAAGCTGCCAGGTCCAACGCTCGTTCCTGCCCCACGGACTCGGCCTCGCCGCGCTCGGCAGCGCGCTGTGGGACTCCGAATCATCGTTCGAGCAGTGTGCCGACGACTACTTCCGCAGCGCGTTCGGCCACGACGGCCCGCTCTGCGCGGAGTTCTACCGCGCTCTCTCCGAACGCGTCCTCCCGCTCGACCTCGAGTCCCCTTCGGCAAAAACGATCGGCGCGCACGCGGAAGCCTTGTCCGCGGCACTCGACGACATCGCGGAGTTCGAACGCGTCATCGATCGCAACCTCTCGTCATCTTCACCTGTTCACGCGGCATCGTGGAAGCACGCGAAGCTGCACGCGACGATCTGGCGCCGGCTGATCGACATCCTGCAGAAGGTCTGCGACAGGGAGACGATCGGTACGACCGCAATCTCCGCCGCGTGGGATGAGTTGGCAACCTGGATGTGGCAGCACGAGCAGGAGTGCCGGAACGTCTTTGACGTACACAATGCCGTCAAGGTACTCGGCGGCACGATCCGCACTCTGGTAAACGGGGGCGAACGGTAGACGT
>REEC01000030.1 GCA_007695285.1 Spirochaetaceae bacterium | reverse complement strand
CTGCCGGTCGCGAGCGCGCTCGAGATCGAGGATATCGGGCGTCCGTGGGCCGGCAACTACGTGTTGTACAAGCCACGAGCGCTCGCCCCCGTGCCCGGGACGATGGACGACTACTCGGTATTCTGCGCGCTCGCCGACCGTCTCGGATGTGGTGAGCGGTTTCACGAAAACCGCGACGCGTCCGAGTGGATCGCGCGTTTCCTCGATGAGTCGGAGATTCCCGATCTCGACGCGTTCAAGACGTCCGGAATCTACATCGCTCCCGATCAGGAGCGCGTCGGTCTCTCGGCGTTTGCATCGACTCCATCGACGCACCCACTTTCGACGCCGTCGGGTAAGGTCGAGATCCGGAGCGACAGCTACGCCGCCGAGACCGGTGGCTCCGCAATCCCGGTGTGGGAGGATCTCACGCCCGACCCCGATCATCCGTTCCTGCTCGTCACGCCGAAAACAATCTTGCGAACGCACTCGCAGAACGGAGGCCGCGACCCGTGGCCACCGGTGGCGGCCGGCACGCCGCGCCCGGACGGACAGCCCGAAGACGCGACGGGTACGGCACGGCGCGACACCGGGGAGCTCACGATCAACCCCGACGACGCACGTACGCTCGGAGTCCGCTCGGGCGACCGCGTCACGGTGTCAAACGCAACCGGACGGCTGCTCGCGCGCGCTACGGTCAGCGTCGACATTCGACCGGGTGTGCTATGTCTGCACGAAGGCGTCTGGGCCACACGGGGACCGGACGGTCTCGAGACCGCCGGTTCGGCGAACGCGCTCACCTCGACCGACGGTACGTTTCCGGGAGTCGCGCCGATCATGCACGGGATTCGCGTCGCGGTCGTCAAGGTGGAGTCCGCGAATAACCTGGGGATAACCCGATAATTTCCGTGAGTATCCTGGGTACAACCTGTGGACAACCGAGCGGAGCTACGGTCGACCGGTGATTCGGGGCTTCACGCGAAGTCCGTCGTACGCCGGGAGTATGTTGTACGGTTCCGACGCGAATCGCCGCGCAAGACCGTCGTGATCGAGTCCCTGGTCCGGGTTGATGTGCGACGCGTACACCGGCGTATCGCTCGTGATCGTCCCGAGCTCGACGAGTCGCGCGACGACGTGGACAAGGCTCGCGCAATCGAGGTGGCCGGCAGGAAACTCGCCACGATCGGTGCGCCCGCCGAACGTGCAATCGAGCACGACCATGTCGAGTTTCGTCGAGGCGAGAAACGAGAACGTCTCGTCGTCGTAGTATCCGGTGTCGAGGCCGTACAACATCCGGAACCCGTCCGGCAGCTCCATTAACAGGTTCATCGCCAGATCGTCCGGCACGCGTCCCGTATGCGTGCCTGGTACGCCGCACACTGCGATCTCACCGACGGTCCGCCACTCGAAGAACGGTAACACGTTGAACTCGAACCACGGCCGGAATGACTCGCGCGCTTCGTCGAGGTCCCGGTTCGACGGCGATTCAAGCGTCCGTGAGTAACACCACACCGAGAGAAACCACCGCAGCGCGGGCGCGCTCATGTGAATCGTGACCGGTTTCCCGTTGTTCTCTACCGAGATGTCCTTTTGGAGGACTCCGTCGAAGTTGAAGTGATCGCTGTGGGTATGCGTGATGAAGAGGTGTTCCAGATCGAACCACGACATCCGCTCGCGCGCAGACTGCATGTAGTAATCCGGTCCCGCATCGATCTGGTGACCACGGCCAAGCCGAAATGCCGACCGGGTACGCAGGTTTTTGTCCGCGCGCGCGCCATCCGGCCGCGACGCATCGAGCCCCCGCGAGTAGATTGCCGGTACCGCCTGGGCGGCACCGGTTCCGAGGAATAAAAGTTCGTCTATCATCGCAGTCCTCCACTGTGTACCGTATTGAGGTTCAGCCGTTGCCGCCGACTACAGCGTATCCGACTCGGTGATGCCGAGTGTCCGGCTCCAGTCGCGTTTTGCGTCGATGATCCGTTGCGCGAACAATACCGGCTGACGCGCGACCGGGTTGAGCCGGCCGTCTTTCACAAAACCTTCCGCGCGATCGCGCAGCCTCGCGACGAGCCGTTCGCGCCACTCGGCGATTTGTCCGGCGCGGTCAGGGTCGCCCGAGAGTTCGTGACTCTCCGTCGGGTCGTTCTCGAGATCGAAGAAGTACTCCCGGCCGGTCTGCGGCTCCCAGACGTACTTTTGCTTGCCGTCGGTCAGGTACTGCATGCCGGTAGCAGGATCGGTTCCGCCCTGCCGCGCAATCTCGCCGTGTAAAAACTCGCGCCACGGTGTCGTCCTGCGCACGAGGCCGAGCAGACTAGACCCGTCGACGCCGCCGGGAACCGTGACGCCCGCGGCGTCGAGGCACGTCGGCATGATGTCCATGAGCTCGACGACCTCGTCGCGGACCTGCCCCGCTTCGATCCCCATCGTTTTTGGAAACCGCACGATGAACGGAATCCGCGCGGAGGCCTCAAGCGCGCGTGTCTTTCTGATCCACTGGTGGTCGCCTAACATCTCGCCGTGGTCGCTCGTGAAGATCACGATCGTGTTCTCCGGCAGTGCCTTGAGCAGAACGCCGATCTGATCGTCGATATGCGTGATACTCGCGTAGTACCCCGCACGAAACCGGTGCATCTGCTCGGGTGTCAGAACGGTGCGCCACGACTCGAGCGGCAAACCCGCGTGCCGTTCTGTCTGCTCGGTCGACCACTCGGCGGTAATCGGCGCAGGCAGATCCCGATCGATGTACATCTCCCAGTACGCGGCCGGTGGCGTGAGTGGGCCGTGCGGATGGAAGTAACTCGCGTTCAGAAAAAACGGCACGGTCGGGTCGCGACGGTCGAGAAAATCGAGCGACTTCTGCGTGACCCAGTTTGTGAAGTGCAGCCTCTCGTCGAGATGCCACGGCCGTGCCTTCCAGCCGTTCACCGGCACCCCGTGATCGCGCACCGCGCGTTCGGGGTGCGTGAATCCGTTCTCGCGGAGGAAAAGACCGTAGTCGCCGAGTGTCCCGTCGAGCGAACCGTACGGCCCGTCGGACCAGTCTGCGCTCATGAAG
The DNA here is from genome assembly GCA_007695285.1 of Spirochaetaceae bacterium. GTDB lineage: Bacteria > Spirochaetota > Spirochaetia > DSM-27196 > PXBQ01 > PXBQ01. The sequence continues at coordinate 460 of REEC01000030.1, read as the reverse complement.
CCGTACAGCTTCCTCCGCGGCCAGAAGTGCAGTTTCCCCGCAAGGTGCGTGTGGTATCCTGCCGCCGTCAGACATTCCGGGAGCGTCGGATCGAGCAGCGGCATCCAACTGTTGTTGAACACGCCGTGTCCCTCGGGAGTCCTCCCGGTCAGAAGCGTCCTTCGCGCCGGGACGCACTGCGGGCACGCACTGTACGCCGAGCGGAAGCGCACTCCACGCGCCGCGAGCTCATCGAGGTACGGCGTCTCGACGACCGGGTGCCCATCGATTCCGAGGCAATCGCCCCTCTGCTGGTCGGTCGTGATCAAAACGATGTTCGGGCGGTCGGTGAGTGGTGTCGGCATCGGTGTCTCCTCGCATGGGTGGTAGGGCAATGGTAGAGCAAATGAGCCGTTCGGGGAAGCTCGTTGCCCGCGCGGCGGATTTCCACTAAGATCGTGTGAGAATGCCCCGATCATCA
>REEC01000031.1 GCA_007695285.1 Spirochaetaceae bacterium | reverse complement strand
GACGGCACGATCGACCGGAACGAGATCGGGTACGGCGCGGGCAGTTTCACCTGGACGTCGCCGTCGTTCTTCACGACGCCGTTCAGGACGATCCGCGCGCAGTTGTGCGAGTCCATCTGGTACGCGGCCATTCCGACCGAGTCGTCGCAGCGCGCCGAGCCGGTACAGTCGTGCTCGCTCACGACGTACTCGCCGACCATCCGTCGCGCCTCGCGGATATATAACTGGTGCGGCCATCCGCCGGTATCGGCAAACTCATCCGCGGCGAGTCCCCACCGCGCGTACTCCCTCCGGATCGCATCCGGCACCGCGGGGTCGTTCGCCATGAACCAATGAAGCCCTTTCTGATACGTCACGTGAGCCTGGAAGATCCGCTCGCGTTCGCGAAAATCACCTTCGGGCCACCGGTAGTTTGCGCCGATGAAGTCGGTCGAGACCGCACCGTGGTTGTTCGTGTCGGTCTTGGTCTCGGTAATCCGGTCGAACTTCGCAAATACGTTTGCCCGGGTGCAGCGCAGCCAACGCCGCGCGAGTTCGTACTCCGAGGCGTCGTACGAGGCGGGTTTTGGAAACGGTGTGCGATTCGCATCGTCGTCGGTCATGCAGACGCGGAAGTTGTACGCCTGGATCCTGCGGTCCCCGGATCCCTCGACGAACGTGCGTTCGGGGCCGACATGAGGAAGAAGACCACTCTCGGGCATGCCTTCGCGCACGTACGGGTCGACGTCGCAGTCGAACTGGTGCGTCGGATGAATCTGGCGGCCATTATACGTCTCGCCGTACTCCGCGTTCGGCTCACGGCCGGTCGTGTACGTCACACCGGCTTTCGCCATCAGGTCACCTTCGTACGTCGCGTCGATGAATGCGCGCGCCTCGACCTCGAGGCCCCCGAGCAGAGTAATCGAGTGAATCCGTCGTCGGACGACCCGAACACCGTCGAGGTACTGGAAGAACCGGACGTCGATCGAGCTCTCGCGCGCGATCAAATCAATCTCAGCCTGCGCGACGTTTGGTTCAAACTTGAACGTCTCGGCGAGGCCGTACCGCGAGCCGAGGCGGCGGTAAAAGACGCGTGAGAGCCCTCCGATAGCGGCCTTGTTCCCGATGTCGGTGAAGCTGAGGCCGCCGGTCGTCATGCCTCCGAGCGTCCTCCCCGGATGCAGAAGTACGACCGACCGTTTCTCCTTCTTCGCGCGCACCGCCGCGATCAGCCCCGCCGCGGTCCCGCCGTAGACGCAGACGTCTACCGAGATCTTCTCGTTCGTTTCGGCGATCTTGTCGTCAAAGAAGTACCGTAATGCGTTCATAATTCACTCTTGCCCAAATCACGCCTTGTGACAAGAGCTCAACGCCCGGGTTCCGGATGAACATCGAGAGGGGTAGTGAAGCGCCTCGGAACCGAAGTACAGTAGGATCATGGGTATCGGTAATCCGGCATGAAACGGCGAATCCAGAAGTCGGTCTATGGGTTGCTCGAAGAGCTCGACGGCTTCCAGTATGACGCGGTCGGTCTCGATCGGGTATGGGACCTGCTCTTCCCCGACGCCAATGAGCAGTGGCAATGGGTCAGGGTCACGAACTACGTGGACACTTTCTACCTCTTCCACGTGGACGGGGATGCCCCGAGCCTGGAGGCACGACCCGGCGGGGAAGTAGCGCGCATGCAACCGTTCGGCACCTCGGGAGAACCGGCAGCGGGTTGCGATCCTGATGACGCTTGGGAACCGCTGCTTGAATCGATGAGGAAACGTCTCCAGAGGGTGAAACGTGACTGGATAAGGGCCAACCGGGAAGCCGTTGACGGATATCCCCTGGACCGGAGACGGGGAATCCTCTCGCATGCGCTTGTGCGGGAATCCCTTCCCGGCTTGTACCGGATCGACAGGGATCTGGGACCCCAGGCGTGCGAAGCGTTCATCGCATTGGTTGAGTCGGGATACTTCCACCGGGATGTGAACGTCATCGTCCCGGCGCTCAGCGCCGGAGACTACTTTCGCTACTGTAAACTTGCCTACATCGCGGGAAAGGGACCTGATGAGGAAGTCGATGAGTCGATGAGCGGCCGCGAAATGTACCGGCGCTTTGCCGACGGCAGGCACGAGGGGTTGCTCGATATCGATGAGGACTCAACCGGTGAATTCGGGGACTGGATCGACGGGAAGCATCCGAAGCGGTCTACCGGAGGGCATCCCTGGGAGATCAAGCGGGGAGGGAACACAACCCATATAGACCTTGCCGTCTACCGGCCGCCCGGACGCGCCGATGGTTTTTGCATCGAACTGATCGCGCCCGCAATCGGTAGGCTTGCGGAGGCCGTCAGGATGCTGCTGGCGATTCACGAGCAGAAGCTCCCGATCGGCATCGCCGATCCGGACGCGGTCCGCAAGCGTCTGCTCGCACAGGACAATATCGGCATCGTTCCCCGCCAAGAGTCGCTCCATCGGGCCGCACACGATTTCGACAAGAAACGCGGCGTCTATGACGTGATGCATTACGCCGACCTGGGGCGGTACAAGCGCCGGCTGACCCCATTCATCGCGTGGGACCCGCTGCCGCTCCTGGTCCCGAAGCCGGACTGGAGCGGGCCCTCGGTCGCGGTTCGGCGTTCCCTCTCATGAGTGCGAATCAAGCGAGAACGACCGACCGTTTCTCCTTCTTCGCGCGCACCGCCGCGATCAGCCCCGCCGCGGTCCCGCCGTAGACGCAGACGTCTACCGAGATCTTCTCGTTCGTTTCGGCGATCTTGTCGTCAAAGAAGTACCGTAATGTGTTCATTTTTCACCCCTCCCGATAAGCGTGATCGGCCATGATGTCGTGCCCGAGATCGAACGCACGAACACTCGTCCACGGAGCGTCGGGAGTCGACCAGAACGGATCCGACGGCGGCAAGCCGAGTGGAAGGAACACGAACGCCGCGAGGTACACACTACCGGTCGTGATGTACGGCTCGCCGAGCGACGGCTGGTGTCCGGCAAGACCGATCCGCAGGAAGCCGTCGTCACGCCACGACTCGGCGCGACCGAGAGTCCGTCCGATCGCCGCCGAAAGGGCGCACCGCACCTGAGCCGGTGCGAGCGACGCCGGCAGAAGCCGAAGCAATGCGGCCTGCGCGAGCGTCTGAAACGCGCCACACCGGTAGCAGATCGAACGGCCGAGCACCGGCCACGATCCGTCGGGAGCGATCATGCGTTCCTGAATCTCGGCGGCGCGCGCGAGCCGGTGCAGCTGCCGCTCGTCACGCATCCGGTCCCACTCGGGGTCGCGGCCGCGCACCGCGTCGAGCACGTCGGTCAGCATCGGGTGAATCACGTACGCGTTGTAATAATCGGCGTGAAACTCGGGTCCGTCGCCGTACGTCCCGTCACCGAGGTACCACTGCTCGTGTTGCCGGAGCGCGTAGTCGATCCGCATCGGGTCGCCGGGCCCGCCGGTCGCGTAGAGAAACGCCTCGGTCATCGCGGAGAACAGCAGCCAGTTGTTGAAGCCGGGTTTCCGGTTCC
>REEC01000137.1 GCA_007695285.1 Spirochaetaceae bacterium | reverse complement strand
GCCGGAGGTCGCTCGATGGAACTCGGTTTGAACGGAAAAGTCATTTTCGTCGCGGCATCGTCCCGCGGCTTGGGGTACGGTATAGCGCGCGAGGCGGCGCGAGAAGGTGCGCGCGTCGTGTTAGGCGCTCGAGACGAAGACGCGCTTGAACGCGCCGTGCGTGGTATCGAGACCGAAACGCGCGGCGAGGCGTTCGGTCACTCTCTCGACGCGTCGAGTGCCGCGTCGATCAGAGACTGGATCGACGCGGGCGTCGCGAGGTTCGGTGGCCTCGACGGCATCGTCGTGAACGCGGGTGGCCCACCCGCCGGTGGGTTCGAGTCTTTCGACGACGAGACGTGGGCCGCGGCGTTTGATCTTACGCTTATGAGCGCGGTCCGGATGATCCGCGCGGCGATTCCTCACATGCGCGCGAGAAAGGGCGGTTCGATCGTCGCGATTACCTCGGGTACGGTCAAGGAACCGATCCCGATCCTGCTTCTCTCGAACGTGATGCGATCGGGCGTGACAAGTCTCATCAAGACGCTCTCTCGTGAGCTCGCTCCGGACGGAATCCGCGCGAATACTCTCGTCCCGGGCAGGATCGACACCGACCGCGTGAAGTCGCTCGACGAACGCGCGGCCGCCGCGGCCGCCAAAACCGTCGACGAGATACGGCGCGAGGCCGGCTCAGGTATACCGCTCGGGCGGTACGGGAGTATCGAGGAGTTCGGAAAAGCCGGAGCGTTTTTGTTGTCGGACGCGGCCGCGTACGTGACAGGGGAGTCTTTTGTCGTCGACGGTGGTGCCGCCCGAACGGTGTGGTGATTCTTAGACGCCGGCCATTTTCTCGATGTACTCGAGCGATTGATGCCGAAAGTACGTGTCGTAGAGCTCGGCGTACTTTCCGCCGCCGGCCATCAGTTTATCGTGCCGTCCCTGTTCGATGATGCGGCCCGACTCGAGCACGATGATCCGGTCCGCGTGGCGCACGGTCCAGAGCCGGTGAGCGATCACGATCGACGTCCGGTCGGCCATCGCGGCGTTGAGCCCGTCCTGAATCTGTGCCTCGGTGAACGGATCGACGCTCGCGGTGGCCTCGTCGAGGATGAAGACCGCGGGGTTCTTGAGCAGGATCCGCGCGAGTGCGACTAGCTGTCGCTGACCCATCGAGAGGCTCGATCCACGCGTGCCGGTGTGGGTCTCGAGTCCCATCGGCAGGTCCTCGAGCCACTCGCCGTCGGAAATATGCGCGGCCGCGGCGCGGACGTCGTCGTCGGTTGCGCCGGGCAGTCCGTACCGGATGTTGTCCCGGACCGTGCCGGAGAAAAGGAACGGGTCTTGCGGCACAAGGCCGACGTGTTTTCGATACTCGGTGAGGTCGAGCGTGCGGATATCGCGTCCGTCGATCGATATTCGACCGCCCTGGAAGTCGTAGAAGCGCGTGATCAACCGTGCGAGACTGCTTTTCCCGGCGCCCGTGTGCCCGACGATCGCGATGCGTTCGCCTCCGGCGATCTCGAGTGAGAAGTCGCGCAGAACCGGCTCGTCGCTTTTGTACGCAAAATCGACCGCGTCGAAAGTGATGCGGCCCGCGACCGATGTGACCTTCTCTGCGGCGGTCTGAACGACCCGCGGCTCCGCGTCGATCAACGCAAAGACGCGTTCGGCCGCCGAGAGCCCGTCTTGAAACTGGCTCCAGAACGAAGCGACGTTCAAGAGCGGCCACCAGAAGAAGCCGACCGCCTGCATGAACAGATAAAAGTCGCCCGGTGTCATCGAACCGCCGCGAATCGTGAGCCCACCCGCGTACACGAGCGCGCCGATCCCGAGCCCGGAGGTGATGCTCATTACCGGGAAAATCGCGTTCAAAACGAGCCCGCGTTGAAGTCCGACGCGATACGCTTTCTTGTTGTTCGTGTCGAACGTATCGTAGATCGAACGCTCCCGGCGATACCCCTTCGCGACGATAATTCCGCTGATCGACTCGTGGATCTGCGCGTTGATCACCGCGACGATTCGGCGCGCGCGTTGCGTGACTCTGCGCGCGATACGCCTGAAACTCAACGCGATCGCGACCGCGATCGGCGCCATCGCAAGCAGGAAAGCCGTGAGTCGCCACTCTATCGTGAAAAGGAAACCCGCGAGGATCGCGACGAGCAGAAACTGCGTCGCGAGGTCGGTCACGAGAGTCACGGTCGTCGAGAAGTCCTGCGTGTCCGATGTGATGCGGCTCACGACCTTCCCGGACGGGAACTCATCGAAAAACGACATGTCATGGCCTATCGTTGCCGCGAACGCGTCCTCCCTCAGTTTGAGCACAACGTGCCCCGTGACCCACGCGCTCGTGCGCTGGAGAAGGTAGTTCATCGTCCAGCCGAAAACGCCGAGCAGAACGACCGCGACGCCGAGAAGAGCAAAGACCGGAACGGTCGGGCGTTCGGTGACGATGTTGATCGCTCGTGAGATGACGATCGGCCCCGCCGATCCTGCCGCCGAACTCAGAACGAGCGTGCCGACTATGAGCGCAATTCGGCCCGCGTGCGGCCGGAAGTAACTCAGGATTCGCCGCACAAGGACGAGGTCTCCGTATACACGGTCGTACTGTTCGGACTCGAGTCCGTCGAGGATGAAACCCACCCGTGCCTCCTAGAAGTATCGCGCCTACGAGAAACGCGCAAAAATTCGTGTGTACGCTTCCGACCGCGCGATCAACTCATCGTGACTGCCGTGGTCTATTACACGCCCGCGGTCGAGCACGATGATGTGGTCGGCCCAGCGAATCTGACTCAGCCTGTGCGTGATCAGGAACGTCGTGCGGTCGCGGCTGATGCTCTTCATCGCGCGCTGGATTTTGTCCTCGGTCGCGCTGTCGATCGCACTCGTCGAGTCGTCGAGCACGAGGATGCGCGGGTTCGTGAGAAACGCGCGTGCGATCGCGATTCTCTGCCGCTGACCACCCGAGAGTGTCACTCCGCGCTCGCCGACGACCGTGTCGTATCCGTGTGGGAACGAGCGGATAAAATCGTCGGCTTGAGCGGCACGCGCGGCTTCCTCGATCATCGCGTCGGTCGCGTTCTCGACGCCGAACGCGATGTTCTCGCGCAGCGTTTTTGAGAAGAGAAAGACGTCCTGTTCGATCGTCGAGATTTGCGAGCGCAGAGACTCGATCGTCCAGTCACGCACGTCGATCCCGTCGATCTTCACGGCGCCGGACTCGACGTCGAAGATCCGGTTCACGAGGCGCGTGAGCGTCGTCTTCCCGGTCCCGGTGCGACCGACGATCGCGACGGTTCGGCCCGGCTCGACGACGAACGAGACGTCGCGAATCACGGATTTACCGTCGAAGCCGAACGAAACGTTTTCGAACTCGACGTGGCCCCGAATCGTGCCGGAGTACCCGTTTGTGTTCTCGTCGAGTTCGGTCTCGGTCGTGATCAACTCGAGGATGCGTTCCGCCCCGGCGACGCCGAGCTGTACGAGGTTGAACGAGAAGATCGAGATGAACGTCGGAAACCGAAGCGTGCCGAGCAGGCCCATGAACGCGACGACCGTTCCGAGCGAGATCTCACCGGCCTGCCAGACGATCAGCGCGTGGACAAGGCCTGCACCCCACGTAAACGCAAACGCCAGCATCGGGTAGTACTTCGCCTGGATCTTTCCCTGTTTCACGAACACCGAGCAGAACTCACGCGCGGTCTCGAAGAACCTTTGCTTCTCGTACGGCTCGCGCGCGTTTGCCTTTACGACCTCGACTCCCGAGACGGCCTCGGTAAGCGACGCGTTCATCGCGCCGAACGTCGCGCGCTGCGCGATACTCACGGGCTTGAGACGCCGGTTGTAGTCCCAGACCGTTACCGTCAGCAGCACGACGAACGCGAGCGGAACCGCGAGAAGCCGCGGCGAAATCGTCGCGATCACGATGATCGGCATGACGACGGCCATCGCCGCGTCGACGATCAGCATCACGCCGGGGCTGAACATCATGTTGACCGAGCGAACGTCGTTCGTCGCGCGCGCCATGATGTCGCCGATTCTCTGTCGGCCGTGAAACGTCTGGCTCTTTCCCAGGAGGCTCGCGTACAGCTCGTCGCGGCAGTCGCGCTCAATCCGCTGCGCCATGAACTCGACCGAGAAATTCCGCGCGATTCCCGTAACCCCCTGCGTCGTCGCGGACACAACAACGCCGAGCGCGGTCGCGAGCAACGCGGCGTTCGTGAACCCCGGCGTCGTGATCAGGTCGAACGCGCGGCCGATGAAGACCTGGATATAGCTGTACGCGTAGTTGTTCACGACCGCGGTCACGACCAGGATGATCGGGAGCACGGGATACCTGAGAACGTGCGAGGCGATCCATCTGACAGGACCGGCACGATTGTAAGAATACGCGGACTCGAGCGAGAACTCGCTCGCTCCTGCCGCGGGAATCGTTCTTTCCGACACAGTGGATGAAAGGTACATGCGATCGGCGGAGTGAGGCAAGGTCTCACGAGCAGAAATCGGACGCGCCTCGTCGCGATCGGTGCTCGACGCTTACCTCTTCTTCCGGCTTCCGTTCTTCTCGACGATCTCGATCGCGGTGTCGAACGTCAATGTCTCGATCTTCTTCTCGTCCTTGAGATCGTCGGGCAAACCGACGTTCTTTGACCCATACTTGATGTACGGACCGTACTTCCCTTCGTACACGGCGATCTTCTTTTCGGTTTTTGGATCCGTGCCGAGATCTTTCAACAAGACCGAGCCGCCTCGTCGGGCCTTCTTTTCTTCCGCGAGAATCTCGAGCGCGCGGTCGAGCGTGACGGTATAGACGTCGTCGTCCTTCTTGAGCGACCGGAAATCCCCGTCGCACACGACAAACGGTCCGAACCGTCCAACGTTCGCGACGATCTCCTTGCCGTTCTCCGGGTGTGTGCCGAGCGTGCGCGGCAGACTGAGCAGCTTCAACGCGATCGGCAGGTCGACGTCGCGCGGCTTGATCTCTTTTGGAAGGCTCGCGCGTCTCGGTTTTGGTCGATCCTCGGTCTGCTCGCCGAGTTGCACGTACGGGCCGTATCGTCCGACGAGGCAGTAGATATTCTCGTTTGTGTCCGGGTCGACGCCGATCGGTTTTGGGCCGTCGCGCTGGATGCGTATCAGCTCCTCGATGTCGTCCGGCGTCAAGTCCGCGGGCGCGATCTCTTCGGGAATCGAGGCTCTGACCTCTTCGGTGCCGTTCCCGTCGTCTCCGCCGTTCGCGCGGTGAATTATGTACGGGCCGAATCGGCCGACCTTGACCTCGAACGCGTTCGAGATCTGAGGAAGCACGATCGTTCGGCATCTCTCGGCGACGATCGAACCCTCGCGTTCGTCGACGAGCGTTTTCAGGCCGTTCTCTCCGAGATAGAACCCGCGGAGGTAGTCGAGGTGGTTTCTCTCTCCGGCGGCAATCTCGTCGAGCGCGTTCTCCATATCGGACGTGAAGCCGTACTCGATCAGGTAGTTGAAGTGGTTCTCGAGCAACTGGACGACCGCGATGCCCGTGAACGTCGGCGCGAGCGCGGAGCCCTGTTTTCTGATGTAGTCGCGTTCGAACAGCGTCGAGATGATCGTCGCGTACGTCGACGGGCGGCCGATCCCCGCGCGTTCGAGCCTCTGCACGAGCGAGGCCTCGGTGTACCGCGCAGGTGGTTTGGTTTCGTGGTACGTCGGTTCGAGTGACTCGGGAACGACGGTATCGTTATCGTGAAGCTCGGGCAAAAGAATTTCCTTGTCCTCGAGTGCGGCGTCGGGATCGTCTTTGCCTTCGACGTAGACGCGCAAGAACCCCGGAAAGAGGATGCGGACACCACTCGAGACAAACTCACACCCGTTGGCGTCAAATCGGACCGAGACCGACGATTTGCGTGCGTCGGCCATCTGGCTCGCGAGCGTCCGCTTCCAGATCAACTCGTACAGGCCGCGTTCTTTGCCCGTGAGGCCGGCCTGGTCGGGATGAACAAACTCGGCGCCCGCGGGTCGAATCGCTTCGTGTGCCTCTTGCGCGTCCTTCGACCGCGAGGAAAACTGCCGCGGCTCTTCGGTCAGGTACTCCTTGCCGTACAAAGCTTCGACTGCGTCTCGTGCGCCACCGGTTCCTTCGCTCGAGAGCGTCGGCGAGTCGGTTCGCATGTACGTTATCAGGCCTTCTTCGTACAGCCGTTGCGCGATCCTCATCGTCTCGCGCGCGGTGAGCCCGAGTTTCCGGTTTCCTTCCTGCTGCAATGTCGACGTGATGAACGGAGGCGACGGCCGTGACGTCGTTTTCTTCTCGGTGACCGACGTAACGCGCCACTGTGCCGCTGAGATCCGTTCGACGAGCGCGCGTGCGGCTTCTTCGGTTACAACGGTGAAGTCGTCGGGTTTTTCGAGGCGTCCCGTTTCGGGATCAAAGTCCTTTCCCGTTGCGACGCGTTTTCCGTCGACCGAGACGAGACGCGCTTCAAAAGCGGCCTCCGCCGCGTCGGTTTCGCGGCGCAACTCGGCACGAATATCCCAGTACACCGATTTTCGGAACCGGATGCGTTCGCGCTCTCGCTCGACGATCAACCTCAGACCCGGCGACTGCACGCGACCGGCCGAAAGACCGTACGCGATCTTCTTCCAGATCAGAGGCGACAACGTGTAACCGTAGAGTCGATCGAGGATCCGTCGCGTCTCCTGCGCCTTTACGAGCCGCATGTCGATCTCGCGCGAGTGCTCGAGCGCGTGTTCGATCGCGGCTTTTGTTATTTCGTGGAACACCATGCGGCGGACCGGGGCTTTCGGCTTGAGCACCTCGACGAGGTGCCACGAAATGCTTTCGCCTTCACGGTCTTCATCGGTCGCGAGCAGCACTTCGTCGGCGGCCTTTACTTTTTTTCGCAGCTCGGCGATGACCTTCGATTTGCCTTTCGGCGTGATGTAGAGCGGCGCGAAATCGTTCTCGACGTTGATCCCGAGCCGCGCCCATTCCTCTTTCTTTACCGAAGCCGGAATGTCCTGCGCGGTCTGGGGAAGATCACGGACGTGCCCGACACTCGCCTCAACGTGGTAATTTTTTGGAAGGAAACGGCGAATTGTTCGCGCTTTGGTCGGTGACTCGACTATGACAACTACATTCTCCGGCATTGGGCTCCCTTGCTGCGGTACATACTGCAAAATAACGGCAAATAGTCAAGGGAGCAACTCGGCGTGTCAACTCGGCGAAGAGAAAACGATTCCGACCGGATCCTTCGAACCGGTCACGAGCTCATGAGGTGTGATCGCTGAGGACCGCGTGGTCGACGACGGGTAGATCGTCGGTCCGGAAGACGCGGTCGATATCAAGGACAATAATGAACTCTTCGCCTTTCTTTCCAATGCCGGAGATAAAAGTCGTCTCGACTTTCGTGCCCAGCTGCGGAGCCGGCTCGATTGATGAGGGATCGATCTCGATAACTTCCTGGACCGAGTCCGCGAGGCATCCCACAGTCAATGTCTCGTCGTGTTTCTCGATATCCATCACGATGATGCTCGTATCGACGGTGCGCTCGGTCTGCGCCATGCCGAACTTGGAGCGGAGGCTGATCACCGGAACGACGCTGCCTCGGATGTTGATCACACCCTGCATGAAGGCCGGCATGCTCGGAATCCGCGTGAGCTTCGGAACCTCGAGGACTTCGCGGACTTTCACGACGTCGACCGCGTACTGTTCATCGTCGAGGGTGAACGTCAGATACTGGGTGTTTTCGTCGCTCGGCATGTTAACTCCTCGGAATGGCGTCGCCGCGATTTCATCGCGAGTTCGTCTCGAGTATCGCGCGGGCGCCGGATTTGATCAAGCGTCGCGTTGAACGGCGTCGGGGTTTTTGATACTATACGCGAACCCGTGATTTCGATGCGGATGAAAGGAGCACGATCGATGAAGGCCGTGGAACTCGACAAAGTTTTCAACCCGCGCGAGTTTGAAGACCGGATTTACCAACTCTGGATGGACGGCCGTTTTTTTTCGCCCGACGAGGCGAAGACCGAACCGTACGTGATCGTCATTCCGCCGCCGAACGTGACCGGCGTTCTGCACCTCGGACACGGACTGAATAACTCGCTGCAGGACGTGTTGATCCGATACCACCGTATGCTTGGCAAGCGCGCGCTCTGGCTGCCGGGCACCGATCACGCGGGCATCGCGACGCAGAACGTCGTCGAGAAACAGCTGCGCGCAAAGGGAGTGTCGCGACGCGACCTCGGGCGCGAGAAGTTTCTCGAGGAAGCGTGGAAGGTCAAGGACGCGCACCACGCGATCATCACGGATCAGCTGAAAAAGATCGGCTCATCGTGCGACTGGGAGCGTGAGCGGTTCACGCTCGACGACGGATTGTCGCACGCCGTTCGCGAGGTCTTTGTATCGTTGTACGAGAAAGGACTCATCTACCGCGGCAACTATCTGATCAACTGGTGCCCATCGTGTGGCACCGCGCTGTCGGACGACGAAGTCGAGCACCAAGAGATACACGGGAAGTTGTACCGGTACTTCTACCCACTCACCGACGGGACCGGGCGCATCGAGGTCGCGACGACGCGACCCGAGACGATGCTCGGCGATACCGCGGTCGCCGTGAATCCTGCCGACGAGCGGTACACCGCTCTGGTCGGGAGAACGGTCACCTTGCCTCTCGTCGGCCGCGAAATCCCGATCGTCGCCGACGCGTACGTCGACAGCAGCTTTGGGACCGGAGCGGTCAAAGTCACGCCGGCGCACGACGTGAACGACCGCGAGATCGGGTTTCGCCATAAACTCGACGAGATCAACATTCTGAACCCGGACGGAACCCTCAACGAGAACGTGCCCGAGAGGTATCGTGGGCTCACGGCGATCGACGCGCGCAAGCGCGTGATCGAGGACCTCACCGAGCAGGGTTTTTTCCTCGGCGCGAAAGACCACGACCATCAGATCGGGCACTGTTACCGGTGCGATTCACGGATCGAGCCGTACCTGTCGGAACAGTGGTTCGTGCGTATGAAGCCGCTCGCCGAGAAGGCGTATCGTGCGTGGGAAACCGGTGAGGTACGTTTCTACCCGAAGAGGTGGGAGAACACGTACAAGAACTGGCTCAACGAGATCCGCGACTGGTGCATTTCGCGACAGTTGTGGTGGGGACACCGTGTGCCGGTCTGGTACTGCGACGACTGCGAACACATGACCGTCACGCGCGAGGACCCCGTTTCTTGCGAAAAATGCGGATCAGCCGCGATCAGGCAGGACGAGGATGTCCTTGACACGTGGTTCTCGTCGTGGCTCTGGCCGTTCTCGACGCTCGGGTGGCCCGAGGCGACCGACGACCTCGCAACGTACTACCCGACGACGACTCTCGTGACCGCGTACGACATCATTTTCTTCTGGGTCGCGCGGATGATCATGGCGGGCATGGAGTTCATGGGAAAAGCACCGTTCCGCGACGTCTACATGACACCGCTCGTGCGCGACAAACAAGGTCGAAAAATGTCGAAGTCGCTCGGCAACGGGATCGACCCACTCGAGATCGTCGATGAGTTCGGCGCCGACGCGTTGAAGTTCACGATCGCGTTCCTTTCGGTCCAAGGGCAGGATCTTCTGATCGACAAAGATACGTTCGGCGTCGGATCGCGCTTTGCAAACAAGATCTGGAATGCGACGCGATATCTCATGATGAATCTCGAGGGACGGACGTTCATTCCGATCGACCGGATCGAGCCGACGCAGATCGATCGGTGGATTCTTCATCGGCTCAATGTTGCGGCCGACGCGGTCGCGACCGCGATGGAGAGCTACCGGTTCAACGACGCGTCGTCGGCCGTGTACGAGTTCTTCTGGAACGAATTCTGCGACTGGTACATCGAAGCGTCGAAACTCGGCCTCGCGTCCGAGGACGAAAACGAGAAAAACCGCACCGTTTCGATGCTCGTCGCGATTCTGCGCGAGAGTCTCGCGCTGATGCATCCGTTCATGCCGTTCATAACCGAGGAGATCTACCAGAAGCTCGCAACAGCGGTCGGGGCGGAAGCCGGAGCCGCCGCCGCAGCTCTTATCGTTGCGCGATACCCCGAGCACAAACCCGAGTGGGACGCACCCGAGGCCGCGTCGCGATTTTCCTCGCTGCAGGAGCTTGTGAGGCTTGTGCGGACGCTCAGAAGCGAGTTCACGATCCCGCCCGGCAGTACCGTTCGGTTCGACGTCGTGATCGAGAGCGGGTTCGACGCGGCCGAGTACTTCGTCGAGCACGTCGCGGTGATAGAAAGCCTGACCGGCGCGGCCGGTGTCGCGTTTGTGTCCGAAAAACCCGCGGCGCACGGTACGATCGCGGTCGTCGGAACCGGGTTTGAGGCGTACGTCTACGTGCGCGACGCGATCGACGTGAATGCGGCGATCGAGAGACTCGAAAAGGCGCGCGGAAAAGCGCAGGCTCAGCTCGATGTGATCGAGAAGAAGCTCGCGAACCCCGGCTTCCTCGCGAACGCGGGCGAAGAAATCGTCGCGCGCGAACACGAGAAGAGGAACGAGCTGACGCGCAAGATCGAGAAAATGGTCGGGTATCTCGCCGAGCTCTCGCAGTAGCGGCGCGGTCGTGGGGGAGGGGGCGATGAAACCCAGTCGGGAGACCGAACTCTCGGCCCCCGTGAAAGCGTTTCTCGTCGAACGGGGATACGACGTCAACGCCGAGGTGAAAGGCCTCGATATCGTCGCGCGCCGCGGCGACGAGGTCATCGCGGTCGAGTTGAAACGAACGGTCTCGATCGCGCTTCTGCGGCAAGCGATCAAACGCCGTCGTGTCGCCGATGCCGTGTACGTCGCGGTACCCGCGCCCGGAGGCGGCGTCAGAAATCGCGTCTGGCGCGAGACGGCAGCGGTGATTCGACAACTCGATCTTGGACTTCTCACCGTGACTTTTCTGCAATACGGCGCGCCGCGAGTTGATCTTGCATTCCATCCGGGTGCCGCCGAACGGCGTCTCAATAAGCGCGCACGCCGCGCGATCATCCGCGAGGCCGACGGCCGGTCGTCGGATACGAACGCAGGTGGCAGCGTCGGAGCCGAGATTATGACCGCATACCGCGAAGCCGCGCTGTTCGTCGCGTGTTGCCTCAAGACGCTCGGGCCGTCGTCGCCGCGAGACGTCGTCGCGGCCGGGGCCGACGAGAAAGCACCCGCCATTCTCGGGCGCAACTACTACGGATGGTTCAATCGAACGGCGCGCGGCGTGTACGAGCTCGATCCCGCGGGTGAGACCGCGATCGAACGCTACGCGGAGTTGTCCCGCGCGATGTTCGGGATTATTGAGTCGCGATCCGATCGGGGTTCTTGACCGGACGGAGGCGACGCGTGTACGGGATCTTGGTCTCGGGTGAGTACCACGGGCGGCGCCGGAAACGCGGTTTGCCGTGCCGCTTCAGATCGGCGATCGATTCCTTGAAGCACGCGGTGAGTTTTTCGGCCATCCGCGCGACCGACCATGTCTCGGCCTTGCGCAGCGCGTCGCGCTTCACGTTTTCGTACCGTGTGCGGTCGTCGAGCAGCGACGTGACGTGCGCGGCGAACTCCGTTACCGACGGCTTGGAGAGCACCCCACCGATACCGTCGGCGAGCAGGTCGTGAACGCCCATCGCGTCGACCGCGACGACCGGCGTCCCGACCGACATCGCTTCGAGCAGAACCAGCCCTTGCGTCTCGGTTCGCGACGCAAACGTGAAGACGTCCGCGGCGGCGTAAATGCTGAATACTTCCTCGCGCGGCACGTACCCGGTGAACGTGATCGCGTCACGTACTCCGAGTTTCTCAGCGAGTGCCACGAGGCCGGGTCGGTCGGGCCCGTCTCCGACGACGACCAACCGAACGTCGTCGCGCGCCTCGAGGATCTTCTTTGTTACCTTGACCAGGAAATCTATGCTTTTTTCACGGCCGACGCGACCGACGTATAACAGGAGTTTCTTGTCGGTCGGCATCCGGTGCCGACGTTTGATCTCGTCGGCCGGTATCACTTTGCGCGTCGGGTCAAAATCGATGCCGGTCGGAATGACCGCGATCGGTGCGTCGACGCCATACGACCGGATCTCATCTCGGATCATGAGGCTCGGTGAGATGATGTACTGGCAGCGGCCACAAAAATGGCGCGAGATCCAGACGACCGCGCGTCGTGAGAAGCTCTGCAGGAGCGGCATGTAGTGCGTGTACTCGATGAACAGCGTATGGTACGTGTGCACGTGTGGAACGCGGTACCACCAACTCAGTATCAACGCGAGAACGCCGAGGTTTCCGGGGACCTGCGAGTGTAAGACGTCCGGTTTCAGTTTCTTGAACGTGCGCACGGCGCGCAGAGTCGGAAACACGACGCGGCGTTCTTTCATCATCGGGAACGGAAACGGGATCGACGGCAAACGGTGAATCGTCGGATCCGGCTCGTCCATCCCGAAGTACCGTGGCGCAAACAGATGCACCGCGTGCCCTTCGGCGATCAGTTGCCGTCTGAAAACATCGATCGACGTGACAACGCCGTTTATCTCCGGCCTATACGTGTCGGTGAAGATGACAATGTTCATGCACGGTGAGTATACATCAGTGTGCGCGGTTTTTACAGTGTGTCGCACAGACCGACACGACCGCATCTGCTTGACCTCCCCACCGCTCACTCGTACTGTGTTCGGAGAAGGAGCTGCGCGTGAAGTACGAACTCGAGACGATTCCTGTATGGCGGGCGTACGAATCCGGGGCCGCGTGTCCCCTTTGTATGCTGCAGGACGAGGCTGAGAAGCAGTACGTGAAGTTTTTTCTGGGAAACTCGGTGATGGCACCCGAGATGCGCGTTCAGGTGAACGAGACCGGATTTTGTCGTCGGCATTTTCACAAGCTTCTCGCGGGCGAAGGCAAACTCGGGTTGTCGCTCGTCGCGCAGACTCATATCGATGAGGTCACAAAAAACGTCGCCGGAAAGCTCCGCGCCGCCGGCGGGCTGAGGCGCAAGAGACTCGGCGCGTACGTCGCCGAAGCGCGCGAACAGCTCGCCGACTGCATGGTGTGTCGGCGAATGGCCTACACTCTCGGTAACTACACGTTCACGCTCGTGACGCTCTGGGCCGACGACGAGGCGTTCCCGGCCGCGTATCGCGCGTCACACGGGCTGTGTTTTGCGCATACGCTCGACGTCGCCGAGATGGCGGCTCGGATTCTGCCGCGGGAGCGAAGCGCTGAGTTTCTTTCGGTCACCGCCGATGTGCTCGAAAAAAGCGTTTCTGATCTTGCCGCGGATCTTGAATCCTTTGTTCAAGGTTTCGATTACCGCTCAAGCGGACACCCGACCGAGGCGGTCAAGTCGGCGCCTTCGCGAGCGATCGAGAAGCTCGCGGGTCGCGGGTAAAACAACGGAACCGCGCGCAATCGCATTGCGCGTTGTCCGCGGTGGTTGTACTATACCGTCCATGGATATTTTCGAGTATTACTACACGCGCGAGACGCAACGCGGTGAGCACCTCGCTTTTGTCGTCCGCTGGTGCCTCGCGGGGCTGCTGGGAGTTCTGCTCTTCATCTCGGTCGTCGTCGAAGGCAAGTACGCCGAGATCTGGGCGTCGGGCATCCCGATCCTTATTGTCGTCGTGTACAATGTTGTGCTCGCGACGCTGTTCCGTCGAGGGCGCGAATATCCGTGGATACGGTACCTGTCGGTCGTCGTTGATACGGTTTTTTTGTCGGTCAGTATCTTCCTTACGTCGTTCTCGACGGTCCCTATCGCGGTTTCGACGCACGCGACGCTGTTCCTGTTTCCGGTGATCATCGTGCTCGCCGCGCTTCGGCACGACAAAACTCTCATCGTGTTCGCGACGCTGTTCTCGATCTTCTGCCTCAACGTCGTGTTCTACGCGCGGTTCCCCGCGATCGACCCCGCGGTGATCGAGGCGACGATCTCGACCGGGCCGATGGGTCAGGTATACAAATCGGTATACCTGATGGTCCTCGGGTTTCTGTTGCTTCGGATGCCGAATACGGTCGTATCGCTGCTCAAGACGCAGAAGGAAAGCCACGACTCGACCGTTGTGCGATACGCCGCGGTATCGGAAAAAGTGCTCGGCAAGACGTGCGCACTTGACGCTTCCGGTGAGGAATTGCGGGCCCGGATGCTCGAGACCGCCGACGCGACCGCCGAGATCGGAACGAGCATCGCACAGTCCGCCGTTCTCGTGCGCGAACAAAGTGCTATGACCGAAGAAGTTGCGCAGATGGGGGATGCTTTCACGGGTACTTTGCGCGAACTGTCGCATACGATTCACGATCAGTCGGAGTTTATCGGGAGCACGATCAAATCGGCAAACGAAATCCTCGGCGCGGTCAATGAGATCGCGGCGACGACGGTTGAGGTTGAGACGACGTCGGCCGAGTTGCTCACCGAAGCGCGAGGCGGTCAGTCGGTGCTCGCCGACGCGATCAAGGCCGTCGACGAGATCGCGCGGCGTTCGGAGGACATCCTCCCGGCGGTGAATCTGATCGAGGACATCGCCGCGCGGACGAACATCTTATCGATCAACGCCGCGATAGAGGCCGCGCGCGCGGGCCACGCGGGGGAGGGTTTCGCCGTCATCTCGAAGGAAATACGGAAGCTTTCCGAACAGATCTCGGCCGAGTCCAATCGGATTTCGGGGAGTCTTATCGCGGTCAAGAACGCGATCGGAACCGTCGCCGATCGTTCGACTCGAACCGAGCGGAATTTCTCGAAGGTTCTCACCGCGATCGAGTCGCTCCGCGAGCGCCTCTCCGGCGTCAAGACGTCGATGGTCGGGGTCGAGGCGCGCAGCGCGAGCGTAATCAGGACTCTGTCGCGCATCGATACGGCTACCGACGAGGTCGACGCGGCAACACGGTCGTTGTACGAGGACAACACGCGAATTATCGAGAAGATTCATCACATTCGCGAAGCCGCGAGTCGTGTGCGCGGTGACGTCGAGAGCGTATCGGCGACCGTGTCGCAGATCGATGCGACGACGCGCGCCGTTTCGAAGCTCGCAACACAAAATCGGGAGAGTATCGAAGACGTCACCGCCGAAGTCCGCGCGTTTCGCGTTCTCGCCCCCGACGAGGAAAACCAGGCCGAAAGCCGCACTTGAACCGTGTTTTCGGTTCCGTGTATCCTCCGTATCATGACTGTACTGGAAAGCATTCTCCTGGGTGTACTTCAAGGTGTTACCGAGTTTATCCCTGTTTCGAGTTCGGGGCACCTGATTGTGATGCGCGAGTTGATGGGGCTGGGCGATATTCCGATCTTGTTCGACGTGATGCTGCATATCGCGACGTTGATCGTGATCGTGTTTTTTTTCCGCGCCCGCGTCGTCGCCGTTTTTCGCTCGTCGGTGCGGTGGGTGTTCCGCCGGCATACCGACGCCGACGCGATCGATCTCGTGCTCGCGCGCTTAATCGTGATCGCGACGATCATTACGGGAGTCGGCGGGTACCTGATCGCGCAACTGGATCTGGAACGGTTTCCGCGGCTCGCGGCGGCATTCTTTCTCGTGACCGCGGCAATTCTGATCGCGTCACGGTTTGCACGCGGCTCACGCGGTTACGATTCCATTCGCACCCGCGACGGCGTGTTCATCGCGCTCGCTCAGGTTTTCGCGGTGTTACCGGGAATCTCGCGTTCCGGGACGACGATCACGACGGGTCTGTTCTGTGGGCTCGGGCGACGCGAGGCCGGCGAGTTCTCGTTCCTGATCTCGATACCCGCGATGCTCGGTGCCCTGTTGTACACGCTGCGTGACGTCGGTGACCTCACGCTGGTGGTTACACCGGTCGCGCTCGTCGCGGGGTTCCTCGCTTCGGGGATTGCCGGTTACTTCGCGCTGGGATTGCTTGTTAAGCTGATTCGTGGCGGTCGCCTGTGGGTTTTCAGTGTGTATCTGATACCGTTGGGAATCATCGGCCTTTTCTTGTTCTGAACCAAAGGAGTCCAGTGATGACCAAGCCGACATTACCGCCGAACGCTCGGATCGGCGTCGTTAACCGTGGCGAAGCCGCCGTCCGATTCATCCGCGCGGTACGCGAGTACAACGCCGTCAACGGTACGGCGCTCAAGAGTGTCGTTTTTTACCTCGACGTCGAGGAAGACGCGGTGTTCGTAAAAGAGGCCGACTCGGCGGTCGCGCTCTCGAGCCTTGCCGGGTACCCGGGAAGCGCATCGAGTCCGTACCTCGATCGCGCTTTGATGGTCGACGCGCTGCGGACGAACGACTGCTCCGCGGTTTGGTGCGGCTGGGGTTTTGTGTCCGAGGACGCCGAGTTCGTCGAAATGGTCGAGCGCGCCTGCATCGTGTTTCTCGGCCCGTCGTCGGACGCGATGGCGCTGCTCGGTGACAAAATCGCCGCGAAAGAACTCGCCGAGAAGAGCGACGTGCCGATTCTCGACTGGAGCCGACGACCGCTCGAGTCGCTCGAAGACGCGCAGACGGTGATCGAGGCGATCGGGTATCCGTGTATCATCAAGGCCGCAAACGCCGGCGGCGGGCGTGGAATCCGATTCGTGCGGACGAGAGGCGAGCTCGCCGCCGCGTACGCCTCGGCGCGCGACGAAACAATCCGGATCACCGGCAACGATGTGTTGTTCGTCGAACAGCTCGTCGAAACGGCGCGTCACCTCGAGGTGCAGGCGGTCGCCGACCGCCACGGTAACGTCGTGACGTTCGGCGTCCGCGACTGCTCGGTGCAGCGCCGGAACCAGAAGATCATCGAAGAGACGCCTCCTCCGGGAATGGCCGACGACACGATTGCCGAGATAGAAGCGGCAGCGGCACGTCTTGTCGCCGCCGCGAAGTACGAAAGCGCCGGTACTGTCGAGTTCCTGTGCGACGCGGTCACCGGGCGTTTCTACTTCATGGAAGTGAACACGCGTCTTCAGGTGGAACACCCGATAACCGAGTCGTTGTACGGTGTCGATCTCGTGAAAATGCAGCTCGACGTCGCGTCCGGGCACGCGATCTCGACGACGCGGCCCGAACCGCGTGGATGCGTGATCGAGGTCCGGCTCAACGCCGAAGACCCGGACCGTGAGTTTGCGCCGTGCCCGGGGAAAGTCCTGCGGTTTACGCCTCCCGCGGGTCCGGGCGTTCGTGTCGACTCCGGGATCGAAGAAGGAAGCGTGATCCCACAGCAGTTCGACTCGATGGTCGCCAAGATCATCGCGTCCGGCTCCGACCGGTCCGAGACGATCGCGCGACTGCGCCGCGCACTCACCGAGATGCGGATCAACATCGAGGGCGGCACGACGAACCGTGCGTTTTTGCTCGAGTTGTTGCGACAACCCGAGATAATCCGCGGTGGTGTCCACACGCGTTTCGTCGAGCAGTACCTCACACGGCGCGACGCCGAACTCGAGAACGCGGCGTGGCCCGCGGCGCTCGTCGCGTGCGCCGTCGAGCGTTACCTCGAGTCGGTGCACCAGGAAATCTCGAACTTCAAGCAACAACTCTCTTCGGGTGGATATCCTCGTGACATCGCGGTGCCGACCGGGAGTGAGATCGTCCTGAACGCGCGAGGCCGCGCGTATACCGTGCGCGTTCACGCGGTCGGCGACAATACGTACCATATCGACCACGACGACGGGATGGTCGTGTGCCGCTACGTTCAGAAGGAGCGCGACGCGACGCTCGTGATCGGACTCGATCGGTACACCGTCCAGATTGTCCGTC
>REEC01000176.1 GCA_007695285.1 Spirochaetaceae bacterium | reverse complement strand
TTCGGTCGAAAGATGATCGAGGCCGGACGCACGATCGAGCTCGACGGGATCCTCTTTGTCCGCGCCGGGCAGCAAGAGGCGCTCGATCTGTACTTTGATCGAATCCGGGCAGAGAAAGGGCTCTCGCCGACGACGCGCGCGTTCAGCGGGTGGTGCAGCTGGTACTACTACTACAATAAAATAACCGCCGAGACGATTCGAGAAAACGTCCGATCGCTCGCCGACCGGGGGATCAAACTCGACTACGTCCAGATCGACGACGGATACCAGACGTACGTCGGCGACTGGCTGACGCAGAGGCCGAGTTTTGAAGGGAAGATGAAGTCGCTCGCCGATACGATCGCCGAGGCCGGGTTCCGGCCCGGGTTATGGCTCGCTCCGTTTGTCGCGGACCGGAAGTCGGAGCTGGTCCGGACGCATCCGGACTATGTTCTGAAGAGCGAACACGGGCGCAAACTCGTCGGCGGTTTTGCGGTGTTCTGGGCCGGGAAGACGTACTACGGGCTCGACATCACGCATCCGCGGTACGAGGAGTACCTTCGCAAAGTCATCCGTACGGTCGTGCACGACTGGGGGTACACGTTCCTGAAGTGCGACTTCCTGTTCGGCGCGTGCCTGCGCGGCGCGACGCACTTCGACATCGGGCTCTCGCGCGCGGAGGTCCTGAAGTACGGCATGAAGGTGATCCGCGAGGAAGCAGGCGATGATGTGATTATCCTCGGTTGCGGGATGCCGCTCTCGACCGGGATCGGGACGGTCGACGCGATGCGTGTCGGGCCGGACACGGGTCCGTACTGGATCGAGCGTACCTGGAAGCTGCTGCGGACCGGCGCGATGGTCGGTGTCCGGAACTCGGTCAGGAACACTCTTGTGCGAAGCGCGATGCAGAAGAAACTCTGGGTGAACGATCCCGACTGCGTGATGCTTCGGACCAAGAAGACCAAACTCACCGAGGATGAGCGGATGACGCAGATAAACGCCGCGATCCTCTCGGGTGGATTCACTCTGTTCAGCGACCGGATCGAGGAGCTTCCTCAGACCGCGATCGAAGAGAGCGCGGTGATCACACGGCTGAGCGAACAGTGTTTCCTCGGCCGCACGTACGCCCTCGATCTGATGGAACAGGAGACGCCGGAGATCGTGTACAACACGGGCGGCTTCCTCGGCGTGTTCAACATGCACAACCGTGAGCACGACCGCGTCGTCGAGAGTTCACGGTTCGCCGAGCTTCCTCAGCCGCCCTCGCCGCCGAGGATCGCGGTCGACGTCTGGACCGGCGAGCAGCTCCGGTTTGACGCCCGTCGCCTCGTGATCAAAAAAATGCCGCGACATTCGTCGCGGCTGTTTCGGGTGTCGTAATCGGCCCGCGAGTCACTCGCGGGCATTTCAGGCTTACCAGCGGCCGCCGGCCAACCGGTAGTACGCCTCGTTCCAACGCAACTCTTTCTTGAACTGCTCGATCGCTGTCGAGCCGTCGATCGAGACGAGCTCGATCCCGGCCATCTCGGCGTAGTCGGTGAGGTGTTCGGTCGTGACCGCCTGCGTGTACACCGTGTGGTGCGCTCCTCCGGCGAGGATCCACGCCGCGGCGGCGGTCTTGAGATCCGGGTCCGGGCGCCAGAGCACACGAGCGACCGGGAGCTTCGGCAGCTCTTGGTGCGGCGGGACCGCCTCGACCGTGTTGAGCAGCATCCTGAAACGGTCGCCCATGTCGATCACCGACGCGTTCACCGCGGGTCCGGACGCACCCGTGAACACGAGCCTCACCGGATCTTCCTTGCCGCCGATGCCGAGAGGATGAACCTCGACGGCCGGCTTGCCGTCGGCGATCGTCGGGCAGATCTCGAGCATATGCGCCCCGAGCACCGCTTCGCGGCCCGGCTCGAAGTGGTACGTGTAGTCTTCCATGAACGACGTGCCGCCCGGCAGCCCCGCGCTCATGACCTTGACCGTGCGCAGCAGCGCAGCGGTTTTCCAGTCGCCTTCACCCGAGAAACCGTACCCGTCGGCCATCAGCCGCTGCGGCGCGATGCCCGGAAGCTGCTTCATCCCGTACAGGTTCTCGAACGTCGTCGTGAACGCGCCGAATCCCCCGTCCTCCATGAACGCGCGGATCCCGACCTCGATCCGCGCCGCGTCGAGCAGCGACCGGCGCCTTTCTCCGCCTTTCACGAGCTCGCGCGAGACGGTGTACTCGTCCTCGTACTGTTTCGCGATGCGCTCGACCTCGGCGTCACTCGCGCCGTCTATGAACTTCACGACGTCCCCGACGCCGTACCCGTTGACCGAGTACCCGAACTGCGTCTGGGCCGCGACCTTGTCGCCTTCGGTCACCGCGACTTCGCGCATGTTGTCGCCGATCCGCGCGACTTTGAGCGTCTTTGTCTCGGCGAGCGCGCACGCGGCGCGTGTCCACGCGCCGACGCGGTTCTGGACCTCGTCGTTCTGCCAATGCCCGACGACAACTTTCCGCGGAGCGCGGAGCCGCGTCGCGATGAAACCGAACTCGCGTCCGCCGTGCGCCGACTGGTTCATGTTCATGAAGTCCATGTCGATCGATGCCCACGGAATGTCGCGGTTGAACTGCGTATGCAGGTGCAGAAACGGTTTTGAGAGCGCGGTCAAACCGGCGATCCACATCTTGGCCGGTGAAAACGTATGCATCCACGTTACGAGGCCGACACACGCATCGTCGGCGTTCGCCTCGAGGCAGATCTTCCTGATCGCGTCCGACCCCGTGAGCACGGGTTTAAACACGACGCGCACCGGGATGTGCGGCGATGCGTCGAGTCCGGCTGCGACTTTCTGCGAATGCTCGGCGACCGCCTTGAGCGTCTCTTCGCCGTACAGGTGCTGACTTCCGGTCAGAAACCAGATTTCGAATTTCTTCAGATCGATCATACGGTCCTCCGTCGTTTATGTTTATCTTTCGGGATTCCGACAGTGTACGGTTGCCGTGATACCGGTGTCAACGTATCGCGCGATCGCGTATAGTGAGCGACGGGGTCTCATTGTGTCGGAGCCGATCATGCACAGTCGCGACAACGTTCCGTATCGTTACCTCGACCGCCTCGATATTGCGCGCGCCCTCGATCGAGTGCGCGACTGCACGGTCGGCGTGCTCGGCGATTTTGTCGTCGACGCGTACTACTACCTCGATCAGTCACGCAGCGAGATCTCGATCGAGACCGGGATCCAAACACGCGCGGTCAGAGACGTCGACATCCGGCTCGGCGGTGCGGGCAACGTCGCGCGAAACGTGTCTCAGCTCGGGTGCCGCGACGTGCGCGCGTATGGTGTCGTCGGCGACGATATGTTCGGCCGTGAGCTTCGGCGGCTATGCGACGCGGCATCGATCGAAACGCGCGGCATCGTCGTGCAGAAGCGCGAGTGGCAGACCGGCGTGTACACAAAGCCGTACGACCGAGACGTCGAGCTCGAGCGAATCGACATCGGTAACTTCAACGTCGCACGCGCGGATACGACCGCCGACGTGCTTCGGCGCC
>REEC01000032.1 GCA_007695285.1 Spirochaetaceae bacterium | reverse complement strand
CTAAACGATCCGCATCGCGGCGTTCTGCGCCGAGATGCAGAGTTCGGCCGCTTTGAACGTGTGTTCCTGCGGCATCGCGTTCTGCGTTCCGTTCAGGCAGTCGAGGATCAGCTCGCCATGGTACGGGAATCCGACCTTTCCGGTGACCGAGATCATCTCTTCGCGGTCGCCGGTGACGAGAAATACGTGGTTACCCTCGGGTGAACGCGCGACGTCGATGTACTTCCTCATCTCGATGTACCCTTCGGTCCCGAGAATGAACGTCCGGCCGTCACCCCACGTACGTAGTCCGTCGGGTGTGAACCAGTCGACGCGGAAGTAGTTCGTCGCTCCGTTGTCGGCGACGAGCGTGGCGTCTCCGAAATCCTCGAGCTCCGGGTAATCGGGGTGCGCGTAGTTCGCGACCTTCGCGTGCAGGACCCTTGCGTCGCTCGCTCCGGAGTAGTACAGGAACTGCTCGATCTGGTGGCTCCCGATATCGGTGAGGATTCCGCCGTACCGTTCCTTCCGGAAGAACCACTCCGGCCGCGACGGCGCGTTCAGCCGGTGCGGACCCATGCCGATGACCTGGAGTACACGACCGATCACGCCGTCCATGATGAGTCGTCCCGCATGCACCGCCGCCTCGTTCTGGACGCGTTCGGAGTAACACACGGCCCAGATCAAACCGGTCTCGGTGACCTTCGCGCGTGCGGAAGAAAGCTGATCGAGCGTCGTGAACGGAGCCTTGTCCGAGAAGTAATGTTTCCCGTGCGACATCGCGTCGAGCCCGACCGCGCATCTGTCGGCCGTAACCGCTGCGCTCGCGATCATCTGAATAGATTTATCCTCCAGAACGTCCTCGCGTCGCGCCGCGATCTTGGTGCCCGGAAAGCGCGCGGCAAAAGCCTCGGCCTTTTGCGCGTCCGGGTCGTACACCATCGTGACTTCGGCTCCCGCCTCGACGAGGCCGCTGCACATTCCGTTAATGTGGCCATGGTCGAGCCCGATCACGCCGACTCGAAAATCTCCTTTCTTGCAGACCGGCTCGAGCTTTTTGCCCTCCGGCGCGTAGTTCATTCCGTCTTTTGCGCTCATAATAACTCCCTGCGTTTTTTTACCGTGGTATTCACCTGCGGGTATAACATCGTGACAGAAAACCGCATCGATGTGCAACTGTAAACCGCGGCGCGTCGCGCGCGGACGAATCTTCGGCGGCGGTTTTCCGGGTCCCGCATATATGGTAATATCGGCATATGCATATCGAGTCACTCGATCAGTTCGGCTCGCGCCGGTCTCCCGTTGTGTCGACGACCGGCGTCGTCGCGACGAGCCAGCCGGCCGCGTCGGCGGCCGGAGCGGAGATCCTGTCGCGCGGAGGAAACGCGGCCGACGCGGCGGTCGCGGCGGCGGCCGCGCTCCAGGTCACCCAACCGTGTTCTACGGGACTCGGCGGCGACGCGTTTTGCCTGTACTACGACGCGGCGAGCCGTACCGTGCGCGCGATCAACGGCTCGGGCCCCGCACCACGGTCATTGAGTCTGGACGCGTGCCGTGAAGCGGCGCGTACCGCCGGAACCGGCAACCGCATCCCGCCGTATCACGCGTACACGGTCACGGTACCGGGCGCCGCGGCCGCGTGGGAGCTCACTCTCTCGACGTTCGGCCGGCTTTCTCTCGGAGACGTGCTCGCTCCCGCGATCCGGCTTGCCGAGAACGGATTCCCCGTCGCTCCGCTCACGGCCAAGTGGTGGGCCGCGGGCGTCGAGAAACAGCTGTCTCACCATACATACGGACACGAACTCATGATCGACGGCCGGGCGCCGCGCGCGGGCGAGTTGATCCGCTTGGCGCCGCTCGCCCGGACGCTACGCGCGATCGCGGAGGGCGGAGCCGATGCGTTCTACCGCGGTGAGATCGCGGTCCGGATCGAAGAGGCGGTTCGCGAGGCGGGCGGGGTAATCGACCGCGACGATCTCGCGTCGTTCGCTGCCGAAGAGGTCACCCCGATTTCGGCCGAGTACCGCGGTGTTCGGGTGTGGGAGTGTCCGCCGAACGGGCAGGGCCTCGCAGCGCTGATCGCGCTCAACGTGCTTTCGCGCCTCGCTGACTGGCCGGCCCACGATCCCGGAGAACGGTATCACGTCGCGATCGAAGCGATGCGCGCCGGCTTCGCCGACGCCGGTGCGTACATCGCCGATCCCGCGTTCGCCGGTGTTCCGGTCGAGTCGCTTCTCTCGCTCGCGTACGCGTCGGAGCGTGCACGAGCCATCTCGGCCGACCGGCGTGCCGAGTCGGTGGGCCCCGGAAAGTTGCCGGCGGCCGGAGACGATACGGTGTACCTCGCGGTCGTCGACCGGGACGGAAACGCGTGTTCGTTCATCAACAGTAACTTCGCGGGTTTTGGAACCGGAATCGTTCCGCGCGGTTGTGGTTTTTCGCTCCAGAATCGCGGACACGGGTTTGTGCTCGACGCCGGGCATCCAAACGTCGTCGCGCCCGGTAAACGACCGTACCACACGATCATTCCCGGTATGATCACGCGAGCAGACGGTTCGCTTTTTGGGCCGTTCGGCGTCATGGGCGGCATGATGCAACCGCAGGGACACGTCCAGGTCGTGACGTCGATGATCGACGACGACGTCGATCCGCAAGCCGCGCTCGACCGGCCACGATTCCAGATCGCCGACGGCGAGCCCGACGGCGAGATCATGCTCGAGGACTCGGCGGGAGACGCGGTAGCGCGCGGCCTGGCCGAACGCGGGCACGCGGTTCGGTTTGTTCACGGCGCCGAGCGCGCAGTTTTTGGCTTGGGGCAGGTGATTCGTCTGGAACAGGGAGTTGCGTGGGCCGGGAGCGACCCACGCGGTGACGGGTGCGCGGTCGCACCGTTGCCGTAGCGTTAAAAGTGACAGATTAAACATACCGAGGAGGGTATATGGAGTATCGACAACTAGGACGGACCGGAGTAAAGGTATCGCCTTTGTGTCTGGGCTGCATGATGTTCGGTGGGAAGACCGAACCCAAAGAGTCGTACTCGATCATCGATCGCGCGATCGAAGCGGGTATCAACTTCCTCGACACCGCGAACGTGTACTCGCGCGGGCGTAGCGAGCAGGTCACCGGTGACGCGCTCAAACGGAACAAAAAACGCGCGTCGATCGTGCTCGCGACGAAGGTCCACGGCAAGATGGCCGACGACGATCCGAACGCGTCCGGTAATACCCGGCGCCACATAATCGAACAGTGCGAGGCGAGTCTGACTCGGCTCAGCACCGATTATATCGACCTGTATCAAATTCACCGGCCGCAGTCGGACGTGCCGATCGACGAGACGCTGCGCGCGCTCGACGATCTGATCCGGGCCGGGAAAGTCCGGTACATCGGGACGAGCACGTACGGTGCGTGGCAGGCGGTCGAGTCTCTCTGGGTGTCCGAGAAGCTGGGGCTGAATCGGTTTGTGTGCGAACAGCCGCCGTACAACATCCTCGATCGCCGCATTGAGCGTGAGCTGCTTCCGATGGCGATGACGTACGGCTACGCGACGATTCCGTGGAGCCCGTTGGCGGGAGGGCTTCTGACCGGGAAGTACAC
>REEC01000117.1 GCA_007695285.1 Spirochaetaceae bacterium | reverse complement strand
CGCGCTGCGAGTGTCGCGTTCATCGGGTACGATCCGGACACCGCGTTGATCTGGCGTGGGCCGATGAAACTTGGTATTATCAAACAATTCCTGTCGGACATCGAGTGGGGTGAACTCGATTACCTCGTTCTAGATACGCCGCCCGGTACGGGCGACGAGGTGCTCACGATCTGTCAATCGATCCCGGAGTTGACCGGTGCGGTAATCGTCACGACGCCGCAAGATGTCGCGATTCTCGACTCGCGAAAGAGCGTCGATTTCGCGAACAAGATGAAGCTTCCGATCCTTGGAATCGTCGAGAACATGACCGACCACGCCTTCGAAGACGGTACTCGATATACGATGTTCGGCAGCGGTGGTGGCGAGAAAGCCGCAATGGAACTCGGCGTACCGTTTCTTGGCCGAATTCCGCTCGATCCGGCGATCGTTGCATCCGGGGACAGCGGACGCCCATACGTCGCCTCGTCGCCCGATTCGGAGACGGCGCGGATCATCAACCGGGTGATCGACGCGATACTCTTATCGATAAAGGGGATTTATAGCTAAAGTGCTGGTTCGATACAGTACGTCGAAGGACGGAAAGCCTGTCAAACAGGCAGAAGTGTACACATTTGATGAACACGGGATCTCACCCGGCGATATCGATCCCGACGCGGTCAAGATCGCCCGGCGGCTTCAAGCGTCGGGGCACGTCGCGTACGTCGTCGGCGGCGCGGTTCGCGACCTCATGGTCGGCAAAAAGCCGAAAGACTTCGATATCGCGACCGATGCCTCCCCGAGCCGTTTACGGAAGTTGTTCCGCAACTCGAGGGTAATCGGTCGACGGTTCCGGCTGGTTCATATCTTTTTCGAGAACAACAAGGTGATCGAGGTTTCGACGTTCCGGTCGGAGAACTCCGAAGGCTTCAAGAACGAGTACGGCGCGATCGAACAGGACGTTCGGCGACGCGACTTCAGCATGAACGCGTTGTACTACTGTCCGGCCGACCGGACGATCATCGATTACGTCGGCGGCGTGCGCGATATTCGGAAGAAGCGCATCGTGCCGCTCATCCCGCTCGATCGTATCTTTGTCGAGGATCCTGTGCGGATAATTCGCGCGGTGAAGTACGCAAACGTGACGGGTTTCAAGATTGGGTACCCGCTTCACCGTCAGATACGGAAAAACATATCGCTTCTCGCTGACTGCCCGGCCTCCCGGATGACCGAAGAAGTGTACAAAATTCTACTCTCGGGCCGCGCGGCGAGTGTGTTCCAGGTGTGCAGAAAGTACGACATCTTCCAGTACATGGTCCCGGCTCTTGACCGGGTAATGGAAAACGAAGGCCCCGAGTTTTGCGAGAAATTCTTTGCGATGATGAAGCAGCTCGATGAAGCCGTCGCCGAAGGCGAGGACCGACGCCAGCGCGCCGTCGCGTACCTTGTCGCCGATTACCTGTATCTTGTCTCGCCGCACGGTTCGGAGGAGAAAATCTCTTTTCCCGACGCGTACAGCGAGCTCAAAGAGCTTCTGAAACCGTTGATCCCGGCGAACAAGGACGTCGAGAGGGCACTGGTTTTCTTGATTCGTCGCAGGAAGAACTACCGGCGCGGTGAGCCGCTCCGGTAGTTGCGTCGCCTTTTCTCTTTCGTTTACTCGATCCGGCGAAGGATGTCTCTCGCGGTCTCGGCAAACGGCGCGTCGGCCGATGCTGTGCGTTCAAGGTACGTTGCGGCTTCCGCGAATCTGTTGTCCGCGTACGCGTTCACGCCGAGCGCGAAGAGCGTCAACTCGTCTGCGGCGCCTTTGTCGAGCGCCGTCTGGTAGTAGAACTCCGCGAGACCGAACGATCCACGCGCGTAGTTGATCAGTCCGAGATAGTAGTACGGGATGTGGTTGTCTTCGTCGAGGTTAAGAGCCCGTACGAACGCGTCCTCGGCCTCGTCGAATCTTTCGTCGTCGTACAACCGCATGCCGTCTTCCACGAGTCCGCGGAATGAGCGGCGTTCGTTGACGTACTCGACAAACTCGTCGATTACCGCGTCGTGATCGACCCATCGGAACACGTTCCGGTTGATACTGTCGACGTTTGCGCTCATCGAGGCGTCCGCACGAAGCGAACTGATCGCGTCCCAGAGAAGCCGGTTGTTCCGGCGGTTCTCCGAGTTCACCATGAACGACACCATGCCCCACGCCGTCGGGTAAAAGACCTCTACGTTGTTTCTGGCCGACTCGACGTCGATTCCGACGACTTCGTCGAACGCGAGCGGCGTAAGCCCGGCCGAACCGTCGACGATCGCTCTCAAGGTGTCGAGCCACGCAAGGTTCTCACGGTACACCGCAGCGTCGAGCTCCGGATCGTACATCGATTTCTCGAAAAAAACCGCAAATCCTTCGCGGATCCAGAGTGGCGGATTTGGGATGAACGCGCGGAGGAACTGAATGAAACCCTGGTGCGCGAGCGAGACATCGAACTGTTCGTCGTCCGTTGAGTAACCGACCAACTCGCTTCGCGCGATATCGGTGTAGTGAAGATACACAAAATCGTCGCGCGTACCGTCGATGATGCGTCTCAGGTATTGATCGTAAGCCGATTTATCCCGGAAAATCCGGACGCGGAGCTTCGCGGGTAACTCTTCGGGGGCAAAAAGGAAGTACGAGTTAAACAGTTCCATCAGGGCTTCGAGCTTTACCGCGGTCTCCTCGGCGTGACTGCGGCCCAACTCGGACCGAACACGATAGTGCGCGCTCTCGAACTCCCCGAATGATTCACTCTGTGCAACTGCCGGGAGAACTGCAAATACACATACACATAGGCCGACAAGCGTCCGCTTCATAAAAACCTCCGGTGTGAGTCGTGCCACCCTCCCGCACATATTCTATTAGCTTTCGGAGATGTTATCAATAACGAGGTTTAGCTCGTCGACGATAATACCCGTATATCGTTCGATACTGTTGATTGTGTAAGATTGGAGAGCGTGAACCTTTCCCGAGAGCTGCGCGCCGAACGGCACGTCGATATGCACGGCGAGGTCGTACCCCGACTTGTCGTTTTTGACGACGACGCGTTTGACCTGGATTCCGGGCGAAAACTCCGCGATGCAGTGAAAAATCATCTGAGTCAGCGCCGCTTCGGATATCTGAACCGCGCCTTTGCGGCTGAACGCGGGACGCACGACGGTCTTCTCGTAGATGTCGTGTTTTTTGATGATGCCGACACCCTTTTTCAGGAAGATTTTGATCGAGTCGGCCATGATTCGTGGGTAGTTGCGTTTCACCTCGATCGACGGAACCGGGATGATGTGACGGCCCTGGACGTTGCGGTAGTGAATCGCCGTCTCGATCTCTTCGGACGTCGCGATCTCCTCGATATTGATGATCTTGTGCGGCGCGGGCAGATGCAATGCCGTAGCGATTTTCTCTACCATCTTCTCGGACGTTCCGACAATCAATACGCGCCGAAACTTCTCGCGCTCGAGCGCGTTTCGGACCTCGTGCCGGTGTTTCTTGTCCGTGAAAAGCGCGGTCTTTACGGCGGCAAGATACGCCTTTTCTCGTTTGGCCGAACGACCCGCGACGATTCGTTGGTCGCGAATCAAGAGCCCGTCGTCGATCAGGCACTCGATCGCGTACTTCTCCATGACCAGATGCGCGCGGAAGCTCTTGCCCGTGCCGCTTTTCCCGATCAACGCGTACACACGAACGCCACGAAAGCGCCAAATGATCGCCGCGAGGATGTGTTTCATTCCGGTATAACCCCAGTGTATCGTCGTTTAACCGTTTCGATCGTGGTCCGCCCAAAACTGCGGACGAGTCGTGCGATCGCCGCATCGCTCAGCGGCGCGACGACCTGCGTGAAGCCTATCACGTCCTCTGATCCGGCGGCAACGTATCGTTCGCGCACAAGCCTCACCGCGTGCAAAAGGTATCCCGATTGGTGCGACCGCCCCCCGTACTTGACGTCTCCCGCGAGTGGAGCGCCGTGATGCGCCGCGTGCGCGCGGATCTGGTGCGTTCGCCCGGTCGCGATCACGATCCCCGCGAGCGTGAGTCCCGAGCAGCGGGCGAACGGGAACACCTCGGTCAAAGCGTCGTACCCTTCCGCCGCCGCGTATGATACGCGGCTCGTCCGGTCACGATCGATGCGTTCGGTCCAGACTGTCGCCGTCTCTATCGCGCCTTCGAGGACCGCGATGTACTCCTTCCTGATCAGGTTGAGTCCGAGTTCTTCCGTGAACCGTTGCGCACCGAGTAGAGATTTCGAGAACACGACGATGCCCGACGTGTTGCGGTCGAGTCGATGCAGAGGGCCCGGTCGAAACGACAGCGAGTCGCGCGTCTTGTCCCGAAGGTACATCTCGACCGAATCCGCGAGACTGTCGTCGCCGTGCGTAAGAACTCCGGCGGGTTTGTTCACGACGACGAGATGCGCGTTTTCGAACACGACGTCCGGCGGGGCAATCGCCGTTCGGCGCGTCTTAGGTCGACGAACGCTGTCGCGGGGCCCGGGTTTCGGGCGATCGAGATCCCGCGCAAACCGGCGGTCGATCGCGATTACGTCGCCCGTAGCGATCCGCGCGTCGCCGCGTTTTCGCCGGCCGTTTACGCGTACTTTTCCGGTTCGGATCGCCGCGTACACCGCCGTGAGCGGAACCGTCATAAGCATCCGGCGCACGACCCGGTCGAGGCGCCGGCCGTCGTCGTCGGTTCCCGCGGTGTACTCGATCGGCGCGTCGTGATCACGACTCACGATCGCCCGCCCATCGCTCGATCCCGATATCGCCTTCCATCGGTCCAAACGCGGCGGCGTTTTGCGCGCCCGCCCACGCGGCGAGTTCGGCCGCGGTCTCGGGTGAATAGCCGTGGACGAGCCCGGCGAGGAAACCCGCGTCGAATGCGTCGCCCGCGCCGGTCGGATCGACCTCGGTCACCCGATGCGCCGGGATTTTTACGCTTTGGCGTTCGTTGAACACGGTAGCGCCGCTTTTTCCGTGTTTCACGACGACGTACTCAAGCCCGTACTCCGCGATGAGTCGCGTCGCTCCGAGGCCGACGTCGTGAGTGCCCGCGAGCGCCGCGAGCTCCGCCTCGCCGGGCAACACGACCGAGCACGACGAGAGGAACTCTTCGCCGACGACGTCGCCGAGCGCGCGTCCGTGCAACAACTCCTGCCTGATGTTCGGGTCGAACGAGATCTGCGCGCCGGCCGCACGGAACCACGCCGCGGCGGACATGATTTCGTGCCGGAACTGTTCGTTCGCCATGAGTGAACACCCCATAACGTGAAAAAAACCGGGCTGGTACGCCGGTTCGGGGGGTAAAAAGCGCGCGTGCACCGCGGGTGTCCCGTCGATGTGATACACGAATGTTCGATCTCCCGCGTCGTCGTACGCGACAAACGCGACGGCCGTCGTTCCCGCGAATCGCCCGATGTACCGCGTCTCGACCCGGTCGCGTTTGAGACGGTCGACGACGAGATCTCCGAACACGTCGTCGGCGACACCTCCGATTATGCCCGTGGAAACGCCGAGCCGAGCCGCCACGTCGATAAAGATCGCCGGCGCACCGCTTGGAAACGGTCCCACGAACGTGCCGGGCTCCGAGAGTCCGATGCCCGGTTCGGGTCTCATTATCTCCACGAGTATCTCGCCCATCGTCCAGATGCTGTTCATCGTATGTTTAGCGTATCAGATTCTGCCGCTTTGGTTCCAGCGTCGGTTTTTTTCCGATGACAGCGCGGTTCCGTTTCAGTACTATT
Source organism: Spirochaetaceae bacterium (assembly GCA_007695285.1). Lineage (GTDB taxonomy): Bacteria > Spirochaetota > Spirochaetia > DSM-27196 > PXBQ01 > PXBQ01. The sequence continues at coordinate 127,954 of REEC01000117.1, read as the reverse complement.
TCCTTGCGTCACAGTTGGTGATGAAAGCTTGCGAGACGTGGAGGCCGGTATGAACGGAATTAGACTGTTGACACGAGCGGACGATGCAGGGATGAATACGACGGCGAATCAGGCGATTCGTGCCGCAGCACGCCAAGGCATCGTCCGGAACGTGAGTGTTCTCGCGTGTGGACCTGCCGTCAAGGACGCCGTCGAAGTGCTCGGCGACCTCGCAGGAACCGTTGATTTCGGTTTTCACGTCTGCCTGACCGCCGAGTGGGAAAACCTTCGGTGGGGGCCCGTCTCCGAGAAAGCCTCGGTCGCGTCGATTCTTCGCGCCGACGGGACGTTGCCGTTTACGTGCGAAGAGCTCGCCGGTCTCTCGCCCGATCCCGATAACATGATGGCCGAGATCGGAGCGCAGTACGAGTATCTCTGCTCGCTCGGGGTAACGCCGAGTTATCTCGACGAACACATGGGCGTCGGAGCCGCCGTCGGGCTCACCGATCGACTCGAGCAGTTTGCGCGCGAAAAGGGTCTCGTGTACAACCGTGGTCTGATCGCTTCGGGGGCCGTGAAACCGGTTCCCGGATGGAACGGGCCGGCCGAGCATCCCGGGACCGAGCTCGCCGACGCGCTCGCGGAAGCGGGCCCCGGCACGTATCTCGTCGTCGGACACCCTGCGTTCAAAACACCCGAAATGGAGAGGACCCATCTGCCGGGGCGCCCGACCGGCGAGGCAATGATCGCGCGAAACCGCGAGCGCCGCATGTTCGCGGACATCGAGATCGTCGACTACTGCGACAACGTCGATGTCGAACTGCTCAGGTACTCATCGTTCGCGTAGCGACACGTGCAAAAAAAGCGACACGCCGCGGTCACTCCGGCGTGTCGATACCTCCGCACGGCGTTGAAAAAAAGCTTCCCTTCTCGGCGATTCTCTGATATAGTAAAAAATACTAATATAATCGCATGGGGTTTGTAATGACCCGACCAAAAACGATTCTTCTCGTCGAAGACGAGAGTATCGTCGCGTTGAGCGAAGAAATGGTGCTTCAGAACGCGGGGTACGCCGTTATCGTCGTTCATGACGGCGAGACCGCCGTCGCGTCGGCGCTTTCGCACGGGAAAATCGATTTGATCCTCATGGATATCGATCTTGGCCCCGGGATCGACGGGACCGAGAGCGCGCGGAGGATTCTCGCGCAGCGCGACGTTCCGGTTGTTTTTCTCTCGTCGCACACCGAGAGAACCGTCGTCGAGCGGACCGAAGAGATCGGGTCGTACGGTTATATCGTCAAAGACTCGGGTGAAACCGTGTTGCTCGCGTCGATAAAGATGGCGCTCAGGCTCTTCGAGGCGAATCGTACGATCGATCGGCGGAACGAGGAGCTGCGCGAGTCGTACGACCAGATCGCGTACCGAAATCGGCTCTTCGAGACGACGTTCGACTCGATCGGTGACGCGGTGATCACGACCGATCGGACCGGGCGCGTCGTCCGGATCAACCGGGTCGGTGCCGTGTTGACCGGATGGCCTCAGGATGAAGCGGTCGGCCGCGAGCTTCACGAGGTTTTCCGGATCGTGAACGCGTACACCCGCGAGACGGTCGAGAACCCCGTAGCCCGCGTGCTCGCGACCGGCCACGTCGTCGGGCTCGCGAACCACACCGTCTTGATCGCTCGCGACGGGACCGAGTACCAGGTTGCCGACAGCGCCGCGCCGATTCGCGACGAATCGGGAGAGCTGCACGGCGTGGTGCTGGTCTTCCGCGACGTAACCGCAGAGTACGAGACGCATAGTAACCTCGCCGAGAGCAGGAACTTCCTCTCGGCGGTGCTCGAGAGCGTGCAGGACGGGGTCAGCGTCTTGAATCCCGATCTCACGGTACGTTACACGAACAACGTGATGAAGAGTTGGTACGCCGACCGAGCGCCGCTGGAAGGGAAAAAATGCCACCACGTGTACCACAACAGCGATCGCATCTGCGATCCGTGCCCGACGGTCCGGTGCATGAGGAGCGGGCGCACCGAGTCCGTGGTCGTCCCGGGCGTACCGGGAACCGACGTCGAGTGGCTCGAGCTATTCTCGTACCCGATGGTCGACGAACAGACCGGAGCCGTGACCGGTATCGTCGAGTTTGTCCGCGACGTCACGCACCGGCGCCGCGCGGAACGACAGATGCAGATGAACGAACAGGTGTTGACCACTCTCGTTCGCGAAAAAAGCACTCTCATGAACGAGCTGCAGCATCGCGTCAAAAACAGCCTCAACATCGTCGCGAGTTTGATCGGCATCGAGATCGACAAGCTGCACGACGAGACCGCGCGACGCGTGTTTTCCGACGCGCGGTCTCGTATATACGCGATGTCGTTGATGTACGACCGGCTCAGCGACTCGGACGGTCACTCCGCGGTAGAGATCGGCGCGTTCCTCCGGGACGTCGCCGACGCGGTTCTCGGCGGCGACGAGTTGCCCGGACGCCTGAAGCTGACGGCAGAACTGGCTGAACTCAAACTCGATACCCGCCGGGCGATCCCGATTGCGCTGATCGTGAACGAACTGCTGACGAATGTCGTGAAGTACGCGTATCCCGGAGAGACGCGCGGTGACGTCCGGGTGGAGTTTTCCGTCCGTGATACGACGTGCCGGTTGACAGTCGCCGACGACGGTGTCGGGTTCCCGGCCGATATCTCGTTCGATAACGCGACGAGCACCGGGATGACGCTGATCAAGGCGCTCGTCGAGCAGATCTACGGATCGATCACGGTCGAGTCGGACGACGGTGTCTCGGTAACCGTCGAGTTTCCGTTTTCGGCGTGACGAGCCGGTTCGGGTGGTACGACAGTCGGGGAGGTACTATGCGCTACGCGCGGATCGATTTGAACGGAACGTATCGGGAGATCGGGGCGCAAACGACAGGGCCGCTCGGTGTCTCGCTCGACAAGTCATTCCGGCTCGATCACTACCTTGAGCGGGTCGAGCGGATCGCATCGACGCGGTCGATTCGACGTGTTCTCGTCGCACGGGGCGACCGGTTTTCGGCGCCCGCGTTCGGCGCGCTTCACGAGATCAGGGACGGTTTGCTCCGAATCGTCGCGGCCGGCAAGGAAGTCGTGTTTTACGCGCCCGAGTACGGTGCGCCCGAGTGGTATCTCGCCTCGGCGTGCACGCGTCGAGTTCTTCATCCGCTCGGAACCGTGTCCTTTCTCGGCATTGCACGCACGGGGATGTTTTTCCGTAAGCTTCTCGAGAAGCTCGATATCGACGTCGAGGTTATCAGACGCGGACGGTACAAGAGCGCGCGCGACCCGTTCCGGACCGACCGGTACGACGAGTACAACCGCGAGCAGCTCGACGCGCTGCTCGCCGGTGTCGTCGACGCGATGAAGCAGTCGGTCGTCGAGTCCGGCGTTCTCACCGCGACGCAGATCGAGCAGATGATCGCCGGCAGGGTGGTTCTCGCCAAAGAGGCCGAGGCCGAAGCTCTCGTCGACGTCCTCGCGACGGTCGACGGTATAGTCGCCGGTTGGAAGACCGATCGGTGGAAAGAGACGCCGCTCAAAAAGGTGAGAGGTTTCTATGGGAAGGGTGCCCGTCTCCGCGTGCTCGTTTTCGAGGGTGCCGTCGTCGACGGCGAGAATCGGCGCGACCCGCTTCTCGGACAAGCGATCGGCGACCGCTCGTTCACCGCGGCGATCCGCGCGGTGCGCGACGACAAGCGCGCCAAGGCCGTCGTGTTTCGGATCAACTCGGGCGGTGGATCGGCCGTCGCGAGCGAGAACATCGTGAACGAGCTGTCGCGGCTCGCGGAGAAGAAGCCGGTCGTCGTTTCGATGGGACCGGTCGCGGGCAGCGGCGGGTACTGGATCGCGATGACGGGCCGGAGACTTTTTGCACTTCCGACGAGTATCACGGGTTCGATCGGCGTGGTCACGCTGTTCATGAACATCGCGAAACTGCTCGCGCGACACGGGATCACGACCGACACGGTCAAACACGGTGAGTACGCCGACTTCGGCTCGGCGCTGCGCGCGATGCGGCCCGAGGAAATCGCCGAAACGGATCGAGTCGTCGACGGTCTGTACCGGGAGTTTCTCTCGCGTGTCGCCGAGTTCCGCGGAAAGACCCCTGAACAGATCGACAAACTCGGCGAAGGACGCGTCTGGCTCGGGAACGACGCACTTTCGGTCGGTCTTGTCGACGAACTCGGCGGGTTGCACGACGCGATCGAGTACGCGCGCGATCTGATCGGCAAAAAAAAGGTGCGTGTTAAGTTCGGTCCAAGCGTGAAGCGCTCTCTGGTGGCTCGTCTGCTTACCAAGCGAGCCGCCGGTGTCGATTCGGCGTTGTTATCGATTTCCGATGCAAATCTCACCTCACCGCGCGCGATCGCGCGCGCGTGCCGTTTGATCCACGGGCACGCGCAGTTTACGGATCCCATTTTGCTTGCGGGTGGGGACTTTCTACGCGGCCCCGCAGAGTAACCTCTCTATCGGTACCCTCCGACCCGGCCGTCGCCGCGGTGATCGGCTTTGCGGTTTTACTCGGAGACGACGTTCGCGAGGCGCGCGGTCATTTCGATCGGGTACTGCTCGCGCTCGAGCGGCAGTATGACGCGCGCGGCCTTCGCCGCCGAAGTGTAGAACGCGAGTACGAGTTCGTTCGTGATCGAGCCGCCGGAAAATCCTACCCACGGCTCGTACGGGTCTGCGGATTCCGGACCGGAGCCGTTCCGCGTAGCGTGAACCCACGCGATGAAGTCGCGGAACTGCGCGGTGTGCAGGTCCGAGTAGTCTGATTTGCCCGGCAGAGCCGGCAGACGCAGATCCTCCCGGCACGATGCGTCGAGCGCCTTCATCCAGTCGGCGTCACCGACGGAGCACGACGTGACTGTGTCGCTACCGTTGAGTTCGATGCTGCCGGCGTCCGTCGTGATGACCATGCGTGGCTGCCATCCGGCGTCGAGCCGGTTCTCGGCGTGCAATGAGACGACAGCCTCGGGGCCGAGCCACGGGCAACCCGGTTCGTATCCGAACGATCCATCGGCCCAGTCTTCGGTCTCGATGTTCGGGACCCACCGCCGTTCGACGCGACCGGAGACCCACGCCGGGTCACCGAGAAAAAAGATCGCGAGGTCGATCGTGTGGATCGCCTGGTTGATCAGGAGCGATCCCCCTTCGGTCTTCCACACACCGCGCCACTGCTCTGAGTCGTAGTACGACTCGTCGCGGCGACACGCAAAGTCGATCTCGACTTTTTGAACGCGTCCGAGGCTGCCCGAGCGGATCGACCGGTGGATGAATCGCGCGAGTGGCGAGTAGCGGTGCTGAAAAACGCCCATCGTCGGGACCGTTGCCGCGTCGGCGGCGGCGCGCATCCGGATCAGGTCCTGCATCGACGTCGCGTACGGTTTTTCGCAGATCACGGCTTTCCGCGCTTCGACCGCGTTCTCAAACGGTTCACGGTGTTCGTAGTGCGGCAGCGCGATCGTCACGGCGTCGATGTCCGCGCGTCCCCAAACCGCGTCGGCCGAGACCGCTATGCTCGGCTTCGCGAGCCCCGGAAAAGCCGAGACGAGATCGGCCGCGAGCCGTTCGGCCCGGTCGCGGCGTATATCGACCAGAAGGGTGGGATTTGCACCCGCAAGAGCCGCGAGCGACCACGCGTGCACGCGTCCAATCACTCCGCACCCGATTACTGCAACGTTAAGAGCGTCCATATGGAGAGCTACTGTACCGGTTTGACGCGATTTCGACCATACCGGTTACGCGATCGAACGCCTGAAAACGAGGTGGATAGCAGCGGCGGCGGCCGCCGCGACCGCAAATACGAGCGCGACGCCGGCCATTGTGTGCGTCGCGTCGGGAAAGAGGAGATACGCGAGACCGAGCGCGATCATCACGGTGCCGCCGACGAGTTTGATCAAACGCGCGCGTCGCTCGCCGAAAGCGACTCGGTTCATCGTAACGACCGCGACGGCGACCACGATAATCTCGATCGAAAGGTACACGAGCAGGTATAACCCAAACAGCGTCGCGAACGCCGCGCCCGCGGCGCCGATCGACGCGACGTACTGCGCCCAGATAACCGGGAACCCGGCGGTGCACGGCAGTTCGACAACGGCGATCCCGAACGCAAACACCGTCGTCACGAGCACGACGGCGATCGGCGAGCCGCTCTTCTCGAAAATCGAACGACCCAGACGCGCGATCGGTGCGTGGAATCGGTCGGAGATCGTGAGCGACGGGCCGCGTTTGAACGCGAAGTAGTCTTTTGCATTGATCAGACCCATCGAAATCGCGAGCAACGCGACGACCATTCGAACCGCGAACAGCCCGGCAACCCGACCGAGTACCGTGAAGACACCGAGCATGAACAACCCGTAAACGCCGGCGGTCACGACAAGAAAGACCAACCCGACGCCGATCGTGCGTACGCGCGAGCCGGTTCGAACGATCAGACCGATCAGGAACGTCAGGACCCAGAGCGAGCACGGGTTGAAGCCGTCGACGAACGCGATCGCGGCCGTTACGACGAACGCCGGCAACGCGTCGACGTCAACCCGACCGATCACGGGCAGTGTGATAGCGAGTGGTCCGTCCGGTTGTGACACCGTAGTCGCGGTACGCGCGCGCGTATTCGCCGCCGTTTCGGCGATCGTCGCGCGGATCGTGGTCTCGATCGTCGCGTTGAAACCGAGCCAGTGTCGATCGCCGAGGAAAAACGCCGGAACGGACGCCGCTTGAATGCCGTGCTGCGCCGCGGTTTCGACGTACAACAGCAGATTGCGACGATCGCCTGAAACCTCGTATCGCTCGACGGGTATCTCGGGGAATCGGGTCTCGATCTCGTCGACAAAAGGCGCGGCGCGCGCGCACGCGGGGCAGCCCTCGGCCCAGAAGTATCGGAAAACCGGTGTTTCAACCGGTCCTGCGGCTGTCTCGGGCGACGCCACGCGCTCCGGATCGTGTTCTGTGCCCGATGACCGGTGCGCCGGTAGAAACTCGCCCGTTTCGACGATGTGTTCCAGCTCGCGGGCAAAGTTTTCTTCGATCGCACGATTCCCCTGATACGCATTGTTGCCGATAACCAGAACCGGAAAGATTCTGTACTCCTGTCCGAGTGATTCGAGCAGATCCGCTACATCGCGCCGGGCGTCCGGGCGGAAGATATCGAACGACTCGACGGTGATCGCGACGTCGAACTCGCCCTCGAGCCGCGGGACCGTGATCGTCTCGAACACGTCGCAGTGCGCGCATCCCGTCTCACCGTAGTAACGGACCGAGATCTCCGGGACAGTGGTTTCGTACGCGCGGTCCTGCGCGAGAACCGCCGGCACGACTCCGAAAGCGATCGCAATCGTCGAAAGCAGGAGCGTCGAAACCGAAACAGTCGGACCAAGGAAGGTGCGGAACATGAGAACCCTTTTTACCGGTGTTGCGGCCACTGTACGGCGTATCGTGCGGTTTGTCGAGGTGTCGGCAGAAAAACGCGGCCTTGACAAACGCACATTACCGCCCCAAACTGTGGCGGCTATGGGCTCGCACGCATGGAACCAACTCTTCGGGATGCTCGGCAACAGGATTTTTCTCTCGGCCTTCTTCAGTTGGTTTATCGCGCAACTCCTGAAGTCGCTCATAGACGCGATTCGTGCGCGACACCGGTCGTCGCGCGAGTTGATGACTACGATTTTCTGGAAGACCGGAGGGATGCCGTCGAGCCACTCAGCGCTCGTCACGGCGCTTGCGACCTCGATCGGGTTCCGCCACGGGATCAACACGCCGTTGTTCACACTCGCGTTGTTTTATGGGATACTCATCATCCGGGATGCACTCGGTGTGCGTCGAGCAGCGGGTGATCAGGCGCACGCGATGAACTCGCTCGGACAGGAGTTATCCGAGCGTTTCGGCGTTCGGTTCCGGCCCGTGAAAGAGGTCAACGGTCATACGCCGACCGAAGTCTCGATCGGCGTGTTGTTGGGGTTCTTTATCGCCGTCGCATTCAGCATCTTGTGACAAAAAAATCGTTCCGCTCCGGTGAGCACTATCAGGCTATGGTGAAAAAAAGGGTAGCGCGTCGAATCGTCATTCTCGCCGTCGGTGGGATTTTCTTTTTTGCGGCGGTGGTCGTTCCGTTTCTCGCTCCTGCCGCGCGCGCAGAGAAACAACTCTGGTCGGGATACGCGATGCTGCTGGTCGCCGGTGACCACTCCGAATCCGATGTTCTCGAAAGGCTCACGCTGGTCGGGTACGACGACGTCCGCGCGCCGAGTTCGACGTACGCGACGTACAACGATTTCGGGGCGCTTGCGCGAATCACGGTCGCCGACCTTCCCAAACGGTTCTCACCGCACGATCCGCGCTACGATCCGTATCTCCGCGGGCTTCCGATGTTTTTCACCGCGTACGATGGGGTGCAGACGCACGCGGTGTACTATGTCGCGACCGACGATCATCCGTTCAGAGTGCATCAGAACATTCGTCGTGCGCTGAGCGGCGTCACGACCAAGTGGTTTCTCGTCGAGTGGAGTTTTGACGACGGTGTCGTGTACGCCGGAGCGTTCGCTCTGATGCTGATCGCGCTTGCGGTCGGTGGTGTCCGGCGACGGGTATTCATAGGTTTCGGCGGGATTCCGTGTCTTGCCGCCGTGTTCATGGGTGGGGCGTACACGTTCGTGCTCGTCGGGGTTGCGTTCTTTGCCTGGGCTCTTGTCATCGACCGTGGATTCCCCGCTCTCGAGCACCGGATCCGGTACGGCCGACGCGCCGCGCCCGACGGTCGCGGCGCACGATACGTCTACGCGGCGGTTGCGCTCCCGGCGGTCGTCGGTTACGTCGCGAGTCGATCTCCGGCGGCGGTCGTGTCGGTTATTCCGCCGATTATCGGTTTGATCGCGGTCTCGGTCGTCGTCGCCGTCTTGATTGAGCGCAAGTTACATAACGAGGAACACCGAGTCTTCGCGCCCGTGCCGATTCTGACCGGTACGCGGTACGCACGACCCGTTTCGGGTCTGTCCGGCGCGGCCGTCGCTGCGATCTTTTTGGTTCTCGTTGCGACGCCGCTCGCTCACGGGTTCATTTTACCGTCTCGCACGGTCGCGTTTCCGCAACCAGTCTCGTATGCCGCCGCGTCTGAGCTCAGCTTTTCCGGAATCGGCGCTCTCGCGCGGTACCGTCCTGCGGACGCGCTTCCGGATCTTGCCGATTACCTCGCTCATCGCGCATTCCACGACGGGTTCATGTACGCGCGGACGTTCGGTGTTCCGACCGCCGGCGATGCGGTGACGGTGCCGTTGTACGAACGCCGAGGTGAAAGTGTCGAACGTACCGAGTACACACCGATCGTGTACGACGATGCCTGGCTCGCGTCGGTGCTCACCCGCGACCGTGGGATGCACGACATCTTTCTTGACCAAAACACTCCGAACGGGGTTGTTGTCCGCCAATCGCCCACTATATACTGGCCGCGTTCACATCAAATAAGCCATACTGCGCTGATGATCCTGCTCTTCTCGCCGTTTCCGGCCGGGAGCTTCGGAATGGTTTCTCACGTTCGAGTTCGGATCGAAGGTTCAACAGTGAGGAGAAAGAGACAAGCCGCATGACACTGACAAAGTCGTTCCCGAAGGGGGGCATACATCCATACGAGAGAAAAGAACACACGCGCGCAAAGCAACTCTGGAACGCCGCGATACCGTCTCTCTGCCGTGTACCGTTACAGCAACACATCGGGGCGCCGGCCGAAGCGCTCGTGAAACCCGGCGACACCGTCCGCGAAGGTATGTTGATCGGGAAAGCCGCGGGTTTCGTTTCGGCTCAGATTCACTCGCCGATCCCTGGAATCGTGAAATCGATAGACGAGATCACGCTTCCGAACGGTGTCCGCACCGCCGCGATTGCGATCGAGTTGACCGGTGAGTTCGATCGTCTCGGAAAGGAAAGCGAGCACGAGGACTGGTCCGGCAAGAGCCCCGAGGAACTGTTGTCGGTGGTCACCGAGATGGGTGTTGTCGGCATGGGCGGTGCGACGTTCCCGACGCACGTGAAGTACTCGCTCCCGAAGGGTGCGGTCGCCGAGTACCTTATTTTGAACGGAACCGAGTGCGAGCCGTACCTCTCGGCCGATCACCGGCTGATGCTCGAGCGTGCCGAAGGCGTTGTCGAAGGTCTTCGTATCGCCGAGCGCATCCTGAAGCCGAAGAACGTCGTGATCGGTATCGAGACGAACAAGATGGACGCCGCGCGCGCGATCGAGAAAGTGATCCGCGCACAGCGGCTTCCGTACCGCGTTGTTCCCCTCAAGTTGAAGTATCCGCAGGGAGACGAGAAGCAGTTGATCAAGGCGATCACCGGTCGTGAAGTCCCGTCCGGTGGGCTCCCGATCGACGTAGGGGCGGTCGCGTCGAACGTGGGGACGCTCTTTGCGATGTACGAAGCGGTCGCGCACGGAAAGCCCGTCATCGAGCGTGTCGTCACCGTCACGGGTGGTGCGATTCGGAATCCCGCGAATTTGAAAGCCCGTATCGGCACATCGTTCGGCGATTTGATCGAAGAGTGCGGCGGTTTTTCCAGAATACCCGCGAAGATCGTCGCAGGTGGACCGATGATGGGTTTCACGGTGTATGACCTCGATACACCGGTCACAAAAGGCACCTCGGGCATTCTCGCGTTGACGAGTCGCGAGATTCACGCCGCGCCACAGACTCCGTGTATTCAGTGCGGACGGTGTGTGCGCGCGTGCCCGATCGGCCTGCAACCGACGTCTCTATACAAGCTGATCGAACACGCCGAGTACGCGCGCGCGGTCGACGGTGGTCTGATGGATTGTCGTGAGTGTGGCTGCTGTGCGTACTCGTGCCCGGCGCACATTCCGTTGGTTCAGGGCCTCAGGATTGGGAAACGAATGGCTCGGAAAAAGAAGGGGGGCAAGTGAGTACCGCGGAGCACAAGCTGGTCGTTACGAGCTCGCCTCAGTACCACGACGCCGCGTCGACAGCGAACGTCATGTGGGCCGTCTCCGCGTGTCTGGCGCCCGCCGCCGCGTGGGGTGTGTACGTTTTCGGGTTCACCGCGGCTCGCGTGCTTGCCGCCGCGACGCTTTCGGCGCTTGCTGTCGAGTTTCTCATCGGACTCGCGTTCAACCGACGGTCTCTCTCCGACGGATCGGCGTTTCTCACCGGGTTGCTGGTCGGGATGAATATGCCGCCTGCGGTTCCTCTCTACATCCCTGTCGTCGCGTCTGCGTTCGCGATTGCGGTTGTGAAGTGGAGCTTTGGTGGGCTCGGCAGTAACTGGATGAATCCGGCTCTTGCCGGCCGCGTCTTCGTTTTTTTTTCGTGGACCGGGCACATGACAAACTGGAGTATGCCGCGGACACTCACCGGGCTCGACGGCGTAACCGGCGCGACAATGCTGAGCGCCGTGAAGTCGGGTGTCGTCGAATCGCCGGTTCCGATCCTGAATCCCGTCCGATATCTCGACTCGATCGGGTTCCCGCGAAGCGTCGCCGACGTCAACGTGACGTCATGGCTCAATACGAACGTCCTGAATCCATTTGGAGCGCACCTTCCCGGCGGGTACATCGACCCGTTCATCGGAAATATTCCCGGCAGCATCGGCGAGGTCTCGGCGATGCTGCTTCTGCTCGGGTCGGTGTATCTCATCGCGCGCCGGATAATCACCTGGGAGATTCCGACCTCGTACTTTGGATCGTTCGCCGTGCTTGTCTGGGTGTTCGGCGGGACGCCGTACGGGGCCGGGTACTTCGCCGGCGACATTCTTTTTCACGTCACAACGGGCGGTTTCATCCTCGCCGTGTTTTTCATGGCGACCGACATCGTCACTTCACCGATAACTGCACGAGGGATGATCGTGTACGGCGTGGGCGCGGGTCTGTTGACGTTTTTGATTCGATTTTTCGGTTCGTTCCCGGAAGGCGCATCACTCGCGATTATCGTCATGAACGTTTTCGTTCCATTGATCAACAGGTATACCGGCCCGAAACGATTCGGCGTTGTGAGGGCGAAAAATGAGTGACCCTCGGAAGAACGGTGCGAGGAATCTGCTTGAAATCGGCGGGCGGCTCGCGATTATCTGTACCGTCGCGGCAATCGTTTTGGCGCTCGTGAACGCGGTGACCGCGCCGATTATCGTCCGAAACCGCGAACGCGAGCTCGCCGAGGCGCTTTCCCGGATCGCCGAGCATCGACGCGTTGGCGAAGTGATGCCGGTCGACGATCACAGAGCTGTTCGCGCGGTTTTCCCGGTTTTTGAGAACGATGACTTATACGGGTACATCGTCCGCGTGATCGGTGACGGATACGGTGGCGACATGGCGGTGCTCGTCGGTTCGCGGGACGACGGCACCGTATTTGCCGCGACGTTGATGGAGAACCTCGAGACGCCGGGGCTTGGGAAGAAGGCAGAGGCGCCGGGATACATGGACAAGTTTGTCGGGACCGGTGGAGATCGACCCGTTCCGACGCGAAAAGATCAACTCGACGCGTCGGACGCCGACGCGGTTTCCGGCGCGACGATGACGTTCGTCGGTGTCGCGCGCGCGATCGAGACGGCGTCCGATTTTGTTCGGAAGATGGAGTGATCCATGAGTACAATGACTACGTTGACTCGCGGTGTCTACCGCGAGAATCCGATATTCGTGATCATGCTCGGGCTGTGTCCCGCGCTCGCGGTCTCGACACAAGTCGTGAACGCGTTGGGCATGGGCGCGGGCGTGATTTTTGTCCTGGTGTGTTCGAACACTTTCGTCTCACTTCTCAAGGATTTTATCCCTGAGAAGGTGCGGATCCCCGCGTACATCGTGATCATCGCGAGTTTTGTCACCGTCGTCGATCTCTCGATGCAGGCGTTTGCGCCCGCGCTTTCGCGCAATCTTGGGGTGTTCGTTCAACTCATCGTCGTGAACTGCGTGATCCTGGGACGGGCCGAGGCGTTCGCGGCCAAGAATACCGTCGGGTCGTCGGTTCTCGACGGAATCGGGATGGGGCTGGGGTTCACACTGGCGCTCGTCGTGATCGCTCTGATCCGTGAGGTCCTCGGCAACGGGACGATCACGGTTTTCCCGATCGGCGGTTTCGACGGAACGTTCGTGATTCCGGGGTTGAGTGAACAGCCGGTCCGGATCATGTCGCTCGCGGCGGGCGCGCTTCTCGTGATGGGGTACCTCAAAGGGCTTCTCAACGTCATCGAGGATGTACGCGCGCGTGCACGATCCGCGGCGACACGAACGGCGACGCGCGACGGAGGTCGGGCATGACGTACATCGGGATTATCATCACGTTCGTTTTCATCAATAACATCATCTTGAACCAGTTTCTCGGACTCTGCCCGTTTATCGGGGTTTCCAAGAACGTCGAGTCGGCGGTTGGAATGGGTTTCGCGGTGACGTTCGTGATGTCGCTGGCGTCTCTCACCACGTGGATGATCCACAACGTCGTTCTCATCCCGTTGGGGATCGAGTTTCTCCAAACGATAACGTTCATTCTCGTGATCGCCGGGCTGGTTCAGCTCGTCGAGATGGTTATCCAGAAGATCTCCCCGCCTCTCTACAAGGCACTCGGAATATATCTGCCGCTCATCACGACGAACTGCGCGGTGCTCGGTATCGCGTTGATCGCGGTGCGCAACGAGTACGGTGCAATCGAGAGCTTTGTCGCGGGTTTTGCCGCGGGCGTGGGGTTTTTGTTGGCGATCCTGCTCATGTCGACGTTGCGTGAAAAACTCGATACCGAGTGGGTGCCGAAGTTCCTTCGCGGGACGCCGATCGCGTTCATCACGGGCGGGTTGATGGCTCTCGCGTTTATGGCGTTCGACGTCGCTCTTTTGCGGAATTTGATCGGGTGATTTCGCGCGGCGGTACGGTTTTCTCTCGAGGAGGATGAGCTATGCTCACGATCTTGTTCGCAATACTTATTGTCGGCGCGCTCGGCGCCGTTTTTGGGATAGGGTTGGCGTTTGCGTCGAAGGTTCTCGCGGTGCAGAAGGATTCGCGCGTCGCCGAGCTCGAAGAGATCCTGCCGGGGCTCAACTGCGGTGCGTGTGGATACGCCGGCTGCGCGGCGTACGCGGAGGCGATCGCAAACGAGTCCGAGCAAACGCTCACGTTGTGTTCACCCGGTGGCCCGACCGTCGTCGAGAAGATCGGGAGCGTGATGGGCGTCGAGATCGAGAGTCCCACGAAGCGGATGGTCACGCAAGTCCACTGCCGCGGCGGCAGAGACGTCAGCACGTATGAGTTTGAGTACTCGGGTATCCAGGACTGCAACGCACTGCACCTTCTGTACGGCGGCGACAAGGTGTGCAAACAATCGTGCCTTCAGCTCGGGAGCTGCATCCGCGTCTGCCCGGTCGACGCGATCGGTTACGACGCCGAGGGCAAGGTTCGCGTCGATAAGGACGTTTGTATCTCGTGCGGAAAGTGCATCGAGGTCTGCCCGACGAACGTCATGAAGTGGGTGCCGTACGACGCGGACGTAATCGTCGCGTGCAACAATACCGACCCACCGAAAGTCGTCCGGAAACACTGCAAAGTGGGGTGTATCGGCTGTAGCATCTGCGCGAAACGAAGTCCGGAGGGTGGATTCGAGATAACGAACTTCCTTTCGACGATCGATTATGACAAAAAGGGGCCACGCGACGCCGCGGTCGAGAAATGTCCTCCAAAGTGTATCATTCCGGGCTCGGGTGATTTACAATTCGGCCGAGCGGAAGTACAATCTTCCAAGTCGAACTCAAAGAACCAATCGAAGGCAGTCGCCGTAGAGGATCGTCCTGAACGGGAAGTGGATGAAAAAAGTCAAACTGATATTCGGAACGAATAACAGCCAGCCACTTGGTGCCCGCGACGACGAAATAGAAGAATCGTATCAGACGTGTTATAAGCCGTTTCTCAAGACGCTGTATAACTTCCCGGAAGTGGCGCTGACGCTGCATTTCTCCGGCGTTCTTCTGCAGTGGCTCGAAAAAAAGCACTCGGAGTTCATCGACGTACTCTCGGAGATGGCGTCGCGGCGGCAGGTTGAACTTCTCGGTGGTGCGTTTTACGACCCGGTACTCGCGTTGATCCCTCGTCAAGACCGACTTGGCCAAATCGAACGCATGACGACGTTTCTCCGCAAGCAGTTCGGACGGCGCCCGCGCGGCGCATGGGTCACCGAGTACGTCTGGGAGCCGACGTTCGCGTCGACGTACAGCACAAGCGGAATCGACTACATCTTCCTCGACGATCATCATTTCACAGCGGGTGGCCTCTCGGGCGGAGACATGTACCGCCCGTGTTTGACCGAGGACCAGGGACGCATTCTGACGGTCTTTCCGGTCTGTAACGTCCTGCGTTCGGGCGCACCGCGGATCTCTCCCGATGACGTAATCGAGAAACTTCGATCCGCCGCCACCGAACGAGGCGATCGTGTCGTGTCGCTCATGATCGAGGGCGAGTCGCTTGACGGTCGGAACGGGCACGACGGCTGTTACGATCAGTCGTGGCTCACCGAAATTCTCACCAAAATCCGTGACAACTCCGAGTGGCTGCAGCCGGTGCTTCCTCCGCGGTATCTGCGCTCGTTTGTTCCGCGGCGGCGCACGTACTTCCCGACGACCTCGTACGCGGCGATGCAGAGTTGGGCGGAACCGTACGGGATGAACCCGAAATCGAAGTCGTCCAAACAGTGCAAACCGGTTCCGAGTGGGTTTTTCCGTCATTTTCTCGTGAAGTACCCGGAGAGCAACCTGATGTACGCGAAGATGCAGTACACGCACGTGCTCGTGAACCAGGTTCGTGGCGACAAGTATCGTAAACTCGCGGCTCGCGAAGAGTTGTGGCGGGGGCAGTGTCACCACGCGTATTGGCACGGTCGCCCGGGCGGAATCTACCGGAACGCCTTGCGCAAGAGCGTCTACTCGAGTCTGATCGAAGCCGAGAAAGTCACGCGCGAACGGGGTATTTTCATCCCATCTGTCATCGCGATCGATTTTGACATGGACGGTGTTCAAGAGTATCTGTATCAGGGCCACGACATGAACGCGTACGTTCACTCGGAAGGGGGCGCTCTGTTCGAGCTCGACTATCTACCGATCTCGTGGAACTTCCTCGATACGATGGCACGCCACCCTGAGCCGTACCATACCGAAGACGTGGGGGCTCTCGGGTACGACACGTACCGGCGATCCGCGTTCATCGACCATTTTTTTGAGAAGGACGCGACGATCGCCGATTTCGACGTGATGAAGTATCGCGAAGCGGGTGGTTTTCTCGATACGCGGTACACCGTCACCGATTACAAGCGCGAGAACCGCGAAGTCGCGCTCACGGCGAGTTCGTTCGTCGAACACGATTCGCGTCGGGACCCGGTAGAGATTGCCAAGAAGTACTCGTTCAAAAAGGGTGGGCTTTCGGTTGCGTACACGATAACGAATCGTTCTGAGAACGCGCTTTTTACCGTTTTTGGATCCGAAATCAACCTGAGCGCTGTATCGCGAGAAGTCGATGTCTTGAGGCTGTACGTCGCAAAAGGGGAGGCCGAGACCGAGATCGGCCCGACGCGCACCAGCGAGACCGATGTCGACGCAGTACGATTTCTCGACCTGAATACCAAGACGACGATAGCTCTGAAGTTTTCGGTGCCGGCCGAGCTCTGGAGTCTTCCGGTCGAAACGGTGTATCGTACGTCGGACGGGCTCGGAACCGAGTATCAGTCGTCTTGTCTTTTGCCGCGGTGGTCGCTCGCGATCGAGCCCGGCGCATCGTGGAGGGCTACGGTTGACGTCCGAATCGAAAGAGTATGAAAATGTGTCGTTCCCACGAAACGGAGGAATCATGACGACCGGGATTTTTTACGTCAAAGTCAAAGAGGACCTGAAGAAAGCATTCCGGGATTTTTTCCCGCATATGTCTTCGAACTACATCAGCATGGCGAAACTTTTCGATCCCGAGACGGTGTACCCCGTTCTCGCGGTCGAGAAAGTCACGGTGTTCACCAAAGACGGTGACGAGGTCGACTCCGCGAGATTCCTTGTCCCGACCGAGAACTCAAACTTCATCTGGATCCAATCCGAGCTGTTCATGTTCTACGGCGTCGAGCGGCCGACCTCGGGCGAGAAAATCAAAGGGTAGGGCGACGCCGTTAATCGATCGCGCTCTTGGAGAGCGTTGCTTCGATCCACGGTGTCGCACGCTCGCGCAGCGCCTCTTCGGCCGTGAGAAACTCGAAAAAAGCCTCGCGGGTGTTTCCCGCGAAAAACAACGCTTGTCCTCTGTAAAACGCGATGCGCGCCAGCGTCTCAAACTCGAACGCAGCCGCCCGGACGTTTCTCAACAACTTGGCGGCCTCGTCCCAACGTCCGTTCGCGAGTGGCCCCGTGACGATCGAGTGAATCGCACCGTCGATTCCCTGATTGGTTCTGATGCGATCAATCTCGAGGATCTCCGGTGAACGCTCGGGCCGTTGGATGTCAGGAGCCGATGCGAGTAGCGACCGTACGGCCGCGAGCGTAACACGGTCGAGCTCACGGCGTTCGGGTAGCGCGCTCAGGCCTCGTGCATCGTGGGTGATTCTTAGAAGCGGAAGTGGGCGGTCGCGCGGTCCCGTCGGTTGCGGAGCGACGCGCGCGGCGGCGGCCGGCAACGGTATCTCGACGGACTCGGCCATCACGTCCCCTCCGGCTACCGAAGCGATTCTACCGGCCGCGACGAGCGCGGCGTCGAACGCGGCGTAGTAGTACGGGACTCCCGGGATCCCAATGTCCCGGATCTCAACGCGGGCTCCCGTGACAGTCGCGATACGCGTGGCTTCCTGTAGGCTTTCGAGGCCGTGGAACGGTTGAATCGACCGATACACGACGATCTCGCGGTCTGCTCGTGTCGCGACGAGGTTTACGGTGATCGCGTTCGTGCCGGGAGTCGCGGTGATCGACGTGACCTCAGCCGCGATCTGCTCGAGACTCGCGGTGGACGTGATCTCGACCGGCTGCGATGAAACGTTCTGAAAGGCAATGTACTCGGTGACCGGCGTGTCGTCGGCGTCGTGTGCCGTTACCGCGTAGTAGAAGAACCCGGGGGTCGGCGGTCTGTCGAGAAACGCCTCGATGCCGGGTTGGACCGTACCGACGAAAACGGCATCCGGGAAGCTCTCTCGATCTATCCTTGCAGTATGGCGGTAGACACGGTACGTGCCGTCGTAGCCGGGGGCGTCGCGCCACGTGATGCGCACCTCCGGGTCGCGCGTCGCGATCCGGATCCCCGTCACAAACACGCCCTCATCAGCGAGCAGTGACGCCGACGCAAGTAACAGAATGATCACGATTGCCGAGCCGATCTTCCAACGTTTCATACATTCCATTATCGGTGAATCGATTGCTCGCAACAAGCCTTGGAACGCAGCCGGGGAATAAGTATACTACGGGAACAGGCCAAAACAGTGGGAGGGCGCATGAACATCGATGAGTTGAGAACACCGCTCGAAACGACGAAGAAAAAAATTCTCGAAACATGGGGGCATCTTTGACTCCGATGCGTTGAAGAGCCGCATCAACGATCTCGAGGCGCAGACCGCAAATCCGGAGTTCTGGAACGACAAAGATCGCGCCGAGGCCGTCATGACCGAGTTGAAGACACTACGCGATAAACATGATCCCTGGGTGGAACTCGTGAACGATCTCTCCGATGCCGACGAACTGTTCAAGCTCGCGGTCGAGGAAGGAGACGTCGGGGTGACCGACGAGATTCAGGAAGCGCTCGAGGATCTATCCGAACGGTACGAAAAACTCCGTTTTCTCGAGTTATTGAGCGGCGAATTTGACGCGGGCGGCGCGTACCTCACGATCCATTCCGGAGCAGGAGGGACCGAAGCGTGCGACTGGGTCTCGATGTTGCTGCGGATGTATTCGCGATGGATCGAGCGGCGCGGCTACAAGTCCGCGATGCTCGACATCCAGGAAGCCGAAGGCGGCATCAAGTCGGTCACGCTCGAGGTTTCAGGTTCGTACGCGTTCGGGTTCCTGCTGCCCGAGACCGGCGTCCATCGACTCGTGAGGATCTCTCCGTTCGACTCGGCCGGGCGCCGGCACACATCGTTCGCTTCGGTGTACTGTTCGCCGGTTGTCGACGACGACATCGACGTCGAGATCAAACCCGAGGACCTTCGCGTGGACACGTACCGCTCCGGCGGTGCCGGAGGGCAGCACGTCAACACGACCGATTCCGCGATACGTTTGACTCACCTCGCGACGGGAATCGTCGTACAGTGCCAGAACGAACGCAGTCAACACAAGAATCGCGCAACCGCGATGAAGATGCTGAAGTCGCGCCTGTACCAGCATTACAAGGAAGAGCAGGACAAGGAAGCGCAAAGCAAGGCTGCCGAGAAGAAAGACATATCGTGGGGAAACCAGATCCGGTCGTACGTGTTCCATCCGTACACAATGGTCAAGGATCACCGAACGAAAAAAGAGACCGGTAATATCGACGCCGTGATGGACGGTAGGATCGATGAGTTCATCGAAGAATACCTGCGCGTGTCGTGGCAAGCGGGGTAAGGATGTCCGTTCGGGTGTTGATCGTCGACGACCTGACGTTTATGAGGATCGCGATTCGCGAGGCCGTTGAAGAGGCCGGTTTCGTCGTGACCTCGGAGGCGCGAAACGGATGGGAGGCGTTGATCCGATACACGGATGACAAGCCCGACGTGGTATTGCTCGACATCGCTATGCCGGTGATGGACGGAATCACCGCGTTGAAGAAGCTCATGCTGCTCGATCCGACCGCGTGCGTCGTCATGTGCAGCGCTCTTGGTGAACAGGAGATGATCGTGAAGGCGATCAAACTCGGTGCACGAGATTTTGTCGTGAAACCATTCAGAAAAGAACGAATTGCATCGGCAATCACGAAAGCAGTGAAACGGAATGCGTAAAACCGCCGTACTTGCGTTTGCCGTTGTATCGCTTCTCCCGGTCTACGCGGACGCGGGCACCGTGACCGTCCGCGACGCGCGTGAGTTTTGGCGGATAGGCTTCGGAGTTTTCGATGTCGACGGGGCCGCGAGCGAGTTCGCGTTCTTGGGGCGCTCGGTTCCTCTTCTTCTGCGCGAGCGGTTATCGGAGATCAATGCGCATGCGATTACGCCGGCCGAACGCGAAACGTACGCGCGCTCGTTGATCGATGCCGAGATCGTCCGCGAGGGGCGGCGGCTGACCGACGCGGTTCAGCGCCGCGACGGCGCGTATTTCGGAACCGGCGACGAAGCCGCGCGCGAGCGGACCCGCTCCGCGGCTCGGGAAGACATACGCGCGGCGCGCGAGCGAATCGCGTTTCTCGAAGAGATGAGTTCGGATGACGTCGAGATTCCCTCGACAAAGCCGATTCGGATGGTTCAAGGCGAGTCGGGGCTGTTGCCGGCCGTCGTGTTTCCCGAGCGAACGAGCCGCGAGCACGACCTCGACCTGATCGTGTTCGGTACGATCGAGATGCTCGGTGAGTACGTCTTTGTGGACGCCACGGCGTACTCGACGCTTGCCGGCAAGGTCGTGGCTTCCGAGTACGACGTCGTGTTGCCGACCGAGATAGAGGATGCCGTCGCCGATATCGCTGACCGACTCGCCGATTTCGTGGCCGGTCGTGACTGGGGCGACATCGCGGTGCGGACCGGCGACCGGTCGGTACGGATTTTTCTGAACGATCGGCACGTCGGATACGGGGACACGACGGTACGGTTTCTCGAAACCGGCTCGCATACCGTGAGAATCGTGAATCACGGCTCACCGGCCGTCGTTCGGACCGTCACGCTCCACCACCGTGAAAAGCTCGTTCTCGATCTCGAGTATCCCACCGTCGCGGCGGATCCGGTCACGATCGAGTCGATTCCTCCTGGCGCGTCGGTATACCAAAACGCGGTGTACGTCGGTGTGACGCCGATCGCGATCCCGACGCCGTGGAAAGTCGACCATATCCGGCTCACGAACGAAGGGTATCGCGATTCGCAGTTTCTTCTTACCCCCGACTCGCCCGCGACGATTTCGCGCGCTCTCACGATCGACGATTTCGACGCCGAGCAACGGCTGACAGACCGCCGGAACGCTTTTTACCGGTCTCTCGGCCATTTTGTGCTCTCGGTTCCCGTGCCTATCGTGTTGTTCGGCGTGTACCGTGACAATCTCACGGTGTTCTCCGCGACCGAGGGCATTCAGACGATTTCCGGGCGAGAAGACATAGCGCGTACCGGGCTCACCGCGTATTACGGCGGATGGGTTTCGGTTGGGGTCAGTGGGGCATTGTTGTTTCGCGCGGTGCGGGATCTTGTCCGGTATATCTCAGTCGGAGAAGCGTATCATTTTGAGTAAGACATGCGAGGCGAGATGAAAAAAAAGGGTTTTGGAGAGAAACTGCGCGCGTTGTTTTCCGGAGGGCGCGTCGACGATGAGGTGTTCGACGAACTCGAGGATCTGCTGATCGAGGCGGATATCGGCGCAAAGACCGTGGTCGAGCTCGTCGATGGGTTGCGTTCCGATCGTGCGCATCACGACAGGATGTCGGTTATCGACGAGATCAGGCGGGTTCTCGGCGGGTTTCTCGTCGAGGCGGGAGATCTTTTCAGCGCCGAAACGACAAACGTTTTCCTGATTCTCGGCGTGAACGGCGTCGGGAAGACGACGACGATCGCGAAACTTACCGAGTACTATCGAACGACGTACGGCGACATGGGAATCGTGCTCGCGGCGGGCGACACTTTTCGCGCGGCAGCGGTCGATCAGTTGAGTCGCCACGGTGAGCGGCTCGGCGTCCGCGTCGTCGCACAGGGCCCCGGAGCCGATCCCGCCGCCGTCGTGTACGACGCACTCGTGAGCGCACGCTCACGCGGCGACCGGTTGGTTGTTGCTGACACCGCGGGCCGCATGCACACCAAAGCGAATCTCGTCGCGGAACTCACGAAGATCGACCGAATCGTCGCGACTCAGGCGGCGAACTGTAACTACAAAAAGCTTCTCGTGATCGACGGAACGACGGGACAGAACGCCTACCAGCAGGCTGAGATATTCCACTCGGCGGTCGGCATAGACGCGGTCGTGCTCGCGAAGTACGACTCGACCGCGAAAGGTGGAATCCTCGTTCAGATCTGTCGAAACCTTGGCATACCGGTGGCGTTTCTCGGTCGTGGCGAAAAGTACGGCGATCTTGACGTATTCTCGACCGATGAGTATCTCGCCGATATCTTGGGAGAGTGATGCGCATTACGTTCCGGTCAATCATGCTCGTTTTTCTCATAGCCTTCATGGCGGGTGCGGTCCATCCGCAGTCGAATGACGCAGACGCCTCGGCCACGACGCGTTTTTATAGGTCGAACGCGATCGGGCTCGAGCTCGAGGAGATCCGTCGCGACGCTGTCGAGGCGCACGAGTACGTGCTCGCCGTCACGAGAACGCGTGAGCACGAGCTTCGCGTCCTGACGCACGACGGTACCGAGAACCGACGGACTCAGGTGTTCTTTGACGATCGTGGGCGTCCCCGCTCGGAGACCGTTACGCGGATCGGAGTCGAGTTGATCAGCCGCGAATTCGACGCGGCCGGACGGATCACGCGCGAAGAGGTGTCGCGTCCCGTCGACCCGGAGACCGCGGATGCGGACGGCGCCGTGGTTCTCGAGTCGGTTACGATGTACGCGTATCGTGATGGTCGTCTCGTCGCTGCGACGTCGCTCGACGCCGACGGCGAGGTGAACTCGCACGACGAGTACGTGTACCGCGCGGACGGGTCGCTCCGCCGCATCGTGAGGACTCATGCCGACGGCACCGAGCGCGTGTCGGAATTCGGTGTCACCGACGGCCGCGTCGTAGAGGAGCGGCATACGGTCGGTTCGCGATACGAGCTTTCTCGCTTCGACGATCGCGGGCGCGTCACTGTCCGCGAACAGAGGGTCTCGGACGCACGGGTCGGCAAGACAACGTACTCGTACCATCCGGGGACCGAGACGACGGCGTACGTCCGCGACGAGGACATTGAGGCCGGGTCGGTCGAGGAGCGGTGGTACGACGAGGCGGGGCGTCTCGTTGAAGACAGAATGACCGTCGGCACGGTGGTCGTGTCGTCGAGTACGCGCGCCTTCGACGAACACGGGCGGCCCGAACGGATAACGACCCTGACCGGCACGCGGACACGCATCGAGCTGTTCGAGTACGACGGTGACCGACTCGTGCGGCGCGAGCTGACCGAGGACGGCCGACCGGTCGTGATCGAGGTCGCTCTCGACGACGGGACCCGCCGCGAAGATCGTTACCGCGAGGGCGAGCTTGTTCAACGAATATTCTTTGATGGAGATCGTCGCATTCGTGAGGAAGTCGTTCGCGACGGCGAGATTATCCGCGTGCGAGAGGTCCAGTGATGCTGAGCAGACCATCGCACGGAAGTCGGGCGCGATGGCCCGACTGGGTTTTTTTTATCTCGCGGCGACACTTTCGGACGCGCCGGCGAGAGAAGGGGCATACCGCGGCGCTGCTCTCGGTCGGTGGACTCGCCGTTGGGGTCATAACGTTGATCACGGTGATTGGCGTGATGAACGGTTTCCAGCTCGGGACGATCACGAACATCCTCGAAGTCGGCTCGCACCACGTGCGAATCGCGCCCGTGAGCGATGAGACCGTGCGGGAAGAAATCCGGTCGATGCCCGGCATCGTTTCGGTGTTGCCTTACCGGGACGTCCAGAGCATCGCGCGTGGATTCTTCGGAGAACCCGCGGGGGTCTTGATCCGCGCGGTCCCGCACGACGCGCTCGTCCGTGACCGTGGGTTATCGGAACAGTTGAGTATCAGTACCGGCGAGTTTTCGTTCGAGGACGACGCGGTCGTGCTCGGACACGAGCTTGCGCGTTTCCTTGGGCTGCGCGTCGGCGACGAGGTGTCATTCGTCACGATATCGGGCACGGGCGCGCGGCCACGCGAGATACAGCGCCGCGTCGCCGGGACATTCCGGACCGGGTTTTTAGATTACGACAGGGCATGGGCATTCGCCGCGATCGACGACGAGTTCGTGCGTGACGAGCCGATAGAGTGGGGGATCAAGCTCGAGAATCGATACAACGACCGCGAAGCGATCCACCGAATCGAGAGATTCTTGAGCGATCGTGCGATCGAGGCGCACGTCGGCTCGTGGCGCGAGTACAACCGGTCGATTTTTGCGGCGCTGAGAATGGAAAAAACGATGATGACGTTTTTGCTCGGGCTGATTTTTGTCGTCGTCGGCGTGAATATTCACCACGCTTTGCGCCGTAGCGTGATCGAGAGAACCGAGGAGATCGCGATTCTCAAAGCTCTCGGTGCGAGGCCGTCGGCGGTCCGCCTCGTGTTTGTGTTCGAGGGCGTGTGGATCGGTCTTGTCGGCGGAACTCTCGGATTGGTTCTCGGAGTCCTGCTCGCGTACAACATCAACGGCGTCTTTCTGATATTCGAGGCGAGCGTAAACATGGTTCTGCGTCTCATCGATGCGACGCTCGGTGCCGTGGGGACGACCGCGGAGTTCGCCGTTTTTTCGCCGCAGTTTTTTTATATCGAGCAGATTCCGAGCCATGTATGGTTTTCCGAGGCATTCGGAGTATTCTCATTCGCGGTTCTCTCTGCCGCGCTCGCCGCGGTGGCCGCCTCCTCGTACGTTGCGAGGATCAAACCCGCCGAAGTTCTGAGGGACGAGTGACGATGAGTATTCTGGAGATCACCCAGCTCGCGAAGAGCTTTCGCTCCGGTGCCGAGACCTTGTGTATTCTCGAGGATGTGTCTTTGAGCCTCGAAGTCGCGACCGTCGCCGTCGTGACCGGTGAGAGTGGATCGGGCAAGAGCACGTTGTTGAACCTGATCGCGGGGCTTGATTTTCCGAGCAGCGGGGAAATCCAATGCGCCGGACGCCGCGTGTCGCATCTCTCCGAGAAGGAACTCACCGATTATCGATCACGAGTGATCGGCCTCGTGTTTCAGTTCCATTACTTATTGAAGGAGTTCACCGCCGAAGAGAACGTCATGTTGCCGAGTTACATGGCCGGTGTCGCGAAACGTGACGCTCGCGGCAAGGCGATTCGATTGCTGACCGACGTCGGCCTCGCCGACCGTGCCGGGCACTTCCCGCACGAGCTATCGGGCGGCGAGCGGCAGCGCGTCGCGGTTGCCCGGGCGTTGGTCAACGATCCCGAGATAATCCTCGCCGATGAGCCGACCGGAAATCTCGACGAGAGAAACTCTCGCGTCGTCGAAGACGTTTTGTTTTCACTCGCCCGCAAGTACGGCAAGACGCTGATCCTCGTTACGCACGACCCGGAACTCACAAACAAGGGTGACCGTCGGTTTCACATCGCGCGCCGGACAGTCGAGGAGTTGTGAGGTGATCGCAGAACGCGAGTTTCTGCTCGCGCGCCGTTTTCTTTTCGGCGCCGGAAAACACGGTAACCGTGCAACCGCGGCGATTATCGGTATCGCGTTGAGTCTCGTACCGCTCGTTGTCGTCATCCACGTAGCGGACGGGATGATTGAAGGGATCACGACCCGATTCTTCGAGACCGGAACGTACCACATTCAAGCAATCGCGCGGCACTCGATGACGTTGGAACAACTCTCGTCGGCTGCGACGACGGTTGCCTCGATTCCGGCCGTTCAAAACGCCTCGGCCGAACGCAGCGGGTTCGGACTGTTGTATACCGACGCGGGCCGAGCCGGGGCGACGATTCGGGCGCTCGATCCGGACGTTTGGGTTCATGATCCGGGGTTTCGGCGGTACCTCGAGCTGCTCGACGGGGCTTTCGATCTTGGCGCGCCGAACTCGATCGTGCTCGGACGCGAGATCGCTTCACGGCTCGACGTCTCGCCTGGCGATCCTGTCCGACTGCTGACGGTTCGAACCGTGAACGGTGGGTTTCTTCCCCGCGTCGGCACGTTCGTCGTAACCGGCGTTTTCTCGACCGGCTATCAGGATCTCGACCGCCTCTGGGCGATAATCCCGATCTCACGCGGGGTCGAGATTCTGGCGCCCGAGTCGGGCCGATACAGTATCGGAGTGAAGGTTGCAGACCCGAAGGCATTGCCGAATCCGCTCTTCTCGCGCACGGCGTTCTCCGACCGTGGCGACGCCGAACGAATCGTCGGGAGCATTCAGACGGCGCTCGGTGCGGAGTGGCGCGTCTTTACGTGGTTTGAACTCGAACGTTCCCGATTCGTGTCGTTTGTTACCACAAAAAACCTACTCGCGTTCATCATGTTTTTGATCGTTTTCGTCGCGGCGATCACGATTTCCTCGAGTCTCGTTCTGCTTGTGCTCGAAAAGCAACAGGAGATCGGCTATCTCAAGAGCACCGGAGTCTCTCCCGCGACGATACGAACCTCGTTTGTGTTCGCGGGGTTCACGATCGGCGTGTTCGGCGCGGCTCTCGGTCTCTCGGTTGGGTTGATAATCACGGTCAACGTGAACGAGATTCTGCGGGCGATCGAGTGGGTACTCAACGTCGGCGTATCGACGGTCCGGTTTCTCGGGGCGCCTTTGTCAAACGACGCGGGAATCAGCATCTTTAACCAGGAGTTCTACCTTGAGACTATCCCCATAACGGTCCGAGCCGACGCGCTCGCGATCGCCGCAGGCATCACGATTTCCGCCTCGACAATTGCCGCGTTTTTCCCTGCCCGACGAGCTGCGATGATCCGGCCTCTTGAGGTTTTACGTCGTCATTGAGCCGGCCAGTCGACCGAGCCGCCGACAACTTTGAATTTGCGGCGAAAACGAGTACACTACAGGTAGTATGAAATGCGATATGTGCGGCATGCGTGCCGTTGAGATTCGAGTGAAGCAGATGATCGGGAAGAATAGCCGGGAGGTGAAACTCTGCGGCTCGTGCGCCGATGAACTCGGGATAGAGACACGACGGAAGGACATCCCACCCGATGTCAACGACATCGTGTCCGGCGTGCTATCACCGGTCGGGGTTTTTGGTGAGGTCGTTGACCAGTGCCCCGAGTGCGGAACGACGATCCGGGATCTCAGACGAACCGGGCAGGTCGGGTGCCCGGCGTGTTACGGCGCGTTCAAGACGCACATCGCGGGTTTGCTCCGGCGCACGCGCGCGACGCCGCACCACCGTGGCAAAGTTCCCGAACGACTCGCGACGTTTAAGACTATTTTTGTCGACAAACAGGCGCTGAGAACCCGCTTGACCGAGGCGCTTTCGGGTGAGAAGTATGAAGAAGCCGCGAAAATCCGCGACGAGTTGAGAGGACTGGAACACGAATGAGTCATAAATGTTAAACTTCAACGGTGTGACGTGTGGGGAAAGCTGGTTTTCCTCGGCGGGCCAGGACGACGACGTCGTCGTGTCGAGCCGTGTTCGCCTCGCGAGGAACATCGTCGGGCATCCGTTCCCTCCGCGCCTCGATCGGCCCGGCAAGATTGCGGTTCGTAAACAGGTGGAACACATAATCGCGGCGGTTCCCGACGTGTTCACGTTTGTCGAGATCGCGCGCGTCTCTGCGCTCGAAGCCGAAATTCTTGTCGAAAAACGCCTGATCGACTCCGAATTCACCGATTCAGACGGGGCTTTGTTGGTCCGCGACGACGAGTCGCTCTCGGTGTCGCTTTTCGACATCGATCACTTACGAATCTCGTCGATCAGGCCCGGATTCGCGGTGAAAAGGTGTCTCGAGACCGCCGAGTCGCTCGACGGAATTCTCGATAACGAGCTCCAGTACGCTGTCGCGCTCGATCTCGGGTATCTCACGACCGAAGTAACAAACTGCGGCACCGGCATGCGGGCATCGGTTCTTGTCCACCTGCCCGGGCTCGCCGAGTCGTCGAAAATGGAAGAGGTTTCGCGGCAGTTCGACGACTCCGGGTTTCGTATCGCACCGTACGGTCCGAACGAGCATCCTGTGCTCGGCGGCATGTTCCATCTCTCGAATTCGAGAACAATCGGCGTCGGTGAGGAAGAAATCGTCGAAAAACTTGAAGGAGCGGCCCAACAATTGGTACATTATGAGCGAAGGGCTCGCCAGGAAATGATGGATACGCTTGGGAGCCGGATTGAAGATAATGTTTATCGAGCGTACGGAATTCTCCGCTACGCACGTGTCGTGTCGAGCGATGAGGCGGTTCGCCTCTTGTCGTGGCTCCGTTTCGGAGCCGCTGTCGGTATTTTGGGAGGGGTTTCCTTGTCTGCAGTTACGGCGCTTCTATTCAGGACACAAAACGCGCATATCAGACTGTCCTGCACTCACGGTCGGAAAACCGACGACGATAATGAAATTGACCAGCATCGGGCGGAGCTTATTCGTAGTCGGCTCGAGTCCGCGAGCTGAGGAGGCTCTATGTTTAAAGGTTTGACACAGCGGGCTCAGAAAGTCCTTACGATTTTGGCCCAGGACGAAGCCAAACGGTTTCACTCGGATCAGTTACTGCCCGAGCATATAGTTCTCGCGTTGCTCAAGGAAGGCGGAGGGCTCGGGTTCAAGGCGTTGGAGAAAGCGCTGATCGATGCTTCGGAAATGCTCGCAGAGATCGAAAAGGCCGTTCCACGCAAGCGTACCGGTTTCATCCTGGGCGACGTTCCCCCGTCGGCGCGTGGGAAACAGGTACTCGAGGACTCGGCCGAAGAAGCGAAAACCCTCGGGCACGACTACATCGGGACCGAGCATTTGCTGCTCGCGTGCGCGCGGGAACAAGCCGGCGAGACCGCGAAGTATTTGGGGCGGTTCAATATCACGGTTGAGACGCTGCGAGAGATCATAGCCGAACTCAGCGGAAGCGGCCCGGTCTCAGCGGGTGGTGCGCGTGTCGGGCAGACCCAAAAGAGAAAACCCGTTGCGGGTACGCAGAAGAAGACCACGCCGACGCTCGACGAGTTTTCACGCGATTTGACCGTGTACGCGCAAGAGAACAAACTCGACCCGGTTGTCGGGCGCGAGCGCGAGATCGAACGCGTAATCCAGATTCTCGCGCGCCGCACAAAAAACAACCCGGTATTGATCGGAGAACCCGGCGTCGGAAAGACCGCGATCGTCGAAGGACTCGCTCAGAGGATCGTCGACGGCACGGCTCCCGAGGTCCTGATCGGCCGCCGTGTGATGACGCTCGATCTCGCGTCGTTAATCGCCGGAACGAAGTACCGTGGTGAGTTCGAGGAACGGCTCAAACGCGTGATGAAAGAGATCATCACCGCCGGAAATATCGTTCTTTTCATCGACGAGCTGCACACGATTATCGGCGCGGGCGGCGCCGAAGGTGCAATCGACGCGTCAAACATGCTCAAACCCGCTCTGTCGCGCGGTGAGATTCAGTGCATCGGCGCGACGACGCTGAACGAGTACAAGAAGTACATCGAGAAAGACGCCGCGCTCGAGCGCCGGTTCCAGACGATCTACGTAAAGGAGCCGACGGTCGAAGAGACGATCGAGATTCTCAAAGGCATCAAGACGCGGTACGAAGACCATCACAGCGTTTCGTACACGCCCGGCGCGATCGAGGTGTCGGCGGTTCTGTCTCGCCGGTACATCACTGAAAGATTTCTGCCGGACAAGGCGATCGATCTGATCGATGAGGCAGGATCGCGCAAACGCATCCACAACAGCGTGCGTCCAACCGAGCTCACCGAACTCGAACACGAGATAGAGAAACTGAACGCCGAGAAAATTTCTCTCGTGAACTCGCAGAACTACGAACGCGCCGCGGCTATTCGCGACGAGGTTCGCCGCGTCAAGGCGCGTGTCGAGTCGATACGAACCGAGTGGAAGGTGACGCTGAAAACCGAGCACAACATCGTCGACGCGGACGACATCCAGTACGTGCTCTCTGAGATTACCGGTATACCTCTGTCTCGAATCGCGCAGAGCGAGTCCGAGAAGCTTCTGCGGGTCGAAGAGGAGTTGCACAAGAAGGTCATCGGCCAGGACGATGCGATCGCCGCGGTCGCTTCGGCGATCAGGCGTTCGCGGACCGGGTTGAGCGCGCCCGGACGGCCGATGGGTTCGTTTATCTTCATGGGTCCGACCGGGGTCGGGAAGACGCTTCTCGCAAAGACGCTCGCGGAGTTCCTGTTCGGCAGCGACGACGCTCTTGTTCGAATCGACATGTCCGACTTCATGGAGAAGCACAACGTGTCGCGTCTTGTCGGTGCGCCCCCGGGATACATCGGGTACGACGAAGGTGGCCTCTTGACCGAGAAGATCCGTCGTCGCCCGTACTCGGTCGTGCTGCTCGACGAGATCGAGAAGGCTCACCCCGACGTGTTCAACATCTTGCTGCAAGTTCTTGAAGAAGGTGAGCTCCAGGACAACCTCGGCCACACCGTGAGCTTCCGGAACACCGTTATCATCATGACGAGCAACGCCGGAGCGCGCGAGATCACGCGCGAATCGATGGTCGGATTCCAGCCGAACGAGAACCTCATGGAGTATCGTGACATCAAGAGCTCAGCCTTGAATGAGCTGCGACGGCTGTTCCGGCCGGAGTTCATCAACCGCGCCGACGAGATTGTGGTGTTCCACGCGCTCGTTCAGGACGAGATCTCGCGGATACTCAATATCCTGCTCGCCGACGTTCAGACGCGGCTCGCCGAGAAAGAGATCATCCTCGAGGTCTCAACCCGCGCAAAACGCTACATCATCGACACCGGGTACGATCCCAAGTTCGGCGCGCGTCCTCTTCGTCGCACGATTCAGAAAGAGATCGAGGACCCCCTCTCGATGCTGATTCTCAAAGGTCGTTTCGGCGAAGGAAGTCATATCATTCTCAGCGAGAAAGGCGGCAAGTTGACGTTCCGGAACAAACCGCAAAAGAAAGAAAGCCGCGTAGCGGTCGGCGCCGGAGCCGGCGAAGACCTCAAGAACTAAGCGTCCCCGCCAAGCGGCGCCGCGGAGCGCCGCCGGCACCCGCTCCTGCGCCGCGAACTCACCGGCGAGTCGCCCCCTCCCACAGCGGTTATCACCGCGGCTACCGAGCCGCGGGGATAACTGCGAGCCGGCCACCCACAGCGGCTATCTGCGCGGCGTTTTTGCCGCGGAGATAGTCGCGACTTGGCCTCCACAGCTGCTATTCCCGCGGCGTTCTTGCCGCCGGGATAGCAGCGAGCTGGCCTCCAAGTTCGATGAACGCGGTGATCACCGTGATCGCCGCCTCGCGCTCACGGGCCGTGATCCGCCGCGTAGTGGTCTCGGTTCCGTCGCGGCTCGTCGTGTGGAACACCATCTCGGCGCTCTCGTCTTCGATTGCGTGAACAACTCTCTCGAACTCGTCGAGAGCCGACGAGATCGTCTCGACCCACCGGCGGCCGTCGGTCACGCGCGTCGCGGCGATAAGCGGAAGCGGCACAACGCCGCCGGCATCACGGAGCGCGATAGCCTCGGTTACCGCAGGACCGGCTTCGTGAGTCCGCCGGATCTGCGCGCGGAGCGTTGCCTCGCCGCGGGAACTCTGTTCGATCACGAAGTACAAGGCATTCTCAGATTCCGGGTTGACTCGCGCGGAGTAGTACCGAAACGTGTCCGTCGCCGGATCGCGTACCGAGACGAGACCGATCCCCGCTATCGGAGATCGTGGTGAGCTCTCGAGCCTTGGCGGCAGAAGCTTGCCCCGGGTATAGAACTCCGCGGGATCGCGCGACGCCGGGTCCGAGTCGGTGACGTCGGGCGTCTCTATCGCGTCGGGCTCAACAGTGTCGGGTAACGCGGCGCCTTCGGGCGGTTCGGTGGTGTCGGGTTGTGGCTCGATCGTGCGATTCATGTCTCTCAGAAGCAGAATGACGAGGCGGAGTTCGTCGATGAGCTCCTGTAACGCGGCGTTCTCGCGCTCGAGCCGCGCTATCCGTGCGCGGGCGGATTCGTGGTCACTCGATACGGTTTGAAGCTCGGTTTGGAGCGCGCGAAGTTCACGCGCGAGAGTTTCGCGCTCGGCGGTCACACGCTCGATCTCCGAGCGTGCTGTCTCACGAGTCCGCGCGAGTTGGGCCTTGAGCGCCGCGTTCTCGGCTTCGAGTACCGCGAGCTGCTGATCGGTTTGGTCGTCGGGCGCGGGAGGCGTGGTTCCGCACGCGGAAAAGGCAAGCGCGAATACCATTGCGGAGAGAGATGCGATTATCGGCTTGACGAGCGGGTTCTGTTTTGGTGTCACTACTCATAAAATATCCGCGATCTGAGAGTTAAATGCAATGGTGACATCGGACTCGTGCAAAGCAGGAGAATTGGGTACTGTTACGAACCTTGTAAAAAAAGCACGTCTGATGTCGCCCGCCATCGTGCGTACGGGCCGTTGGGCGAACTCTCTCCCGCCTGATCTCACCGTCGTGCGCTCACCGATCACGCGAAAGCATACTTCGGCAGGTAGTCCGGCGCCTTCGACAGCGGCGTCTCGTTGGTCCGCAGCCACACCGAACGCAGGAAGCCGCTGAGCGAGGTGTGGGTGAAGAACGTCCGCGAGAGGAAAAACCTCCGCCACCACCCGATGATCGCCTGCTCGTCGACTCCGGCGACCACCGCGTGAGCCGAAGGAGTCGGGCGGGTGTCGACGATGCGGTGAGCTTTGTTGTAGTTGTGGTAACACATGAGCAACACCGTCCGGTCGAGCGTCGCCGCGGTGTTGCGAGCGAAACACACCGTCTGCCTGCGGTGCGCGGCAAGGTTCAGCCTGATCTGCCGGTCGATGTAGTTCACCGGGAACAGATGGTTCGCGTGCGTACGTGGTGCCTCACCGGAGGTCACCCGGTGGTGGAATCTCTTTGGGTCGCCGATCGCAGGGATCTCCTTCGCGAGAGCCGCAAGAGCCCGCGGGTAGAGGGGGTTCTTGTCGGTATCAAGGATTAACGGGCGGGCGGGGTTCCAGTTTCGCTCGAGAGTCTCGGCGAGCGCGCACGCGAAGGTGTTTTTCTCCGCCGAGCGCGCTGCGCGGAAAAGCCTCTCGAGTCTCGCCCTGCGCCGCCTTTGGCGAGCGGTCATTCTCCCGCGTCGGCGCAGGAAGCCGTGATCGAGGGAGTAGATCATCTGAGAGCGCGAGCCGACGAGGACCGTGGTGACGTCGGGAAAGTACTGGCTGACGGTGAAGTCGACAAACCCATCGGCGCACAGGTCCTCGGCGAGACTCACCGTGGCGGCGAGCTCCGCGTGCATCGCCGCCGCCTGCCGGCCCATACGAGCGAAGCGGTTGGAGAGGCTTCCCATCGAGCAGCCGAGCCCGCGCGCGATCGCGCGCAGGCTCATCCCGCCGACGAGACACAGAAGAGCGGCGACGAGGTTGATCTGCACTTTAATGTAGTACGCGGTGGAGAAAGTCCGCTCGGAGAAGGTTCTCCCGCAGCGGCGGCAGCGAAGGCGCCGGATCCGCCCGGCTATTTTGGTGCGATACCGTCCGTGATCGCGCCACCACAGCTCGTCCTCCGGCGGCGGCGCGTGGTGGTACAGGCAGCAGGGGTTCGGGCAGAACGGGGGGTGAAACGGCGTGTTCTCGGCATCGGAGCTGCTGCCGATCGGGAGCGACGGGAGAAGAGAGTGCGTGCGTGCCATCAGAGATCCTCCTCACGAGTGATAGCGGACGAAAAAGCAGATGCTTTTGCTATCTACTACGCACGGCTTTTTCTCCGTGCTTCACGAGCGCAGCGGATTCTCGGAAATTGACCTCTTTTTTTTACAAGGTTCGTAACAGTTCCTAACAGTTCCAAAAAAAAAAAAACGCCGCCGGACTTCTCCGGCGGCGATCTACGTGATTGTTTTTTACCTCTACCGTTATGTCTACCCGCGCACCTCTACCGTCACGCGTCGTAGTACATCGCGAACTCCCACGGGTGTGGGCGAAGGTCGATCGCGGCGACCTCGTTTGTGAGTTTGTAATCGACCCACGTTTCGACCACGTCTTCGGTGAAAACGTCGCCCTTCAGCAGGAAGTCGTGGTCCTCGCTGAGCGCTTCGAGCGCGGCGCGCAGAGAACCCGGAGTCTTTTTGACCTTTGCGGCCTCTTGCGGCGGCAGGTCGTAGATGTTCTTGTCGAGAGGGTCACCCGGGTGGATCTTGTTCTGGATACCGTCGACCGCGGCCATAACCATCGCGGAGAACGCGAGATACGGGTTACAGCTCGGGTCGGGGCAGCGGAACTCGAAGCGTTTCGCCTTTTCGGACGCCGAGTACATCGGTATACGGACCGCGGCGGAACGGTTGCGCGACGAGTACGCGAGGTTGACCGGGGCCTCGTATCCGGGGACGAGCCGCTTGTAGCTGTTTGTCGTCGGGTTCGTGAACGCGAGGATCGATGGGGCGTGTTTTAGGATTCCGCCGATCGCGTACAACGCGGTTTCCGAGAGGCCCGCGTATCCGTCGCCGTAGAACTGGTTTTTACCGTCTTTCCAGAACGACATGTGCACGTGCATTCCGCTTCCGTTATCCGCGAACAACGGCTTCGGCATGAACGTGACGGTCTTGTTGTGTTTGCGCGCGGTGTTTTTTACGACGTACTTGTACTTGAGGATGTTGTCGGCCATCGTGACGAGTGGCCCGAAGCGCATGTCGATCTCGGACTGGCCCCCCGTCGCGACCTCGTGGTGCTGCGCCTCAACCGGGATTCCAATGTCTTCCATATGCAACATCATCTCCGTCCGGAGATCTTGGAGGCTGTCGGTCGGCGGAA
This sequence comes from Spirochaetaceae bacterium, assembly GCA_007695285.1. Taxonomy (GTDB): domain Bacteria; phylum Spirochaetota; class Spirochaetia; order DSM-27196; family PXBQ01; genus PXBQ01. The sequence continues at coordinate 93,346 of REEC01000117.1, read as the reverse complement.
CCGGGAAGTACCCTTCCTTGTACCGTGGTTTGTACCCGAGGTTAGGACCTTCGTCGCGGCCGGTATTCCATCGTCCTTCGGCCGAGTCGAGGAAATAGTATCCCGAGTGTTCGTTCTGGTCGAAGCGGATATCGTCGAACACGAAGAACTCGGCTTCGGGGCCAAAAAACGCGGTGTCCGCGATGCCGAGAGCCTGCAGGTACTTTTCGGTCTTACGCGCGATGTTCCGTGGGTCACGCGTGTAGTCCTCGCCGCTGATCGGGTCGCAGATGTTACAGATCAGTACGAGGGTCTTGTACGCTGAGAACGGATCGATGAAAGCGGACTCCGCAACCGGGCGCACCAACATATCGGACTCGTTGATGGCCTGCCAACCGCGGATACTCGAGCCGTCGAAGCCGAGTCCGTCAGTGAAGAGCGATTCGTCGAACACGGTCACCGGAATCGAAAAATGCTGCCACATCCCGGGGAAATCCATGAAACGGAAATCTACAACCTGTACTTTTTCTCTCTCGATCAGAGAGAGAACATCCTTGGGAGTCATGTTACTTCCCATATTTTCTCCTTCGATAAGTCTTTGATGAGGCACCGCCTCGTCCACACCGTATTCCGAGTCCCCCCGTCAGCGTGTGTCGAATGGAGTATACCGACCTTTTCTGTAGGTATCAAGTGATTTTGCGACAAAATTGTAAGAAATTTATACGAATGCTACATCAAGGGCGTAAAATCGGTCGGAACATCCCTTTCGGTCGAAAAATACGCAGCGCCGTCGAGGAACTCGCGGAATCGCCGTCGAGTGCGTGCCGTTACGGTCTCGAGACGCGAGTAGAACCCCGCGGCGTCTCGGCCGGAAACACAGCGTGCGAGTTTTTCTCGGTCTTCTTCGACGGTCGGGAGCGCGTGGCGCTGTTTGTCGTCGTACAGCTGAAGAAAATGCTCGATGCGACGCAGGAACTCGTAATCCGTGGCGACCTCGTCCGCGATGTCGTGAGCGAGCGCGCCCGCCTCTTCGAGCCGAGTGATCGCATCGAGCGTGTTCCCGATCAGGACGCCGGGGTGTGTCGGTGCGAGCAGGAACTGAAGGCCCTGGATGAGGAACTCGATGTCACGAATCCCTCCTTCGCCGTTCTTGACGTCGGGCCCCGCGTTAGGCCGCAGATAGTGTTGAATCGCGACCTCGCGCATCTCTTTTATGCTCGCGCGAATTTGCGCGGGTTCGGAGCGCGCGAGAAACTCCGTTCGGACCGCGCCCAGGAACTCGGTGCCCACGTCGAACGCGCCCGCGACCGGGGCGAGCTTGATCAGGGCTTGATACTCCCAGAGCGAGGCATCGCCCGCGTAGTACGCCGTTATCGCAGGAAGCGAAAACACCGTGCCGCCGGCTGCGCCGTACGGTCTGAGTCTGAGATCGACTCGGTATGCGCGGCCCTCGATCGTGAAGTCGGTCAGATCTCGTACCACGGTCTTCAGGACTCGTGTGTACAGCATCTGCTCGGCGTCACTCTTGTTCTCGCCTTCGGGTCGGTACACGGCGACGATGTCGATGTCCGACGAGTAGTTCAGCTCTCCGGCGCCGAGTTTCCCGAACGCAAGGAGGCAGAACTTTTCGGCCTGATGCGCCTGATCGGGGATCTCGGCCCAAACCCGGTCGAGCGCGGCCTGAAGGATTGCGCGTGCAACAGCCGTGATCTCGGACACTATCGTGCGCATCTCGACGCCAAGGCAGATGTCGCGCGTCCCGATCCGCACGATCTCGCGTTTTCTGAATCGTCTGATCGCATTCAACCATTCGGTACGATTCTCAGTCTCGCCCGATACGCGCGATAACTCGGTGTACAACTCGGCATACCCACGTTCGCCCGCGACGACGACCGGATCGGTGATCCACGAGTAGATCGCCGGATCGCGGATTACCGTGTCCGACAGGAACTGGCTACTCGCGAAGATAGTGAACAGCAACTCGAGCCGGCGCGGTTGCGACAGGAGTTCCGAATAGTGCGCGGCGCGGTCGTCGATGCGTCGAACGTACTGCTCCCAGTTGTTGAGCGCCATGTCGGGATCCGCGCACGTGCGGAGTTCGTCCCACGCGAGCACCATAAGCCGGGCGAACAAATCGACAACCGTGCCGGCGGCCAGCGAACGGATGTTCACGATCGCGCGGTCGGGATCAACGAATCCCGCACCGGCGATCGTGGAAGCCGCGTCGTCGGCGGGCGTCGCGTCCGAGAGAACGAGGTCTGCGACGCTCACCGTTCGTTTCCCGGGAATCGCGTCTCGACCGAGGTGCCGTTCGACGAAGGTTCGGATCCACGCGGTGTACGTCTCAAACTCGACTCTCAACTTCTGCGATGCGCTCAAACCCGGCGAGTCTTCGTACCCGCTTCGACGCGCCAAGTGTCGATACTCGAGAGTGTCGAACTCGGGCAAAAAGAGATCCTCCGCGTTTCCGCGCAGCATCCGCAGCCCGTTGATCACGCGCCTGAGAAAACGGTACGCGTCGATCATGCTCTCCGTCTCGCTGGGCGCAATCGTACCGATCTCCGAAAGACCGCGCAACGCGTCGTGAATGCCCGGTGTCCTGAGCGACTCGTGTTCCTTTCCGTGTGTGATCTGGAGGATCTGAACGTTGTACTCGAGATCGACCAGCGCTCCCGGGCTGAACTTGGCGTTGACTCGGTCCGGTTCGGTCTTCGACGCGATCTGTGTCAATCTGAGTTCGCGGACCTCGGGAATCTTGATCGCGTCGCCCGAGTACAGGAGTTCGTCGCGAACGCGCACGACGCGACGGCCGAATGTCTCATCGCCCGCGATGTGCCGCAGCCTCACGAGTGCGAGCCTCTCGACCGAGTGCGCGGGGCCGCCGGCGCGGTAGTACTCGATGAAGCTCTCGAGCCGGCACGCGGCAGGACCGTCGAGACCGTGTGGCCTCAGGCGAAGATCGACGCGGAAGATGCCCTCCCTTCGCGCGTGGATCATCATCGTCGCGGCGCGCCACATGCGGTCGAAAAAGTCCCTGTTCGCGATTGTGTGGTTGCCGTCGGGGCTCCCGTCGGTCTCGCCTGCGTCGCCGTACACGAACAGAAGCTCGATATCCGACGCGTACCCGAGCGCCGACCCGCCGAGTTTCCCGAGCCCGAAAACGGCCCAGTCGACCGGAAGGCCCGCAGCGGTCCGCGGGGTTCCGAACGACTGAACGTGAGACTCGTACGCAATCCGCGCGGCAGCGCGGACGACCGCATCGGCGAGCGCCGTGAGCCGTCGGCTCAAAAAGTAGAAGTCCTGGTTCTCGACAAGGATATGATCGAGATCGATCAGGAACGACTCGCGGTCCTTGAATGCGTTCAACACCTCGCTCTTTTCGTCGACGCTGTTCGTGGATTCGAGCCGTCGCGTCAGCTCGTCTTCGACCTCCGCCTCGTCGAGACTGAGTCGGCGTTCGGCCTCGATCGATCCTAACAACGGGATAATGTTTTCGTGCTGAAGTCGGATGAAGTCTTCCCAGATAAACGAACTCGTACCGAGGAGGACCGCGAGCTCCTTCTGGAGAACCGGGCTCACGAGTACGTCGCGGACCGCAGTGCCGTCGGTCTCGTCGGTGATGTCCTGCACAAGCTGCTCAAACCTGACGATCGCGTTGTACGGGTCGGGCGCGCGGTCGAGAAAAAAAGTGAACTGCTTCGTGAACAAAATCGAGAGTTTGATACGGTCGAGCAGCGGGGCGTGCGTGATCGCACGGCCGGATCGATCAACGAGATCGAACGTATCGTGAATGACCGCGCCGCGCGTTTCGATCTGCACGTTCTCGATCGAGATCTGTCGGATCGCGAGCGCGACACTGAGCGAGTACAGAAAGAACGGTGTGTCCTCGGCGACGACGGAGATGCGCGTGAACTCGGCGCAGGTGCCGTCGATTTCGATCGTGACCGGCATCAAAGCACCCGAACTCGAGGGAGCGTGCAGAGAAACCGCGGCTGCGACCTCTTCGGTGATGAGCCGACGCGCGTGCTCCCGCGACGATTCCGTGTCGTCGCGCAGAAAACGATACACGGCGCCGAACTTCGTCTCGAACGTCTCGCACCACTGAGAGTACGGGACTCCGTCGCGCAACCGTCCGACAAAGGTGTCTATGATCAGGCGCTGTGGCGTGCCGGCGGTACGCCCCGTGTGGACGCTGCCTGAGACGATGTTCATCCCGGTTGCCGAGAGAACGCCTGTGACGATCGTGAACAGCGAGTGAACGTCGTATCCGACGATCGTGACGTGGACGCCTCCGGGCGTCTCGAGCTCGCGCGTGACGACGCTGTACGGGGTGTCCGGTGATAACCGCGCGAGTTCTTCTGCGTGAGACGCCTTCTCTTCGGCCGTGTACGCCGCGAGGTACCGTTCCGAGAAGATCTGTTCCAACCGGACCGGAACCGGATCGATCGTGTCCATTGCCGTGAGTATACGATCCCGCGGACCCAAAATCAAACGGCCGGACAACGAACGGGCGGACAACGATAGACATCGGCACATACCGGACACGATACCGGACTCGCTTTGACAAATCACTTTGACACGGCGGTCGACCGAAGGTATGATCGCACGATGGAACACACTATGGACCGTGATCGCGACTGGTTTGAACGCGATGTTCTCGAGAGGTTTATCCGGTACGCCCGGGTGCACACGACTTCCGACCGCCACTCGATGTCGAATCCGTCCTCGGCGATTCAGTTCGATCTCGCGCGAATGCTGCACGAGGAGCTCGAGGCGATCGGATTGAGTGACATCTATTTCGACGACCGGTGTTTCATTATCGCGCGGCTACCCGGTACCGGCGACAAGGCCGATGCCGCGCCGATCGGGTTGATGGCGCACATCGATACCGCGCCCGACACGAGCGGAGAGGACGTCCGTCCCGTCGTCCGGAAGGCATACGACGGCGGAGCGATCGATCTCGGCGACGGGCACACTCTCGACCCCGAGGTATATCCGACTCTCACCCGATACATCGGCGATACGATTATCACGACCGACGGACGCACGTTGCTCGGCGCGGACGACAAAGCCGGGATCGCGGAGATCATGAGCGCGGCCGCGTACCTTGTCGAGCACCCCGAGATCGCGCATCGGCCGCTCGAGCTCATCTTCACCCCGGACGAGGAAATCGGTCGCGGCATGGATGGATTCCCGATTCACGAACTGAAGTCGCCGTACTGCTACACGCTCGACGGGAGTCTTGAAGGTACGGTCGAGGCCGAGTGCTTCACCGCGTACGCCGCGCGGATCGAGCTCGAGGGATACGTGATTCACCCCGGCGACGCGCGCGGCCGGATGGCGAACGCGGTTACGATGGCGGGGCGGTTTCTCTCGATGTTGCCGGGCGCCGAGAGTCCCGAAGCCACCGATGGACGGTACGGGTTCTACTGTCCGGTGGAAGCGCACGGCGACTACGGGCACGCGACCGTCGATCTGATTCTGCGCGACTTCGAGGACTCGATCGTGCAGCGTCGGATCGCGGCGCTCGAGGTCTTTGCGCGCGCGGTTGAGGCCGCGCATCCCGGCGGAAAGGTCACCGTGACGACGCGTCGGCAGTATCTGAACATGAGGGATCGGTTGAGCGAGAGACCCGAGATCATGCGAAGTCTCGAAAAAGCGATCCGCGCTACCGGGATGGAACCTGTGCGGCACTCGATCCGTGGTGGAACCGACGGCGCGCGGCTGACCGAGTTGGGCGTTCCGACGCCGAACATGTTCACGGGTGGACAGAATTTCCACGGCCGGTACGAGTGGATTCCCCTCTCGGCGATGGTTCGGGCAATCAAGACGGTCGTGAACCTGGCGCAGATCGTAGAATAGTCTCTCCACCCAAAAACGCCCCAAAAAAAAGTCGTTGCTTTTCGTGCGTTTTGTAGTATGCTATGAGTATATGTGGAAAAGGATTGCGCGCCGAAAAATGGAAGTATTTCTCGTTTTATCCATTTCGGTGATCGTGATCGGATGCGGAGATACGTCGCTGTTCATGTCTCCCGTGCGCGAGCCGTCTCGCGTGACTATTCACACTCTCGATGACGGAGAAATCCTTCCGCACGGTGCATCGATTCCCGTGTCGCTTCAGTTCTCTCCGGATCCCGACGGCAGCCCGACGGTCGTCGTCGTCGTCGAGCTGTTCGACGCGGACGGCGAGATCATCGCCGACAGCGAGTTCGAGACCGAGTCGCGCTCGGGTGAGCTGCCGGAGATCGAGTTGCCGATACTTCCCGACGGCGTGTACACGGTGCGATTCTCGATTCTTGACGGGGAGGAAAACACTGTAGTCGTCGAGCGGCGTTTCTTCTACGCCGTCGGTCGGTACGCGATCGCCGGGATATCGGCGTATCCGCCGATCATGGATCCTGACTCCGCCGGCATCGTGCGAGCGCATCTTGACGTACCACCCGGATCGGACCCGTACGTGAGGTGGTACTCCGGCAGTCGCGTAATCGGCGAAGGGCACGTGAGTACGGGAGCCGACACAATCGAGGTTAAGTCACCGTCGGAAGAGGGCGTACATCCGATTCGGGTCGAGTTGATCCCGTTTGTCCCGGAATCGGGTAGCGTGGTTTCGTCCGTGCTCGTGCAACGGAGCGAGATCGTCGTGAAGCGAGACCGCGACGCGGCGGGGGTCGAACTGTCGCCGCGCGACTCGTACTACTCGCTTCTGCATCTTCGTGGCAACTTCCGCGACGACGGGTATCGCGTTAAGTCGGTGCGCGCTCCCCGTAATGGGGTCGCGATCGGTGCTCCGCGCGTCAGGATAGACGGTGAGGTGTTCGGGTACTACCTCGACGGCTCGTCCGGAATCCGGCTCGATGAGCTCGTTCTTCCGTTCGACGATGGGGTGCTCTCGCCGTTTTCTCTCCACCTTCGATTTCTTCCGTACGAGTTCGAGGGCACGCGACGCGTGTTTCACGCGCTCGGTGACGAGCCGGGATCGGCGAGGATCGAGTTCGAGATCCTGCTTCGCGACGACATGCACGGCGCGTTTGTGTTGTCGTACCTCGATGTCGCGTATCGCAGCGAGTTCGTTCCTCTTCAGATAGAGACGGGGGCCGTGTCGAGTCTCGTGCTCTCGGTGAAACCCGGTGCAGACGGAACTCCCTACTCGTGGTTCACGAACGGACGCGCGGTCGGGGACGGTACCGTACCACTCGCTCTCGAGCGGAACGAAAGCGCGGGTCGATGGACACCAAACGCGGGGGTTTCGACGATCGGCGGTGCGGACGGTATCGTCGCGATCGTCGATGAGTTTGGCGTTTTTTTCCGTGACGCGGATAAACTGCCCGCTGCCGACGCGGATGTCTTCTCGAACGCGATGCGCGCGCAGTACGGCGAGAACTTCGTGTACGCAGAAGGGTTCGAGTCGAGCGCGCTGGTTGTCGACGACGCGCGCGTTGAAGCCGGTTCGCTCGTGATTCCCGCCGGATCGGCCGTGTCGTTTGAACCTTTCTTCTTTGACAACGAGGCGCTCACAATCGAGATGGAGTTCGAACGTATCACGTCGGGACTCGAACTCGAGTTCTTCCCGGTCATGACCGGTGGACGGCGTGCCGAGGCCGCAATCGAGCGCTTCCCGGTGTATGACGCCTCGTCGCCGGATCAAAACCCCTCCGGTGACGATGTCGAGATCGATGTCGATTCCGAAGGGCAGGTGATCGTCGTGGTCGTGCACGCAACGCCGGAGCTGGAGTTTCGTCTCGATGAGATGGTTCTCAATAGCACATCGCCTGAAGGTTTCGAGGGTCTGGTGGTTGCCGTGACAACCGAGACCGAAGTTCGTCTGCGGTCGATCGTCGCGCACCGTACGGGCCGACGCTTCGCGACGTCGCCGACGATGCCGGCGACTCAGTAAGATCCTTTATCGCTAGAACTGCTTGGAAATCGATAGAAAATTTCTCTTCGCCGCGTTACAATAACAACGCCCGTGGGCTAACCGCGGTGAGTACTCAAATGGAGGAAGTAGTGAAGAGAGCAAAAGGGTTCGTTCTTGTTTGTGGTTTGGCAGCCGTCCTTCTGTCCGCGTGCGCGTCGGCGCCCGGGCCGGACGCCAGGCCGAGTGCGCCCGAGCCGATTCTTCGCCGGCCCGATATTCTCGATCACAAGAACTATCGTTTCGGGCGCGATGTGCCCGAGTGGGTGTTTCTCGACCAAATAGAGCTGGAGCAACTCTCTGAGTTCGACGGATACTACGTTTTCAAGTTCGAGTCGCCGCGCGCGCGCAGCCTTGACGGGGCTCAGCTTTGGACGCGCAACTTCACCGCGGCTTCGCAGATCGCTCAAATCGTCCGGAACCGCGTTCAGGTCCGATTCGCGGGCGCCGCAGCGGGTGACATGGATGCGATCGAGACGTACATGGAGCAAGTCGTTCAAAGTTTCTCCGACGTGGAGTTTTCCGGTTACGTACCCGCGGCCGATTACTGGGTCCAGATGCGATACTATCGACCCGACGGATCGGTCGAGGAAGACGCGTACACGTATCTCGTGCTGTACCAGATTCCTCGGACGACGCTCGACCGGATGATACGGGAAGCGCTCGAGAGCGTAGACCGGGCAACTAGCGAGGATGAACAGACCGTGCGTGACAGAGTCAAAGAGGCGTTCGCGGCGGGGATGTGATCGTGAGTGACTCTCGGCAACCGGGTGTGCACCACTCGGTTTGCCGTTCCGCCGCTTCGTTTGGCCGTACGAACCTGTAATCGGTGGTAGAGTCATGGCCGGACGCGATATTTCACGACGTTTTCTTCTCATTACGATCGGCGTGATCGCAGTGGGCGTCGTGGTTTCGTCGTGCGGCACCGGACCGCCGACGCGCGGCGAGCAACGCGCGCCCGATGGATATCCGGTGCACGACGAGCGGCCTTCGCATGAAGTACCCGAGCCGAGCGATGATCCGAGCGATGATCAGCGACCGGCGGAACCCGAGTCCAGCTCTTCCTTCGACGCGGAACGCGGCGACGACTCGGCCGACGATCCGCAGATCGAGTCTGACCGCGATCCTCACTCCGTCGCGACCGCCGCACTGCCGGGTGCTTTATATCCGGTGAGTCTTCCCGACTCCGCGGCGCGCGGCCGGTATCACGACGCCGAGATCCGTGCGATCGAATACCGGGCGGCCGGAGAGTACTTCGAAGCGATTTCGGCGTACGCACGCGCTGTTCGCGCCGCGATCGACGACAATGCTCCTGCCGAAGTCGTCGATCGCCTTGCAACGGTACTCGAAGACACGATTCGGGAGATCAGCCTCACAAAGCGGACCGACAATCTGATCGGCGTCGTACGTCGACCGGTCGAGGATGCTTTCGTGCTTGAGGTTTCGACTCCCCGTGGAGCGTTCGTTTCGGCCCCGATAACGGTCGCCTATCGCGACGCTCGTCCCGACGGTAGAACCGCGGTCCGGACCGCCTCGCTGCAAACCGACGCCGCGGGACGCGTTGAGTTCGTGCCTCCGGCGCTCACGACGCCTGGCCGTGAGACGGTCACGATGGTTCTCGATCTGTCTCCGTTCATTGCACCCGTGACCAGCCTCGAGACCGACGACGCGGTCGTCGCGCGTATTCGTGGAGTCGCGGCGGAGAAACGCGTTGCCTTCGTCTACATAATCGAATCGCGCGCCCGAGAGATCCGGACGTCCGTCGCCGTGGTCGAGACTGACATTGCCGGGAATCCGCTCGCTACCGATACGACCGCAAATGCTATGACTCGGCTGCTTATTGGAGAGGGATTTACCGTGACTCCTGGAACGGTTGACGCGCGGCCGGCGCGCAGCCTCACCGGTGAGGCTGCGGCTCGGTTTCTCCGGACCGCGGTCGATCCCGACGTGCAACGCGTGGTATTTGGTACGGTCAGGATCACGGGGTTTGAGGAAGACAACGGATTCGTCGTAACGGTGAGTGGCGAAGTGTCGATGATCGAGTTGGAAACCGGGGTCACGGTGTCGCGCGTCTCGGCGACTCAGCGCTCGCGGGGGCAGAGTTCTTCCGCTGCGATCTCGGCCGCGTTCCGCGCGATCGGCATCCGATTCGGACAGGATATCGTCGCCGCATTCCCTTAGTCGACCGTGCCGTTGACTACTTCTTCATCGTATGACGGCCTTACGCCGGGTTCCACCGCACCTCGGTCTCGGTGAGGATCGCGCGTGGATCGTTCGTGATCACGCCTTCGGCACCGTGCGCGAGAACGCGAAGCGCCTCGTCGCGATCGTCGATCGTCCACGGCAGAAACGGATAGCCCTCGATCGTTCCCAGCACAAACCGATAGAGACGACCGACGCGCGGGTGATGCGGTTTGAGCGCGTCGGTTCCGACGATGAACCGACCCGCACCGTGCCGGAGAACCGGCGGCACGCCGTCGTGTGACGAGTAGATCACGGCGATCGGGACATCGGTGTTTACCGTACGAAACGAGCGCAACGCGTACGGGTTGAAGGAGGATACGATGCAGCGGTGTTGAGCACCGTGGCGGGCGATCGTCTCGGCTACCTGTTGTTGTAGGCCCGTCGGAACGCGCGACCGGCACTTCATCTCGATGTCGAGATACGTCGTCGGACCGAGCGTTTCAAACACTTCATCGAGAAAGGGAATTCTCTGGCCCTCGAAACCGCCCCCAAACTTGGCGCCGAAATCCAGGGTTCGCAGTTCTGCCGCGCTCGTCTCGGCGACGACACAATCGCGGTCCGCGACTCTGCCGGTCGAGTCGTCGTGCGTGACGACAACCTTACCGTCGGCGGTTCGGTGCACGTCGAGTTCGACGCCCGGTACTCCCTCCCGAACAGCAAGCTCGAACGCCGCTATCGTGTTTTCGGGCGTCCGGGTCGACACCCCGCGGTGCGCGAACACCAGAGGGCGAGCGTACGTCGGTAGAATCGGTAACCTCGTCTTTCGTCGCGTCATTTCTCGTCCTGTTCCGGGGCCCGGGTTTCTTCCTCGGCAAGCTTGCGTTTCAACGCTTCGAGCTCTACGTCGAGCTCCGCGCTTCTCATGTCGTTCTCGAGCGCGTGGTGCTCTCCGACAACCGACTCGAGGTTCCTGAGTAGCGCATCAGGGTCGATCGTGCGTTCGCCCGCGATCTTCACGCTCCGAAGGTTCTCTTTCATTATCGCGACATCGTGCGCGAGTTCGGCCTCTTCGACGCCGAGAGCCTCGTGCTTCTCGGTGAACGCACGGCACTGCGCTAATGCTTCGTTGTACAACTCGGTATTGCCCGCCTCTTGCGCCAGCCGCGCGCGTCGCTCCCACTCCTCGAAACTCTTTCGGAGTTGCGCGCGTTCGCGCTTGATCGAGTGAAGCTGTGTGGCGCACCGAAGAACGTACTCACGTGCGTCCTCCGGCGACATCCCCGAAAGATCGGTGGTCTCCATAATCGTCTCCCGCGGTTAATCGGTGTCGTCCTCGCTACTGTACCGTCGTTCCGCCCGAAAAGGCAACACACGGACGCCGATACACACGGGCGTCGACCCATCGCCGACCCATCGTCGGTGTCGACATCGCGCGGCGTTTATGGAAAGATACCGTCGTATGTCGACCGATGAAAAAACGACCGCAGACGCGGATTCCGACGGGGTGCACGATCCGATCGCGGCGCTCGCGACTCCGTACGCGCAGAGCGCGGTCGCGGTGATTCGCGCCTCGGGCGCTCGCGTGATCGAGCTGATCGCACCTCTGTTCTCGCGTCCCGAGAAGCTCCGAGACGCGCCTCGATACACGATCATGCACGGACGGTTCCAGGACCGTGACGGTCGGACGATCGACGAAGTCCTCGTGAACGTGTTCCGTGCGCCGCACAGTTACACGGGCGAGGATTCGGTAGAAATTAACTCTCACGGGAGCCTGCCGGTGATCGAGCGGATTCTCGAGACGCTGTACTCGTCAGGGTTCCGCCCCGCCGAACCCGGTGAGTTCACGCTGCGTGCGTTTCTTACGGGAAAGCTCGATCTTACGCGAGCCGAAGCGGTCAACGAGATTATCCGCGCGCGGAGCGACCGTGCACGATCGCTCGCGATGAACCGCCTGGGCGGAAGCATCGAACGCGCGATCGACTCGGTCAAGGGGCGCCTGGTCGATATTCTTGCGCGAGTTGAGATTCAGCTCGATTACCCCGAGGAGGATACCGGTGAAGTCGTGATTCCTCCCGAGGTGATCGACGAGACGATCGTGCGGCTTGAGTCGCTCGTCGCGACGTACCGTATCGGACGCGTGTACCAGGAAGGAGTGAGAGTCGCGATCGCCGGACGAACGAATGCCGGAAAGTCGTCGCTGTTCAACCTGTTTGTGCGCGAGGACCGATCGATAGTATCCGACGTGCCCGGCACGACTCGCGACTACATCGAGGCTACGACGATTATCGACGGCGTTCCCGTCCGGCTTTTTGATACCGCGGGTCTCCGTGTGAGCGAGGACACCATCGAGACGGAGGGAGTTCGCCGGTCCGAGTCGATCCTTGGAGCTGCCGACCTCGTCGTATACGTTGTGGATGGAATCGAGGGGGTTGTCGCGGACGACGAGCGGCGCGTCGAGCAGATCGCGGATCGTGTTCCGTGCGTCGTCGCGTGGAACAAGATCGACTTGGTGGATGCGCGCGTCTGCCCGGCAGGGTATATCGGGATCAGTGCGGAGACCGGTGAAAACGTCGAGGCGTTGCGCGCGGCGATCGCCACGAGGATCACCCCTGAGCGCGGCGTGGCCGACGGTCGGCCCGTAATCGATTCGGTGCGACAGAAGGATCTGATCGAACGCGCGCTCGCAGCGCTGCGCGAAACGAAAGTCGGAGTCGACGCCGGCGTCCCCGTCGACGCGGTCGCGCTCGACCTTCAGGAAGCGATTCGGGCGCTCGGCGAAATCACCGGCGAGGTCACCACCGACGACATTCTCGACGCGATGTTCTCGGGCTTCTGTGTCGGTAAGTAGTTCGCCTTGACAGCGGTCGGCCGACGACCGGATAATGGCGCAGAGGTAGGCGTGGGACGCGAAAAACGACGATTCAGGCGCGCAGAGTTCGAGACGCGCGGCACAGCGACACACGGCCGAACCGTCGTCGCGTTTTCGGTCATCAACCTCTCGTTGAAAGGTGCTCTTGTGAACCCCGACGACTCCGATGCATTTCCGCTCGGGACGACGGTCTCGCTTTCGATCGCGTTGCCGGGGTCTGACCTCACGATCGTCGCCGACGCCGAGTATATCCATCGTGAGTACGAGTATCTCGGGTTCCGGTTCGTCCTGGTCGATATCGAGTCGATACCGCACCTTCGCCGCCTTGTCGAGTTGAACGCTCCCGACGAAGGCGATATAATCGACGAGCTTCCTTTCCTCTACAACGGCTGAACGCGCCGGCGGATCGTGCACCCGACGTCTTGATTCGCGCGTCTTGAGCCACGCGAGTTGTACCACGTGGGGTTGCCGTGATACGCTCCGGAGAAACTTAACCATTGGAGTCATGTAAATGGAGTTTGACGCGATTGTGATCGGCGGCGGACACGCCGGGATCGAGGCCGCGCTTGTGAACGCGCGGCTGGGATTCCGGACGCTCATGATCACGCAGAACCTCGACTGCATCGGAAAACTATCGTGCAACCCGGCAGTCGGAGGGCTCGCGAAAGGAAACATGGTCAGAGAGATCGACGCGCTCGGCGGCGAAATGGGACGCTTGATCGACGCGACGATGATCCAGTTCCGCGTGCTCAACCGGAGCCGCGGGCCGGCGGTACAGGCTCCACGCGCCCAAGCCGACAAACCGGCGTACCAGACCGCAGCGAAGAAGACGCTCGAGAGACAACCGAATCTCGACCTTTTTCAGGACACCGTCGTCGATTTCATTCTCGACGCCTCGGGCCGCAGAATTTGTGGCGTCGTGACCGAGCGGGGTCGGCGGTTCTCGGCGTCGGTCGTCGTGTTGACGACCGGGACGTTCCTGAACGGGAAGATCTTCGTCGGCGAGTACTCGACCTCGGCGGGGCGAATCGGCGAGCCGGCGGCGCACGGCCTCGACCGGCCGCTGCGCGAACTCGGGTTCACGATGGGCCGGATGAAGACGGGCACACCCGCGCGGGTATCGCGTCGGTCGCTGGATTTTGACAAACTCGAGACGCAGTTCGGCGACGACGAGATCGTTCCGTTCTCGTTCTCGCACACCGGTGTCGATCGGCCGAAGCTCCCGTGCTTTATCACGTACACGAATACCGCGACGCACGACATTCTGCGCGAGAACATGGGGCGATCGCCGCTTTACTCGGGGACGATCGTCGGCGCCGGCGCGCGGTACTGCCCGTCGATCGAGGACAAAGTCGTGAAGTTCCCCGATCGCGACCGCCACCACGTCTTCATAGAACCCGAAGGGCTCGATACCGAAGAGATGTACTTGAACGGATTGTCGTCGTCGATGCCCGAAGACGTGCAGGAAGCCTTTATCCGCACGATACCCGGACTCGAAAACGCGGTAATCGTGCGTCCGGGATACGCGGTGGAGTACGACTTCATGGATCCGATGCAGCTCACTCCCGCGCTCGAGTCGAAGATCGTCGAGGGGCTTTTCGTCGCGGGCCAGACGAACGGCTCTTCAGGGTACGAAGAGGCCGCGGCTCAAGGCCTCATGGCGGGCATCAACGCGGCCCGGAAACTTCAGAAAGCGCCCCCCGTCGTGCTCACGCGCGCGGAGGCGTATATCGGCGTCCTGATCGACGACCTTGTCACGCTCGGGACCAAAGAACCGTACCGGATGTTCACCTCGCGTGCCGAACATCGCCTCTCGTTGCGACACGACTCGAGCGACACGCGCCTCTGCCGCACCGGTTTCGAGATCGGGTTGCACTCGCAGGAGCGGTGGGGAAAATTTCTCGAGAAACAATCGTCGATCGCCGAGATGAAGGAGTTGCTCCGCAACCGCCATCTCAACGAAACCGACTGCGCGCACACGCCGGAATCGCTCTCGCGGCATTTGGGGAAGTCGTTTTACCAAGCGCTGAAAAGCCCCGAGACGACACTCGCCGATCTCGTCGCGCTCGAGCCCGAAGGGCTCGGAGGCCGTCCGGTCGAGTGGATCCGGCAGGTCGAGCTCGACGTCAAGTACGAAGGATACGTCGCGCGCCAGGATCGTCAGGTCGACAGGTTCCGGCGCATGGAGAACATGCGGATCCCCGAAGGGTTCGAGTACGACCAAATCGACGGGATCTCGAGCGAAGCTCGTGAAAAGTTCAAAAAGATCCAACCTATCTCGATCGGACAGGCGTCGCGGATTTCCGGCGTCCGAAACTCGGATCTGGCGTTGCTGATGGTCGTCCTCGGGCGTCGCCCGGCGCGGGCGGTGTAGCCGGTGTCGGACTCGAGACGCGCCGAGTTGGCGCGGTACGGAATCCCCGAGGCCGGCATCGCCATGCTCGAAAAATACCTCGTAGAGCTCGAGCTTTGGAACGCGCGCCTCAGGCTCGTCGACGCAAACGGCGAGGAGTTGTTCGTGCGCCATGTTCTCGACTGCGCGGCCGGTGCGCGGACGATCGGCGAAAGGCGTGGGGGCAAAGCGACCGATCTTGTCGACATTGGAAGTGGTGCGGGTTTCCCGGGTATTGTGCTCGCCGCGGCATTTCCGGAGTGGCGGGTGGTACTCGTCGAGCGATCGGGTCGAGCGTGTGGATTCTTGCGGAACGCGATCGCGGTATCGGGTGCCGTGAACGTCGAGGTGCTCGAGTCCGAGTTCGAGTCGATCGACCGAACGTTCGATGTCGTGACTTTTCGCGCGTTTCGTCCGATTTCTCGGCGGGTAGTGGAAGGACTGGCTCGGATTACGCGTCGGGACGGCTTTGTCGCGGCGTACAAAGCGAAGCGAACGACGATCGACGCTGAACTCTCGGGTCTATCGGCTTCGGGGCTACCGGTTTCGGACCTCGAGATTGTCGCGGTATCTCCGCCGTTTGACGCCGAACGGAACGTGGTTTTTTTTACGCCGTTTTCGTGAGGATCTTGAGCAGGTCTTCTTTCTCGATCAAATCGATCAAACGTGCCTCGACAAACGCCTTTGCGCCTTCGCTGAACCCTCCCGCGGTGAGGCAGAACCCCCGACCGGCTTTCACGTCCTTGATCCGCGCGTGCATGTCGCGGAGCATAAGCTCGCCGACCTGGCCGCTCGTGCGGATATATCGAAACAGCACCGTATCTTCCCACTTTGCGGTGTTCACTTCCGTGAGAATATCGGCAATATCGGCGCGTTGAACCGAGACATCGGTGATCTTCGTCTGCGCTTGCGCGAAGTAGTTCTCGCTGACCTTTCGGCAGAGCGCGACGAAGTCGGACGTCGGTGCCATCAGGAAAATCTGCAGGTTCCGGTTGTCGTTCAGTTCGCGTCCGCGGGAGATTTGCGCCGAGACGTCTTTGTAGTTTGGGTTGAGTTCCCGAATTTTTGAGAGAAGCTGGAGCGCCTTCCCGATCTGCTGATTTTTAGTGTGCACCGCCGCGAGGCGGTACATCAACTCGAGGCGGATCTCAGGCCGGATATTCTCGTGTCGAAGGCCGAGCTGGAAATCCATCTCGGCGACCTCGAGCTTGTTCGCCTTGAGATGGATCGTACCCGCGAACAGCGCCGCATGCGCGCCCACGATCGGATCGGGTCTGAGGTGCGTAAAGATTCGCGCGGCGTGGTCGTTCTGGCCGAGTTCCTGGTAGCACTGCGCGAGCACGAACAGCGTTTCCTTCTCGTCGGGCTCGGCTTCGATCGCGCTGCGGAGCAGAGGCAGTGCATCGTGCCAGCGCTTCAAACGGGCGTACGCGAGGCCGAGGTATCGGCGCGTCGGTATGTGGTCTTCCTGCATCTCGTTCGCCGAACGAAGGTACGGTAAAGCCTTCTCAATGTTCTTCCGCTTGTACTCGAGGAAACCGAGATTATAGTTTAGCTCAAACGAGTCTTGGCGGAACGTACGCGCGACCACGAGCGCCTGGTACGCGTCGGCGTAGTTCTTCAACTGAACCGAACAGAGTCCGTAACGGAGGTTGACGTGAAACTGATCGATTTCCGGCACCGTAGCCGAGAGGTCGATCAAGAGTCCGTACGTCTTCATCGCGGTGTCCCACGATTTCTCGTCAAAAAAGGCGTCAGCGAGCACGAGAAGCGCTCGATGATCGCGCGGGTTTTGGGCAAGAGTCCTTTTCGCCGCCTTTACCGCGGCATCCTTGTCGTGTCGGCGTCGTGGTTTTTTCTCGCTACCACGAATCACGACGAGGTAAAAGACCGGCAAAACAATTACACCGATCACTATGATGATGCCGACGGCCAAGGTGTTCAGGCCCATGCGGTATTATTCCGACGCCATCCGACGGTGTCAAGTTGCCTGGTTGCCGAGTGCCGACGGCAGCGTACACGGTCTCAACCCCGATTGACACCCTGCCGATATTTCAAATAGGTTTATAGGGCACGGGCTTTATGCATGAGGGAGGGCGCCGGTGAGCGGTTCACGGATCGGCATAAAATTAGCCGACGGTTCGTTTTTCGCGATACTCGACCGCGACGAGACCGACAAAAAAAAGAGACTCGTCCTTACGACGGTTCGTGACGGTCAGACTCAGGTTCATATCGACCTCTACCAGGGCCTGGACTCTGAAGCCGCCGGCGGCGAGTACGTCGGGAGCCTCGTGATCGACGGGATAAACCCGGCTACCAAGGGCGAAGCCGATATCACGCTCGTCGTCGGCATCGACGCCGACGGTAACCTGAGCGCAACCGCGACGGACAGTTCATCGGGCGAACGGCAGTCTCTTTCGGTCGGCCTCGAGACTCTCGGCGGTGGGAGCGACTTCGACATGCCGAACTTCGAGATCGATGATTTCGAGGCCGGTATGGACGATGAGATGTCCGACGTCGGAGCATTGCAGTCAGATGACGTCGCGGATGACCTCGCGGATCCGTTGGAAGACCTGGCGGAACTCGACTCAGAGCTCGAACCCGAGTCCGATCCGATCGACGAGGATTCACACGTCACGCGTAGCTTCGAAATCGGTGGGCCCATCGAGCCCGCGGTTCCTCGCCGGGCCGGCGTGTTTCTTGTCGTCGGATTTGTTCTGCTCGCGTTGGCCGCGGTCGGACTCTTGTCGTACCTTGTGTATCGCTTGCTGCAGGGGCCGGACGTGCAGCCGCTCGAAGCGGCTGGGCTCGTTTTTGCCTACGCGGAGGCTGCAATCGTCGGAATCACGAGCCGGCTGTAGAGCGTTTCCGCGCCGCTTTGTGCCTTCAATGATCCACTTCAAGCTATGATCCACCTTAAACCACAGACAATCGCCGTTCTTTTCCTGATAACCGCTATCGCCGCGTGCGCGCGCGACATTCCACCGACGATGGTGTGGGGCGTTCCTGTGGCCGAGTTCACGCGAGAACTCGAGACAGGCGCCGCTTCGGCTCTCGCCGGCTTCGACATCGAGTCCGATGACATCGGCGAGGTACGGCACCTCGGCGACGGTGCCGCGTACTACCTCGCGCTTCACGCCGAGCGACTTGGGCGCCCCAGGCTCGCTGCGGCGTTTCTCCGGCATGAGGCCCAAAACGGCACTGAACCGTGGCGTCGTCTCTCGCACGCCGCGATACTCGGCCGTGGGCTCGAATCCGGTTCGTTCGTTTCCGTGCTCGAGAGCGCGCGTGTCGCGACGCGGCTCTACCCTGACGACCCGACGATGAGCGGTGCTTACATCGAAGCGTTGTACCGCCTCGAAAGGTACCAGGCGGTGATCGAGGCGCTCGACGAGGAAGAGACTCGTCACGCCGGTCGAGCCGTCGTATCGAGTCTCGTGCGTGACGGCCGCGAGCCGCGGTGGGGGGACGAGAGTGCCGAGCGCAAGCTTTGGCGGACCGTCGCGACGTATCGGCTCGGGGATCCCCTCTGGCGTCGGCACGTCGTTGAGCTGTTTCGCGACTACGATGTCGGCGACGTTCACGTCCGCGTGCATCAGTTCCTCGTGTCGCAGCAGGAGCTCGATCGCGGTTTCTCCGACGTCGAACGCGCGCTGCTCGACGGCAAGCGCGCTCTCGGTACCGGCGCGGCGGTCAACGCGATGCAGCTTCTTGGGACGGTAATCGAAAGGCCGGAGTTCCGGACTCCCGCGCTTCTTCGGGATCTATCGCGCGCGTACTCGTTCGCCGCCCACTGGCGGCAGGGCGGAGACGCTTTCTCGCGGTTGAGTTCCGAGCTAACCGGCGACCGGGCGGTCTACGCGCTCGAGCACGCGGGCCGACACTACCGTGTCGCCGGACGGTTCATCGATTCGCTGCGATATCTCGAGGCCGCTCACGCGGCCGCATCGTCCGACGAGCGCGCCCGGATAGCGCGATACCTTCTCATGACCGCCTCGCGCCTGAACCCTGATGTCTTCTCGCGCGCGATCCGCGAGTACGGCGCGTCGATCGAGAACCCGGCGCAGCTGTACAATGAGTTCGACGACTTCATCGCACGGCTCGTCGCCGGTCGCGACTGGGGTGGTCTCGTTTCGGTGTACCGCGCGCTCGAGTCGTTCCCGGGCAGTGGGGTTCGCGCTCAAGTCGCGTACGTTCTCTCCGAGGCAATCGCGTCGGGGCACACCGGCGCGGCGGCAGCGGGCGACAGGACAACGTTGCTCGAGTACGCGGCGCAGCAGACCGATCGCCCGTACTACACGATCACCGCCTCCGCCATGCTCGGCCGATCGGTTTCGCTGCTCGATTTTGAGGCAGGCGAACTCGGGGTTCCGACTCCGGCCGACCACGATCCGGTCGAGCACGATCCGGTCGACGAGGCGATCGAGGCCGATCGTCTCGTATCGGAGCTGCCGGGCGTCTGGGACGTCGAGGTTTTTGTCCGGGGATTTCTGTCGTTTGGACTCCCCGACGAACTGTACGAGCACGCGTTCCGGTATCGCTCGGCCCTGCGCGCATCAACCGTTTTCGAGATCGCCGAGTTGCTCGCCGCCGGCGGCAAGTACTACGAGTCGATTAGACTCGCGGCGGCCGCTCGCCCTGCCGGGGAACTCGACCGGCGCAGCGCGACGCTGCTGTATCCGCGGGCGTTCCGCGAGCTGATCGACCGATTCACCGAGGCGGAGTCGTTACCCCGGCCGGTTTTCTACGCGCTCATACGCGAAGAAAGCCTGTTCTCGCCGACGATCGCGTCGGGCGTCGGAGCGACCGGGTTGTCGCAGTTGATGCCGGCGACCGCGCGAGACATGGCGACGAGAATGGGGATTACGAGTCTCGACGTGACCGATCCCGAGACAAACCTGGCGATCGGCGCGCGCTACCTATCCGGGTTGATGACGAATCTGCCGGGACCGATGCACGCGCTCGCCGCGTATAACGGCGGACAGGGCCGTGTCCGGTCGTGGATGGCGAGTCGTTCCGGGTTTACCGACGTGCTTTTCCACGAGTCGATCCCCTTCACCGAGACACGCGGGTACATCCGCAAGATCCTCGTCTCGGCCGCATACTACGCATCGCTGTACGAGGGTGTCGAAACTCGCCAAACCGTAGAGAGCATTTTCCCGTCGGTCGTCGGCCGGTGATTATGTAGCAGCCCCCCGGAATCCGGCGCGGCTTCAGACGCACATCCATTACGCCGATAAGCATGGGTGTAGGAGAGTGACTCGTGCAGCATGATCGGTACTACCCAGTAAATCGAGAGACGTCGCACCACATTCTTGGTGGGGTCCTGGTCGCGGCGGCTATCGTCACGGCAGCGTCCATTGGCGCTCATATTCGGTTCGGCGCGGTGCCGAGTTCGTCGGTGATCCTTCTTCTCGCTTTGCCGGGCCGGTTTCTCTTTGCAAGTTTCCACGGTGCGGCTTTCCTGCTCCCGACGTATCTCGGGGTACTCGCGGCTCTTACATTTATGCCGCATCGGCTTCCGGGCGCGATTGTCGCGGCGAATCTCTCGGTGTTCCCGCTGTTCACGCTGGGAATTCTTCTTCGGATTCTGTTCGACCCGGCCGCCGCTCAATCGCCGATCACGAGTTTCTTCATCACGAGTTTCTCTGCGCGTGGTGGAGCCTTCCTGCTCGTTTTGGCTCTCGCGCTTGAGCTGATTGCGATCGTATACGTCGTGATCGGGATCACCGCGGATGAATCGCGATCCGATCGCAATGAGGAAGACCTTGACGAGCTCGAGTCCGATCCCCTCGACGCGACACCGCTATCGCTTCCTGCACCGGAATCCGGACCCGAGTTCGATTACGCGTGGCTCGAGTCCCCCGCCGAGAAGCGCGACGCCACCGACGAGCATGACGACCCGGACGAGGCGGACGACGAGTATCGCGTGTTTTTCACCGACGGACGCCTGACCGATGACCCTGCGGCGTTTGACGATGAGCCGATCGAACTTGTCCCCATCGATCACGACGAGGAGGACTACGACTATGCGGTTGAACTCGAAGCGGACGATCAGCTCGAAGACGAAGACGAAGACGACGGGTACGACGACGTAGACGACGAGCTCGAAATACCCGAGATGGTCGACGCGAATCGCATCGACGACGACGTGCCGATAGCTCCTCCGCCGGCCAAAAGGCCGGGCCGAAAAAGCGCGAAGAAGTACACGGTGCCGATCGATGGATTGCTCGACGAGTACCCCGACGGTCAGTACTGGGTGATCGATGACGACACACGAACCGCCGCGGAAGTCCTGCGCGTGACGCTCGAGGAGTTTCAGATTCAGGCCGAGGTTACCGGAATCCGGAAGGGGCCCGTGATCACGATGTTCGAGATCCTGCCGGCGCCGGGAGTCAAACTCGCGCGGATCACGAACTTGTCGGACAACATCGCGCTCAGGATGGCCGCGTCGAGCGTTCGTATCGTCGCGCCGATTCCCGGAAAACACGCGGTTGGAATCGAAATACCGAACAAGAGACGGAACATCGTGTCGTTCGGCGAACTCGTCGGCGATCCGACGTTCCAGCGCGACCAGATCAACATCCCGATCGCTCTCGGCAAGGATATTCCGGGCGACGCGCAGATAATCGATCTCACGAAAACGCCACATCTGTTGATTGCCGGTGCGACCGGCTCGGGAAAATCGGTTTGCGTGAACTCGATCATCTGTTCGATCCTGTACCGGCGGACGCCTCAGGAAGTGAAGATGATCCTGATCGATCCGAAAATCGTCGAGCTCAAGTTTTACAACGACATTCCGCACTTGCTGACGCCGGTGATCACCGATCCAAAACGCGCGTTTCAGGCGCTCCAGTACTGCATCTACGAAATGGAGCGCCGATACACGCTGCTCGACGCGCTCGCGGTCCGTGACATCACGTCTTTCAACTTAAAGATCGAGAAGAAGAACCTCGCGATGGAGCGGCTGCCGTACATCGTCGTGGTTGTCGACGAGTTCGCCGACCTTATGGCGACGAGCGGCAAGGAGCTCGAGACGACGTTAGCGCGTCTCGCGGCGATGTCGCGCGCGGTCGGCATCCATCTCGTTCTCGCGACGCAACGTCCCTCGACCGACGTGATCACGGGTTTGATCAAAGCGAACATCCCGTCGAGGATCGCGTTCATGGTCGCGAGCAAAGTCGACTCACGGATCATCCTCGACACGATGGGCGCCGAGAAGCTGCTCGGACGCGGTGATATGCTGTTCACGTCGGCGTGGGACCCGTTCCCGTTCCGGATTCAGGGAGCGTTTCTCTCAGAGGACGAGGTCGAACGCGTCGTCGAGCACGTCAAAACGCTCGGCGAGCCCGAGTACATTGACGACGAGATTTTTATAGAAGACGACGATGAAGCCTACATCCAGGAAGAGCTTGAAGATCCGCTGATGGAAAAGGCGATTCAGATCGTCGTCACGGCGAAAAAAGCGTCCGCTTCGTATCTGCAGCGCAGACTTAAGATAGGGTACAACCGCGCGGCGCGTCTCGTCGAAGAGATGGAGCGCGTCGGGATCGTCGGGCCGCAGAACGGGAGCAAACCGCGCGATATTCTCTCTATCCCGGAGAACGTTTAGCTGCTCGGAGCGAACTCCATCGAGACACGGTCGTCGCGGAGCGCGCGCGCGAGCGCGGCGAACGACGCGGAACGGGCCTCGAACGTGAAGTGCCGTGCCCCGACATCCGCGAGAAAATGCGCGTCGGAGTTCGTGATCCTTGTGAATCGACCCGTTTGGATCTCGCACGCGTCGCGCGTGACCTCGACCGCCGTGAACGGCTCGTCAGGCAGGAACCCGATCTGCGATCCGATCGAGTGCGCGGTGCGATCGATGTGCGCGGGAATCGCCAGACCGCCGCGCTCGAGCGTTTGTGCGACGATATCGCTCAGCGGCAGGTCGATCGCTCCGAAGAGGCTCTTTTCGAGTTCGCCGAGAATCACCTCGTCGACGTCGACGATCACTTGATCGCCGAAGCGGACGGGGTCGTGCGGGAACTCCGCGAGCAACGGGTAGAGATCGGCGCCGAACGCGACCGCGTCGTCGGGAGCCTCGAAGAGGCAGAGAACGTGAATCTCTTCGCGCGTCGAGACCTCGAGCCCGTACACGCCGACGATGCCTTCGCGCCGGCACGCATCGAAAAACGCCGGACAGTTCAACGCAGTGTTGTGATCGCACAGTCCGACGATATCTAATCCGATCGACGCGGCGGTCCGTGCGATCGCGGCAGGCGAGTTCTCGAGGTCGCCGCACGGACTCAGACACGAATGCACGTGCAGATCGGCGCGTACGGTCATTCCGCGAGCAGCGTGTAGATTCGACCCGACACCGTGTATTGGTTCTCTCCGGTCGTCAAGAGCGCTATCCTCTCGTCTCGTGCCGCGACGATCATATCGTCCGGGATCGGTCGCTCGTTGCAGATGACGATCGCGACGACACCCGCGAGAGCCGCGACCGCGACGGTGTTCTTGTGCGCCTGGATCGTGATCAGAGCCGACCCGTCCGGCGCGTGCGCCATGACGTCGCTCAGAAGGTCGGACGTATACGCGTCACCGACGTCATGGTCGTCGTATTCGTCGTGTACCGCGGTAAATTTACACGCTTCGATGATCTCACTCAGTTTCATGTGTACCCTCCGGGCTTGGAAAATGAAAAATACTCGTGACGGTCGTTCCTGCCGCGCTCGATGAGACGGAAAACTCATCCGATACCCTGCGCGCGTTCGGCAGGCCCATGCCCGCGCCGAATCCTAACGAACGAATCCAGTCGGTTGCGGTCGAAAATCCTTCTTCGAGCGCTGCGTCGACGTTCTCGATGCCGGGCCCCGTGTCCGCGGCGACGATCGTCAAGCGGTCTCCTGATACCGTAAATGTGATTGTGCCTCCGTTCGAGTGGAGGACCTGGTTCATCTCGAGTTCGTACGCCGCGACCGCGACTCGTCGTGCGTCGGCCGGGGGCATTCCGCGGTCCTTCGCGGTTTTTTTGATCTCAGCCGACGCCTTTCCCGCGGTCTCGAAATCGAACCGTCTGACTCGGTAAGCCCGTGAGACCTGTCCGCCGGTCTCCGGCGGTCGATCGTTCTGAGCGGATTGCTCGAGTTTTTCGATCTCTTTGTTGATCTCGATCAGAAGCGCGACGATCACGTCCCGACTCGTGATGATGCCGACGAGTTCCTTGGATTTATTCAGTACGGGGAAGCGGCCGAAGTCGTACTTTTCCATGTACGAGATCCCGAACGAAAGCGGCATGTCGTCTTCGAGAACGATCAGGTTTTTTGTCATGTGCTGCTCGATCTTCTCTTCGATGTATCCTGCGTCGAGCGCCTGGATGATGTCGTCCATGCTCACGATTCCGAGAAGTCGCTTCCCGGCTGTCACTGGGATCCCCGTGATCGAGTTTTCTTTCATCGTCACTTGAACCGAACGCAGAGTATCGGTCTTCGAAGCAGTGATGAGATTCGACGTCATGACGTCCTTGATTTTCAGACGGTAAATTAGCTCGAGCACGAACGGAGGTGGATCGTCCGCGTTGATCGGTATCGGGTTCATGCGCGCGGGACGGCCGACGTCTCAGGCGTGCCGGCGAGCTCGGATTTTGGGTTCATTTTCAAGAGATAAAACAGGTTCTCTATCTCGAGCCCGATATTCACGTTCTGCACGACGCACCGTGTGGCGCATGAGTCGAAGTCGCACACCGACTGGCACTTGAGCTCGACCGCCGTGAAGTTCAAAAAGCCGCGGATGCCGGCGTCGAGCATCGCGCGAAACACCTGCAACGCGGCCGCATCGGGTACCGTGACGATCCCGACGGTCACGCCGTGTCTCTCCGCCACTTCGGCCAGTTGATCGATGGGGTAGATCGGGATACGGGCGTCCGGTGACACTTTGTCGGGATCCGCATCGAGTCCCGCGACGACGCGAATCCCGTCGCGCGTAAACTCGCTGTACTCCAGAAGCGCTGAACCGATTCGTCCGCATCCGACGACGACGACGTCGTGACTCTCCTCTTTCCCCAGAATCGCCTCGAGCCGTTCGATCAACACGTCGACGGTGTAGCCGCCACGTTTGTTGCCACCGATCGCCAGAAGCGAGAAGTCTTTACGGACCACCGCCGGCGTCACTCCGACCGAGTCGCCGAGATTGTTCGAGAAAACCTTCACAAAACCGAGTCCTTTGAGTTTGTGGAGTACTCGCAGGTACCGCGCAAGGCGAAGTATCGTCGCTCGATTCAAAGAATTGCCTTTGGGGTCACGTGGCTCTTCCATAGTACCCTACCAAAATACAAATAAAATACATGAATCGCAATATTAAGCAGATTGTATCATTAAAAAGATATAGGTTCAACTAAAAAATTCAACCGCAACTTTGCAGGCGTAGTTGAATGTTTTTTTTAAACACGATACACTCCGATTGAAATCCACAAGAGACCATTATCACAGGAGTACTGAATGTCGGTAGCGACTGACGCACGGTCGGAGTTGCCCGCCGAGCTCATCGAGTTTGTCGATGAGTGGCGGGATAGGCCGGGCAACTTGATCATGATCCTTCACAAGATGCAGGGTGTGTACGGATACGTACCGCGGGAAGCCGCCCTTGCTTTGGCGCGATACATGGACGTTCCTCTGGCGCGAATCTACGGCGTGATTACGTTCTACCACTACTTCAAGCTGAGCAAACCCGGCCGCAATCAGATGTCGGTGTGTATGGGCACCGCGTGTTACCTCAAGGGCGCCGGCGACCTGATCGCCGAGATCGAGCAACTTCTCGGAATCGGCGTCAACTCGGTGACCGAGGATGGCGAGTTCTCGCTGGAATCTGTGCGTTGCGTGGGATGTTGCGGGCTCGCGCCTGTCTTGACGGTGAACGGCGAAGTATACGGCAAAGTGAACAAGAAAGAGTTGGCGGGTATCGTCGCGAAGCACCGCGACGCGTAGACGGCGGGACGAGCCGGAACGGTGCATTACACGGTCTGCGACTACATCCTCGACGTGTTTCAGAACTCCGTAGAAGCCGGAGCATCGACGATATCGGTCGAGATAATCGAGTCGCCCGACACGATCGCCGTAACGGTGACCGACGACGGTCCGGGCATGACCGCCGAAACGCAGCAGAAGGTACTTGATCCGTTCTATACCGACGGTGAGAAACACCCCGGACGCCGCGTTGGGCTCGGGTTACCGTTTGTCAAACAGACCGCTGATCAAACCGGCGGCGAGTTCGTACTGTCGAGTCGGCTGGGGTTCGGTACCACGGTGTCGTTCGTTCTTGACGCCCGAAACCTCGACACGCCGCCGATCGGAGATGTCGCTCGGACCGTACGCAGCCTGATGTGCTTCGATCGACCGTACGAGGCCGTGATACGGCGAACTCGGCGTGACGGTGCGACGTACGTGGTCTCGCGTTCGGAGCTGATCGACGCTCTCGGTGAGCTCGAGAGTCTCGAATCGGTGGTGATGCTCGGGCAATTTTTGGAGAGTCTCGAGTCCGGTGTTTCTCCCGGACTCGATTGAACACGACACGACAGGAACGATGAGCATGCGCATGTATGCAAAGGGGATGAAATGGCAAAGATGACGCTTGATGATTTGAGGAAACTTCGGGAGTCGAAACGGCGTGACCTCGACATGCGCGATCCCGACACAAAAAACATACAGATCATCGTCGGCATGGGTACCAGCGGAATCGCCGCGGGCGCGAAACAAACGCTCGACGCGTTTATCGACGAGCTGCAACAGCACGACCTGCGGAACGTTTCGGTGAGGCAGACCGGAAGCCTCGGGTTGGACCACGCGGAACCGACCGTCGAGGTGAAGATGGGCGGAATGCCGCACGTGATTTACGGCAAGGTGACCGGCGAAATCGCGCGACGGATCATCCGCGAGCACATTCTGGGAAAGACGCTGGTCGACGAGCACATCTACGATCGCCCGGCCGCGGACATCGTCGAGAAACAATAAACAACCGGGCCGTGCTGCAAACGGTTCGAAATGGGAGAATCGAATGGCGTTCAAGAATTTTATCCTGGTGTGCGGCGGAACCGGGTGTATGTCCAACAAAGCCGAGGAGATCTACCGCGCGCTCGTGCACGAGGCCGAGCATAACCATCTGCACGACGACGTTCAGATAGTCAAGACGGGTTGTTTCGGGTTCTGCGAACAAGGGCCGATCGTCAAGATCCTTCCCGAAGAAGCGTTTTACGTGAACGTGACGCCCGACGACGCGTCCGAGTTGATCCGTGAGCACATTATCAAGGGACGTCCGGTCGAGAGGCTTCTGTACAAGTCCGCGGAGAGTAAAGAGCACGCGCGGATCGACGACATTCAGTTCTACCAGAAGCAGGTCCGCGTCGTGTTGCGGAATTGCGGCTCGATCGACCCGGAGAACATCGAGGAGTATATCGCGCGTGACGGGTACGCGGCGCTCGAAAAAGTCTTGTTCGAGATGTCGCCCGAGGACGTGATCGCGGAGCTCAAAACGTCCGGGCTGCGCGGCCGCGGCGGTGCAGGATACCCGACGCACCTGAAGTGGGACGCGACGCGCAAAGTTCCCGGTGACAAGAAGTACGTCGTGTGCAACGCCGACGAGGGCGACCCCGGTGCGTATATGGACCGGAGTATCCTCGAGGGTGATCCGCACTCGGTTCTCGAGGCGATGGCGATCGCGGGCTACACGATCGGATCCGACCATGGCTTCATTTATATTCGTGCCGAGTACCCTCTGGCGATCGGCCGGCTCGAGACCGCGATCAAGCAGGCAAAAGAGCTTGGGCTTCTCGGCGACAACATCCTCGGTACCGAGTTCTCGTTCGATATCGAGATTCGACTCGGTGCGGGCGCGTTTGTGTGCGGCGAAGAGACCGCGCTGCTCGCGTCGATCGAAGGCGAACGCGGAATGCCGAAACCACGGCCGCCGTTCCCCTCGGAGAAAGGGCTCTGGAATAAGCCGACCGTAATCAACAACGTCGAGACGTGGGCAAACGTGCCGGTGATCATTACGCGTGGCGGCGAGTGGTTCGGGAAGATCGGAACCGACAAGTCGAAGGGCACAAAAGTATTCGCGCTGACCGGAAAGATCAACAACTCCGGTCTCGTCGAGGTTCCGATGGGTACTCCCCTCCGCGACATTATTTACAACATCGGAGGCGGGATTCCCGACGGAAAGGCGTTCAAAGGTGTTCAGACCGGTGGCCCGTCCGGTGGTGTCATTACCGCTGAGTACATCGATGTGGCGATCGACTTCGAGCATCTTCGTGAGCTCGGTTCGATCATGGGTTCGGGTGGTATGATCGTGATGGACGAAGACGACTGCATGGTCGACGTCGCGAAGTTCTACCTCGAGTTCACCGTCGAGGAGTCGTGCGGGAAGTGCGCTCCGTGTCGAATCGGCGGACGGAAGCTGCACACGATTCTGGACAAGATCTCGCGCGGAAACGGAACGGTAGAAGACATCACAAAAATGGAGGAGATCGGTTTCGCGATGCAGAAGGCATCGCTCTGCGGGCTCGGACAAACCGCACCGAACCCGATTCTCTCGACGTTGCGGTACTTCAAGGACGAGTACATGGCGCACATCGACGATAAGCAGTGTCCCGCGGGGAAGTGTAAGGATCTTCTTACGTTCTTCATTCTGCCGGACAAATGTATCGGATGTACGCTCTGCGCGCGCAACTGTCCCGTCAACTGCATCGCGGGCGAACGTCGTCAACCGCACGTGATAGATCAACCCAAGTGCATCAAGTGCGGCGAGTGTTACTCGGTGTGTAAATTCGGCGCCGTCGAACGGCGATAGGCGTGAGGAGCCAATAAATGAGTACCGTAGCTTTGGAAGTCAAGACCGTCACGTGTGAGATAAACGGAATACCTGTTACCGTCCCGGAAGGGACATCGATCAAGAAGGCGGCGATCGAGGCCGGCGTGAAGATTCCCGTTTTGTGTTACCATCCCGATCTCCCCGCGTGGGCCGCGTGTGGAATCTGCGTCGTAAAAATAGAAGGGTCACCGAAAATGCTGCGCGCGTGCGCGACAAACGTGACCGATGGGATGAAGGTCATCACGCACGACTCGGAGCTGCACGGGATCCGCCGAACCGTGATCCAAATGATCCTCTCGACGCACCCAAACGACTGTTTGCGGTGTGCGCGCAACGGAAACTGCGAGCTGCAGACGCTCGCGGCGGACTTCGGGATCCGTGAGGTGTCGTTTGAGCAGAAAGTCCGCGAGTTGCCCGAGGACACCTCGACGCCGTCGATCGTCTTGAACCCCGAGAAATGTGTCGCGTGCGGTCGGTGCGTCAAGGTGTGCCAAGAAATGCAGGACGTCTGGGCGCTCGAGTTCATCGGGCGTGGTGATCAGACGCGGATGGCTCCGGCGGGCGACATCCTTTTGAACGATAGCCCGTGTATCAAGTGTGGCCAGTGTTCGGCGCACTGCCCGGTCGGAGCGATCTTTGAGAACGACGAGACCAGGAAGGTGCTCGACGCGCTTCGCGACCCGACAAAACACTGCGTCGTGCAGATCGCGCCCGCGGTCCGCGTCGCGCTCGGAGAGGCGTTTGGACTCGACCCCGGCACGGTCGTGACCGGGAAGATCTACGCGGCGCTCCGGCGACTCGGCTTCGAGACCGTATTCGACACAAACTTTGCCGCCGACCTGACGATTATGGAAGAGGGCAGTGAGTTTCTCGAGCGGTTTGTGCATAAGAAAGGTCCGTTGCCGTTGATCACGTCGTGTTGTCCTTCCTGGGTCGACTTCATGGAGAAGTACTACTCGGAGATGATTCCGAACTTTTCGACCGCGAAGTCGCCGCAGATGATGCTCGGTGCGCTCGTCAACACGTTTTACGCGCAGAAGAAAGGCATCGACGCCAAAGACATCTTCCACGTCTCGGTCATGCCGTGCACGTCGAAGAAGTACGAGATCTCGCGCGCGAAAGAGATGTTCTCGTCGGGGACGCAAGACATCGACGTTTCGATCACGAGCCGTGAACTCGCGCGCATGATCAAGTCGGCGGGAATCGACTTTTTGAGCCTGGACGATGAGGAAGCCGACCCCGCGCTCGGGATCTACACCGGTGCCGGCACGATTTTTGGCGCGTCCGGCGGCGTAATGGAGGCCGCGCTCCGCACCGCGTACTACCTTGTCACCGGCGCCGACGCGGATAAAATCGAGTTTACCGCGGTGCGCGGACTCGAAGGCGTCAAGGAAGCGGCGATCGATATACAGGGTACCGAAGTCCGCGTCGCGGTCGCTCACTCGATCTGTAACGTCGAAACGGTATTGAACAAAGTCAAAGAGGCCGAGAAGAACGGCGATCCGCTCCCGTATCACTTCATCGAAGTAATGGCGTGCCGTGGCGGCTGCATCGGCGGCGGCGGCCAACCGTACGGCGCGACAGACGAGATCCGCCGGAAGAGGATCAAAGGTATCTACGCCGACGACGATACGTCGAAGCTGCGGTGCTCGCACCACAACCCCGCCGTGAAAGCATTGTACGACGAGTTCCTGCAGGGACCGTTGAGCGAGGTGTCGCACAAGTACCTGCATACGTCGTATACCGCGCGCCCGATCTACCAGCGGTAACACCGCCGCGTACCGGTGCTTCGGCCCCGGTTGAAACTCGAGACAAAAGAAAAGGGGAATCGACGCATTCACGCTGTCGGTTCCCTCTTTTTTTCCGGTTCAATATCTTCATGTCGTTTTATCGATTTGGGCCTACGTTGATGTAGGAACATTCCTTGCCGAAAGAACAACAGCCCGAACGAAAAAAAAAGTATTGTCACATCCGGTATCACCGTGTTAGGCTGGAGCCATGTATAGTTTGAAAGGAGATATCTGATGAGAAAACGAATCCTATTGTCCGTTTTCCTGGTGCTCATCCTCTCCGCATCGCTCGTTTTTGCGGGTGGTGCGAAGGAAGCTCCGCGCGTCATCGACGATGCCGCGCAGCCCGGTGAGGTGACGTTCCCGGGAGTCATGCCGATCGACCACTCACAAGGCTGGGAACGTGGTACACGCGGCGGCACGTTCGTGATGTCGAGTTTGAGCGATCCACGGACGTTCAGTACGGTTGTCGCGGCCGAGACGTCGACGACCGACATTACAAGCCGGTTGTACTCGTACGCGATGAGGCGCAACCAGCACACGCTCGAGTGGGAACCACATCTCGCCGAGAGCTACACGATTAGCGACGATCAAAAAACCGTGACGTACACGCTTCGGCCGAACCTGCGCTGGTCGGACGGCCAGCCGTTGACTTCGAGCGACTTCGTCGATGCGGTCAACGAGATTTACTACAACACCGACGTGCAGACGAACCAACGGTCGGGCCTCTTTGTCGGCGGCGAGCCTTCGGTCTGGGAAGTGATCGACGACCGCCGGTTCCGGATCACGCTTCCGAGTGTTTATGCGGGTATTCACACTCTATCGAGCCGTACCCCTCTTCCGATGCACATCTTCGGGCCGGTGCTCGAGGAAGGCGGCGCCGCGGCGGTCAACTCGTTCTGGGGCGTCGACACCGACGTGACGCAGGTTGTCGGGAACGGCCCGTTCAAGATCGCCGAGTACGTCCCGAGCCAGCGCGTCCGGCTGATCCCGAATCCGCACTACTACGAGCGCGACGAGTGGGGAACGCAGCTTCCGTACCTCGATGAGCTGATTTTCCAGATCATCCCGGATCAGGACGCGCAACTCCAGCGCTTCCTCGGCGGCGGCCTCGACTTTTACGGTCTGCGTGGTGAAGACTACGCGGTGCTCGTCGACCGGAAAGACGACATCGGGTTTGAGATGTTCAGCGTCGGACCCGCGGCGTCGTCGCAGTTCATCACGTTCAACCAGAATCCGAACGGAATCGATCCTCCGAAGTTGACGTGGCTCTCGAACAAGACGTTCCGTCAGGCGATGGCGCATCTTGTCGATCGGCAGACGATTATCGACAACATCGCGTTTGGATTTGGGTACCCGCAGTTCTCGTTTGTCCCGACGTTCTCGCCGTACTACTGGCAAGAGGCGCCTAACGCCGCGTTCCCGTACGATCCCGGCACCGCGGCCGAGATGCTCGACTCGATCGGGTATATCGACCGGAACGGCGACGGCTGGCGGCAGGACCCCGACGGTAACAAGATTTCGCTCGTGCTCGAGACGAACGCGGGCAACACCACGCGTGAATCGATCGCGCAACTGTTCGCGCAGGAAGCGCAGGCGATCGGCGTCGAGGTCATCAACCGCGCGATCGACTTCAACGTGCTCGTCGGGAAACTCACCTCGACGTTCGACTGGGACATGATCCTGATCGGCCTGACCGGTTCGGTCGACCCGATAACGGGCTCGAACGTGTACCCGTCGAGTGGCAACTTACACATGATCGAACCGAGCCAGGAAAGCCCACGCCGGGAGTGGGAGGCCGAGGTCGACCGGTTGTGGGACTACGCAAACCTCACGACCGACGAAGACCAACGCGTCCGTGGCTTCCGCGGGATTCAGGAGATCTGGATCGAAGAGGTGCCATGGGTGTTTACGTTCAACCCGGCGGTCATGCACGCGTACAAGACGGAGTGGGGTAACATCTATCCGCACCCGGTCGACGGGTTGAGCTGGGACGGAATCATCTCGCGCGTCTACCGCAGAAACTAACCGTACTCGTACGGTACGACTAGTACGGTACGACGGCAGATGGTGCGTCGCCCGGTTCGGGCGGCGCACCGCTTCCATTAAACCGCCGGCGACCGACGTTGGTGGATTCCCGTCAGCAAGGAAAAGTACGAGTGAGCAGAATCAACTGGAAAGTGACCTTCGCCGTCGACGTGGGCGTTTTTGCCGCACTCACGTTTCTTGTCGGTATCGGGTGGTTTCTTTCGTTACTCTTGACCGAAGCCGTCATGTGGATGGTTCGGCTCGTATGGATCAGCCCCGCGATGTTGCGTTTCATCCTTCGCAGGCTTGTCCATATGATCCCGATCCTGCTCTCGGTTGTCGCGATCGGTTTTTTTCTGATTCAGTTGGCGCCGGGTGATATTTTTTCGCAGATGGCGATGGATCCGAACATCAGACCCGCGGATCTCGAGCAGTTCCGACGCGACTTCGGTCTCGATCAAGCGTGGTACGTCCAGTTCTTTCGGTACATCTGGAACGCCGTGCGCGGCGATTTTGGGTTTTCTCAGACGATGAAAGCGCCTGTTTTTGTCCTGGTGCAGCAGCGCGCCGCGGCAACGGTGCTGCTTTCGCTGACCGCTCTTGTTCTCGCGTGGGGTTTCAGCATACCCGTCGGCGTGATCGCCGCGACGAACCAGTATAAATTTTCGGACCAATTTCTCTCATTTCTTGCTTTCATCGGTCTCGCGATACCGAACTTCTTTCTGGCGTTTTTGTTTTTATACGTCGTCTCGACGTACAGACTGCCGTTTCCGATCGGTGGAATGACCAGTACCGATCACGGCCTCATGAGTTTCGGCGGAAGAATTTTCGATATCGCGCGGCATATGTTCATCCCGGTGATCGTGCTCGGAACGTCGGCGATGGCGTCGCTGACGCGGATCATGCGCGCGAACATGATCGATATCCTGAATCAGCAGTACATCGTCACCGCGCGCGCAAAAGGGCAGACCGAGAACAAAGTCGTATACCGGCACGCGCTCAGAAACGCGATCAACCCGATGATCACGATCCTCGGCTTCCAGCTCGGGTTCGTGATGTCGGGGTCGGCTCTCGTCGAGAACGTGCTCGCGTGGCCGGGGCTTGGACGATTGATCCTCCAGGCGCTTCTGACTCAGGACGTGTACCTTGTCGTCGGCAGCCTGGTGTACGGCGTCGTGCTGCTCGTGATCGGGAACCTGATAGCAGATATTCTTCTTGCGATTGTAGACCCGAGAGTGAGGGTAGGGTGATGAGCGATTTGACCGGCGCCGGATACGATCAAGACGGCCCAACCGGACTCCCGGTGGACGATAACGCGACCGATCTTGGACCGGATCCGCAGATACACGACACGAGCGCACGTGAGGGAATCGGGGACAAGTCGGTCTCGATGTGGTCGGTGTACGTGCGGCGCTTCCGGAAGCATACACTCGGAAAGGTCGGGCTCGGGCTGCTCGCGGCGATGTACCTCGCGGCGTTGTTCGCCGACGTTCTCTCTCCGTTTACGATGACGTGGATGAACTCGCGGAAGCCGTATCACTCGCCGACGCGTATCACGTGGATGTATACGCGTCCGGACGGGAGTCGGACATTCCGGCCGTTTGTGTACGAGCAGACGATCACGAACATCGCGTTCCGGGAGTACGGCATACTGCCTGAGCGCACGATTCGCGCGATCACGATCGAGACCAGAATGCTGGCGAACGAGCTGCGCGCGATCTCGTACGACCGTGACCCTGCGGTCCGTCGGACGCACCTGATGACCGAGGTCGCGCGGCATTATCGCGTGCCGATTAGCGATCCGATGATGGACGGACTCGCGGCAGCGATCGACCGGCTCGAGGCCGACCCCGACCCGGATGCCGTGCATCGCTTCAGGCTCGGTTCGCGTGTCGTCGGAGACGTCGAGACCGAACTCGAGATGTACCTCGTCAAGGGCAACAAGAACTTCCTCGAGTTTTTCGGGAAAGGCGTCGTGTACAGTTTCCTCGGGTTGTTTGACGGCCACCGGAGACTCGTCGTCGCCCCGACCGGCGGGTTCTTCCCGTTCGGGACCGACCATCTCGGGCGCGATATTCTGTCGCGTCTGCTGCACGGAGCACGGCTGTCTCTCTCGGTCGGGTTGCTCGGCGCCGCGATCACGTTTGTGATCGGCTTGATCATCGGCGGAATCGCGGGCTACGCGGGAGGGCGTGTCGACAACGCCTTGATGCGTATGTCGGAGATCGTGATCGCGTTTCCGTCGTTCTACTTGCTTCTCGCTCTGCGCGCAGCGTTCCCGCCGAACCTGACGTCGGTCCAAGTGTATCTGCTTATCGTGATCATATTGTCGCTCGTCGGGTGGGCTTCGCTCGCTCGTATCATCCGCGGAATGGTGCTCTCGATCAAGACCGAGGATTTTGTGCTCGCGGCTCGGACGCTCGGGCTTTCGCACTGGAAGATTATCCGGAAGCACGTCCTGCCGAACACGATGTCGTTCGTGATCGTGCAGCTGACGCTCACGATCCCGAGTTTCATCCTCGGCGAGTCGGCTTTGAGCGTGCTCGGGCTCGGGATCTCGGAACCGCAGTCGAGTTGGGGCTTGATGCTTTCGGTCGCCCGCCAGTACCGCGTCGTTCGTGACTTCCCGTGGATCCTGGTCCCGGGATTCATGATCTTCCTTGCGATCCTGGCGTGGAACTTCTTCGGCGACGGAATCCGGGACTCCGTTGACCCGCGTAGCAAACATTGAGAAGCCGGAAGTGAGTCCGGAAATGAGGAAGACTCATGGATAAACTGCTCGAAGTGAAAGACCTTCGGACGTATTTCCACATGCACGGCTACGTCGTTCGCGCCGTCGACGGCGTGGATTTTTCGATATCGGCCGGCGAGACGCTCGGAATCGTCGGTGAATCGGGTTGCGGAAAGTCACAGA
The DNA here is from genome assembly GCA_007695285.1 of Spirochaetaceae bacterium. Taxonomy (GTDB): domain Bacteria; phylum Spirochaetota; class Spirochaetia; order DSM-27196; family PXBQ01; genus PXBQ01. The sequence goes on along the minus strand of REEC01000117.1, from coordinate 57,439 downwards.
CGTCGATGTCGATCATGCGGCTCGTACCGAACCCTCCCGGCAAGATCGAGGGCGGTAAGGTGCTGCTCGACGGAAACGATATCCTGAAGATCCCGGAAGCCGAGATGCGAAGGATCCGGGGCAACCGGATCTCGATGATCTTTCAGGAACCGATGACGTCGCTCAATCCGGTCTTTACGATCGGGTACCAGATCTCCGAGGGTCTGATGCTGCATAAGGATATGTCGAAGGACGACGCCCTCGTCGAGAGCGCGCGACTGCTCAAGACCGTCGGTATCTCCGATCCCGAAGAGCGCGTCAAGGAGTACCCATTCCAGCTCTCGGGAGGGCTTCGGCAGCGGGTGATGATCGCGATGGCGATGGCGTGCGACCCGTCGCTCTTGATCGCCGACGAACCGACCACCGCGCTCGACGTGACGATTCAGGCGCAAATCCTCCGGCTCATGCGCGAGTTAAAGGAGCGCCGCAACACGTCGATCATGTTCATCACGCACGACCTCGCGGTTATCGCGAGTTTCTCGGACCGCGTGATGGTGATGTACGCGGGCGTCGCGGTCGAGTCGACCGACGTCCACAAAATCTTCGGGAAACCGCTTCATCCGTACACGCAAGGGCTGCTCGGCTCCGTGCCGGTTCTCGGTGAGGTAAAGCGTGCAGCCGACGGCTCTCGGAGACTGCTAAAGACTATCCCGGGGGCGCTTCCGGACCATCGGAACTTCCCGACCGGGTGTCGATTTGCGCCGCGGTGCCCGAAGGTCATGAAAAAGTGTTGGGACGCCGAACCGGGGCTCGTCGAGGTCGAGGCGGGGCATACCGTGAGATGTTACCTGTACAGCGACGCGGTACGCGAGACCCCTTCGTACCACGAGGTCAAGGCGCTTCAAGGCGCCGCGAAGCGTCGTGAGCAAGAGAAAGCGAAAAATGCGGGAGCCGGTCGATGAGCGATGTTTTGATGCGCGTGCAGGGCCTCAAGAAGTATTTCCCCGTCAAGGCGAGTCCGTTTTCCGCGAAGAATCTCACGTTGAAGGCAGTCGATGGGGTGAACCTCGACGTTCGTCGCGGCGAGACCTTGGGTCTTGTCGGTGAGTCAGGGTGCGGCAAGACGACGGTCGGTCGGTGTCTGCTTCGGCTGTACGAGCCGGACGCGGGACGCGTTTTCATCGACCCGATCGACGAGGTGGTCGCGGAGGTGTCGGAGCTCGACGAGCAACGCACGAATCTCGAAGCCGAACTCGCCGAAGCGACGATGGGGCTCTCGAATTTCCGCGCATTGACGAACTCCGGAGTTCTCTCGCTCAAACGAAAGATCTCGGATCTCAAGCACAAAGCCGATGCGCGCGCGTCGGGGTCCGACATTCTCTCGATGAACACGCATACGCTCAAAGAATGTCGCCGCCGCGTCCAGATGGTGTTTCAGGATCCGTGGGCGTCGTTGAACCCGCAGATGGTCGTGAAGGACATCATCGCCGAGGGACCGCGCGAGTACGGGACGCACCGCGGCGCAGACCTCGACAAATGGGTCCGCGAGCTGCTCGACAAAGTCGGCCTTCCATCGCTCGCCGCAAACCGGTATCCGCACGAGTTCTCGGGAGGACAGCGGCAACGGATCGGGATCGCGCGCGCGTTGTCGCTTACCCCGTCGCTGATCGTGTGCGACGAGCCGGTGAGCGCGCTCGACGTCTCGATCCAGGCTCAGATTCTGAACCTGTTAATCTCATTGCAGGACGATTTTGACCTGACGTTCATCTTCATCGCGCACGACTTGAGCATCGTTCAGTACATCTCCGACCGCGTCGCGGTCATGTACCTCGGCAAGATCGTCGAGTTGTCCGGTGGTGAGGACCTCTACGCGACGCCGCGCCATCCCTACACGATCTCGCTTCTTTCTGCGGTTCCTGTTGCCGATCCCGATCACGTTTCACACCAAATAATTCTCGAGGGCGATGTCCCGAGCCCCGTCAACCCGCCGAGTGGATGCACGTTCAACCCACGGTGCCTATACCGCACCGACGTCTGTACGCGCGTTTCACCGATCCTTGAGAAGGACCGGAACGGCCACGTGATCGCGTGCCATAACCCGCCGAACGGGTGACGGAAAAAAGTACGGCGCACGACGATGTTGTCGGTCGGATCGCGATTCAGTTTGCATAAAGACTCGTCGGGGTCGTTGACGCTGAAAACGAGTCCACGGCGTCGCGTCCTGTTTCTCGGCCTCGCGATCCTGTTGTTTGTCGCGTTTCTCGTCGGAATCGATCCCGACCGTGGTGTTCCCCGCGAGCAGTTGGGCGGAACGGTTTTTTACTTCGCAGTCCTGCTCGTCTGTTTCGGCGTCTCCGGTTGGGATACCAGAGTCGTATTCCGCAGGGGGGATTCGGTGGAACGGCGAACGCGGTTCGTCGGCATACCACTGCGCGCGTCGGTCGTGGCTGCCTCCGATGTGTGCGCCGTTGTTCTGCAGTCGGTTGTGCTCTCAAAGAAGCGCGATCTGCCGCGACGCGACGGGGGCTTGTTCACGGGGTCGATGAGCCGCGGTGTAGAGATCGCGAAACTCGTCGTCGAGACGAGAGATCGCTCGCTCTTCCTCGAGGACAGCCGGTCGTCGGGTGAGTTGTCGATGATCGGAACACGGATCGCCGAGCACCTTGGGGTGCCGTTCCGGACGGACACGGTATAATCCGCAAAAATAGGATTATTATTGTGTTTTTCGCGTATTTGAGGAATAATGCCGGGCGTGCGTGACGATCAAGTGAGCAGCGACGGGTTTTCCGGTCTGATTGAAGAAAACCGGACGCTCCGAGAAAAAAACGAGGAACTCGAGACACTGTTGAATCAGGACCCGTACACGGGGCTCCCGATTCGGCGGTTGTTCGACCGACACTTCGACGACGTGTTCCTGCAGGCACAGGAATCGGGCACATCGTTATCGGTCGCCATGCTTCGACTCGACAGCTCGTACGCCAAGATTAAAAATGCTCGCGACAGAAGTCGCGTACTGTTGTTCAAGACGATCCTCCGTATCCAGTCGGTGATCGGCGAGACGCTCTTCCAGTCGGACAGACTCGATGAGTTTTTGATCGTGCTTCCTTCGGTTTCGGGCATCTCGGAGGTCGTGGCGATCGGTGAGCGTATTTTGAACGTCGTGCAGCAGCCGCACGAGCAGCCCGCGGAGGATATCTCGTTCGGCTGCTACATCGGTTTTTCCGTGTACCCGGCCAACGGCAGCTCACGCGAAGATTTGATCTCGAACGCCGAAATCGCGCTCGAGGAGGCCGAGAGGTGGCGTCTCGGTTCTATCTTGTACACCGACCAGATGGGCCAACGATACCGCGATCGGTACGAGATCGACCGGAGATTGTCGGCCGCGATCGATGCGGATTTTGCGGAGTTCGAGGTCTATTTTCAACCGTTTGTCGACACGGAACACAGAATTCGCGGAGCCGAGGCGTTAATCCGGTGGCGGAACGCGACGCTCGGGGCCGTGTCTCCGGCTCGGTTCATACCGATCGCCGAGGAGACCGGCTTGATACGCCAGATCGGGCAGTGGGTGCTGTTCAGCGCGTGCCGGCAAGTGGCGGAGTGGCATAATCGTGGTTTTGACGATCTGTTCGTCTCGGTGAACCTGTCGCCGTCGCAGTTCAAACAGCACGATCTGATCGATCGGGTTAAGGGCGTGTTGAGCGCGGTCAAACTCGACGGGCGCTTCCTGAAGCTCGAGCTGACCGAGCGAACCGTCATGGAGAACCCCGAGAGCGCGATCCGAAAAATGCGCGAACTGCGGGATCTGGGGATTCGCCTTTCGATCGACGACTTCGGCACCGGGTACTCGTCGTTCAGTTACCTCGGCAAGTTTCCGATCGACACTCTCAAGATCGATAAATCGTTCATCGACGACGTCCACACAAATCTCGACAACCAGGAGATTGTCCGAGCGATCATCTCGCTCGCGCGCAACATCCGGATCGAGACGCTCGCCGAGGGCGTTGAGAATCGCGGACAGCGCGATTTCTTGTACGCCGAAGGTTGCCGGTTTATCCAGGGCTACTTCTACTCCAAACCGGTCGACTCCGAATCGTTCGAACGGCTCATCTCCGGCGGCGGTTTTTTGCCCGGAGCGGACGCGTAGCGATGATCTGCCTTTCGGTTACCGGCGGTACAGTCGCGGAAAACATCCGGCTAATTCGGCCGTATCTCTCGAAAATCGACGCAATCGAGTTTCGCGCCGATCGGCTCGATTCCGCAAGCGTGGAGCCGATCAGTTCGTTTCCCGAACATCTGCGCGCTGCTTTGCCCGGCGTTCGCGAGTTGTCGGGGGGCGTGATCCTGACGGTTCGGCGGACGCGCGACGGTGGGAGCTGGCAGAACGGTGAGCAGCGGCGGCTCGAGGTCATCGCGGAGAGTTTACGAGCGGGCTACTCACACGTCGACCTCGAGATCGATCTGGAAGAGTCGGAGGCGGGACGGGCGCTCGCGGCCGAAGCGCGGGCTGCGGGCGTCCGCGTGATCCGCTCGCTGCACGACTTCACGGGGATCACGTCCGACCCGGCCGAGGCGATCGCGCGGCTCTGCGCGCGTCCCGGTGAGATTGGGAAGCTCGCCGTCACTCCACGGTCGACCGCGGATCTCGCGCGACTGATCGACGCGGCTCTCGACACGGCCGCTCGCGAGAAAATCGTTCTGGGTATGGGAGAGTACGGGTTCCCGACGCGCGTGCTCGCTCCACGGCTTGGGTGTTACCTTTCTTTTGTTTCATCCCCGGGGCACTCAGCGGCGCCGGGACATATCGATCCGGCGACGATGGTCGAGGTATATCGGTACCGGGACGTATCCCGCGGAACCGCGGTGTTCGCCGTGATCGGGAATCCGGTCATGCACTCGCGGTCACCGAACTACCACAATCGCCGGTTTTCCGACGACCGGCTCGACGCCGTGTACGTGCCGATTCAAGTAGACAGAATCGAAGACTTCTGGACCGTCGCCCGATCGCTTGAGATCCTCGGCGTCTCGGTCACGATACCGCACAAACAAGCCGTCCTGCCGCGGCTCGCGCAGACCGACGGCGACGTCCGGACCACGCGCGCGTGCAATACGCTTGTGCGGTTGCCGCTGACGGAGACGCAACAGGGAGGAACGCAATCGGGCGGCTCACATCTGGAGTCTTCTCCACGGTGGGCCGGGTTCAACACCGACATCGCGGGATTTCTGTCGCCGTTGAGGACGATTACCGGACGAAAGGTAGCGGGGATGCGCGCGAGTGTGATCGGCGCGGGTGGTGCCGCGCGCGCGGTGTGCGCGGCGCTCCGGTCTGAGGGCGCGGGCGTGTGTGTCTTGAACAGGACGGTCGAGAGGGCCGACGCGCTCAAGCGTGAGTTCGACCTCGCCGCGTCCGGGGGACTCGACGCGGGCGGGATGGATCTTCTGCGCCGGTACAGCGACATCATCGTGCAGACGACGAGCGTCGGGATGGAACCGCTCGAGGACGACGACCCGATCCCGGAGTTTTCTTTTGCGGGGCACGAGATCGTGTACGACATCGTGTATACACCCGAGATCACGAAGATGCTCGGCCGCGCGCGGCGTGCCGGATGCCCGATCGTGACCGGCCGGACGATGTTTGAGAAACAGGCGGAAGCTCAGTACGCGTTGTTCTCGGGAGTGCTGTCCGAGTTCACTCGTGGAAGAGACCGGTTCTGACCTTTCTGACCACGCCGATCTTTCCAACCCGGATCCGAATCGCACCTCCGTCGGGGATCGTCGTGCCGACCAGAACCAACTCCGTGGCTTTTTTGTCGAGGCTTTCGGGGCGGATGAGGTGTTTCTTCGGCGCGCCGGTCGCGCTCCGTTCGACGATCTCGAGCGCGGTGCCGCGCCCGCGCAGGACCTGTTCGATCAACCGGACCTTTCCGATATAATCCAGCCCTTTCGCCTCGACTTTTTCGGTTCGGGCGACCGCGGCGGCAACCTGTTCGGGGAAGAGGATAACGCGCGACTCGACGCGCCGCGTGAACTCGAGGCGCTGATCGTCGGTGAGCGACTCAAGGTCAGCGGACTCGATAATCCGTGCGCGAACAGCTGCGGTGTCGTCCGGCGTGTACGCGCCGGGGCCCGGCTTGAGGACCGTGACGGGCTGCACGCCGCTCGTACTCCAGCGGGGCGCCGTATCTCGTGTAACGTGATCGCCCGTAAACCGTCGCGTCTCGGGGACCGGTGAAATGCCCGCGGCGGCGAGTTCCGCTCGCCATTGCGGTTCGTCGGCGCGCGCCATGAGGTATACCCCCGGAGCGAGCGCGCGGCGTACGTGACGCTGGAAAGGCCCGTAGTGTTCGATTATGTGGCGACGGTCCTCATCGACGACGATGGCGATCCCGTCGAGGATTTGTACGCTGCCGTGTTCATCCGCCCACGCGTCGAGCATGAATCCGAAGTTTTGTGGTACCGGTGCGAGCGCCTCAAAGCGCGCTTTGACTTCTTCGACCGTCACACCGTCGTCGAGCGCCCGGAAGAGCGAGGTTTTGTCGAGTTCGTACCGTGCGTACACGTCGAAAACGCGGATCTTCATCGTGTGGCATACGCGAAGGCCCTCAATGAACTCGACCCACGGTTTCACGGTAATTTCAAGATTCGGATGCACGATGAGCGGCGACTCGTGCGGCTCCGGTGTGGCAAACGACGGATCGCGAAACGCACGGGTATTCCACCAATACCGGTCTTGCTCGTCGATGATCACGTGAAGATCGATCAGAATCTCGAAGTACTCGCCGGTCAACGCAGACCGCCGGCCCGTATTGATCCGGACAAGCCGCACGATACGGTCGAACGTATCACGGTCGAACGCGACATCGGGAGGGATTGCCGCGTCGAGGTGCGAGAGAAGCTCCGCGATGTCCGCGATCTCGGCAGGACTCGTCGCGAGGCACGCGGCGTACATATTGACGCGTCGCAAGTACGGAGTTAACTCGCCGTACGCAACCCAGTCATCGATCGCGACGGTCGTCCTGCCGGAGTCGGGGCGTAGCAGAGCGAGTTTCGTGAGCGCGCTGAGAATCGCATCGAGGCGCGTCGCTGTCCCGAGTCGCGTCTCGATCCCCGGGAAAACCGCGCGCATCTCGTCGGCGACGCGCTTTTTCACGCCACCCGCGGTTTTAAACGGGTCCGGGGCGTCGGAAAGGTACGAGAATAAGCCGAGCAGGAACGCGTCTGTAAGCCACGGTGAACGAGCCGTCGTTGTGTTGAACGGGACGAACTGCACGATGTTTTCGGTCCGTACGACCGAGTTGGCGATCGTATCGGACAAGAACGGCGTGAACCGGATCTTCCGCGACTCGGGATCCGAGTAAATCACAAGACGCTCCTCAAGATTCAGGACGCGGTGATGAAGATCGATCGGTGCGATTTGGTGTTCGAAGAACTCGAACAGCGTGTCGTACGTCGGCTCGTGCAGCAGCGCTATAGCCGACAGTATTTTCGCATCGGTCGAGTCGATCAAACTGACGATTCTATCGTGAACTCTCGGACTGCGGAGAAAGGACTCGAGACGCGCGATCAGATCGTGTTTGTTGAACGGCGTCTTGACCTCGCCGACGTAGTTTCGGATCAACTCGAAAAATATCTCGTCGGGGAGTCGAACGAGACTCGCCCGCCACCGCAGTTCGTCGCTCATTCGGTGTTCCACAGTTCGATATGATACTTGTACCCTTGCTCGGTAAGGAATTTCTGGCGATTCGCCGCGAACTGCTCCTCGGTCGTGTAGCGCGATACGATTGAGTAAAACGTCGAGTTCCGCTTTTTTGGTCTGAGGATCCGACCGAGCCGCTGCGCTTCTTCCTGCCGTGAGCCGAACGTGCCCGAAACCTGGATCGCGACCGACGCGTCCGGCAGATCGATCGCGAAGTTCGCGACCTTTGAGACGACGATAATGCGTGTCTTGCCGGCGCGAAAGTCGTGGTAAATCGCTTCGCGTTCGGCGTTCGGCGTTTTACCCGTGATAATCGGTACGTCGAGGTCGCTCGCGATCTCCGCGAGCTGATCGAGGTACTGTCCTATCACGAGAATGTGATCCTCGGGATGATTCGCGACGAGTTGACGGGTTATCTCGATCTTGCGCGGATTCTCGCTCGCGATCCGAAACTTCTCGCGTCGATCGGCGACCGCGTACGGAATCTTCTTGTCGGCCGGAAGGTCGACGCGGATCTCGTGGCAGTACGCCTCGGCGATCCAACCCTTTTTCTCGAGTTCCTTCCACGGCACGTCGTATCGTTTCGGCCCGACGAGAGAAAACACGTCGTCCGCACGGCCATCCTCGCGGACGAGCGTCGCCGTGAGCCCAAGGCGGCGAATCGCCTGGATCTCCGCCGTGACGCGAAAGACCGGCGCGGGCAGCAGATGAACTTCGTCGTAAATGATCAGACCCCATTTTCGTTTGCGGAAGAGCGAGAAGTGCGGGAAGTCGGACTCGCGGTCCGCGCGCCACACGAGAATCTGATACGTTGCGATCGTGATCGGCTTGATGTTCTTTGTATCGCCGGTGTACTCGCCGATGTCGTCGGGGTCGATCTCGGTCTTGTCGGCGAGTTCGTCCATCCACTGGTGCACCGCGGCGACGTTGGTCGTGAGGATCAACGTGTTGGTCTGCGCTTTCTCCATGACCGCCATGCCGACGATCGTCTTGCCTGCTCCACACGGGAGAACGACCGTGCCGAAACCCGATCCCGGCAGGCCGTTGCCGTGAAACGCGCGCGCCGCCTCGGACTGGTAGTCGCGAACCGTGAACTCGCCGCCGTTCCGCGTGGTTCCGCGCAGTTGAACGGTAAAAGCGTCGCCGTCGAGCAGCGGCGCTTCGTCCTTGACCGGCCATCCGATCTTGACGAGTTCCTGTTTGATCGTTCCACGGTCGTACAACCGGACGAGAAACCCGTTATCTCCGTACGGTTCGATCAGTTTCGCCACCGACTTCGTGCCGGAGATCTCGGCGCGGATCGCCTCATCGGCGACTTGGAGAATCAAGTGCCCGGGCTCGTCGGCCTCGGTGAGTATCACGCGCCCGAACCGCGACATCGTCTCTCGGACCGAGAACCCGACGTTCTCGGGAACCGGGAAGCGCGAGTATCTTATCAGAGTCTCGAGGACGAACTCCGGGCTGAAACTCGCCGATGCGGCGTTCCAGAGCGAAAGCGGTGACATTCGGTACGTGTGCATATGTTCAGGAGACTTCTCGAGCTCGGCAAACGGTGATATGTCGTTCCGGGCAACTTCATAGCCGGGATCGTGAACGTCGAGAAGAAGTGATCCGTCGCTCTGAACTATGAGAGGGGTAACGCGGTCGGGTGCTTCGGTCATGTCGGCACAGGATACAGCACACCCGACGCGAGTTTCAACGGGAGCGCGGAGGCACAACGGGCGCGGTTGTTCACTCTGCCGAGGCGTGCAACAGCTCGTTGTACGCGTTCCACGCGAGCAGACCCGCGCCGAGTTCGATGCACCGCTCATCGATCAGCAGCCTCGACGAATGAAGCGGTTCGGGTTCGGCGTTGTCGATCGCGGTCACGCCAAGGTTGTAGAAGCACGCCGGCCGTTCGCGCCCGTAGTACGCAAAGTCTTCGGCGCCCATCGTGAGAGGAAGTTCGGTGACGCGTTCGGCGCCGACGTACTGCTCCGCGTACTCGCGAAGCCGCGCGGTTACCCTATGATCGTTTTCGAGACACGGGTAGCCCTTAACGATCTCCACCTCGGCGTGTGCCCCGAGCGCATCGCAGATGCCTGAAATCGAGGCCTTGATCTTCGCGTGCGCGGCCGTGCGCCACCGCTCGTCGACCGTGCGAAAGGTGCCTTCGAGATACACCGAGTTCGGTATTACGTTGGTGGCTCCGTCGGCGATGAAGCGCCCGAACGTCAGGACCGACGGTGTCTCGGGTGCGGCGTTGCGCGATACGATCTGCTGCAGAGCCGTGACGATCTGAGCGCCGATTACGACCGGATCGACCGACCGGTCGGGCTGCGCTCCGTGCGCTCCGTGCCCGCGTATCGTTACGTACACATCGTCGGCCGACGCCATGTGCAAACCCGCCCGAAAGCCGACCGTGCCGACTTTCATCGTCGGGTTGATGTGCTGCCCGATCACCGTAGAAGGGATGGGATCGCGCAGCGCACCGGCGTCGATCATGCCGATCGCACCACCCGGAATTTTTTCTTCTGCCGGTTGAAAAAGCAGCCTGACCCTACCCGGCAGGACGTCAGCAAGGCGCGACAGGACGAACGCGGCGCCGAGGACACACGTCATGTGAACATCGTGGCCACACGCGTGCATCACGCCGGGGTTTTGCGACGAAAACGCGTACCCCGTCTCTTCGGTGATCGGCAAAGCGTCGATGTCGGTTCTGAGGACCACGAGCGGCCGGGTCATGGCGCGTGCGCCCGTGATCTCGGCGATTATCCCGGTTCCCGCGACTTCGGTGCGATGAGCGATCTTCTCTTCGGTCAGAATCTGCGAAAGCCTTTGAGCGGTGTCGTGCTCGTGAAACGACAGCTCCGGGTGTCTGTGAAACTCGCGCCGGATACCGATCATCCGCTCCGCGAGTTCCTTCGCGGCATCTTGAATCCGCGCGCGTACGTTCATGGGCGTACTATACCATACGTGCGACCGTGGCGACAGTTCTCGAAACGGCGCAGGCGGAGTATAATGCGACGGGAAAAGCATGAAGAAAGAACTCAAGACTTTTGTAATCGACACCAACGTTCTGATCCATCGCCCCGACGCGATTCTGAGTTTCCGCGACAACGAGGTTGTCGTTCCGCTCTGGGTTCTCGAGGAACTCGACAACCTGAAGACGTACAGCGACGAGCGTGGACGGAACGCGCGGCGCGCGATCCGTTTTCTCGACGAGTCGCGCAGGCACGGCAGCCTCAGTGAAGGCGTTAAGATCGAGAACGGATCGATTCTCCGCGTGATGATGAGCCACGCGCGTAACGTACCGTTCGGAATCCTCGAGGATACTCCCGACAACAAGATTATCCTGACCGCGTACGAGATCCAGCAGCAAGGGAAACGGGTTTTTTTCGTCTCGAAGGACATAAACGCGCGCGTCAAAGCGACCGCGCTGGGAATCAAAGCCGTCGATTACGAGCGCCAGAAGGTCAATATCGAGAAGTTGTACTCGGGATTCTCGGAGATCGATGCGAGTTACGAGAATATCCGGATTCTCAGGGAGACCAAGGCTCTGCCGTGGTCGGATTCTCTTCCCGCTAACCACTTCGTGATGTTGAGGAACAAGCAGAACGAAGAGCGCCTCTTGACGCGATTCGACGCCGATCGTGCCGAGCTCGCGTACGTCGATCATAAAATGCCGTCGGTCGCGGGTGTCCGACCGATGAACGATGAGCAACGCATGGCGTTCGACGTTCTTCTCGACGAACGGGTGGCGCTCGTGACGCTCGTCGGAAAAGCAGGAACCGGGAAAACCCTAATGGCGATCGCGTCCGGTCTCAAAATGACGCTCGAGGACCAGCGGTACTCGCGGGTTCTTGTCTCCCGCCCCGTGATCCCGCTCGGCAAGGACATCGGATATCTGCCGGGCGGCAAGAACGATAAGTTGTCGCACTGGATGCAACCGCTTTTTGACAACCTCGAGTACATTCTCTCGGTGTACAAGAAACACAACATCAAGAACGCCGAACAACTGATCAACACGCGCGTCATCGAGCTCGAGGCGCTCACGTACATCCGCGGACGGTCTCTTCCGAACCAATTCATAATCATCGACGAAGCGCAAAACCTCTCGCCGCACGAGGTGAAAACGATCGTCTCACGCGCGGGCGACGGTTCAAAGGTCGTGCTGACGGGCGACCCGTATCAGATCGACTCGCCGTACCTCGACGCGGGCTCGAATGGGTTGTCGTTTCTGGTTGAAGCGTTCAAGGGCCAGGATCTTTTCGGTCACGTCACTCTGCAACGTTCCGAGCGCAGCCGTCTCGCCGAGTTGGCGGCGGAGATTCTCTGAGCGTGCCGGGCATCTACGATCTCGCGGAGTTGTACGCGGCCCAACACGCCGAGTTCACCGACGATATCGAGCTGTACCTGCGTATCGTCGCGCGTTTCGGCGCGCCCGTGCTCGAACTCGGGTGTGGGACCGGGCGTGTTGCGTCTGCAATCGCCGATGCCGGATACACCGTGACGGGCATCGATACCTCGGACACGATGCTCTCGGTCGCCACCGAGAGGTGCCGCTCATCTCACGCGCGATTCGAGCGCGCGGACGTTCGGCGATTCGCGTACGACGAGCTCTTTTCGACGATCGTTTTCCCGTTCAACTCGTTCTGTCATCTCGCGACTAACGACGACGTCTCAGCGTGTTTCGAGTCGGTGCGCCGCAGCTTGGCGCCCGGTGGGGTATTCGTGATTCACGTACACGTTCCCGACCCGACGAGACTCGCCCGCGAGTCCGAGGCGCTTTTCGCGGTCGACTCGTTTGAGTGGCACGGCAAACCGGTCGAGGTGTTCGAGTCGTCGCGGTACTGCGCCGCGACACAGCTCGACGATATCACGTGGTACTTCGAGCTCGATGACGAGACGATCTCGCGGAGCTTTACTCTGCGGGTGTTCTACCCGCGCGAGCTCGAGGCTGTCTGCGAACTCAACGGCTTCTCGATCATCGAGAGGTACGGCGATTACGACGGAACGCAGTTCGGACCCGACGCGAGACACCAAATCCTCGTGACCCGACCGAACAAGGCTACTTGACCCCCATTCATGGATTTCTTGCTTCCGGTTCGAATCGGCGCTATAGTTGAAGGGTATGTCTGATCCACGAGTGCGAGCTCGACGAGCTAGGGCGACCGAACGATCAATTTTTGCCGCCATGTGCCGACAAGTAAAGAGAAACAAGATAGGGAGCAACGTGTTGAAAAGAGTTATCGCCATTGCAGCGTTGTGTCTCGCGTTCGTAGTCGTCGCCGGCGCCGACGTTCGGTTTACCGGTCTGAACCTCTCGGCCGACAACGTCCTTCTCGTGACGGCGGAACTCGAACTGCCGAGTTTGGGTCGGTACGGCACGTTGTTCGCAGCGTCGCTGGACGAGAGGGAGTTGAAACAATTGAGTTTCTTTCCCGAAAAGGCCGAGTTGATCGACGGGCGGGTTCAACTGCACAATCGGTTCGGGCTGTTCCGAAGCGATCGCGAGATGACGCGATTCGAGGCGGTGTCGGGTTTTCCGGCGTTCGTCGACGGTGCGCAGGTAAACGCCGGGAAGCTGCAGCCGTACCGGACATCGCCTGACGGCCGGTACGTGATCTCCGTCGAGCAGAGTTCTCCCGCGTACGGCGCCTTGATCCTGCACGATCTTGAGAGCGGCACTCGCGTCACGGTCGCCGAGCGCGTCGAGTTCACTCTCGACGGGCCACCGGTTTCCTGGGCGCCCGGAAGCGATTACTTCCTGTACTCGTACGACGGGGGAATCTACTACTACGCGCTCACTCAGCGACGCGATACGCGCGATCTCGCCGAAGAGTTGCGCAGGGTCGGCGACGGTGATATCCGCAACGTGCGGTGGGGCGAAGATAACACGCTGTACTACGTGACGGGATCGTTCGTGTATCGAATACTCCCGGTCGAGTTCTTCACGCGCTCGTTGTACCAGGATCTGCTCAAGATCGGCCGCGTGATCGGCAAGATCCCGTTCACTTTTGATCCGAACTTCGATCAGTTCTGGATCGCTCCCGACGGTCAAACGATAATGGTCGGTATCGGTGGCCGAAACCTCTTCCTGTACTACCTGTACCAGGATGACTTCGAGTCGACAGGGAGAATTATCTCGCTGCCGTACCTTTTTCTGCCGCGTAACACACGGATTCACGACGTCGTGTGGTCGGAAAGCGGTATCGCGACGGTCACGGCCGGGAGCCTGGTTCGCGGTGAAAGCTCGACAACTCTGTATCGGCTGGAGCTCGAGTCGTATCGCGACGAACTCAGATTCGAGCGCCTCGAGGACACCAACGTGCGAGCCATTGTTTTGTCGCCTGATCAGACGCGAATCGCGGTTCTCGAGGCGAACGAAGTCGTCGTGCGCGAGTATGAAACGTGGCGAGAAGTCGCGCGAATTCGGCACGCCGAACCGCTGCACGTGTTGTGGCGATCGTCGGACTCGCTTGTCGTGCTCGGAAGCGAGAGATCGGAGGTCGTGACGCTTCGCGGGGGGGCGGCCGACCGCCGTCACCTGGCGTACTCGCAGATCGAGCGGTACGGCGTCGCCGCCGATGGCGCGGTTCACGTCGAGACTGACGGAGTGATCCGCGCGTACGATACCGAGAGTGGTACCTTCCGTGAAGTTGCCGCGTACGACGTGGCCGAGCCCCGAGTGGCTTCATCGACGTACCGTGTCTACCTCGAGACGATCGGCTCCGGAAGTTACCAGAACAAAGTCATGGTGCGGATGATCGACGGAATCGGAACCGAACCGCTGTTTCTTCCACCCGAACGACGGTACGAGCCTTTCCCTGACCGCGACGATCCGGTCGATCTCACGAACTTCATCCACGGCTCACGAATTCGGCGCCGTGAGGTCGCGTTTGTGTTCAACGCGATCGAGTCCGTCGACGGGTTGACCGAGATCCTCAAGACGCTGTCCGAGTACGGCATCACCGCGACGTTCTTCTTGAACGGTGATTTTATCCGGAGTCATCCGGGTGCGGTGCGCGAAATCGCCGGATCGGGTCACGAGATCGGCTCGCTTTTTTTCACGCACTTCGACATGACCGACTCGCGTTTTCAAATCACGCGCGATTTCGTCAAACAGGGGCTTGCCCGAACCGAGGACGAGTACTACGATGTAACCGGCCAGGAACTGTCGCTCTTATGGCACGCGCCGTACTACTTCGTGAGTCCCGAGATAATCCGCGCATCGAGAGACGTGAACTATACGTACGTCGGCCGTGACGTCGACAGTCTCGATTGGGTAGCTCGACGCGACGAAGGTGGTGTATCGCGGTTATACGCGCCGACGGCGCATCTCATCGAACGTATCGTCGAAGAAAAGAAACCGGGATCGATCGTCTCGATGACGGTGGGAATTCCCGGCGAAGGGACGAGGGACGCAGGGCGCGATGACTACCTTTTTCATCGATTGGACGTGTTGATCAACGCGTTACTCGATCGAGGGTACTCGATCGTGCCCGTATCCGAGTTGATCGATCGGGTGCGGTGAGGGTGTAGAATTGAGGAAGGAAACGATGGCGTACAACAACAATCCCGTTCATGCTTATAAAGAGGCGCGCGTTCGCACGGCGTCGCAAGGCCGCATCATCGTGATGCTGTACGACGAGGCGATTCGGCAGATCGATGCGGCTTCAACCGCCTTGGAGGCGCAGACGCGGCAGCTCGACGTCGTCCACAATGCGATCGTCAAAGCCCAGGATGTCGTGACCGAGCTCATGGCGTCGCTCGACTTCGAGAAAGGTGGCGAGATCTCCGCGAATCTGTTCCGGCTGTACCTTTTTTTCCGTGAACAGCTCATGGACGCAAACGTGAAGAAGGACCCGGCACCGATGGTCGCTGTCCGTGAGTTGCTCGCCGAACTGCGTGACGCGTGGGAGCAGATCGCCGCAACGAGCAGCGTTACCTCCGAGTATCGCGGCATCAACATCAACGGATGAGGATCCGACCGTGAACGAAAACCAACCCCGGACCGCGCCGTTCTCTCACAACGAAGCCGTTGTTACGCGGCTACGGGCGCTGCTCGAGCGCCTGCGCGCTTCGTTCTCCGAGTACCTTTTGCTGCTCGAACACGAGGAAGCCGCGATCGTGAACGGCGATATCGACAAGCTCGAACAGCACATCGGCATCGAGCAGAGGATCGTCGCGGAGATCCTCGCGTTGCGCCGCGTGATCGCTCCACTCGAAGCGATGTACACCGAGTCGACCGATCTCGACGTCCCGGATATACCGGCGCTGCGCGAGTCGCTCGATCGGATGCACGAACGCGTTCGTGAACGCACCGCGCGGAACCGAGCCCTCTTGCGCGACCGAATGACCGCGACGCGTCTCGAACTTTCGGAGCTTCGCGTCCCCGCGGGTCGTTGGCTGAGCGATGCGGCCGACGACCCGAGTCTGTTCGATGTGACGGGCTGACATGTCCGAGAATCCCGCCGGCGCTCCGGACGACGAACGTACAGCGCTGTACCTGCTTGACGGGTACAGCTTGATCTACCGGACATATTTCGCGTTTATGCGCAATCCACTCCGGAATCCCGACGGTAGGAACATCTCGGCGGTGTTCGGGTTCTTCCGGACGCTGTTGTCTATCCTTCAGACGCGTCGTCCGTCTCACTTCGCCGTCGCGCTCGACTCGAAAACGCCGACATTTCGTCACGAAAAATACCCCGAGTACAAGGCCACGCGCGAAAAAGCGCCCGACGACCTCCGCGAGCAGATTCCCGTCATCGAGGAGGTGCTCACGGCTTTGAAAGTTCCGATGCTGCGGATCGACGGTATGGAAGCCGACGACATCATGGCAACGCTCGCGACGCGGTGTCGTGCCGACGGTACTCCGTGTTTCATCATCTCGGGCGACAAGGATCTGCTTCAACTCGTCGACGAGCCGGTCCGAATCCTACGCCCCGATCGCGACGGCTTTCGTGAGCTTACGCGCACCGAGGTGTTCGATGATTGGTCGGTCTATCCCGAACAGATCCTCGATTATCTGTCGCTCGTCGGCGACTCGTCGGACAACGTCCCGGGCGTGAAGGGTATCGGTGACAAGACCGCCGTCGCTCTGCTCGAGCAGTTCACGACGCTCGACGCGGTGTACGAAAACCTCGAGACGATCACGGGATCGCGTCGAAAAAAACTCGAAGAAGGGCGCGAGAACGCGTACCTCAGTCGGGACTTGATCACGCTCGAGACCGATGTTGAACTCCCGCTCGAGTTCGACGAGCTCACTCTTGACGCCATAGACGGCCCCGCCGCCGCCGAAATTCTTATGCGCGAAGGCATGAAAAGCGTCGCGAGCGAGTACAACCGGTACCGGCCGTCCGCGCCGGCCGGGCCGGAAGAGGAAGCGTCGCCGGTCCCGGAGGGCGGTGCCGAAACCCCTTCGACCGCCGAACTCCCCGATCATCTCGAGACGATCGATGACCGGGCGGCCGATCTTGTGATGCTCACTTCGATCTCTGAGCTTCGTGACTGGGTTGCCCGCGCCAAACAGGCCGGAACGTTTGCGTTCGATTCGGAGACCGACGATATCAACCCGGTCTCGGCCGAGCCGGTCGGATTCTCGCTCGCGTTCGAGGCGGACTCGGCGTGTTACATTCCGATCCGTGGCCCCGACGGCCCGGTGCTCGAAGCCGACGAAGTGAAACAGTGTCTTCGCGAGTTACTCGCGAACCCCGAACTCACGATCGTCGGTCAGAATTTCAAGTACGACTACAAGGTCTTGGCCCGGTGGGGCGTGCGACCAACCGGGCGCGTGTTCGACACGATGATCGCCGCGTGGCTGATCGACAGCACCGCGAACACGTACAACATGGATCGCCTTGCGGAGCAGTACCTTTCGTACCGTACGATTCGCTTTTCCGACGTGGTCCCACGCAAGGACGCGACGTTCGACGAGGTCCCACTCGACGTCGCGACGCGATACGCGGCCGAGGACGCGGACGTGACGTTTCGGCTGTACGGCGAGTTATCAAAGAAACTCGCCGAACGGGGGCTCGATCGTGTTTTTCGTGAGCTCGAGATGCCGCTCGTGCCGATTCTCGCCGAGATGGAACTCGCGGGCATCGCGCTCTCCCCGGGCGTGCTCGAGCAGTACGGACTCGAACTCGAGGCGCTTCTCGACGGGCTTCAGGCGGAGGTGTACCGCCTCTGCGGCCGCGAGTTCAACCTGGCATCCACAAAGCAGCTGCAGGAGGTCCTGTTCGAGGACCGGAAACTCACGCCCGTGAAGAAGACGAAGACCGGGTACTCGACCGACACCGCGGTGCTGCAGCAGCTCGCGCACGAGGATCCCGTGCCCGAAAAGGTTCTCCGTCACCGATTGCTCTCAAAACTCAAGTCGACGTACGTCGATTCGCTCCCGAAACTCGTCAATCCACGAACCGGAAGGATCCATACCAACTTCAACGTTACCGGCACCGCGACCGGGCGACTCTCGAGCATCGAGCCGAACCTTCAGAACATTCCGATTCGCGACGAGGAAGGCCGGAGGATCCGGTCCGCGTTCGTGTCGGATCACGGCTGGAGCTTCGTCACGGCGGATTACGCGCAGATCGAGCTCGTCGTGCTCGCGCACCTCTCGGGCGATCCCGCGTTACGCGACGCGTTTGCGAACAACATCGACGTTCACAAGACGACCGCGTCGCTTATTTTTGGGCTCGAGATCGACGATGTCACCGCCGAGCAGCGGCGTATCGCGAAGACGATCAACTTCGGCGTGATGTACGGCATGTCCGCGTTTCGGCTCTCAAACGAGTTGGGGATATCCCGCGCGGACGCGGCGGGCTTCATCGACGCGTACTTCACGAAGTACGCGAAGATTCGCGAGTTTATCGATAACACCGTGCGCGGTGCCGAGAAGAACGGGTACGTCAAGACAATTCTCGGCCACGAACGACGCATCCACGAGATCAACAACCGGAACAAGACCGTAAAAATGGCGGCTGAGCGCACCGCCGTCAACACGCCGATCCAGGGAAGCGCCGCGGACATCGTGAAAGTCGCGATGCTCAGGATCGCCGCGCGCCTGTCCGACGAGAAGCGGAAGTCGCGCCTGATCCTCCAGGTTCACGATGAGTTGATACTCGAGGCGCCCGACGACGAGGCGCACGAGACCGCGCTTCTCGTCGAACACGAGATGACACACGCGGTCGAACTCGATGTTCCTCTGCGCGTGAGCATCGAGATCGGAAAAGACTGGGGAGCTTTCCACTCGTGACCATCGGTGTTACGGGTAGGTACTGCGCGGGAAAAACCACGGTCGCCGAGATACTCGCGGCGCACGGATACCTGCATATCGACGTTGACGCGGTTGGACATCGGGCCCTTGCCGA
The DNA here is from genome assembly GCA_007695285.1 of Spirochaetaceae bacterium. Lineage (GTDB taxonomy): Bacteria > Spirochaetota > Spirochaetia > DSM-27196 > PXBQ01 > PXBQ01. The sequence continues at coordinate 38,413 of REEC01000117.1, read as the reverse complement.
ACTCGAGGACAGAGTCGTCGACCGATTCGGCCCGGAGATTCGGCATCCGACGGGTGGCATCGACCGCAAAGCGCTTGGGCGCATCGTGTTTGCCGACTCCGCCGAGTTGCGCGCGCTCGAGGACATCGTGCATCCGCGCATGGTCGAGATTGTGATCGAAGAGTCCAGAACAGCGCGCGACTCCGTCGTGAACGCGGCTCTGTTGTTTCGGATGCGTCTCGACGCGATCTGCGACCGCGTTATCTGGGTCTCAGCGCCACTCGTCGTCCGGGTTTTTCGGGCGATGAAACGCGACGGTCTTTCGCTCGGTGCGGTCCGGCAAAGAATGAGATCGCAGACCGATTTGGCCGCTCAACTCTCGTCGTCGAGTGTCGATATTTATACTGTGCGAAACACTGGAAACGCGCGGCGGCTCGAGAGTCGTCTCTCGCGGGTTCCGGGCGTAATACGCGCTCGCAACGGGGAAAATGGACGATACGATGGAAAATAATAGAGTCTTTCTGATCATAACATCCGTTACACTCTTTGTCGCTTTGGTGGTCGGCGTGGGTCTCTGGGCGTTTTATCCCCGTCCGGACGCGGAACCCGACCTGGCGACTCGAGATGCCGGCCGGCCGGCCTTCGACCCAATTCAATACATGCGTTCGCCGGATCAGTCGTTGCTTTTCTCGAGAGAAACAACCGACGAGGACGACGTGTTCATCATCTACGGCACCGACGAGGACGCCGCCGATATCGATGACGCGCTCGCCGAACCGCGACCGCGTGTTGCCGAGCCGCCGGTGACCGAACCGCGTCCCGATGCGCGGCCTCCCGTCACCGCCGTTCCGCCGCAAGCCCGGACTCCGGCTCCGACCCGTGTGCCGACGCCCGCGCCGAGCGCTCCGGCTCCAACCACGGCTGCTCCCTCCGCGCCGTCGCCGACCGCCGCGGCTCCGCGACCGACCGAGCCGACCGCACCACGTGAAGTGCGCGTCACCGAGTACTGGATTCAAGTGATCTCGTCGCCGAACCGCGATACCGCCGAACAGGCTCGAGTCGTTTTGCTCGAAGATTACAGTCTCGGGACTCGAATCACGACGCGCGAGGTCGATGGAACGACGTTCTACCGCCTGCGGATAGGACCGTTCACCGAAAGAGCCGAGGCGGGCAAGTTTCTCGACTGGGTGCGCCGGCTCGAGGGTTTCGCGCAGAGTTACATCTCCGAGGAGTACCCACTCAGGACTGCATCTCGTTAGCGCCGGTCACACCGCGGCGGGCGCCTTTCGGACGTACGAGCTTGGCTTGTTGTAGATCTTGCTGCCGGGCGGCACCGACTCGGTGATCCAGACGTTTCCTCCGATAATCGAACCTTCTCCGATTACCGTTTTTCCTCCGAGAATCGTGGCTCCCGCGTAGATCGTCACGTCGTCCTCGATCGTCGGGTGCCGCTTTTTGTCCGCTTCCTCTTTCTTCACGCTTAACGCGCCAATCGTGACGCCCTGGTAAATCTTGACGTTCTTGCCGATGATCGTCGTCTCTCCGATTACGACGCCCGTTGCGTGGTCGATAAAAAACGAATCGCCGATTACCGCGCCCGGATGGATGTCGATGCCGGTCTCGCCGTGAATATGTTCGCTCATCATTCGTGGGATAAGCGGGACGTCACGGATCCAGAGTTCGTGCGCGACTCGGTGCGCGATCACCGCTTCCACCCCGGGATACGCGAGAATGACTTCCTCGCGTGATTTACTCGCCGGGTCGCCTTGGAACGCGGCTTCGACATCGAGCTTGATCCGGCGGCGGATCTCGGGTATGCACTCGACAAACGAAAGGGCGATTTCCTCGGCCCGTTTGTAACAGGCCGAGGTCAGCGCTTCGCGGTCCCGATCGCCGCACGGGGGTTTGAGCTCGTGGCGACGCTGGAAACACAGGCTGCGATGCGTTTCTTCGGTCAGGTTTTTTGCGACGCGGCTTACCCGCTCGGCCACCACGTACCGGATGTTCTCGCGGACAATTGTCTCATCCTCGCGGTATCCGGGGAAAATCAAGGATTCGATGTCGCGAAGGATTTTCACGACGCTCTCGCGTGACGGTAGCTTCGGTCCGTCGAGGTGGTTGATGACGCCGAGCTGCAGGTACGAGTCGTGTATCGCGTCGATTACGTGGTTGAGTCGTTTCAACATCACTCGAGTATACGGTCGCACGTGCGGGGAATGTCAACCGGGCCGTCACGCTTCGACGACGCCTGAGCCCGGAGCGTAGCGATAGTGATAGTCAAAAATGTTATAAGGATCGTCGACCGGCATATCGTTTACCGTGACTGCGTGCAGTCGGGTCCCGAGTTCGCTCTGGACCCGACGAATATCGGGTGAAGCCCGGTCGAGAACCTTCGGGATCCGGAAATCCGAGACGACCACGACGTCGGCCGTCCGGTATCGCTCGGTCTCGAGAAGGTCGATGCAGCGCGCGACCGCGGGGCGGAGATCGGTTCCGCCGTGAAAAGTTCCGCCGAGGAATCGCGAAAGCTCCGGAATCGCCGAACCGAGATCGCTCAACTCGAAACACTCGATTCGGGTCGAGAACGCAACGAGAAAACACGCGCGGCCTTCGGCGAGCGCTACGCGGCAGAGCGCCAGAGCGAGTGTCTTTGCGACCGTCTCGGGACGCCCCGCCATCGATCCACTCGTATCGACGCAAAGAAGGATTGGTCCCCGATCGGTACTCTCGGCGGTGACCCGCTCCCGTCGCGTGCGGACAGCCGTGACCGAGCGGCGCGTTGTGTAGAGGCGAGAGAGCAGCTCTCCTTCGGCGAGTTTCTTCGCAAAGACGAGTTCGGTTTCCGGAATCGTCGCGAGCGCGAGTTCGATCGGGAGCACCGTCTCGATGTCGTTCCCAAACGCGACACCGGTCACCTCGCTCCGACCGACGCTGATCTCTTCGGTTGTCTCGAACGCGGCCTCGGTGTACGCGGGCTCGCGTGCCTTTGAGGCGACCAGATCCGAACGGCCGATCTGCGCCGCGAGCCGTTCGATCGAGCGGTCGGTCTCGAGCAGATCGGCGTATCGTTCGATCGAATCCCATCCGTCGAAGTGCCACTCGGCGTCGACGAGGTCCCACAGCCCCGAGCTCGTGCCGAATAAGTCGCGCATACGCGCGGCGGTCTCGACCGCAATCTCCGCGCGTCGGTTGAGTTCGTCCACGAACGGAGGCAGGACACGACGGAAAAATGCCGTCTCGTGCCGCGATTCGCGCTGTCGGAGAACACGGCCCCATCGTTCAACCAGACGTTCGTGTGCCGCATCGAGTTCGATCCGCGCCTCCGGTCTCTGTGCCGGCCGTCGTGCGCGTACGAGAAACGCCGTCATCGCGTCGGCTACCGATCTGTCGCGCGCGAACGTCTCGTTGCGACCGGTCGCGGGCTCACGATCAGTTTGATCGGGGCGTCTTTCGAGAAATCGCGCCGCCTCGCACGGATCATCGAGCGAGCGCAAGCTCTCGAGCTCGGCTTTTTCGGCCTCCAGCCGGTCGTCGGTCGGGATCCGCGCCCATCGATCCGCGCACCAATGCACGACATCGTGCGCAATCCGACCGCAGATTTCTTCGTCGCCGGCGACGCGTTCCGAGAACGTCTCCATCGAGAACACTGCCGAGATCGTGTCACGTACCGCGTCGGGTACGATGTCTTGCTCGACGTCGTGATTCTCGCTCTCAGGCTCGGTGAACCGCGCGAAGACGACGTGCTCGAGCAGTTCACGCAGACGCTCGCCAAGAGCCGAGTCATCGTGCGACAACAGACAGCGGTACATTACCGGTTTTCCGCATTCTCGATCGTGCGGAGAAAATCCTCGACGTCGATTTTCAGGCTCGCGAACTCCCGCGCGCATCGCTCGACCCGCGCGAACGCGCCGTCGACGTATCGATGGTCGACAAAGAGATGATCGGAAGCGTCGGAACGTCCGTCTCTCATGAATTTTCCGGCTTCACCGATGACCGAGTCACACTCGGTGATAATCTCAATCGCTCCTGCCCGTGTTCGCGCGCTTACCTCCGCATCGGGCGGACCCTTCTCCGCGACCGTCGTCGTCTCGGTGCGGGCGTCGATCTCGTACGGTGTTCCGTCGATCGCGACTTTGCCCACATCGGTCCGCGCGACGGTGTGCGTGGACGATGAGACGAAGGCAGCATCGTCATCGTACACAAAAACCTCGGTCGATCGACCCTCCTCGTCGAGCGCGTCGAAATCGCCCTTCCAGATCAGCGCGCTCTCGGCGCCGGGAAACCCGAGTACGCGGACGTACTCGCCGCGATACTCGACCGGAACGACTGCCGTTGTGTCTCGAATCGTCGTCGTGTCGCTCTCGTACGCCGCCTCGAGCGACGAGAGGCGATCGCGCAGCGGCGCGGCGTCAAACCTACCCTCGGAGAGATACTCCGCGATCGCGTCCTCGACCGCGGCGTTCACAAACCCGATCTCATCCGGGCGGTTCCAGACGCAGTGTCGTACGAGAAAACAGTCGAGCGGATTGACGGCGTCGCGATCGTTGAGCATCGCGGAGGTTCGCAGCAACCCGACAATTTTTTTCCAGCGACGATCGCTTACCGTGACGGTCGTAGAACCGGTCGCGAGACGCGCTCGTATACGCGACAGGATACTCAGGACCGAGTCGGGAATCGCGATCGACGGTGCCTCGGCGCGCCAGGTTTCGTACTGCGAACGCGCAATCTTCTCGTCGAGTGGGACCGGATCGTCGAATGGGTCGTCGGTGTCGCCGATCATTCTCCGGAAAACGCTCTCATCGCGAACCGGATCGACTCCAACGCGAACGAGAAAGCGATCCCAGAACGCGGCGGCTTCATCGTCAAGATCCGGGATCTCGTTCGACGCGGCGATGATGCATCGAATTGGGAGGTGGACAACGGTACTGCCGTTGCGGTACAACCGCTCGTTCAAGGCAGTGAGCAGCGAGTTCTGAATCGGTGGACCCGCCCTCCAGATTTCGTCGAGAAAAACGATTTCGGCGTCGGGCAGGTAGCCTTCGGTAATCCGTTCGTACGTGTCGGAGTCGCGGAGCCGTTTTATCGAGATCGGGCCGAAGATCTCCTCAGGTGTGCTAAAACGGCCCATGAGGTACTCGAAGGTTTTTGCGTCGCGGTACGCGCACGCGATCCGTCGCGCGACGAGACTCTTGGCTGTTCCGGGAGGGCCCCAGAGAAACAGACTTTCACCCCCGGCCGACGCGAGAAACGCGAGTCGGATCGTTTCGTCGCGTTCGTAGAGGCCTGTCGTGAGTTTGGCGAGAACGGTACGAACGTGTTCGGCGTGCGCCATCTCGTCAACGAGGTGAAACGAGCGACCGGAGTTCCCGGGCGCGCTCGATCGGCGCCGGGCGTGTTCCGTTGACGATGCGCGATGCTTCGCCTGAACGGAGTACGACGCTTCTTCCCGATGGATTCATGAGCACAACCTCTCCTCGTGTGACCGAGACGCCGCGTCCGTCGAATACGAACGACGCGTCCCGAGCGGTTAAAGTCGCGAACGGCGACTCGATCAAGATCGAGAATGTTTCGCCGTCCGGAACGTGTTCCACGATAACGCGTCCTCCGACGACGGTCAACGCCGCATCGACGCCGTCGCTAAGGTGTTCTGCCACGTCGATGGTGAGGTGCGTGAGCCCGCCGGCCGTGACCGTATGGTGCGCAAACGTGAGTTCGACTTGCGCGCGCGCGTGCGTCGCGACGGTCGTTCCGACCGGCGTTTCACGCCCCGTGAACGCCGTCCTCCAGGTTCCGGTCTCTGTGGTGTACTCGACGCGTCCGGTTGTCGCGGTCACAACGAACACTGTGTCCGCCGAGACGTGAGCGGCACCGGCGGCCAGTAGCAGAATAAGAGTCGCTGTGGTTCTTCGCATGGGACCTCCTGATCGGGCAACGTGCACGGCCGTCAAAATAAGACGAAGACACTCGTCGAGAAGAAGCCTCGGCGCCGATCGTGATCATCGGTATCGGGATTGGATGGGAAAAACGCGCCGATTCGCGCGTCGAGCCCAAAGTCCGAACTCGCGCGAAGCCGTGCAGCGGCGAGCACGCGAGTTCCGAGGTACGGGCCTGTCGAGTTTCCGGGGAACTCCGGCGCCGGGGCGTCGGTCGTGCGAAAGAAACTCACCGAATCGAATCCGAGTTCGGTCGCAGCAAGCCACGCGGCGTTGGACTCGATGAACGGCCGAAACGAGTACGCGAGTTCGGCGACAAGACGGTCGGCGAAACCCGCATCGAATCCGATTTCCTTTTCGCCGAACCGACCCCGGTGCACCGGGATAAACCGGGAAAGCCCCCCCGAGTCGCCCGATGCGTACGTCGTCTCGACGCGAATACGCGAAAGGTTAACCCGGTCGAGATAGTACCGAAGCGAGAGCGAACTCAATAGCGATACGCCGTCGTCGGCCGTGAACCCGGCTGCGATCGACGTCGTGTGAAAGAGGTGCGGCACGACAGGGCCGTCGACACGCAGCCCCGCGAACGCGATGTCTGCGCCGTTCGTTTCAAGGTCGCGGTGGTACGCGCCGAAAAACTCGGCGTCCTGTCGCGCGGCAATCGACGGCGTACCGATTGTCGCGACCGAGAGCAGCCGGGGCCCGGCGAAGTACACCGAGTCGTCGTCGAGTCGCGCGCGATCCGCGTCCGTCAAGACGATTGGGTCCGTGTTCTTTGAACTCAATCCGGTGTACGCGACGTCTAGCGAAGCGGAAACCCTCGGCCACTCGAAAACGACCGACACCCTGTCGGCGATCCCGTCGATAATGAGCGCGGTCGGGTCCGAAAACCGTCGTCGCCCGAGCTCGAACGAGAACTCTCCCGTGCTACTCGGAAACTCCCGATTGGTCAGCCGGAACGTCGCCGTGGTCAACTCGACCGAAGCGAGCAGATTCTGTGCAAAGGCATACTCAACGTACCCCCGGCGGGAGTCGCGACGGCCGGTAACGCCGAGTCTGTACTCCATAGTGATAAGTCCGGGCATGTGGCGCGCTACGCCGTACAGCGAGAGTTCTTCGACGGCGGTGAGGTAGCTCGAGCCGACAGCGTCCGTGTTGCGCAGATGCGCCGCGACCTCGCCGCCCGCATCTATAGTGACACGCGGCTGAGCGAGAACCGATGCGGCGCTCAACACGAGCGGAACCACTATCGCCGTGATGCGGTGGGCGATTCGGTGTCTCATTGTCCGAACTCCTCCATCGCCGAGGCCAGGATCGTCAACGCAGAGCGGCCCGTGAGTCTTTCCCCCGTGTGCGCACCCGGTTCGACAACATCGAGATAAACGAGCTCGCGGAGCGCGTACCGGGGACCTGGGAAGAAACCGTACATCAAACCTCCCGGCAGATCGAAAGCCTGAACGATCAGAAACGCGTACTCCCCGAGCGAGATCGGTGAGTCCGGCGTCGCTTCCGGCACGCGAATACCGGCGCGCGTGAGGTGATTCGGAGCGTCGTCGAACGGCGAATCGATCGGGACTATCCCGACCGCTAACCCCACCAGGTACACCGCGTCGGCGACCGTAAGCTGCTCGGTAAGCAGAACATCCCCGCTGAACTGCGCCGATTGCGCGCCGAGAGCGACCGAAGCCAAGAAAAACCATACGCCCAGTGCTGCCCCGTGCCGCGGGTGTCTCACATCGACCTCCTAGAGTCACCGAGAGTATACCAAAAGCTGTAAAATATTTCTATAATGCTCAGGAATTGTTTGACCGGACTCGGTCATTTAGTTTACTGTATGAGTCAGGAACAGCGTTTTTTCGGAGGCGAAATAAAAATGTCGGACAAAAACTCGGACCCACTCGAGGACGTTGAGTACGCCGGAATTTCCGAGGATGAAAAGACCGAGATCCGCGGCCATATCGAGAAAGTCGCCACAGAAAACAAAATCGACGTCTCGGGGGACGCGTTCTCACTGAAGTCGTTCCGCGCCGGGGCGCTCTTTCCGCTGCTTGTCAACATCGGTGCGATCGTGTCGGTTGCGGTTGTTGTGCTCGTGTTGGCCGCGTTGTTTCGCCAGGACGAACGGGTCGTCACGGGCCGGACCGGTGAAATCGCATCCGTCGAGGGGCGGTTGATTCAGGAGTTGCGGCGTGAGTCGCAAGCTCAGCTCTTCGAGAAGGAGCGTCAGATCGCCACCGTTCAGAAACGCCTCGACGAAATCGAACGCGAACGACTCGCGCTCGCAGCGTCGATCGATGAGCGCATTCAACAACGCGAACAGGAACTCCGGGCCGAACTCGAACGGGAGCTCGAGGAGGAGCGCGCGCGTCTGCTACGCGAAGGGCTCGGGGACGACGAGATTGAAAACCTCATGCGCGTCTTCGAGGCCGAGCGAACCGCGTACTACGAGCAGCAAATCGCGCAGTATCGCGCGGAGCTCGAAGCCGAACGGCTTGCGGTCGAGCAGAACCTCGACCAGCTCCGTGCGGAGTACAACGGTCAACTCGAGGCCTTGCGGGAAGAGCGGCTCCGACTCGCCGAGGAGTTCCGTGAGCGCGAAGTCACGCTTCGCGCCCAGCTCGAACAACGAACGAGAATTCTCGATCGTGCGCGCACCGAAGCGATCGAAAATCTCGCATCAGCGCAGGAGGAACTCGCACAGCTTTCGCGCCGACAGGAGCTTGCCGGCTCGATCCAGAACCAGATCATCGGGCAGATTGGGCAGATTCGGTCCGCTGTCTCGTCGGAACAGTACGGACTCGCTCGGTCGCGGATCGAATCGCTTCGATCGTTTTTGAACGAAGACCGTGTGCTTGCGATTCCCGAGATCGCGCGTCGGAGGGAGATGGATCTCTTTCTGCTTGATTCGCTCGAAGCCGTGATCGAGCTCGAGATGGCGGCCGACGGCGAAGTCTTGAGCCTTTCGGACGAGTTAGGAATTCTTGCGCGTATCCGGTCGACGACAGCCGAAGCGCGCTCGGCGACCGACGCCGAACTCGCGACCGAGCGTTACCGTACCGCGCTGTCCCAACTCCCGGAGCTATCCGAGGCGTACGCGTTCGTATGGGATCGCGATGCCGAGATGATTACGGCTGTCAGGGACGCCGAGATCGCCGAACAACGCGAATCGGCGCGTCAGGCCGTTATCGCCGCGCTCGATGCCGCGACAACGCTCATCGACGAGGGTCGTTACGGAGCGGCTTTTACCGCGTACCGCGATGTGCTCGCGACTTTACCGGCGACGTCCGATGTTGCCGACCCGATCGTCGGTGGTGCGGCCCGAACCGGTTTTTCGCTTTCGCGGTACGTGGTTACCGGCGAACCGGTCGACGGTATGGGCGTGATCGCCGACACGGCGGACGTCTCGCTCGGCGACGAGCGCGCTCGGTTCGAAGCGATGCTCGCCGACACGGCCGCCACGGCCGCGGCAGAGCAACGCAGCCGTCTTGAGGCCGAACGCGCGGAGCTCGTTCGCGAGCGAGACGAGCTGACACGTGAGCTCGACGAGACACGGGGCGCTCTCGCCGAAGACCGGTCCGAAGCGATTGGGGCGGTGGCCGACGAGCTTGAAGAAACGTATCGATCGCAGCTTTCCGAGCGTGAGGCTCAAATTTCCGAGCAGGAAAGCCGGATCGCCGAACTGAGCAGCCGTTCCGACGAGCTCGAGCAGCGGATCGTCGCGCTTGACGCGGAGGTCGCGCGGCTCGCAGAGTTCGAACGGATTACCGAGGCCGCGGTCGAGAGTTATACGCGGTACGTGACCGAAGAGGATCGCGCGTTCGCGAGCGGCCGCGACGCCGAAGCTTTGTTCGAAGCCCGGTTTCAGCTCGATACGTTCCTGGTGTCCGACGCGGTGCGCCGATTGTTCCCCGAACTGGGCGACCGGATTCGCGTGTACGATCAAGCGTTTGAGGACGCCGGCCGCGAGGTCGCGTTCCTCGATGTTCTCGAGATCATCTCTATCGCAGCGGAGTTTCCGACGCCGGAGCAGCGCGTCTCGTTTCTCCAGTCGGAAACCGGCGCCGTCAACGACGCGGTGTTCCGCGAACTGCTCGAGGAACTGACTGTTCTGGTTCAACAGTAAAAAACCGACCTGGCGTCCGGTCACCACATGAACCGGACGCCCACCGCGACGTTCCGGAGATCGAGAGCGAACGAGTCGAAGAACAGGTACCCGGGAATACGTCCGTCGGAATAAAGATGAAGCGGAAACGATCGCGCGCGAAACTCGTCGGAATCGACGGTCCGATACAGCAACGGCGCGTACTCGACGAAGAAGCGGAGCGAGAGCCAGGGTGAGTACTCGATACCGGCAAACGGAGTGAATCCAAACGGAGCGGTCGGCTCCAGGCCGAATACCGGTCCGCCGTCGGCCGCGAAATCGTGGACCAGTCGCAAAAAAGCGCCGCCGCCGCCGTACAACCGCAGATCAAGGCCGGGCTCGGAGAAGTACAGACCTGTGTGCGCAAAGAGGTTCGTGAGTGGGTTGCCGGATACGAGCGGCGCATTCCCCGAAAAGCCTTCGACGAGGTACACGCCGAGCGCGTACGTCGTGAAGCCGGTGCGGACAAACGCGGTAGCCGGGATTAAGTACCGTGTAACGTTCATGCCCGGAAACTGAATGTTGTTTCCGTAGAGTTCGACACCCCATTTCGCTCCGCGGACGTGTTCGAGTTCGATCTCCACCGAGTCAAATCCCAAATAAAACGTGTCGTCGATCGGGTAATGCCCGACGAGCTCCGCCCGGTACGTGTACGTTGCCGGGTTCGGCAGCGGGACCGTGATCTCGGTACCGGCGAGTTCGATGGCGGTCTCGGCTAAACCCGTGATCCGCGTGCCGGGTTTCCCTGTGATCCGCACCTCGACGGTATCGACGACTTGCCCGTAACTCGAACGGATCGTCTCGGCTATCGGGTCCCAGAATCCGCGCGAGAGCGTCCGGGCGTCGGTTCGTACGCCGGGTTGTATCGTCAGCGCACCGTAATACGTTTGGCGTAGAATGTCGAACGTCTCGATCTCCGCGCGGAGATCGTCCATCGAGCCCGCTATCGAGACGTAGAGCCACGCGTCGGCGTCGATGATTCGCGCGAGATCGTGTTTCCCCTCGAGTGTCGGCGGAACGGTCGTGTCGGGAGCCTCGAGCACGATCACGTCGGGGTTCGCGCTCCCGGCGGTCGCCATGATCGAGTTGTACAACACAAATCGGTCGTACTCGGTGAGAGTGTCCTCGGTCACTTCGAAGAAGAAAATCATCCGTCGAGGGCGGGAAAACGTCGCGAACTCGACGATTGGTTCGTTTGAGGCGTTCGTGCCTGGATCCTGCGCGGAAACCGGGCCGATCAACGCGAGGCCCGCGACGAGCATCGCAAACAGTCGCTTAGCGTTCGTGGTGCGGAGTCCTTTCATGTCACCACCATGTTCCGTACGCCGAAAGTTTGCGCGTGACGGGATCGAACCGGAAGAACCGCGCGCCGTCGGGACTGAACGCGAACACTCTTCCGGTTGCGCGCTCGACCGCGGTGCGCGCTACGCGACTTCCGTCGCGGTTGAGGTACTCAAACCAGCCGTCGCGTCTGCGCAGCGCGAGCCCATCGGGAACGTGATACGCGACGCCGGTCCCGATCTCGATCGCCGGGCCGAGCTGCTCGCGCGTTGTCAGCGTATCTCCGGGCGAGGAACCGAGCCCCGCGGCAAAATCGGCGGCCGACCGCCGGACGAAGTACACGGCCTGTTCGGCCGGTTCGAGCAGCATAAACTCGAACTCGGCCTCAGTTTCCTCGCCGACCGTAACGGCCTTGAGGAGCCGGAACTCTCGAGCGGGCTGTTCGTCGTCGGCGGGTGGGAGAATCGCGAGAGATTCGGGCGTTTCCTCTCGAACCCACGCGTCGGTGAACCGCCTGTACACGATGTGCGCTGACGTCGCGGCGCCGGGTCGGGTCGCGATCAGGTACGTGTTCGCGGCGTACGTCACCGCAAAACCCGTGATCCCGAGATTGGGCACTTCGGTCTGCGGTTCGAACTCATCGGTATCGATCGGCAAACTGCCCGAGAAGAACGTTCCGTCGGCCGCGATGCCGATCGGCCGGCCGAGATACCGCAGCTCGTCCGGTTCGCCGACTCGACCGAGGAACTGGAGATTCTCGTCGAAGAACATCAGGTAGGGAACCGGGGCCGGACCCTCGCTCGTGTAGTCTTCCGGGACAATCGGCGTCACGAGCACGACGACTCCGAGCCGATCGGGCGCAAAAGCGAGACTCGGAAACTCGAAGGCGTGCATCTCGAATCGTGCGCGCATTCCCCGCGGGAGAATGTCGTCGAGCACCGGGGCGACGTCCGAGAGTGCCTGGAGTTCGCCGAGGTATCCAGGGTACGGCGTCGAGAGAAGGAATTGGCATCCCGTCGCTGCGACGATCACAATCGTGAGCCACGCAACTTTGATCGAGATGAACCGGCGACTTCGTCGCCCACGTTTTGTCACCATCTGCGAACGACCCCTAACGTAATCGGCGGAAGCCCGAACGGAACGCGCATCCACGTGCGGCCGAGCAGGTTATCGCCGGCCCCGAGCGTGAAGCGCGCCTCGGGGCGCACGAAGAGCATCCACGAATCGAAGTTGAGCTCGACCGCGGGATTCAGCAACGCGAGATAATAATCGACAAAATCGCCGTCTTCGATCGACGCTATTGTTGTGACGATAGCGCCGAACCCAAGCGATATACTCAACCGGATGAACGAACTTTGCGGAAGGAAGAGGTACTGTCCGACCGCGACCGAGAGATCTGTAAACCCGACGCCGCGCCTGCCCGGACCGTCACCCGGGAGCACCGAGCGGTACTGCTCGAGCGCGATGAACGTCTGGTCGGGGATGGCGTAGACGCGCAGACCGACTCCCAGTCCCAGGAACGCTCCGTACGTCGAGTGCACGTACCCGGCGTACCGACCCGTTCGCCGGATGCCGGGCAGCGAGATCTCGAACTCCTCGGACTCCAGCCTGACCGCATGAGTGGCCGGGTGATACCCGTCTTTCTGTACGTCGATGCGCACGACGGTGCCGACCGGAAACGGCGTATACGGGACGTCCAGCCGCCCTCCCGTGATGCGGCCGGCGTTACGACCCGCAAAAAGAACGTCGGCCCCTTCCGCGGGCGATCGAACGACGATCGAATCGACGACACCCGACGGCGGTCGATACTCGTACCGTTCTTCGATGTACCGGGCGAGCGTGTCGTCGATTTCGGCGATCGCGCGGTCGACCGTCGTGAACATCGTGAGTCCCGTCCGCGCGCGCGAAAAGACACCACCGAGCACCGTTCTCTCGCGGGGATCGTACAACGTCATTTGAATAGCCAGTTGATCGCCGTCGAGTCGATAAAACGCCGCGACGACGAGATCGATCTCGTTGGAGACCGATGTCCCGATCGTACTGCCGATTCTGACATCGATCAGGTCGAGATCGGTGCTCTCCGGGCGATGGACAAAAACCGGGGCGACACCGAGGTCAAATCCGAACGAGTCGAGCCTGTCGCGCAGCCGCTCGAAAACGACGTCGCGAACCCGGCCGGGGGCCGGCTCGCCCGAGAGATCGCCCATGAACATCAGTGTGACCGGAGCCGGACGGGGGGCATCGTCGGCCGCCGACTGCGCCGGAAGCGGAAGAGCGGCGCCGAACGCGACGATCGCCGCCGTGATACCGAACAGCGCGAGAAGCCGACGCGTGCGCGATCGGACCCGGTTTCGGGGGGGCGCCGTGTCTCTCATTTTGTTTTCATGACCTCGACGCCGTCCCAGTTCTCCGGCGGCGGCGCATCCGCGTACTCCACGCACCGCTGCCTCATCATCTCGGAGGCAAAGTCTTCTCCGAGCATCTGCCCAACCCGCTCGAACTCGCGCGCGGCTTCGGAGAACGACCGCGCGTAGTACAGTTCCATCGCGTCGTTGTGGGCTTTCCAGGCTTTCTCTATCTCGGGTGTCAAAGATTGTCTCGCGGTGAAGATCTTCACGCCTTTCGTCTTGCCTTTCACGGCGACCGAGTCGAGCAGCCGGCACGGAACGTCGTTCGCGATTCTTTCGTGCACGGTCTCGGAGAACAGGAGCGGCTGCCTGTACACCTTTGTCAGTCCCTCGAGACGCGACGCGAGGTTCACCATGTCGCCGATCACCGTATAGTCCATCTTGCGTTCGGTGCCGATATTCCCGACGGTCACCTCACCAAAACTGATTCCTATGCCGATATGAAACTCGGGTTTGCCCAATCGAACCTGTTCCTCGTTGAACCGGGCTACCGCGTCGCTCATCTCGATTCCGGCGTACACCGATTGCAGGCAGTCGTCGTCGTGGTGAACCGGCGCTCCGAAGAAAGCCATGATCGCGTCTCCGATGTACTTGTCGATGATGCCGTTCCGATTCATGATGATGTCGACCATGATCGAGAAGTACCGGTTCAAGGAGTTCACGAGATCATCCGGAGCCATCGCCTCGGAGATCGTCGTGAAGCTCCGGATGTCCGAGAACAGGATCGAGAGCTCGCGGTTCTCACCGACCAACATCGACTCCGGGTTCGCGAAGAAACGGTCGATGAGGTCCTGAGGAACGTACTTCTGGAATATCCTGCGGATTTTCGATTCGCGCTTCTGCGCGAGCACCGCCTCGAACGCGTACTGTTTAATCCGGCCGTACGCGCGGTCGAGCTCGCCGATCATGATGTTGAACGTGTTCGACATCTCGCCGATCTCGTCGCGGTACGCGATTCCGACGCGCGCCGAGAGGTCGTTCTCGGTGATGATCCGTTTCATCGCGCCGACGACGCGCATCAACGGTCCGGTGATGTACCTCACGAATACGAGAAGCAGCACGGTGGAAACGATCGACGCGATCAGCACCAGGTAGAGCGTTTGATACGTGATCCGGTCGACGTCGCTGTAAAATGCGTCGCGTTCGTCGGTCACGAGCACGTACCATCCAAACGGCTCAAACGGGAACCCCATCGTAACGCGGCCGACGCCGCCGATTGGAAGAGTCGCAAGGTCACGTTCGCCGAGAGCGGCTCGTCGTTGAAGAATCGGTGTCTCTTCGGGGGTCGGCTCGATATCAGACGTTGCGAGCACGATTTCGCCGTCGCTGTTGACCGCGAAGATGACCTCGCTCTCGCTCCTGATTATGCCTTGAGCGTAGACTTCGATGCCGGCCTGCGCCGCGCCGACCATCTCCGGACGATCGGACAACTCGTTTTCGACTAACAACTGCCACTGGCTCTCGATGTACCGTTCGAGTTCCGCCGTTTTGAAGTCGAAGAAATCGACAGTGACGCGCGTGATCCCCGTGGTCGCGATGAAGTACGAGGAGGTTCCCGCGATGATCAGAGTCACGACCAGGAGCGGAAGAACGATCAGAATCGTCTTGACACGTATGCTCATCTCGACCTCACGCGAACGGAATTCCAAACCGCGCGTCGACGCGGTATCTGTACCGTTAGAATAAATCAAAATCCCAAATACGACAATGCCGGTCAGGAAAAACACGCAATTATCGGACGCACATATCGGATACGCGCGAAAACCGTGACTGAACGCAGAAAACCGTGACTGAACGCATTCGTGGGGTATGGCGCTCATCGCGCGATCGGTGTATCGTTGGCACCGTATGAACGACAAAAAAACTGCGGGCACCCATGAGTACTCGCATCTGTACTGGACCGAAACGTCGCGCGAGAAAGTCGTCGACGGCAAAATTTTCACTCTTGAGCGATCGAAGAAGACGGCGCCGGACGGTCGAACGTCGGAGTACATGCTCGTAAACGCACCCGACTGGGTCAACGTGATCGCCGTTGTGCACGATGAGGCGGGCCGTGCCTGTTTTCTGATGGTACGACAGTTTCGTCAAGGTGGCGAGGCACTCACGCTCGAGTTTCCGGGTGGGATCGTCGACCCCGGTGAAGCTCCCGAGACCGCCGCGGTACGCGAGTTGCGTGAAGAAACCGGTTACACCGCGGAGTCCGTCCGGCGCATTGGACGGACCAACCCCAATCCCGCGTTCATGACGAATACGTGTCACACGTTTTTCGCGACTGCCGCGCGCCCTGCAACCGGGCAGGATCTCGACGCAAACGAGATCGTCGACGTCGAACGTATCCCGGTCGACGATGTTCTGCGCGGCGCTGTAGAGGAGTTCGACCGCCACGCGATCATGCTCGCTGCGCTTCGGTTCTACGTTCTCGCGACGTCGAGCGAGAATTGACCGATCCTCTGCAACCCTGACCGACTCTTTTCCGTCTAAACGAGAAAGGGTAGCCATGAAAAAAAATGCCGGCTCGAAGTTCCTGCTCGTCTCGCCGAGAATGCCCGAGACGTACTGGAGTTACAAACACGTCCTGAAGTTTATCGGAAAGCGCGCGCTCATGCCGCCCCTCGGCCTCGTCACGGTCGCGGCGTTACTGCCGGAGAACATTTCGGCGCGTATTGTCGACATGAACGTCGGACCTCTGCGTGATGAAGATATTGCGGCCGCAGACCTTGTGATGATCTCGGCGATGATCGTCCAGAAAGAGTCGATGGAGGACGTGATTCGTCGATGTCGACGGCTCGGCGTCCCGGTCGCCGCGGGTGGCCCGTACCCGAGCTCGTGTTCCGACGAGATCGAAGGCGTGGACCATTTTGTGCTCGACGAGGGAGAAGTGACGCTGCCGCGATTCCTCGCGGACTGGGACGCCGGTACACCGCAAGCGATGTACCGCTCACCTGAAAAACCGGACCTGCGCACGTGTCCCGTACCGCGCTTTGATCTGCTCGATATGTCGCTGTACGATACCGTGCCGGTTCAGTTCTCGCGGGGATGTCCGTTCGACTGCGAGTTCTGCGACATCGTTCACCTGTTCGGTCGCAAACCACGTACCAAACCGCCCGAACGCTTTCTCGCGGAGATGGACGCGGCGTACGCGACCGGTTTCACCGGGTCGATGTTCATCGTCGATGACAACTTCATCGGCAACAAACGACGGGTCAAGGAACTTTTGCGACATATCGCGGGGTGGCAAGACGAGCACGGGTTTCCGTTTACGCTCTGTACCGAGGCGAGTATCGATCTCGCGCACGACGACGACTTGCTTAAGCTGATGGTGAAGGCGGGTTTCTCTATGGTGTTCGTCGGAATCGAGAGCCCGGTCGCCGAGTCACTTACGTCCGCGGGAAAACATCAGAACCTGCGCGAGGATGTCCGCATCGGGATCCGCAAGATCCAGAGAGCCGGGATCGAGGTGACCGGTGGATTCATCATCGGGTTCGACTCCGACCCTCCCGATATCTTCGACCGGCAGATCGAGTTCATCGATGAACTCGCGATACCCACCGCGATGATCGGCCTCCTGATGGCTCTGCCGAACACGCGTCTGTATGACCGATTGAGCCGCGAGGGAAGAATGCTCGCGACGTCGACCGGGAACAATACCTCGGGAGCCGCGCTCAATTTTGTGCCGAAACTACCCGCCGAGACCTTGATCGCCGGGTATCGCCGTGTCTTGCAGACGGTCTACGAGCCGCGCCGGTACTTTGCGCGATGTCTGAAGCTTCTCTCGATCTATCCGCCGCGCGAACAGCGAACCGCGCACACGATGAGGCGCCCGATCCGCGTGCGCGAGCTGACCGCGCTCTTGAGGTCACTCGCGTACCAGACGTTCTCGCGGTACGGGCTCTCGTACCTGTCGTACATTATTCGCGGCGCCGCAAAACGGCCGGATCTGGTCGTGCGCGTCGTGACGATGGCCGTGCAAGCGCACCACTACATGGTCGTCACCAGAGAAGCGTTCCCGCCCGAGGGCGCTCGCGTGAGACGCGGCAGGGCGCGGGGTAATGTCCGCGACTGGAACGAACGGCGTGCCGCTGATACACTACCCGAAATGTTGGAACCGTCGATCGACCGGTCTGGTTAATCGATCGATTCGGCTGAAGGAGGAGCCATGGTATCGGAGCCGACGACCGCGGCGCACGTCGTAATAGCGGTGATTCCGATTGTCGGGATCGTGATGGGTAGCACCATTATCTTTTTTTACTTGCTGTGGCAACACCGCGAGAAAATCAAAATGATCGAGCGGGGAATCCGTCCGTCGGCCGTGTTCGACCTCGAGGTGTTCAGCCTTCTGACCGGGCTGCTCGCCGGTATTCTCGGTATTCTTTTGACGGTTTTTTTCATCGCGAGCCCGGCGGGTCCGTTCGCGGTACTCGGAGGCTTGATTCCCCTTGGCGTGGGAGTCGCATTATTGACGTTTTTTATGATCCGTCGGAAGGCGAACCGGGAGTGACGCGTGAACCCGGACGCCGGTGACATTCACGATGCGCCGCCCGATATGCAGCCCGACGAGCAGGTGATTTCGCGCGTATTGACCGGGAGTACCAGCGACTTTCGTGTTCTCGTGACGCGTTACTACGCTCCCGTGTACCGGATGGGGCGGCGGTTCCTCCGTCTGCACGAAGACGTACAGGACTACGTGCAGGACGTCTTCGTGAAGTCGTACACGCGGCTCGGGCAGTTCGGCGGGCGAGGTCGGTTTTACTCGTGGCTCATGCGCCTCGCGTACAACCTCGCGGTCGATCGTATCACGTCGCGTCCACGCGACGTGACCGGGTACGACCCCGAACCCGCGGATCCGGCTCCCGGACCGATCGAACAGACGATGCGATCGGCGGCGCGTCGCGCCGTGAACGAGGCCGTCGCGGAGCTTCCGAGTATTCCGGGGCGATGTATCGAGCTTTTTTTTTACGATGGGCTGACGTACGAGGAGATCGCGCAGACCACCGGAATGCCGGTGAACACGATCAAGTCGCACGTCTTGCGCGCGAAGAAACGACTGCGCCGGGCGCTCGAAGGCACGGCGGCGGAGATGAACGATGGAATGTAGAGAAGCGATCGACCGTTTGATAACACTCGATCAGGGCGAATCGCCCGATCAGAACCTGGTACATCATCTGGAGTCGTGCGAGAAATGTCGCCGCGAGTGGCACCGTTTCACCTCGGCGCTCGAGTCGCTCAGACATGTGGCTCCCGCAGGAGCCGATAACGACGCTCCGCTCGACTCGTCCCGCCATATCGACAGGATTATGGAGTCGGTCGTGTGGCGGCTGCCGGCCACTAGTACTCTCGAGACATCCGAAGCGAATCGCGACTACACCCCAGGACTGCAGATGCGCAATTGGGTGCTTGGGGGGGTCGCGCTGCTTTTCGGTATCGGTATGACGCCGTACATCGCGTCGGCTCGGGAGTTTCGTGGCGTCGGGGGAGTCGGTGTCGCGACCGCGGTCGCGTTAGGAGTCATTGTGACCGTGTACGCGTCGGTTTTTGTGCGCGCGAATCTTCAACAGCTGACTCGGTTTGTCCGGCGTTTTACGGGATAGGCGCCGACCGGATTCGAACCGGTGCATAAAGGTTTTGCAGACCTCTCCCTTACCACTTGGGTACGGCGCCGCGTAAGTATAAGTCAAAGGTACCAGAAACCCATCCCGATGTCCAGCAGTACGTTTTTATCGCGTCGTAAGGATCCGGCGGATTTCGTCGTCCGGTTCGGCCTCACGGTTGAGAATTCGGTACACACCGCCGACGATCCTGAGTTTGAGCCGATGTTTCTCGGCTAATTCGCGCGCCGCCTGGACCGCGAACAACCCCTCGGGAAGGTAGCCGAGTGTCTTGATCGAGCCCTGAACCTCCTGAATGGTGCCGTACGGTTCGATGACTTTTTTTAACACGACGTCGCGACCAAAACGACGATTGCGCCCGTACGGGCTCCGGCACGTTACGTCGAGGTCTCCAACGCCCGCGATCGACGTGAACGTCTCCGGGTGCGTCGAACCGAGCGCGATGCCGATACTTTGGATCTCGTTCAATCCGGCCGCGAGCAACAGAGACTCGGTATTGTCGCCGAAAATCGGTTCGGACCGTTCCTTGAGTGCGTCGAGAATTCCAAACGCGATCGCGATCACATTCTTCACCGCCGCGCAGACCTGCACGCCGATGACGTCGAGCGACGAGAACACGACGACACTCGGTGAGTTAAGAAGCTGTCGGAATCTGATGCTGTTCTTGGGATTCGCCGAAGCGCTGATCAACCCCGTCAGTTTCCCGCGGGCAACCTCCTCGGCATGGCTCGGCCCGGAGATGTACACGATGTTGCCTTTGTAGAACCCGGGGAGATAGTCCTCGAGCGTTTCGACGATCAGCCGTACGCGTTTCTTCTGCGTTATGAAGCCTTTTGTCACGACGCCGATTTGCGTCTCTCCCTCGACGATGTTCGGAGCGGTCAAGACCGCTTTCACCGCGTCGAGCGTAAACAACGACGGAGTTGCGACAATCAAATAGTCCTTGTCGGTGGCCGCCTCGAGGATCGACGTCGTCGCGCGCAGGTTTTCCGGCAGGTCGACGTCCGGAAGGTAGAGCGCGTTCGTGTGGTGCCCGTTAATGTCGTCCGCAACCGGCTGCTCGAACGACCAGATCTCGACGTCGTGTCCGTTCTCCGCGATGCCCTTCCCGATCGCCGTGCCCCATGCTCCGGCGCCGAGGATCCCGACCTTTTTCATGAGCGACCCGTCGCGGCGACGTTCTGTGAAAATTCGTCCACCTTCTGCTCGATAAACGAGATGCCCGCGCGCCAGAAATCTTTCATCTCGATATCAAAACCCGCCGCACGCGTCACCTCAACCGCCGACGCCGACCCGGTTTGCTCGAGAATTTTCCGGTAACGCGCCGGGAATCCGTCGGGGTCAGTCTCGTACTGCGCGTACAATGCGAGCCCGAACAACTGACCGAACGCGTACGGGAAGTTGTAGAACGACAGCTCGGGTCGGTAGTAGTGTCCCTTGACAGCCCACATATACGGATGGAGTTTCTCGGCGTCGAGCGCGTCGCCGTACGTCGACTTCTGTGCGTCGATCATTAACGCGCACAGTTCGTCGGGGCTCAGTTCTCCTTCTTTTCGGTGATCGAACAACGACTGTTCAAACCGGAAACGCGACAGGATATCGACGATCACCTGCGTCGTGTCCTGGAGAAAAATCTCGAGTATCGCCGGCTTCTCGGCGGCCGGGGCCGACGTGAGAGCGCGGTTGAACACGATTGCCTCGCAGAAGATCGACGCGGTTTCGGCGAGGGTCATCGGGTAGAAGCGCCGGATCGCGGTCTCTTTGCGCAAAACCTTGCCGTGGTACGCGTGGCCGAGCTCGTGCGCAAGCGTCGTGAGGCCGGAGAATGTTCCGTCAAAGTTCGCGAGAATTCGGCTCTCGCCCGGAATCGGGAATCCGATACAGTACGCGCCGCCGACCTTGCCGTCTCGCTGTTCGGCATCGATCCACGACTCGGCAAACGCCCTCTCGGCGAACTCGCCGAGATCGGCTGAGAATCCCGTGAATTGCTCGACGATGAACCGTCGTGCCTCCTGGAAGCTCCACTTCCTCGTGTCGGCGCCGAGCGGCGCGAAGATATCGTAAAACGCAAGGCGCTCGAGCCCGAGTGCGCTCGTCTTTGCCGTGAGGTAGCGACGGAAGATCGGAAGCGACTCGTCCATTACTGCGATGAGCGCGTCGAGTGTCTTGGTCGAAATGCGCGATTGCCTCGTCGCATTTTCGAGCGCCGACTTAAAAGACCGGCGCTTGTTCAGCACAACCGTGGTGCCTTTGACGCCGTTGAGAGCGAACGCGATCGGCGTTTCCATGCTCTTCCACGCGCCGATTTCGAGTCCGTACGCTTTTTCTCGCACGGATCGATCGGGGTCGTGTGCCAAGCTTCTCAACTCGACGACGGTCTTCTTTTCCGATTCGTTCCACGGCACCGAGAGTGTACTCGAGACACTCTCCTGGAGTCGCGACCACGCGTCGGCCCCCGAGCGCGAGAGGTCCGCCGCGAGATCCTCCTCGTCCGCGCTCATCTGGTGCTCGCGGTAGAACAGTTCTTCCTCGACGAAAAACGCGTACTTCCTCAGCGCTTTTGAGTCCGACACGATGCGCCTGATTTTCTTTCGGGAGTCGTGCAGCCCGTTTCGGAAGACCACCATCGCGCGGTGAAGCGGAACGGCCGTCTCATCGATTGCCGAGATTTCGTTTGTCGCGACGGTATCGCGCGTATTGACCGAGTAGCGGCAGTACGCAAACGCCGCGAGGTTCTCGTACAGGTCTACCGCCGTGTTGTACGTTTTTATGCAGGTTTTGAGCCACTTCTCGGGGGAGTACTTGCGACCGGACCGGTCCGACGCGTTCCGAGAGAACGATTCGACCGCCTTTTTGAACCGCTTCTTGTCGCGCGCGTACGATTCCGAGTCGAACCCGGCGTACACCGACGCGAGGTCCCAGCGCGGGACGTCCGGTTTAGACATACCAGGCCTCGTTGCCGTCCTCGTACGCCTGGATCTCCGAAGGCTTGAAGAATAGTCCAATCTCACGCGCAGCGCTCTCCGCGGAATCCGACGCGTGGATCACGTTTTTTTGCGTATCGAGGCCGAGGTCGCCCCTGATCGTACCGGGAACCGCCTCATTCACGCGCGTGGCTCCGCACAGCATGCGGAGAATCGCGATCGCGTTCTCGCCCGTGATCACCATCGCGACGACAGGGCCCGAGGTCACGTACGATACGAGGTCATTGAAGAACGGCCGGTCCTTGTGCTCGGCGTAGTGTTGCTCGCAGAGGTCGCGAGGGATGCTCATCATCTTGAGCGCGATCAATTTCAGTCCTTTCCTCTCGATGCGCGAAAGCACCTCGCCGACGATTCGGCGCTGCAAAACTCCGGGCTTCAACATCGCAAAAGTCTTCTCTCCTGCCATTACACTCTCCTGTCGGGCGTTTTCGGTCTTTATGTACTACCCGAGAATATCGTACGGATCGACCGTGAACGCCAACCCATTGCGGCGCCGTTTGCACGACTCAGTGAGTTATTGACACCGAAATTCGGCCGGTGTACTCTCTTGGCAATATGAGATCAGCTACTCCTCCACGTTTTTTCGAGCGGCTCGAGGCGATCTGCACGGCGAAGGACTCGTTGCTCTGTATCGGGCTTGATCCCAGGATCTCCGACGACGATCGCGATCCGAAACAAAGCATCGTCGACGCGAACACGCGCGTTATCATGGAAACGCACAGGTTCGCCGCAGCGTACAAGCCGAACATCGCGTTCTACGAGGCGCACGGCATCGCCGGTCTCGAGGCGCTTCACGAGACGCTTCGGTTGATTCCAGACGATACTGCCGTGATCCTTGACGCGAAACGCGGCGACATCGGCGCGACCGGAGAGGCGTACGCGCGCGCCGCTTTTGACGTCTTTGGAGTCGACGCGGTCACGATCAGCCCGTATATGGGGCGTGACTCGGCGCACCCGTTTCTGCGGTACGAAGACCGCGCTGTCTTCGCTCTCTGTCGCACGTCAAATCCGGGTGCGGAGTCGATCCAGACGCTGACCGTCGTAAACGCCCACGCCGCGAAAAACGAACAGCTCTACGAGACGATAGCGCGCGAGTGCACCGGATGGGGACCGAACGTCGGCCTTGTGGTTGCCGCGAACATTCCCGAGGCTATGCAACGCGTCCGCGACGCGCACGCGTCGGTCTGGATTCTTGCGCCCGGGATCGGGACACAAGGCGGTTCCAGTTTCGACGCGGTTTCCGCGGGTGTCCGCGACGACGGGCTCGGGATCCTTCCGGTCGCGGCGCGTTCAATTGCGACCGACGATGATCCAGGCAAAAAGGCGCGTGAGATTCGCGACGAGATCAACCGCGCGCGCGCGGCGCGCGGTACGCGTCGGCGTCCGAGTCGCGTGAGCGATCCGCACGAGCCCGCGCCCGACGAGTCCTCGCTCCGGCAGGCGGTTCTGACGGGTCTGGTCGAGACCGAGTGTTTCCGGACCGGAGAGTTCAAACTCAAGTCGGGCGAGGTTTCGCCGTTTTACATCGATCTACGACGTATCGTCGCGTCGCCCGCGCTGCTCGCGCAGGTCGCGAAAGCGTACGCGACGATGGTGCGCGGGCTGTCGTTCGATTTGGTCGCGGGCATACCGGTCGCCGCGTTGCCGCTTGCAACGGCGGTTTCGCTCGAACTCGACGTCCCGATGGTGTATCCGCGGATGCAAGCGAAGGATCACGGCGCGGGAAACGCGGTCGAGGGCGCGTTCAAACCCGGCGACCGTGTGCTCCTGATCGACGATTTGATCACTCGCGGCACGAGCAAGATCGAGGCCGTCGAGATCCTGCGTGCCGCCGGGCTCATCGTCGAGGATCTGACCGTTCTGATAGAACGCGGCGACGGTCGCGCCGAGCTCGAGGCTATCGGGGTAGCCCTTCACGCGTACGCGCGCGTCGATGAACTCTTCGACCTGTGCCTGGCGCTCGGGCGCGTGAGCGACGACGAGGCCGCCGCGTTCCGGGCGTACGTCGCCGGCCGATGAGCGCGATGCTCGAGGGCGTCAACCGGCGTTTGCCGGCTGATCTGTGTCAACTGGCCTGGGTTAATTGACCGAAAATTCCTCGCCTTCGATCATCGCGGCGTACGACTTGTCCGCGTTTCGATCGACAATTTTCTGAAGCGTCATCGTGTCGAAAAACGAGAGAATATGTTCGGAAGCTTCCTTCCAGACGTGGTACACGATGCAGAAGTCCTGTCGTGGGCATCCCTCGTCGTCGTCCGAACAGTCCGTGCACGGCGTGATCGCGATACCTTCGTCAACAGCTTCAAAAACCATGCGGAGAGTGACCTCTTTCGGATCTCGCGCGATAAGAAACCCACCTCCCGGTCCACGGACCGATGAGATGATGCCGGATTTCTTCAGCTTGAAAAAAATCTGCTCGAGAAACTCGGGTGATATATCCTCGTCGGCCGCGATTTTTTTAATCGGCACCGGTCTCGACGGGTCGCTGAGAGCCAGATTTGTGAGGGCGCGTAACGCGTACCGCCCTTTTGTGGTGATTCTCATGTCAATTCCTGTTCCATTTTGGTGCGAATCGTCTGAAGCGGCGTCGGACACGCCGCTTCGCGATCTCCTGGATCCGGCAACGGGCCGGTGGTGATTATGAGTTTACCCGCTCGACGTACTCGCCGGTCTCGGTGTTCACGAGGATCCGCTCACCCTGTTTGATGAAAATCGGCACGCGAACCTGAAGCCCCGTCTCGACGACGACGGTTTTCGTCGCACCCGTTACCGTGTCTCCACGAACGCCATCTTCAGCTTCGGTCACGGTGAACGGGAGCTTGTACGGAATCGAAATATCGATCGGCTTTGCCTCCCACATAGTGATCTTGAACGTCTCGCCTTCTTTCATGTAGAGACCTTTCGACTCAAGGCCTTCGCGAAGCACCTCGAACTGCTCGTACGTCTCGGCATCCATGAAGTGATACGCTTCGTCGTCGGAATACATGAATTGACCGTCACGGTCGTACACGTCCGCCTCTTCGACGGTGTCGTTCGTCTTGATGGTCTCGCGGAGCACCAAACCGGTTCGGAGATTCTTGAGCTTCAATCGCACAAATGCTGCGCCCTTGCCCGGGTTCACAAATTCGCGCTCCGCAACGAGATGCGGCTCGCCTTTCATCATGAGGCACATTCCTTTGTCGATTGCGCCGGCCTTGATCATATAGGTCACCTTCGATGTTGAATTGTATAAGGTATTATATCAGAAATTACGAACAAGGCCACCCCTTTGATGCGTTGTTTGCCGAGAAGCGCCGCGACAAAACGATCGAGCCCGAGTGCCGCGCCCGAGCAGTCGGGAAACCCGGACTCGAAAAGCTTTGGAAACGTCGTGTCGACCGTAACGGGAACCGCGGCCGATTCTTTTGTGTTTCTCTCCGACTCAAAGAACTCGGCGACTCGTCGTGGGTCGGTCTCTTCGGTGTAACAATTAACGGTCTCAAATCCGCCGATATACGCTTCCCACCGCTCCGACCACGGCGTGCCCGATTTCCGCTTCGCCAGAGTCGCGACCGTCGCGGGGTAGTCGTACACGATCGTACCGTGTCCTTCGGATAACCTCGGCTCGACGCGGTTCAGAAACACGCGGTCGAACAGCGCCGACCAATCGTCGCCTTCTCCTGGTTCGATTCCGATCTCGCGCGCTCGGTCGGCAAGCGCCGGGAACTCCATCGCCTCCACGAGCGGAAAACCGGCGTACAGCGAAAACGCCTCGTTCATAGAGAACCGACGATACGGTGGGCGTACGGCTTCCGGAGCGTCGGGCACGGCGCGCGCGATCACGTACTCGGCCAGGCTTTCAAACCGGTCGAGCGACTCCATGTAATCGGCGCCGATAGTGTACCACTCGAGCATCGTGAACTCGGGGTTGTGCGACGCGCTCGGGTCTTCGGCGTTCCGGAAACACCGCGAAATCTGGAAGATATCGCCCGAACCGGCTGCGATGAGCTTCTTCATCCAGATCTCCGGCGACGGCAGCAGAAAGAGCGGCGTCCGCGTATCGCGATACGGCTCGATATACTCGGTGCGGAAGGCCTCGAGGTGCGACTCGGGAATCACCGCGGGCGCGAGAATCGGCGTCTCTACCTCGAGATATCCCTGTTCGGAGAAGAACTCCCGAATTCTCGCGGTGATCTCCGCGCGTCGTTTGGTAGTGGTGAACTCCATAATCCCGGATCGTGCACGATCGCTCGTGCCGTGTAAAGCGCGGGCCCAAGTACGGATGGAGAACGGCGATCGGTAGAATCCGGCGCGTGTTACGTGATAACCTGCCGCCGCGCAGGAAGGACCGGGAGAAGACGATGCACGATTCGCAGGTATTCGATTTTGACTTGGCCGTCGAGCGGCGCGGCACACATTCGGTCAAGTGGGACTCGGTCGCGGCCGGCGACCTGCCGATGTGGGTCGCGGACATGGATTTTGCCGCGCCGCCGACCGTGATCGGCGCGCTCGCAGAACGTGTGCGCCATGGGGTCTTTGGATATCCGTACCACGGCTCCGGGTATCTCGAAGCGGTCGTCGCGTGGGAGGCGACGCGCCACGGACGGTCGCTCGATCCGTCGGCGTACATAGATGCGCCGAGCGTGCTCGCGGGCGTCCGGTCGGCGATCCGGTGCCTGAGCGAACCCGGTGACGGCATCGTGATCCAGCCTCCGGTGTACCCGCCGTTTTTCTCGGTGATTCAAGGGCTCGGGAGGGTCGTGCGCGAGAACCGGCTCGTCCGTCGCGACGGACGGTACGAGATGGATCTCGCCGGGTTCGAGGAACTCGCGCGCGAGCCGCGGACGCGCGCTTTGCTTCTGTGCTCACCGCACAACCCGGTCGGGCGCGTCTGGAGCGAGGCCGAGCTTCTGTCGCTCGCCGAGATCTGTCAAGCAAACGATATCACGGTGATATCGGACGAAATCCACGCGTCGCTGATCATGCCCGGCACGACGTTTCGGTCTTTCGATTCACTCGGCGATAGCATCGCGCGCCGGTGCGTCACGTGCATCTCGCCGAGCAAGACGTTCAACATCGCCGGCCTGTTAAGTTCGCACGTCGTCGCGTCGGACGACGACATCCGGAACGCGATGAAAAGCGATCTGGCGGTCAACTGCGGCCACGTTGGAAACGTTCTCGCGCTCATCGCTGCCGAGACCGCGTACCGGACGGGACATGCCTGGCTCGACGCGTTAATGGAGTACCTCTCGCGCAACTACGCGTTTCTCGCCGATTTTCTCACGCGCAACGCCCCGGCAGTCGGCGTCACACAGCTCGAGGGGACGTACCTCGCGTGGCTCGACCTCTCCGGTGCCGTCGAGACGCCCGAGGATGCGCCCCGGCTCCTCCGGCGTCGGCATAAGCTGGTCGTGAGCCCTGGGGCGGATTTTGGTGATGCAAACTTTATCCGCGTGAATTTCGGTTGCCCGCGGGCGACGCTGCAGGAAGGGCTCGAGAAGATCCTCGACCTATTACGCTGAGGAGTACCGCGCTGAGGAAAAAGACGTCGTCACGTTGCGGGAAAGCTGCCGTTCCCGTATAGTGCCTGGATGGTGTGTGTGCTCGGTGCGATGGACCAAGAAATCGCGGCTTTTGCCGCCGCGGTGGATGTCCGGAAGAAGGAGATCTGGAACGGTTTTCCGTTCATCCACGGCGCGCTGTTCGGGCACGAGGTCGTCGTCGCACAGTCCGGCGTCGGGAAGACGCTCTCGGCGATGGTTACGCAGCGGATCATCGACACGTACGCTCCGACGCGGATTCTGGTTACCGGTATCGCCGGCGCTCTCAATCGCGCGTACAAGGTCGGCGACACGATTGTCGCGGATTCGTGCGTGCAGCACGACATGGACGCGACCGCGGTGGGTTTTGCGCGTGGCGAAGTACCGTACACGAAGCTTCGGTTTATCGAGTGCGACCGTCGAATGGTCGAGGCCGCTGTGACGTACGTTCCGGCGTCGGGCTCGGTTCACCGGGGACGGATCGTGACCGGCGACGTCTTCGTACGCAATCGAAGCGAGCCTTCGCTCGCGTACCTGACCGAGCAGCTCTCGGGTGACGCGGTCGAGATGGAAGGGGCGAGTATCGGGCTCGTCGCCGCTATGAACCGGATCGAGTTCTTGTTGATCAGGACGATTTCCGATCTTGCCGACGGGAGCGCGCCACCTGACTTTCCTGCGTTTCTCCGGTGCGCCTCGCAGAACTCGCTTCAGTGCGTGCGACACGTTCTCGATGATGTCGCGGTCGAGTAAAAGAAACAGGCAAGACACTGAAACAAAACAGGTGACGAAGAAGAGGAAAAAGTGAGCATAACCACAGTCGGTAGCAAAGTACATGGATTTGAGATCATCTCGCGAACCGACCTCCCGGAGTACCGGTCGGTCGGAGTTCTCGCACGGCACATAAAAACCGGGTGCGAGGTGTATCATCTTGTGAACGATGACACCGAGAACCTGTTCTCGTTCGGCTTCAAGACGATTCCGCCGGACTCGACCGGCGTCGCGCATATCCTCGAGCACACCGTCTTGTGCGGATCGCGGCGTTTCGTCGTGAAGGATCCGTTCCTGTCGCTCCTGAAAGGCAGCATGAACACGTTTCTCAATGCAATGACGTTTCCCGACAAGACCGTGTATCCCGCCGCGAGTACCGTCGAGAAGGACTTGTTCAACATCATGAAGGTGTACGGTGACGCGGTGTTCTTCCCCTTGTTGAAGAAGGAGCTTTTTCAACAGGAAGGGCACCGATTGTACTTCGACGAGTCCGGGAGGCCGGCGATCTCGGGCGTCGTGTACAACGAGATGAAAGGAAACTACTCTTCGCACGACTCGATCGCCGCCGAGTGGTGCTCGCGGTCGCTTTTCCCGGACACTCCGTACGGCGTCGACTCGGGAGGAGACCCCGATCACATCCCGTCGTTGACGTACGAGCAGTTCGTCGCGTTCCATCGATCGTACTATCACCCGTCGAACGCGCGCATTTTTTTGTACGGATCGATACCGACACAAACGCACCTGGAATTCCTGGAAACCGAGTTCCTGCATGAATTCTCGCAAGGCGAGCCGGCACCGGAACTCCCGCTGCAACCGGAGTTCGACGCGCCGCGCCGTGTAACCGAGTACGCGCCGAGCGAACACGGTGTCGAGAACGCCGCGTCGATCACGATGAACTGGCGTCTCGCTCCCGTCACCGATCCGGTGCTCGTGCTGTCGTTCGAGATTCTCACGGAGGTTCTGCTCGGAAACTCGGGCTCTCCTCTGCACATGGCGCTGATCGATTCGGGGCTCGGTGAAGACTTGTCAGGGCCGACCGGCCTCGATACCGAAATTCGGGACCTTGTTTTCTCCGTCGGGTTGCGGGGCCTCGAGCCCGATAAACTCGATGCGGTAGAAGCACTTATCCTCGGTGAGCTCGAGCGCATCACGCGCGAGGGAATCGAAGGCGACGCGATCGAGGCGGCGCTCAGGAAGTACGAGTTCCGCAATCGCGAGATCAAAGGTGGCGGACCGTTCGGCCTGCGCCTCATGCGAAAAGCGTACCGCGGCTGGATGCACGGAGCCAAACCCGAAACGACGCTCGAGTTCGAGCGTCCGTTCGCGGAGCTACGAAAATTGGCGCGCCCGGGGTACTTCGAGCAGCTGATTCGATCGCGGTTGATCGAGAACCCACACCGGACCACGGTTACGATCGTTCCGGACGCCGAGCTCGCGGCGAGAAAAGAGGCGGAAATCGCCGATCGGCTCGCGAAGATCGATCGTGAACTCACCGCGGCCGAACGGGAGCGGATCGGACTCGAGAACGAGGCTCTCACGCTTCTTCAATCCACCCCCGACTCGCCCGAGGACGTCGCGAAGATACCGTTTCTCACGATCGATGATGCGCCGCGGACGGTCGAGACGATCCTCACGAGCGTATCGCGACTCGACGGGACCGATGTTCATGCGCACGACGTTTACACCAACGGCATCGTGTACGTCGAGCTTGCTTTTGATCTCGAGGGCCTTGACCCCGAACTCGACACGCTGCTTCCGTTTTTTGCGGATATCCTCGGTGAACTCGATCTACCCGGTATGTCGTACGACGTGCTCGCGCGCGAGATCGACCTCACAACCGGAGGAATCGCGGCGTATCTCACGTCGAGCCCCACGGTCGACGATCCGGACGCGGTCCGGAAGTACCTCTTCATCCGCGTGAAGGCGCTTGAACACTCGGCGCCGGCGGCGCTCGAGCTTCTCGGGCGGATTCTGCGCGATTCGGAAACCGACAACCCCAAGCGAATTCGCGATATTCTCGTCGAGGCGCGGAACTCGATGAAAGCGTCGGTCATCCCGGCGGGCTCCGCGTACGTCGCTCTGCGTTCGATGCGATCCTTGAGCCGCGCTTCCGCACAGGACGAGAAGTGGCGCGGCGTCTCTCAGTACCTTTACCTGATCGGACTCGATCCCGCGTCAGACGCGGACCGACTCGCCGGCGCGCTCGACCGGCTCAAGCGCGAGGTGTTTACGCGCGCACGGCTTACGGTGAACATCACGGGCACCGAGCCTGCGCGTCTCGCAGTCGAGCGGCCGGTGCGTGCTCTCAACCTGTCGCTCCCGCCCGGAGTCGGCGACTTGACCGTGGCCGCCGGCTCCGAGCTTTTCCCGCGGTGCGAAGCGCTTATCGTCCCGGCGACCGTCGGGTACGCGGCGAGCTCGATCGTCGCGTCCCGAATCGGAACGCCCGAACACGCGGCCGAATCGGTCCTGGCCCATCTCTTGAGCACGGGGTTTCTGTGGGAGCAGATACGGATGAAAGGGGGTGCGTACGGAGCGGGTGCGGTCGCGCGCGCGCTCGAAGGTGCGTTTAGCTTCTACTCGTACCGGGATCCCGCGGTCGAGAACACGCCCGGGGTGTTTCGGCGCGCGGTGATCGAGTCCGCCGAGACAGCGTTCACGCGCGAGGCTGTCGAGCTCGCGGTAATCTCGATCGTCGGTAAGGACGTGCGGCCGCTCTCGCCCGCGGAGAAGGGCGCGGTCGCGTTCAAACGTTCGCTTTTTGGAATCACCGACGAGCTTCGGCAGAAAAAACGCGACGACGTGTTGGCGATGACCCCCGAGCGCGTCCGTGCCGCGGCCGCAAGGCTCGCCGCCGAACTCGAGAACGCCGCGGTCGTCGTGATGGCCGGTCGTGACGCGGTCGACCGCGCGTCGGTGCAGGTTCCTGCGCTCGCCGCGAACAAGCTCGAGATACCGGTGTGACGGCCAAACGGCCAAACGGTTTCGTTGACATCGGCAATGATATGCAGTACAAAAAAAAGATGCACGTCCGCGACCAGAACGGTAAAAGAATCGGGGGCAGTCTCGTTTTCGTCTGCGTAGCGCTGGTTTTCGTTACCTCGTCGTGCTCGATCAACCGATTTGCCGTTCGCGCGGCCGCGAACGCGCTCTCCGGCGACGGAACGTCCGGCGCGTTCATGGGCGACAATGACCCCGATCTCGTCGGCGACGCGCTTCCATTTGTCCTGAAGCTGTACGATGTGTTACTCGAGCAGGATCCGGCGAACGCGGGGCTGCTGCTCGCGGCCGGAAGCGGCTACATAAGCTACGCAAACGCCTTTCTACAGACTCCGGCCGAGATGCTCGGGTACGAGTATTTTGAGCGAGCCGAGTACATGCGCGCGCGTGCAAAAAACCTCTATCTGCGCGGTCGCGATATGGTTCTCTCGGGGCTCGAGATTCGTCGGCCGACGTTTCGCGACGCGCTCGCGGACCCGAACTCGACGCTCGAGATGATGCGAACGACCGATGTTCCGTACCTCTACTGGGCTGCGGCCGGTTGGGTCGGCGCGTACTCGGTCGACCCGTTCGACCTCGAGATCGGGTTCACCGTGTCGGAAGCGGGACGCCTCATGGCACGCGCGTACGAACTCGATCCGGACTTCAACGACGGCGCAATCTCGGAGTTTTATATCTCGTACTACGCGGGACTTCCCGACGGGCTCGGTGGCAGCCGGGAAAAGGCGCGCGCGGCGTTTGACCGCGCGGTCGCCGCGACAGGCGGAGAATCCGCGGGGCCATACGTCGCGCTCGCGGTCGGCGTCTCGGTACCCGAACAGAATATTGACGAGTTCCGCGATTTGCTCGCATCCGCGCTTTCGGTCAACCCCGACGCGAACCCGAATCTTCGCCTGCTGAACACCTTGAACCGTCGTCGCGCGCAGTGGCTGCTCGCCCACGAGGACGAGTTTTTCCTGTTGTTCGACGACGATTGGGAGGATCTCGATGACTGGGACGACTGGAGCGACCGCGATCGGTGAGGCGGCTCGCCGCGGTCAATAACTGAAAAAGGGGTCCGTCATGAAGACAGTTACAAGAACCACCCTGGTTTTGTTGTTCCTTGCCCTCGCGGTTTCTTCTCTCTCGGCTCAACAGATTCGCATGGCGAGTCTCGCGCCCGAGAACTCGCCATGGGGGGTGGCCTTGAACCGGGTCGCGGCCGATTGGCAGCGAATCTCCGGCGGCCGTGTGCGCCTCCAGATCTACCACAACATGGTCGCCGGCAACGAGGCCGACGTGATCCGGAAGATGCGAATCGGCCAGATTCAGGCGGCGGTTGTTACTTCGATCGGGCTCAACAACATTTCGCCGGAAATCATGGCTCTGCACGTCCCGATGTTGATCAGGACCGACGAAGAGCTCGATTACGTGTTCGATCGCGTCCGGCCCACGTTCGAGCGATCGATCGAGGCGCAGCGGATGCGCGCGATCGGGTGGTCGAAAGGCGGATGGATTCACTTCTTCGCAAAGAATCCCATTCGGACCCCCGCGGAACTGAAGCGCCTTCGGCTCGCTGCCAACGCGGACGACCCCGGTATCGTCCAGGTATTCCGCGCGATGGGGTACCAGCCGGTCCCGATCGAGCTCAGCGAGATCATGACGTCGCTCAATAGTGGGCTCGTCGACGCGTTCTACGCGAGCACGATCGCGACAGCGGGCTTTCAGTGGTTCGGTCTCGCTCCGTACATGCTCGACGTGACGGTTTCACCGTTCCTCGGCGCGATTATCATCACCGATCGCGCGTGGGCGCAGATCCCGGACTCGCTCAAACCCGAGCTTCAGGCCTCACTCGACCGGCACATCGCGCAACTCGATCGCGACGTCGCACGGCTCGAAGCCGAAGCCATCGAGTTGATGAAACGATTCGGTCTCACGGTAATTGAACTGACCGCGGCAGAAACCCGTGCGTGGCAGACCGAGATGGAGGACATTGCGTCGCGGGTCGTCGGGAGTGTATTCGACCGGAACACGTACGAGGCGATAAAAAGGCATCTCGATGAGTTCAGGCGGTGATACCACAGGGTCGCTCGGCGCGACCCGTGTCGGTCGTGTTCTCAGAAAACTCGAGAACGGCACCGCGGTAACGGTGCTCTTCATCGTCCCGGCGATTCCTGCCGCCGAGATCGTACTGCGAGGGGTATTTCGTACCGGCATCTGGGCCGGGGCGGCGTACCTGACGCACTTCGTCTTCCTTCTCGGGTTTGTCGGTGGACTCATCACGACGCGGAGCGGCCGTCACCTCGCGATCTCGGTGTTTGTCTCTAATCCGGACTCGAGGATCGGCAAGACCTCACGAATGATCACCGCGTCGCTCTCGACCATGTTTTCGACCGCGTTGCTGTGGAGTTCGCTCTCGCTCGTCTTGATCGGTTTTTCGGCTGCCGATCGTGTCGGGCATGTGCCGACGAGGGTTTTTGCCGTGGCGATGCCGATCGCGTTTCTGATCATGGCCGTCCGGTTTGCCCGAACTTCGACTCGTCCCGTCGTCTCCGGCGCGCTCGGGGTGATGCTCGGGTCGTTCCTCGCCTTCCCGGCCTTGTTGAACATTCTTTTTGAGATCAGCACAAACGTGCCCTTTGTGGTCATGGATTTCTGGGACGTGTGGTTCTCGGTCATCGGTACCGTCTCGGTTCCGCTAATCGTGCTCACGGTCGCGTCCGCGTTTCTCGGCACGCCGCTTTTCCTCGTGCTCGGTGGTGTCGCGCTCGTGTTGTTCGCGCAGTCCGGCGGCGCGATCGAAGTCGTTCCGAGCGAAGGGTACGAGATGCTCACGGGGGCCGCGATACCCGCGATACCGTTGTTCACGCTCGCCGGATACTTCCTCTCGGAAAGTAAAGCCGGGGAACGCCTTGTCCGGCTTTTTCGTGCGTTATTCGGGTGGTTGCCGGGAGGACTGATCATCGCCGCCGTGCTCGCGACGGTGTTCTTCACGACGTTCACGGGCGCCTCGGGTGTGACGATTCTCGCGCTCGGCGGATTGTTGTACTACGTTCTGCACGAGAGCGGCAGCCACAGCGACAGGTTTACGACCGGAATCCTCACGTCGTCGAGTAATGTCGGATTGTTGTTCCCACCGAGCCTCGCGATGATACTGTACGGGACTACCGCGCAGATCAATATATTCGAGATGTTCCTTGCGGGGATCGTTCCGGGGATCGTCATCGTGGTCGCGTTTTGCACCGTCGGTGTCGTCGTCTCGATTCGGCGTGGAGTGAGACCCGTCGCTTTTGATGCCCGTGAGGCGATCCTGGCGATACGTGAGTCGATCGGCGAGATAATGTTGCCGGTCGTCATCATCACGGCGTTCTTCTCGGGGCTCACGACGATCGTCGAGACGGGCGCGCTCGCGGTCGTGTACGTCCTGATCGTCGAAGTCGCTATTCGCAAAGAGATCCCTCTCAAGCGATTCCCCGAAGTCGCGTTAAACTGTATCACGATTATCGGTGGCGTTCTCGTGATCCTCGCGGCCGCTCGCGGTTTGTCGTACTTCATCATCGACGCGCGAGTTCCGATGATTCTGAGCGAGTGGGTCGAGGCGACGATCGCTTCGCCGATCGTGTTTCTTGTTCTGCTGAACATCGTGCTGCTCGTGACCGGATGTTTTATGGACATCTTCTCGGCGATTCTTGTCGTGGCGCCGCTCGTGATCCCGTTGGGCGCGCTATACGGGATCGACCCAATTCATCTCGGCGTGATTTTCATCGCCAATCTCGGCCTCGGATTCACGACACCGCCGGTCGGACTCGACCTGTTCATCGCATCGTACCGGTTCAACAAGCCGTTGAGCACGATGTATCGCAATATCCTGCCGTTCTTCCTCGTTCAACTCGGCGTGGTACTGATAATCACGTACGTCCCGTGGCTCTCGACGGTGCTGGTGCGGACGTTCGGCGGGTGATCGGGCCGAGGTTGACCGAATAGTACGGCAGATCGACGACGAAAGAGGAGTGAGTATGACCGCCGAATGTGTTCTTGATGCGCGTGCGACACTCGGAGAAGGGGCGATCTGGGATCACCGACGAGCGATCCTCGTCTGGGTCGATATCGAAAACGGTTTGCTGAACGAATTTGACCCCGCGACCGGCGTGAACACGCCGTACGTTATCGGGCAACGCGTCGGGACGGTCGTTCCGACCACCGCAGACCGGTATCTGCTCGGACTCGAGCGCGGAATCGGCATTTTTGACCCCGTAAGCCGCGGTCTCGAGATCGTCGCCGACCCCGAGAGCGACAACCGCGACAACCGTATGAACGACGGCAAGTGCGACCCGAGAGGCAGATTCTGGGTCGGGAGCATGAGTCTCTCGCGCGTCCGGGAGGCCGGAGCGCTGTACCGCATGGACCACGACTTCACGGTGAAACGCATGATCGAACGCGTCACGACGTCGAACGGAATCGTCTGGATCGGCGACTGTATGTACTACATCGATACACCGACCGGCGTGGTGCGGGAGTACACGTACGACGAAGAGTACGGCGACGTCTCGTACGTCCGTGACGCGGTCACGATGCCCGACGACGCGGGACGCCCCGACGGCATGACGAGAGACGCCAACGGTAAACTCTGGGTCGCCGGGTGGGGTGGGGCGTGCGTGACACGATGGGATCCCGTGACCGGAGAGCTTCTCGATCGCGTCGACGTCGCGTCGTCGAACGTCACGTCGTGCGCGTTCGGCGGATCGGATCTCGGCACATTGTTCATCACGACGGCGCGGATCGGCGTCGATGAAGCCGGTCTTGCTCAACGCCCGCAGTCGGGCGGTTTGTTCGCGGTCAGGCCCGGCGTAGTCGGGCGACCAGCGGCGTTTTTTCCGGAAGAACCGCGGTCGCGCTGAAGATCGAACGCAGATTTTGGAGGCTCCATGGACTCACGTGACGATCGGCCGAACACCGACCGTGTGCTCGCGCTCTTTTCGGAAATTTCGGCGGTGCCGCGGTGTTCCAAAAAAGAACAAAAAATCCGCGACTGGGTAAAATCGTGGGCCGAGAGGCACGGTTTCGCGCACGACTCGGATTCGGTCGGGAACATCGTCGTCCGCGTCCCGGGTGCCGCGTGCGCCGCGTCGGCCGAAACGGTCGTGCTGCAGGCGCACCTCGACATGGTGTGCGAAAAGAGTCCGGACTCGTCGCACGACTTTGATCGCGACCCGATTCGCCCGCGGGTCGACGGCGAGTGGCTCCGCGCCGACGCGACGACGCTCGGCGCCGACAACGGGATCGCGGTCGCGATGGCGCTTGCGGCCGTCGAGCTCGGCCATGCGCACCCTCCGCTCGAGCTCTTGTTCACAGTCGACGAGGAATCGGGCCTCACCGGTGCGCTCGAGCTCTCAGACCGGCTCCTCACGGGCCGGGTATTGTTGAACCTCGACTCCGAAGACGAAGGACGATTTACCGTGGGATGCGCGGGCGGGCGCGACACCGATATCTCGATTCCGACCGCGCGGGACAGAATTCCCGATCGGCAGTCGCTGATCCGGATCGACGTGACGCGCGCATCCGGCGGTCACTCGGGAATGGAGATCGGCGAACAGCGCGCGAACGCGAACGTCGTTCTCGGTCGCGCGCTCGCGATCGTCGACGCGGCCGGGGGGCGTGTTGCGGCGCTGCACGGAGGTAACGCGCATAACGCGATTCCGCGCGACGCCTGGGCGGTGTGCTCGGTTCCGACCGACCGACACGCCGACGTCGTCGAGATGCTCTCCGAGCTCGCCCAGGCCGTCGGATCCGAGCACAAAAACACCGATCCCTCGATCGCGATCGTGAGCACGCCGGTCGAGTCGGTCCCCGAGATATCACCCGACGCCGCGGTATTGACCGAAAAAGACTCACGATCCGTGGTTCGCGTGGTGCGTGCGATGCCTCACGGTGTCGTTCGAATGATGAGCGAGATCCCCGGCCTCGTCGAGACATCGACAAACTTCGCGACGATACGCACCAAGCCCGAAGCGATCACGATCTTGACGAGCCAGCGCAGCGCGCGCGCTTCCGCGCTCGATGCGAGTTCGGACGTCGTCGTCGCGATCGCCGAGCTCGCCGGCGCCACGGCGAAGAAAGCGGCCGGGTACCCGTCGTGGGAACCCGACTTCGCCTCGCCGCTCATCTCGGTCTGCACCGAAACGTGGAGCCGAATGTTCGGTAACGAGCCGGTAGTCGAGGTCGTGCACGCGGGACTCGAGTGTGGCGTGATCGGCTCGAAGTACCCGGGCATGCGGATGATCTCGTTCGGCCCGACGATCGTCAACCCGCACTCCCCCGACGAGGCTCTGCATCTGCCGAGCCTCGCGACGACGTGGGGCTTTCTGCTCGAGCTACTCGCGGTGCTCGCAAAGGGCTGAAAGAACCTCTTACTTCGTGAGCTTCTTGACCGCCGCGACGATGTCGTCGGGACCGAGACCTTGGTGCAGGATGTGCTCTCCGAGCCCGCCCGCGCCTCGCCGTGTCGTTCCGAGATGTCCGTACCGCGGTGAGTACCCGCGTTCGAGTAGCCACGTACCGTACCGGACGCCGAGTCCGGTCTGGCGGTTTTGCGTCTCGACGACAAGAGCCAGTCCCGTCGCGCCGACCTTCGCGAGCGCGTCGTCGTCCGGTACGTTCAAGGTTGTCTTGTTGATCAACCCGACGTCGATGCCGTCCGCGCGAAGGCGTTCAACAGCGTCGAGTGCGCGATACAGCATCTCGCCGTACGCGACGACGTATCCGGCCGACCCGGTTCGAATAACATCGTCCTTTCCCGGGACGAACGTGTAACCCTC
>REEC01000033.1 GCA_007695285.1 Spirochaetaceae bacterium | reverse complement strand
ACCGCCTCCGGCCCTTCGCTGAGGATGAAGTCGGTCAGTACGGTGATTCCGATGTTCATACGGCATCGTATACTCTGCGCGGGGATCGTGCTATACGGCGGGGTTAGCGTGGAGGGGGTGGCGGGGGGCGGCACATTCGGAAAGACTCGGTTACCGGAGTCGTCGTTCCCGTCCGGTCCTGTCCGACGGGACAGTAACGGAAATTTACTTGCGCAGTAACGGAACTTCGCTTGCGTAGTAAACGATAACCACGATTTCGGTAAGCGATAGTTTTGGGTCGATAATCCGGCACCGGAGTTTGGGCGCGTGTAGGCGGCACGGTCGCATTGGCATGGGGCAGGAGGCAACACCGAACAACAGGTTACCGCCATACACTAAATCCATGACCTTTCCTCCGTCTTGTTGATTTTTTTCCGATGAACTCTGGACTGTTAAGCGACAACGGCAATGCACCGCAACGATAATCCAGGACTTGTGCCGAACAGGGTTTACCAAACCTCGACGCTCGACGACAATACCACTGGCGCCAGGTACGGCCCGAGCGATAAATAGGCGCGATCTAAGTACGCGCGAGCGACGGTGGCTGCTGCGTTGTGCCGACGCCTGTAAAAATGGCGGGGCTTGGTCATCGCCGAATCGTATCTGTGCGCCATACGTCGCACCGCGCGCCGGTGTTTGACCGCGTTGGCCGATTGTTCTGCCAGTCGGTCGAACGAGGCCATCTGTGGAATCTGGTCGACAACAGGAGGATGGATCGATTGAACGGCCACGCTCACGATGAGATCGCCGACTTGATCGTCGCGCTGCATGAGCTCTTTCGCTCCGACGATCCGTCAGACTTCAACAACAAGGTGAACCTCCTCCGACAATCGATCGACACCTTAGCCCAATCGGAGGCGTTCCGCAGTAGTAGCAGAGACGGCCGGAACTCATTGTGCCCAGGAATCGTCAGCACGTTCGACTCACCGCCGCTCTACAGCAGGTTGGTACAACAGATCGATGAATCCTCAACTGTCAGAATCGCCACGGCTTTTCTCTCGGCCGGCGAAACGAACCCACTGATCCGCCCGCTTGAGAGCCTGGTTGCGCGTTCGGGTGAAGTTCGAATTCTCACGTCCTTGATGGGTTTCTTCAATCGCCCGGAGACGTTCTCAGAGTTTCTGTCATGGAGAGAAGGCCTGTCGCTCCGTTTATACGTCGAAAATCTCGATGACGTGGAGACTCTTTTGTCGGGAATACCTCCGGCGTTTCACGCGAAAACGTTCCTCTTCAGTAAAGACGGCAGGCCTAACGTCATGGCGATTGGGTCCGCGAATATGACCGGCGCCGCCATGGCGGGAAACATCGAATGGAACTACATTTCCGACTTTGAAGTGAACGCGAACCTGAACTCCGGAACATCCCCGTATATGGACGCCGTCGCCCGGTTTGATACGCTCTGGGAAAAAAACGGCTACATTCCAGACGACGCGTTTATCGAGCAATACGCCGAACTACACCGTCGCGCGGCCGAACTTCACAAAAGAGTCCGTGGGCTACGACACGTTCCGGAACAACATGTGGACGAGTTTGACCGCACGCTTGCCGAGACAGATCAGGCTCCATGCCCGAGGCCGGCCCAACAGGCGGCATTGGCCAGTTTGAGTGATCTCCGTGACGCCGGTGCGCGCAAGTTCGCAGTAATCGCGGCGACTGGCCTCGGGAAAACGCTGTTGAGTGCTTTTGAGGTCCGCAATGCAGGCGCAAGAAGAGTCCTTTTCCTTGCCCACCGTGAGATCATCCTCAGGCAAGCCATGGATAACTACAAGAAGGTTTTTCCCGATACACGAATGATTCTTGTACGGGGGGCCGCAAGCCTTGAAGAGGTACACGGCGATAAGGTCCACGTCTTCGCGATGTTCAACACACTTGCAGAACGAAACAACTACAAGAGGATTTCCGCTGATTTTTTTGACTACGTGATCATCGATGAGTTCCATCATTCGGCAGCGCCATCGTACCGAAAGGTTGTCGACCATTTCGCTCCGAAGTACCTGCTCGGCATGACAGCAACGCCC
Organism: Spirochaetaceae bacterium; assembly: GCA_007695285.1. GTDB lineage: Bacteria > Spirochaetota > Spirochaetia > DSM-27196 > PXBQ01 > PXBQ01. The sequence continues at coordinate 1,589 of REEC01000033.1, read as the reverse complement.
GAGCGCGCCGATGGCCAAGACATACTGGAACTGTGTAACCGAGAGATCGCGTACGAGGTCCGTCTGTTCGACGCTATTGAACGCCGCTGGTTGGCGCCATTTCAGTACTTTGCGCTGTACGATCCAACCGACTACGAACAGGTCCGCTGGACCGGCATCGGTTACGATGAACAAGAACTCGAAATCGCTTTGTCGAACGACACGCGCGCGGATCTGGTAACCAGAGCGCTCCGCAGGTATCAGCCCCCTTACGGAAAACACAAGGTGCTCGCATTCTGTAGTAACGTCGGGCACGCAAAATGGACCGCCGCAGCCTTCGGCAGACGGGGATTCCCGGCAGAAGTCGTACTGGGAGAAACGGACGAGACGACGCGAAGGCGGGTCCTTGAGCGCCTTGAAAACGAAAATGACGACTTGAAAGTATTGTGCGCGGTCGATGTGTTGAACGAAGGAATCGACGTCCCGTTGATCACTCACATTCTATTGATGCGACCGACGCAGTCGTTCACGGTTTTCCTCCAGCAAATTGGCCGCGGTCTACGACTGCATCCGGAAAAGCCGTTTGTGACGGTTCTAGATTTCGTCGGTAATTTCCAGAAAAGCTACGTGGCACCGTTGGCGCTTCAAGGGTACCACAACGTACCGGCTCAAGATCGGCTAACATTACCGACCACTGAGTTTCGTGTTCCAAAATGGTGTTTGGTAGACGCTGACACAGATGTGCACCGTATCTGGAACGATGACATCGAGAGACTCGATCCTCGCGGCGCCGCTCTGCGGCGTCTGGAAACCGTGATCGAGGATCTCGCGATAGGAAAGAAAAAAGAGGAAGTCCGGTTGCCGGAGTTTTTCCTGCTGGACGGGGTCGACTCCTATACGACCCAAATTCGCCGTAATGGTGGTTGGCTGGCCGTTCGGATCAAACTCGGACTTGCGGACGACGCTGAACTGGAACTGGAGGGAACAGTCGGCGAGAAATTTCTGAAGCATGTCGAACAGGAGTTGAGGCCAAATAAGTCGTACAAAATGACGGTGCTACGTGTGCTGCTTGACCTGTCCGGTCAATCATCAGACGTGCCTTTCGAGTGGAACGTGAAAGATATAGCCAGTGGATTCCTCGACTATTATCTCGAAAACACCAGACGTCGAGATGACTGGTCGGATTTGGCAAAGCACAAAAACCCCGCGGAGTATCCGATCAGGTCGGTCGTGACGCATTTAAGAAGAATGCCGTTGGCTCACTTATCCAGATCCACGGAACGTGACCTGGATAAGTTCTTTGAGCTCGATAGCGACACATTTTCGATAGTCGAGACGGTCCGCGATTACTGGCGTGATCCGTTTTTCAGACGACTTGTCTTTGAACGCGTGGAATTCGCCGAAGCGCTATACTGGTATACGCGCAATAAATCGCCTGCCAAGACGTGACGTAAATCGATGTGAACATCGTGTCGTTTCATTTTATTCGTGAGGCAAATCCGCTGGTCGCAATATACTTAATCGCCCACCCCCACCCGATACACCTCCAACTCCCCGACAAAATTCGGCACCAAATACCCCTGCATCGGCCAGTCCTCCGCGTAACCCGC
>REEC01000158.1 GCA_007695285.1 Spirochaetaceae bacterium | reverse complement strand
CGTCGCCGGTCAAGAAAACGTTTCCCGCTGCGGTCACTCCGTTACTGCCCAGAAAGTCCTCGAGCCCATCCGGTTCGGAAACGTTGTGCACCCAACCCGTGACCGACGGATCATGATAATAGTTCCCGTCCGGGCACCCGAACATAACGTTGTTGTTGAATTCGTCCGGGAAGGACGCTGCATCTCGTTGCCACACACCGGTTCTGAGGTCGCCTCCGGACGTGAAGATGACGTTGTTTTCTATCGTTGACGTGACGTTGCGGTACAGCATGATCGCGGTCGTCATGATTCCGTCTGCGCTGAGCCCGTCCCCGCCGTCGATCGTGTTGTTGTGTAGTGTCGCGGCGCAACCGTTCAGGAATACGCCGTACTGCCCGTACACGTCTTCGGTGAACATGTACCCCGCGGAGATCACGTTGTTTCGGATAACTGCCGATCCACCAAAAACATTGATGCCGAACGCGAGCTGCATCGGTTGGTCAGCGTCGATGAGGTTTCGTTCGACCACCGAAACGGAGTTGTTGAGCATTAATCCGTAGAACTCGTTGACCATGTTTCCCGTAAACATGTTGTCGGCGATCAGTACGGTAGAGTCGGCCGCGTCGATGCACACGGCGACTGCCTCGAGCACGAGAGTCTTAAACGTGTTCCCGACGACTTCAAACGAGGCACTCGACGCCAGGATCCCGTTCGCCCTGGCCGCGATCCCGGTCACGATCGTGTTGTTCCGGATGACCGGCGACGCTGAGGACACGAATATGGCAGCTGTCGCGTCATTTAACGCGATATTTCCGTTCCCCGCGGTGATCGTGAAACCGTCGAGAACGACCTCGTCGACTCCCGGCTGATACGACAGCGTCGCGTGACTCCCGGATGTGCGAATGTTGTCCCATTTCGTTTCGTGAACCGCAGGATCCCGGGCCGACCAGTCATCAGGATCGAAACCGCCGTAGAGCGAGATGTCCTTGGTCACGACGGTTGTCGACGTTACTTGGTACAATCCGCCCGCGACGTGGACGTCGGCCTCGTCGAAGACGCGCTCCGCCTCGCGGACCGCCGCGGAGATGCTTCTTTTCGGTTGATCGATCGTGCCGGGGTTGAAGTCGCTTCCCAAGCTCGCGTGGACGTACACGACGCCGTCAAGAACACCGTAGGTGGCCTCTATCGGGTCGAGCGCGAACTCCTGAACATCGGCACCGGTCACGATTAGGTCTTTGTCGCTCCCGAGTGGCCAAGTTTCGGCCGGACGGAGAGTGAGCACGGCGTTCTCGATCGACTCTCCCTCCGCGTCGGTACCGGCACTCCAGACCGCTCCGGCCGCGGCGTCTCCGAGTATCCCGCCGAGCGTGAGAGTCTCGGGTTTGATCGAGCCGGTGAACGTGATCACGATCTCGGTGTCTTCAGCAAGGCCCGAACCGGACTCGAAGTTGACCGTCGCCTTCGGCTTCTGGTACTCGGTTACGACAGCGGTAACCGTCGTGAGCATCGCGTTCTCGCACGTCGTCATACCGATTGCAGCCACCGCAAAAAACGCCAGAATCGGAACGCGTGAGGGTTTCATCGATGATCCTCCTCGTCGTCCTCTAACCAGAGAATTTTATCGTGGCGCAACGCTACTCCGGACGCTCGAGTCCCTGTTTCGTCGACAACCGCGAGGTACCCATACTCCGCGCCGAGGTCAGGATCGGTACGCTTGAGCCGTTCGAGGTACGTTCGCGCCTCCGCGTATCGCTCGAGCTCGTAGTACACGCGCGATAGACTCAGAAGCACCGCCGGCTCGTTCGGTATCGCGCGCGATGCACGCTCAAAGAACGCGAGAGCGACTTCGAACTCTCCGCGCAGGTAGTGAATGTTTGCCAGGTTCACGAGAGCGGGCGCGTACTCTCGAATCGCAAGCGCCTCCTCGAACGCGGTTTCGGCATCCGCGTCGAGTCCAAACCGAGCGTACAGCACGCCGAGTCTATTCAGGTCTCTCGCCGGGTCGCGACTCGTCGCGAGGCGGGAGCGAATCTGAGCGACTTGCGGGTACAACTGCCTCCGAACGAGCTCCGCGACCTCATCGCGGTAGACTCGCACCAGAGCGTTCTCGTTCGGCGAAGAGACACGAATCTCACTGTCTCGCGTTCCTTCGACCGGGTAGCCCGGAGGTGGAAAAAGCTCCCAGTTCGACGCCATCGGGAACAACTCGGCCGTTCCGTCGTCCGCGTGCCGATACCACTGCTCCGCGCCGACCCTCCACGCTTCGTGGAACCCGCGCCCAACAAGCGTGGTTTCGACGGGAATCCACGCGTCGCCGTCGACGTCGATGAAGAGCCCGTGATCCGGGAACATTCTCTGCGCCTCCGCCGTCCGGATCTCGAGCGAGAACGCGAGAAAAATATGACCCGGAATCGTGACGAACGCGGTAGGAACACCGACCGACTCGAGCAGCGCCGCGTACAGAATCGAGAGATCGTCGCAGTCGCCGCCGCGAAAATCAAAAGTCTGTCGTGGGAACTGGAGAAAGTCCACAATGAACGGGTTCTCCGACGCGTCGACGTACGAGGGTGTGGACGGATCCACGACGTACGACATTCCGGTGTTGGAAATCGCATTGAACACGCCGATCCCGACGCGCAAGTTCGGATTGACGGAAGCCGGCCCCTCTCTACGGACCGTGCCGACGACCGAACTCGCGAACCGGATGATCTCAGGATCGCGCGGAGTCACGAACGCGGCCGCTCGTCGGTCGTCCTCCCACGTCATCGCGTTCCTGTTATGAATCAGAATACTCTGCGGCTGCGACGCAGAGCGCTCGCGACCGTTGAGCTCGTACCGGACGGTGAGCTCCGAGGGAGCAGAAACCCCGTCGGTCAGACCGAGAACACGCTCCGAGAATATCGCATTGACGTCGAACTCAAGAGACTCGCCCGGCTCGAGGCGTGCGGTCGGCTCGCTGACCCACGGAGCGGACATGTATTCCGGTACAAGAAACTCAACCCGCACGTTCGTAATTGGAAATTTTTCGTCGTTCGTCACGACGGCTTTCGCGAGACTCGCGCGCGGGTAGTACCCGATCAAAGCCGGGAAGATCGGAACCCAGTCGTAACCCCGGAGCCGCGTTTTTCGGCGGAACCCCGAGACATCGAGCGTTACGTTCACGTGGGCGCGCACGCCTTCGTACAAGCCGAACATCGAGTGGTAGAGAGCGCCAATGCCGAAGCTTATGACCGGATTGAGCAGGTACGTCGCGTCGACGCCCGCGGCGACGTACCCGGCGGCGCCTGACTGCTCGTCGTACGCGAAACCGTCGGGATCGCGGGCTGTTTGATTCAGAAAACTGAGGTACCCTCCCCCGACGACCGACCCCGTAGCGGAAAACCTCCCGAACTCGCCGATCGCTGTGGCACCGAGCCCGACCGCGACGCTCGAAAAAGACGACTCCGCCCGGATTGGGACCAGTGTGTAGTTGATCCCAACCGTCGGCGCAAGAAACGGCAGGAACGGAAGCGGGAGCCAACCCATGAGACTCGTCCCGTACGCGAGCGGGGCGAAAAGCGGGCGGACACGCGACTGAAGAGGGAAATCGACTCCGGTCGTAAATCGTGTAGAAATCAACGAAGGATCGATCGCACGGTGCGTCGTCGGAATATCGGGTTCATGGGCAGTCTGTGCGAACGCCCCAATCGCGACAATGACCGAGAATACCGCTCGAAAAAAGGCCAACACCACGGGACGTGACACCATCGCAGCTCCTTTGAGCAGTCAGATCCGGTGTACGGCAACTCTGCAAAAAAAAGCGATGGTGTTGAGCGCTGCAGAGATTTGGTTGTTAGTACCTAAAGGAATGATAACCCGAATTTATCGATATTTCAAGCCTTATTCTCGATTTGGGGATTCGCGGTGCCCGAACCGTGGCGCGGGGAAGACTTCGACAGGTGTGCGAAGTTCCACCTCGCCGCCGACGACCTGCGAGTATACGCGCGTCGGCGCCGCGGGATCTCTTACCACAGTCTCCTCGGAGACGATCTCGTCGCACACAATTATCGCTTGCGATGTGCGCATACGAACGTATAGTCCCGATTTACCGGGTAGATCGTCGCGAGAGCCGATCGGTCGTTCAAGAGGATCGAAGACACGGACGTTCTGATCCTCAAATCGACACCACAAATGCCCCGCGGCGTCTTCGGTAATCGCGGAGTCGGAGATCGCGAAAGTCCGGTACACGAACGCCGCGGGAACGGCAACAACGGTATCGCGAGACCGGATCACAAGTACGCTCAAAAGACGCGACGCCGAAGAGATCTCGAACTTGATCACAGTTCCGACGCCGGGTTTGCTCTTGACCGATACATGGCCGCCGAGAAGATCGAAGATCGCGTGCCGAACCGCGTCCAACCCCACTCCCCGACCCGACGTCGTGCGGCTCGCGTCGACCGTCGTGAATCCCGGAGCGGCGAGAAAGTCAAAGAGTTCATACGGATCCTGCGATTTACTCAAGATCTCCCGCGGAAGCCCTGAACCGTCGTCGCGAACACGGATCACGTACGTCGCGCCGATCTGTTCCCCGGTGATCTTGATCGTTCCCGCGGCTTCCTTGCCGCGGCGCCGACGAGTATCAGTTTCCTCGATCCCATGATCGATCGCGTTACGGATCACGTGCATCAACGCGTCGATCAGAACCTCGGCTACCGGCCGGTACACCGCATGAGGGCCACCGTCGAACACCAACTGAACCGATTTTCCTGAGTGCGAAATAACGTTCTCGGCGGGTTCACGCAGAGCCTCAAAGACGTCGTGGATCGTCGTGGTCGAGGTGTCGTGAACGGTCTCCTCGAGTGCGGCCGACAGCGTGAGCAATCGTGATGCGACTCCGGTTTTGTTGGTCGCGGTGAGCTCGCGCGAAAGCCTGAGCAGTTCTTCACTGTACACGCACAAAGCCTCAAACTTGCGAGCCGACATCGTCACGTCGACGGTTTCCGCACCGGCAAGGATGCCCGACCGAAAGTCCCGGTCTATCGCTGTCTGCACAAGCTCATCGTAGCGCAACGCGACAATCCGGATATCGGCGATCTGGTCGACGTGAATCGCCGCGACGACATCCGCGGGGTCCCTCGTCGTCGTGAACAACACGTGGACCGTTTGATGGTCACGGTAGACTTCAGGAGTACCGTCCCCGGCGCCCGCAGCGTCTCCGGCACGGGCGCCGTTTGTAGAGCCGCCGGGATAGTTCGCGACGACGTTCACCGTCGATTCGAGGTTGAAAAGAGCTAGGTACAGTCGTGGTCCGACCATCTCGGCAGTCTCGGTGATCGTGAAACTCACACCGTACGCGCGTTCACCGCGTGAGCGCGCATCGCCGAGAAGAGTTCGCTCGAAAGGCCCGATCGTCGCGAGAAAGTCGCTGAACTGCTTCTCCGAATCGTCGCGCACGCGACGCGTGCCTTCGGGGAGCCCGTCCGGAGCAGCGCTTACGGCGGCCGTGAAGCTCTCGTCGAGCCGGTCGACGAGAGAGCGCAACCGTGAGAGAGCGGCGCCATCGGGCTGCTCGGAGCTCCTCCTCAACCGGACAAAGACTTCTTCGAGCGCGTGCGCGCGTTCGGCAACATCGCGGAAACCGAGAAAGGACGCCTCGGATTTCAGCGAATGCACACTCCGGAACGCGGAATCAACGGTACGTCGGCCGGAGGCTCCGCGTTCGAACGCGTCGCACGCCCGGCGCGTCGCGTCGATCATCGATCTTCCGTCCGAGAAGAACATAGCGTGCAGGCGGCCGCCCGAGGAGCTTAACGGACCGTCGCGTTCAGGCCCCGTCACGATACCCCGCGTGTCTCGCGCTCGATATCGGCAAAGACCCGCAACGCGGCGCGCCGTATCATCGCATCGCTATCTTTCAGCGCCGAAAAGACGACGCTGCGATACACCTCGGGACGCCGCGCGTTTGCGATCGCCGACAAGACGCACCGTCGTACCGTGAGATCACCACGCATGAACACGGCTCCCAACTCACCGATTGCTTGACGGATATCGAGCCGCACGACGGCCTCGACGGCAGCGCATACCACTGCGGTCTCACTGTCGTACAGCGCGATGCGCAACGACGGATACACCGTCCGGCGTCCCGTGCGTCCGAGTTGCTTCACCGCGAACATCCGTATGCTCGCGGTTCTCCCGTCGACAGCCATTCGACACAGTTCGGCTATGTTCGTGCGCTCCGCCGCCGTGGCGCCCGGTGTCGGGCGCGACCGAGCCGCGGACCGACTTCCTCCGGCCGGAGAGCTATGGGGTCGATCTCCCGGGAACGGAAGACAGTTTGTGATCCGTCGCGAAAGCTCTCGGTACGCGGACACAACTGCGTCGAGCCGAACCGCGTCACCGGTTTCGCCTGAAATGTCGGGATGACAGGCCTTCACGAGCGCCCGATACGATGAGCGAATCTGCTCGGGCGTCGCACCCGGGGCGAGGCCAAGCGTTTCGTACATTTCACGCACCCTCAAATCGCGCCTCCTCGGACTCAAGAATCGTCGTCAATTCCAGAAGTACGGTTTCGAGCGCAACGCCGAGCTCTGCGAGGTACGTCGGATCTTTCGACGAGACGGCCTTCTCCGCGTCGGCAATCACTGTTGCGCATTCTCTTTCAAAATCGGCGTCCACGCGCGTTTTCTCAAGCAATACCCTGACATCCCGAATCAGCGCGACGACACGGTCATGGTCGCTTTTTTTGTCGGTGCCTGTCCGGTGTGGTGCGACCACGATCTTCTGTACCGCTCGTGTCTTCGCGTCGCGAGCGGCGATGTGGGTGATTCCGTTCTCGTCGATCGAAAAAACAACGTCGATGCGCGGCTCACCGCGTGCTGCCTTTTGGATTCCACTCAACACAAACCGGCCGAGCGAGTGGTTATTCTCAGCCGTGCCGTCGTCTCCTTGAAGAACGTGAATCTGCACAGCCGATTGGTTATCGCTCACCGTTGTGACGGTTCGCGTCCGCGTCGCCGGTATTGGCGTGTTACGCGGAAGCACGGGAACGTACCGTCCGTCATCGAGCTCGACCCCAAGATTGAACGCTGCAACATCGCGTAACCTCGCTCCCTCGGTCGCTGTTCGGCGTGCGGCGGTCCGCGATGCGTTCCGCCGGAGGAATCTCTCGGCGTAAACCGCCGCGCCGAGCGCGACGATCTCGTCGGGATTCGCCATGTACTGCTCCGGAGCACGAATCGCGGCGTGTACGAGAGACTGCACGATTGGAATCCGACACGAACCGCCGGAGTACACGAGGGTGTCGGAGCCATTGCGATCGAATCCGGCCTCTTGAACCGCTAACCGTATCAATCGAATGGTTTCTTCGAGCCGCGACCGAATCAAGTGATCAAACTGCGCTCGGGTGATCTCACACTCCAGATGCATCGCACGGCCCGATGCTGAGACAAACGGCACAGCGATGCCGGTGGTTTCTCTCGACGACAACTCGATCTTCGCCCGTTCGATACTTTCCTCAAGATGGTGAGACACGATCGGATCGTCACGAAGTGGCCGCCCGATCTCCGTTTCGAGTTTCTCGACCACGTGGGTACGCATAATCGAATCAAAGGTCCGGCCGCCTAAATCGGCCTTCCCGCGGCTCGAGCGGACGGTGTAGTCGTTGTTTTTGCTCTCGAGGCACGTGACGTCGAAAGTTCCACCCCCGAGGTCGTACACCACGATATTCCGTTTTCTCGGAGAGTCGTTCGCGTAAGCGATCGCCGCCGCCGTCGGTTCGTTGATAAGATGAACCTCGCTCAACCCGGCAAGCCGCCCCGCATCGATCGTTGCGACGCGCGCGCGGTCTGAAAAATGCGCCGGCACCGCGATAACCGCCGCGCGGATCCGCTCCCCCAGATAAGCCTGCGCGTCGTCACAAACCTTCCTGATGATGCACGCGCTGATCTGTTCGGGCGTACGCTGCACCGAACCGAACGCGATCGTTAGAGTATCACCCATCAGACGTTTGACGCCAAAAACGGTCCGATCCGGATGCGTCGAGGCGTAGTTCCGCGCCGGCTCGCCGACAAGAGCCTCGCCATTCTCGTCAAACGCAATGACCGACGGAGTGATCCGGTTTCCTCGGTCGTTCGGGATGATGCGAGCGGTATCACCGTCGAGAAACGCGATGCCGGTGTTTGTCGTGCCGAGGTCGACTCCTACGATCATCGGCCTCAGCCTCTTCTCTGCATCAACGATATGACCAGTTCCACCTCTCCGATTGTACTCCCGGTTTTCTGCGCTATCACGGCCGACGCAAAACCTTGCCGGTGAAAGTCGAGGATCCTTTCGCGATTTGGCGGCTCCCGCACGGGTTTTACCCGTCCACCTGACTGCGGTTGCGTCGACGCCCCGCGGACAGAACCGTCGGTCCCGTGCGTGGCGTGAGGTCGAGCGGCCTGCTCGTACCGAACGGACGGAGTCGAGGCCAAATTCCCCGTCGCGGATTGCCCTTTCGCCGAATTCTCGTGAGTGAGGGAATCCCCGTGGGAGCCGGAGCGCTCCGTGTCGGGTAACTTGCTGGTCGGTTTTTCGCTCTTTGAACCGATACGCGACTGAAACTCACGCGAAACCGAGTTCTTCTCGTTTTCGCGTTTCAAGAGCCCGAGCCGGCGGTCGGCTTGTTCGATCGTTTCCTTGAGTTGAACGACCCGCGTTTCGAACAGCTCGATGTTCCGATCGGTGGTCTCGTTCAGCTCGGTAATAATGGCGCCGACTTCACGCTTTATCTCGTCGAAGACCTCGCCCGTCGCGATACGTCGATCGAGACGCGCGTTCAGGATTTTGTACATGAAAAACAGGACGACACAGTTGACGCCCACGGTGATGAGTATGTTCATCCGGATTAACCCGTGATATCTATGTGTTTGCCGAGTTCGGGGTCGGAAAACTGCTCAAAGCCGGAGTCTTTTTCATCGCCTTCGCGACTCGACTGCTCGTGTTTCCGGGATTGGCTCTCTTCGTCGTCGTGCACCTGGTCCGGGCCATCTTCGATCTCCTGCGCCTCGCTCACGGCTGTATCGTTGTGCTGCGCCCGTCGCACGATTTCCTGCCCTGTCACTTCCTGCCCTTTTGTGATGGCTTCCCTCTGGACAGCTTGTTCGCGACCTACCTCGGCGAGACGAACGAATAGGTTCTGCAGATCAATCGGCTGAACGGCCATTTATTCCTTCCGCAGTATTCTGATATCCTCGTCGGACTCCTGATACTTTGTTACTTTAATAATACCATCTTCGGCTATAAACGTCACCGTCTTGTGCTCATTCCGGATATCGAGCGACGCGTCCTTGACGTGTATCTTCACGCCGGGATACACGGTACCTGAAGCGGACACTTTGCCGACCAATTTCAGCTCCGAAAGACGTTCGCGAACTTCCTCGCCATCGAGAGCGACTTCCTTCAATTCGGTAATGACCGCCGCAGCGCGCGTCTTCAACTCTTTGTAACTCGCGACCTTTTCTTCCGGAAGCGTGCGTTTTACACGACGGAGATTCTCTAGCGTGGAAAGGTTCAGCTTTATGTCGGCGAGCTCATTCTGCAGTTCCTCGCTTCGCTTTTCAAGTTGTACGAGCTTTTCTTTGCTCTTTGGATCGTACCCAACCTCAAGGACAGTCTCCATTCCCGCGACGGATCCGAGATTCTTCGCGTCGATCTCTTCGGTCGCGCGCACCTTCCCGCCGACGATACTTGCGCGTTTTCCACGGCACACGATCTTCTTGTCCGCGTGGACTTCGGAGTTGATGATCCCGTCGCTTACGACGACCAGACCGCCCGCTTCGGTCCGCGCGTTCTCGATGAACTTCGAGTAGACGTTGTTCCCGGCGCGGACGACACCCGCGTTTCGCCCGGTAACGCCTTGATGAACGATAATATCCCCTTCGGCATCGAGCTGCGACTTGCCGACACTTCCCATGACTTCGATGTTACCCGCGGCTTTCACGTTGAACCCGTCGTCGACGTTTCCTTTCACGACGACCGTTCCGAGGAACAGGATGTTGCCGGTCTTGAGGTTCACGTCTCCCGCGACGACGTACACCGGTTCGACACTGATACGCCCACCCAACAAAAGAACCTGGCCGTTAGTCTCAGCGAATGCGGTCGCCTTGTCTTCGCTGAGCCGTACATTCTTGCCGAAATCGATCCGGACGTCTGCTCCGTCCTTGGCCGGAAGAAGCCGACCCGTAACTGTACGTCCAGCCGTTCCTTTTTCCGCGGGTATCTTCCGCGCGAGCTCCTGTCCTTCGACCACGTTCTGCACAAGATTCAACTCTTTGAAATCGACACGACCGTCGGTCTCTTTGAGTTTCAACGTCGTGCGGTCGGTCTCGAAAGCGTACACGATACGCGCGTCGGCACCGTTGACGGGAGCCGAACCTTCGGCGACAAGTATCGCCTCCTTATAGACAGGGCGATCGCAAAACTGGCGGATAAGGTCTTCTTTCAACCCATCCACAACATTGTTCATCTGAAGGAACGACACTATGTCGTCGTATCGGGGGTCGGCGCCACCTGGCCCCGGCGGGTACGCGGTGAGGTACGCTTTCATCTCGAGATCGGTGATCGATACCGTGAGAGCGGCGTCGTTCGCCGGATTGTGTTCATAATTCGCGACGCGAACAAACTCACCGGCCGCGTGCTTCACAACCTTTGCGACCATCGACGTATCGATATCGTCGATGCTTCGTCGCGTGATCGCCCCGAGCGCTTCCCGCTCGGTGACACGCTGACCGGACCCGTTCGGCGGCGTGACTTTGAGGTATACGCCGTCGGGATCGATCCTCACGAACGCTTCTCCGTCACGGTCGGTCTGCTCGGCTTCGCCCGCGAGCGCAAAATCAAATTCCGACGATTCGTCGATTACCTCGATGTCATCACCTTTCAGCGGATACGCGAGCAGGAGCCATGGCTTCTTTCCGAGGCCGAGCACCCCGGCCGACCCTTTCTCGAGTACCTCGTACTGAATTCTCTTGATCGGCACGGAAAGCTCGATCGACGCCTCTCGCAGCGCGTCGTGGAGCGAATCACCCGATACGTTCACGAATTTCCGATTCTTGTCGTCGGCAATCTGGTCTCGGATGTATGTTCGAACTTCGTCGAAGGTCACGCTCATTACATGATTCCCTTCTTGATGTTCGTCAACTTCCCACGCAGCCGCATAATCGCTTTGGTATGTAACTGCGAAACGCGCGATTCGGTCACATCAAGGACCTGGCCGATCTCCTTGAGCGTCAGGTCCTCGTAGTAGTAAAGAACAAGTACTGTTTTTTCTTTTTCCGGGAGCTCGTGGATAGCCTGGACGATTACGCGCTTGATCTCGTCCTTTTCAACGATCACATCGGGATTCAGGCTGTGAGGAGACTCGATGCTGTCGGCGATCGACACCTTGTCGTTGTCCTCTCCGGTGTACCATACGTCGTTCAACGACAAAATCGATGTCCCGCTGATCTTCAGCATGGTCTTTTCGAACTCTTTAATCGAAATGTCGAGCGAGTCGGCGATCTCCTGATCGGAGGCAGCGCGTCCGAGCGATGCCTCGAGGCGACGGACGGTTTCCTCGATCTCTCGCGTCTTCTGGCGCACCGAACGAGGAACCCAGTCTATCGATCGTAACTCGTCAAAGATCGCGCCGCGAATGCGAGTGACCGCGTACGTCTTGAACTTCACGTGTTTGTTCGGATCAAACTTCTCGATCGCGTCGAACAAACCAAACACGCCGTACCCGACGAGATCATCAAACTCGACGTTGTGCGGCATTCCGACGGCAACTTTCCCGGCGACGTACTTGACCAACGGAGCGTACTGCCGAACCAGGGTATCCCGAATGTGGGGGTCCCTGTTCTTGCGGTACTCTCTCCAGAGCAACTCTTCTTTCTTCTCGGCGAGCAGATTCTCCCCCATCTTTCGCACCTATCCCTTAATCGTCACGTTTCATTATAGTTTGAAGTGCCTTCGCCATGACGCGAGCATCGCCCGCGGCGTCGGTGTCCTTCCCACCCGACGCCGCCGATCCGGATTCGCCGTCAAAGCCCGATGAATCATCGCGTCCGCTCCGGAACGACTCCGCGAATCCTCCGATCTCCGGCAGGTCGTCGATCGTATCGTTCACTATATCCGCATCGATCTCGCCTGCCGCACCGTTGGTCGGCGCGTCGTCTGCCGAAAGCTCTTCTACCTCTTGAACCAACGGGTCGTCTTCTTCATCTTCATCCTCATCGCCTTCACCGTCATGGCCGGCCTGATCGATTTTATTCGCGTTCGAATCGGCATCCTCGCCGACATCGTCCGAAACGACAATATCGACGTTACCACCCATTTCGCTGGGTACGTCAGGGTTTTCTTTCAACTCCGGCAGCACATTATCAACAAGAATATCCACGCCGATTGCGCCGGCACCGAAAACCACTGCCCCAATAACCGCACGAAAGAGCAGAATCCCGAACGGCACACCTCCGACCGCACCCGCGATTGCGCTCAAGACAAACGCAGCTACCGCTGAGTACGCGCCTACTTTCAGGTTCAGGTCCATGCCGCCCCCAGTATCCAACAAGACAGATTAGGAAAAAACCCTGCGTCCGTCAACCGCGGTCACCGCGGTCACAGAAATGCAACAGCTCATCCTCCCTACAGCCGGCCGAGAAGCCGTTTTATGAACCGTCCGACGCCACCGCCGTCTCGATACTCGATCTTTTCGAGCCGGCCGACGATGTGCTGAATGCAGAGGCTCGCCTTTCCTTTCGGATCCACCACCGAGAACGGCTTCTGCCGCAATACCGCCGCGCCGACCGACGGATCCTCGTAAACGTACCCCAAATAATCAACTTTGAGGTTCAGGAACTGTCCCGCGATGGTAATTACGCGTTCGGCGACTTTCTTGCCCTCGGTGACCGACTTCACGCGATTCACGATGAGCTTCAACCCCAACCCCAAGTTATCGATCTCGGTCGCGATAATTTTGATGATCCCGTACGCGTCGGTAATAGCGGTCGGCTCCGGCGTCGTCACGATGATCGCTTCGTCCGCAGCGGCGACAAACGCCAGCACATTATTCGATACCCCCGCGCTTGTATCGATGATGATCACGTCTGCGCTCGAGAGTTCGGCAAGCTCCTCGATGAAGGACTGTCGTTCTTCCTCACTCAGATTCGCGATCTTCGCAAACCCGGAGGCTCCGGCGACAATCTGGATACCGTAGTTGGTGTCCATGATGATCTCGCGCATCGTCTTCTGTTTCCGAATCAAGTGGTACAGATTATACTTCGGAATAACGCCCAAAATCACGTTGACGTTTGCGAGCCCGAGGTCGGCGTCCATCAGAATGACCCGCTTCCCCAAACGGGCGTATGCCAGTGCGATATTCGTCGAGATGTTGGTCTTCCCGACACCACCTTTTCCACTCGCAATAGTGATGATTCGAGTCTTCGACTTTCGTTCCGACCCGTCTTTGTTCTTCATCAATTCGCGCAAGCTTTCCGCCTGGTCAGCCATCACTCTCTCCACCCCTCGTCGTTTTTGTACCGGTCTCGGTTCACCTTAAAGCCTTCGATACTCAACAGGAATTTCAGGACAGACGCCCGTTCGATGTCCTGCGGCACGCTCTGCCCGTCGGTCATGTACGCCACCGGTTTCTGTTTTTCGTCCAAAACGCTGATAATGTTTCCGACACGCGACGTCTCGTCGAGTTTCGTAATCACAACGGCCGAGTAGCGAAACGGCTCAAACTGGCGCAGCACTTCGTACATATCGCTGGTTTTTGTCGTAGCGCTCATCGCAAGATGAATGTCCGCGGCGCCGCCGCACGCCTGGAGCAGGGAGTTCATCTCACCGAGTTTCTGAAAGTCGCGTGGGCTCTTGCCGATCGTATCGACAAGGATCAAGTCGACGTCGGAGTACATATCGATATATTTCCTCATATCGTCGTACGACTCGACGAATCCGACCGGTATATCCATGATCTCCGCGTACGTCTCGATCTGTTGTCGAGCCCCTATGCGGTAGTTGTCGATCGTGAGGATTCGTACTTCCGGCCGCCGACCCGACTTGAGCGCCAAACCGTGCATCGCAGCGAGTTTCGCGATGGTCGTTGTTTTCCCGACGCCGGTCGGGCCGACCAGGATGTACACGTGTGGACGCTCGCGTCTGACCGGCGTGACGACGCGAATCGACTCGGCGATCCATCCGACGACCGCATCCTGGACACGATCGAACTCGCCGAGCTCGTCGAGCGAGAACTCTTTTGACAATCGGTTCGCGATCTTCGTGACGTACGTCGACGTGAAGTCGTTCGCCTCGAGTATTCCGCGGATCCGACCGATACTCGGATGATCAACCGGGGTGTCGGCTTGCAGGCCGGCACCGTTCATCTTTTCCTTGATCTCACGGATTTCTTTCAGAACGGCGTCGAGCGATTTATCGGATCGTCCCCCGAGTTCGAGTAGCTTCTTTTTTTCGTCGTCAATCATCGCCTGTTTTGCCGGGACGCCGGCCCTCGGCGGCTCGTTCGCGAGATACCCCGTCACCTCGACGCCCTCGCGCGCAAACATCCCGAGAAAGCCGCCCATCCTTACGGTCTTATAGTGCATAATCTTCGCGCGCTCGCCGTACTTCACGCGAACGTTCCTTTCGGCGTCGCGATGGGTCGCTGCTTGCTCGACAAAATACTCCATTTCCTACCTCACATACATCGTTCGTACGGTCATCATTCCGTTCGTATCTCCGCAACTCCATCCACCCGGACCTCGCTGACGATCTCCGGGACCGACAATACGACGAGATCCGAAATCTCCCGCGCGGTGCTCGCCTTGACGAGAGGTCGGGCCGGCTCCGAACACAAAACGATCGGCAGAGTACCCTGCTCCTGCACCGAGCGCACCGTATTTCGGACCGCGGTTATCCACTTTCTCTGCGTCTCCGGATCGAGCGCCGGCACGACGCCGCCTGCCGTCTCGAGCCGGGAATCGATTATCGACTGTTCGAGATTCGGGTCGAGCGTGATGACTTTGATCGTGTCGTCGGCGTCGGCGTACTGCCGGCAGATCTGCCGTCGTAACGCCTGGCGAACCTTCTCGACGAGGAACCCGACTTCTTTCGTAACCGCGCCGTAATCCGCGAGCGTCTCGAGAATCGTAACGACGTTGCGAATCGAGACATGCTCACGAAGCAGCCCCTGCAGTACCTTTTGGATTTCGCCGACGCCAAGGTGTGCACTCGCGTCCTCGACGACCGCCGGGTAGTCGCGGCGCAGCGTCTCGAGAATCGCTCGTACTTCCTGGCGTCCGAGAATCTCCGCGGCGTGCCGTTTGACAATCTCGGTCAGGTGCGTCGCGATGATCGACGGTGCATCGACGACGGTGTATCCCGCGCGTTCGGCGCGTTCGCGGTTATCTTCGGTGATCCACTGCGCGGGTAAACCGAAGGCAGGATCGGTCGTTCGTTCGCCCGGGATCTCTTCGCGCACGCCGCCGGGATTGATCGAAAGGTAGTGCCCCATGCGCACGCTTCCGCGCCCAACCTCGACACCGCGAATCTTGATGCAGTATTCCGACGGCTCGAGCCGCATATTGTCAATGATCCGGATCCGCGGAACGACAAGACCGAGATCGAGTGCGGTTTCACGGCGGATCCGCGTGACACGCTCGAGTAACTCGGCACCTTTGTCCTTGTCGACGAGCGGCACGAGACCGTACCCGAGCTCGAGCGAGATCGGATCGAGAGGCGCAACCGGCGAAATCTCAGGCGGGGTCTCTTTCGCCTTCGCGGCGCGATCGGCCTCGGCGAGCCCCTCTTTCTCCGCGACTTGCGTCCGCCCGATTCTGAGCGCCGCGAACCCGGAGAACGCGGCCATCGGGAGCAAGACGTACCACGGGAAACCGGGGAGCATCGAAAGTCCGAGCAAAACAACGGCCGCGATCCAGTAAACGCGCGAGTGACGTCCAAACTGCGACGAGACGTCTTCGCCGAACGTACCGTCGGATACAGCGCGCGTGACGATGAGACCGGTCGCGGTCGAGACGAGCAAGGCGGGGAACTGCGACACGAGCCCGTCACCGATCGTGAGCGAGATATACGTGTCGACCGCGACGTTCAACGGCTCGCCATGAATCGTCATTCCGACGATAATTCCGCCGATCATATTCACGGCGGTGATCAGAATACCGACCTTGACGTTCCCGGAAACAAATTTCGACGCACCGTCCATCGCGCCGTAAAAATCGACTTCTTTTTCGAGGTCGCGCTTACGTTTTGTCGCGACCTCTTCGGTGATCGCCCCCGAGTTGTACTCGGCCTCGATCGCCATCTGTTTACCGGGCAGAGCGTCGAGCGTGAAACGCGCGGCGACTTCGGCGACACGCGTCGCGCCTTTCGTGATGACAAAAAATTGGACCGCGACGATGATCAAGAAGATGATGATCCCGATCACGAGGCCCTCGGCGCCGGCTGTTCCTACGACAAAACGCCCGAACGCCCGAACGATTCGGCCGTCAAACTGCGTTCCCTGAGACAGGATCAACCGCGTCGACGATACGTTCAAAGCAAGGCCGAACACCGTCATGACGAGCAACAGCGTCGGAAAGATTGAGAACTCAAGCGCGTTCTTGGTGTACAGCACAATCAGGATCGTCAATAGGCTCAGCACGATGTTCGTTGCCATGAACGTATCGAGAAGCACCGTCGGAAGCGGGATGATGAGCATCATCACGATCACGACGACGCCGACCGCGACGAGTGCGTCGCTGCGTTGCTTGAGGAATGCGCTTCCGATCAGGCCCGGAACATCAGCCATTTTTCACCTCACCCCGCCCTCTTCGGACGGCCCGACATCGTGTACACCTGTTTCAGAACAACGACTACCGCTTCGTAGTACTTCTCGGGGATGCTGTCTCCGATCTCGACGTCCGCGTACAACGCTCTCGCGAGCGGCTTGTTCTCGACGATCGGAACTGAGTTCTCATTCGCGATCTCGCGGATTTTCTGCGCCATGTTGTCCTGCCCTTTGGCGGTGACCGTCGGCGCGTGCATCTTCTCGGCCTTGTACTCGAGTGCTACCGCGAAGTGGGTCGGGTTTGTTATCACGACGTCCGCGTTCGGCACGTTCTGAATCATGTTGCGCGACAGTATTTCCTGCATGCGCTGTTTCAGCCGGCTCTTGATCAAAGGATCGCCTTCGTACTGCTTCCGCTCTTCCTTGATCTCCTGCTTCGTCATTTTTAGCGACTCAAGGTGTTGCTTCTTCTGGAAAAAGAAATCGAACACCGACAGAACAAGCATCAGAATCGCCGCCTGCAACAACACATTGAACGTCAACGACGCGATCACCGCGACGCTTTCGAGAAACGGGGCGTACACAAGGCGCGCGATACGGTCGATATTGAGCTGAATGTTCAGAAACCCGAGAAAAGCAAGGATTATGACCTTTCCGACCGATTTCCCGAGGTTGAATCCCGCCTCGGCCGAGAAGATCGCCTTCTTGAGGAATCGCCCGAAATTCGGCGTGATCTTCTCAAAGTCCGGCGTGATCGGTTTCACCGAAAACAGAAACCCAACTTGAAGAATATTGCCGAGCGCGGCTGCAACGAACGCGACCGCAGCCACCGGCAACACGAGCCGGATGAAGTACGCGTAAAACGCGGCGAAAACCCCGAAGTCGCGCGTTACGTCAAACTCGCCGGTCAGGCGCAGAAAATACGTCGTCATCTCGATCATGTTATGGAACATGTAGCGCGAAAGTAGACCGAGCGTAACGACCGAGAACAAGAGCACAACCGAGGCGGTTACATCCTGCGACTTCGCTACTTTTCCGTCCTCGCGTGCCTTCCTGATCTTGTGCTCGGTCGGATCCTCGGTTCGTCCTTCGTCCTCGGCCGCGAACCACTGAAGGTGGACACGAGTAAGCTCGTCGAGGAAGCTCCGGTTGTCGACACACGGCGAGCTCCACGCCATGCCCGGCCTATCGTTCACGGTTTTTTCCTCACTCACGGGACCACCTCCGGGACGGTGTGAATCAGCGAGAGCACACCGAACCCCGCATCGAGCAGCCGCTCGAACGCGGCGACGAGATACGGCATCGTGAGAAAGATCATCAGAAACGCGACACCGATCGAAAGCGGGAAGCCAAGCATCAGCAGGTTCATCTGCGGAGCAGCCTTCGCGAGAAGCCCCATCGTGACCGAAACGAGAAACAACGTGCCGAGGATCGGAAAAGATAAAACCAACGCGTTCTCGAACATGCGCGAGAACGTCACGAGCATCATCGCGATCAGATCCTCCCGTTGCGCGGCTATTTCGACCGCCTTTACCGTCTCGAACGACTGAATCACCCCCGACAGGAATATTTTCTGAAAGCCCATCGTCCCGACGAACACAAACATCGCGATGATGTTCAGAAACTGGCCCATCAACGGAATCTCGATCTGAGCGAGTGGATCAAAAACCTGCGAGGCGCCAAACCCCATCTGGAGCGAGAAGAACTGCCCGCTGGTTTGAAACGCGGCGAACACCGTCGAGAGTATGAATCCGTAAATCACACCGATCATGGCCTCGCCGACCGCGAGCATCGCGTACTCGAGTCCAAAATCCGGAACGCTATAACCCGCGACGACCCACGGGAATACCGCGAAGGCCGAGAAGAATGAAAGCCCGACCTTGGCAATCTGGGGTATGCTCTCCGACGACAGAAGCGGCGCCGTCTGAATCAACGCGAACACACGGACAAAGATGAGGAAAAAAATCTGTGCGTCGCCGATGATCCTCGCGGTCACTCGCTTACCTCACCATCATCGGTATTTGGTTCATGAGGCTTACGGTGAAACGCGTAAGCATCTGAATCATCCACGGCCCAAAAAAGATCAAGGCTCCGAGAATTGCCGCGATCTTCGGAACAAACGTCAGCGTTTGTTCCTGAATAGACGTCGTCGCCTGGAAGATCGAGATCACGAGTCCCACGACGAGCGCGATAATCAAAAGCGGCGCGGAGACGAGAAGGACGTGAAGAACACCCGAGCGGATCAAGGTTACAACGTATCCCATACTCATCAGAAACCTCCAAAACTCGCGACGAGCTGCTGCGTCAACAATCCCCAGCCGTCGATCAAGACGAAAAGAATCAGTTTAAACGGAAGCGAGATCATCACGGGCGGCAACATGATCATCCCCATCGACATGAGAATCGACGCGACGACCATGTCGATCATGATAAACGGAACGAACAGCAGGATCCCTATCTTGAACGCGACAGTGAGCTCGTGCAGGATGAACGCCGGGATCAAAACGTGCGTTGGAACGTCTCCGAGGTTGTTCGGGCGCTCAAGCCCACTCATTCTCATGAACAACGCGACGCTTCCGGGATTTGCCTGCATTTGACGAAACATAAATACGCGCAACGGCGCTTCAAACCGCGAGTACGCCTCTTCGACGCCGATCTCGCCTTCGGACATCGGGACAAACGCGTTATCGTAGATCTGCGTAACCGTCGGCCACATGATGAAAAGCGTCAAAAAGAGCGCGATGCCCATCAAAACCTGATTCGGCGGCACTTGTTGCAACGACAACGCGCGCTTCACAAAATCCAACACAATTGCGATACGCAGAAACGATGTCATGAGAATCACGATCGACGGCGCAAGACTCAAAACCGCGAGCAGCAACAAGAGCTGCAGGGACAGGGCGATCTCCTGACCCGTCTCCGGTTCACGCACCGAGATGTCGACAAATGGTATCCGCAATCCCTCCGCACCCGAGCTTGGTGGATCTATCGATTGCGCGTGCGCGCCGGCGGGCATCAGTAGGACTGCCACGAACACCGCGAGTAGTATTTTTTTCGTCATGCCCCCCTCCCGATCGACATGGCTATCTCATCTTTCTGAGCCGTTCCCTCTGCCTGTGCATAAAATCAAAACTTCCGGCACCGTTTCCCGCGGGCCGGAGCACCGATCCGAGCATTTCAGGAAAACTCCTGCGTGCCGCAGGCGCCGTCTCTTCCGGCGTGAGACGGAGCTCATCGAGTGTCTCCTGGTCGGTGATCTCCGAGATCAAGGACACCGCGCTTTCACCTGCCCCGACGAGATAGACGTGGTTTCCGACTTGAACAACGTGCAGGCTCTTGTTACCGGCAAGCGCCCGAGATCCAAGCATCCGGATGCTTTCTCCGCTGTTCACGCGTCCGACGGTCGAGCGCTTTAGAATGTTGAAGAAGAGGTAGATCACGACGATCACGATCCCGAGGATGAACAACATGCGAGCAAGGTCCCAGAACCCGATGCCGGCAAAGCTGTCATCGGCGGGCTCAGGGGCCGTGGTTTGCTCCTGGAAAACGAAACGAGACTCGTCTGATTCGGTACTTGAGGCCGGCTCCTGCGCAAAGGCGCCGAGCGTGACTGCCAGTAGCAGCGCTATGAGACATAAATGTTTCAGTGTTCCCCTCCCCTTAACACCGACTCTACGCCATCGTGGAGAGACGCTCCATCGTCGAGACGATCTCGGTGATTCTCACACCAAAGTTTTCGTCGATGACCACGACTTCTCCCTTCGCGATCAACTTGTGGTTCACGAGAATGTCGACCGGCTCTCCAGCAAGCTTATCGAGCTCTATGATCGTACCTTCTCCAAACCCGAGAATCTCCTTGATGAGTTTCCGCGTCCGTCCGAGCTCTACGGTGAGCTCCATATAGACGTCCATCAAGAGACCGATATTCCCCTGTTCCTGAGACGCGCCCTGCATCTGCAAATTCGGGAACTGCACCGGCTGCACGGGGGGGCCGCCGCCCATCTGGCCGCCCATCTGGCCGGGATTCTGATACGGCTGCTGGTACTGTGGAGCACCGCCCACTTGGCCGCCCACTTGGCCCCCGCCGAAACCGGCGAACGGGTCCGCTTGTTGCTGCGGCCCACCGGCCATTTGCTGTTGACCGCCCTGCGGCGCAGCGCCGTCGGTTATAGCTTTGACGATTTGAGCGTCGTAAATTTCGTACAAGTCGAACGGCCGTTCGCCTTCGATGCTCACGCGATACGAAAGGCACGCGAACTCTCCGTCGGGATACTCCAGCCCCCCGGTGCTCTTTTTTTCACCGCCCGGCGGATCGGTCATGATGCTTACCGAGGCTTTTTCGCTGAGTGAAGTCACGACCGGTCCACTGATCTGCGAAAACGCTTCCTGCAACGCGCTCAGCGTTGCTTCGTCGATCTCGATCCCGTCCTGGCCGATCAGAGGCGTCGCGATCTTAACCGCGGCGTCCTCGGATAACAGATACGAGTGCGCGCCGGGAGCGCCGTCGGAGTAATTCAACGTTATTTGAACCATCTCCTCATCGACACTCGAGATGAACTCATCCTGCGACATCATCTGAGCCTTGGGATCCGCGATGCGGACATCCTTCCCTACCAACGTCGCCATATTCGACTTTTGCGCCTCGACGGTGTCTTTGACCACCGCGCGAAACGCCTTGAGTTCTGCATCCGACAAATCCGGTACCGTGGACGGTTCAGGCACACCGCCTAAATCCATTCCACCCGAGCCCTGCAACAATGCGTCGATTTCGTCTTGGGACAGTGATCCGTCGCTCATTGGCTACTCTCCTTCCTCTGCCGTCAGCTCTTCGAAATCCTCGGCTTCTATGTCCTCGAGCTGACGCGTGATCTGCACCGCCACCCTATTGCCGATTTGCCCGGGTTTGCTCAAAAATTTGGGGCGATTGCCGATCTTCAAGCACATCGGATCGGAAATCCGGACGTTCGGCAGTCGGATTACATCGCCCACGCGCAGCGCAAGCACGTCACGAACCGTAAGGTCCATGCTTCCGATCTCCGCGACTATCGCGACCTCGATCGTCGACAGCCGGTCCCGCAAAATATTCAAGTTCTCGGTCGTGGCTCCCCGGCGTACGGGAGAGTACCAGTACTGCGCCGAAAGCTTCGAGATAATCGGTTCGATCGTGAGGTACGGAATACAGAAGTTCATCATCCCTTCTACATCCGTGACTTTGGTCTCGAGCGTCACAAGCACGACCATCTCGGTCGGCGGAACGATCTGCGCGAACTGCGGGTTGGTCTCGATCTGCCCAAGCCGTGGCCTGAGATCGATTACCTGAGCCCACGCTTCGCGCATGTTTCCTAGAATCCGGACGATGATCCCTTCCATGACCGACTGCTCGATGTCCGAGAGATCACGCATGACCTTCGCGCCCTCACCCTGTCCACCAAAAAGACGGTCGATGATAGAAAACGTGATCGCGGGATCAATCTCGAGAATCGCCGATCCCTTGAGTGGATCCATGTTGATCACCGCGAGCGTCGTGGGGTTCGGGATCGATCGAATAAACTCCTCGTACGTGAGCTGGTCGACCGAAGCGACGTGGACTTGCACGAGGCTGCGGAGCTGCGCGCTGAGCGAGGTTGTCGTCAAACGAGCAAAAGTCTCGTGCATGATCGAGACCGTTCTGATCTGTTCCTTCGAGAATTTATCCGGGCGCTTGAAGTCGTATATCTTGATCTTGCGTTGATCGGTGGGTTGGTGAATTTCTTCGGTATCGACGTCTCCGGACGAGATAGCGTTGAGAAGCTGATCTATCTCATCTTGAGAAAGCACCTCGGTCATGTAGTTCCCTCTCCCGTCGGAATTTTCTCACATATTTCCTTTTTTATCAACCGTTTCCGCAAAATCTCCCGAATTTAGAATTCGATAATCTGGTATTCGTCGAACTCGATGTCCCGGATCTGCCCGCCACCCAACAATGCATTGATACTGTTCATGAGATCACGTTTCACGCGCTCCTGGTTCTCGGCGCCGAGTAGCTCGTTCGCCCGTCGATTACTGAAGTACCGGAGAACCAAACCCCTGATCTGAATCCGCCGATCGATCAGTTCGGTTGTCACGGTACGGCTGTCTCTGTCGTATCCCAAATGCAACGAGACGAGAAACGTTTGCCGCGGCGTATCGGCCGTCGTTCCGCGGAGCTGCTCGTTCTCCTCGGTAACGCGAAACCACTCGTACACGGGTGGCGCACCGGTGTACGCCTCGCTGACCGGAAGACGCGATTGTGAGGCACCGCGTGCGTCGGTAATCATGTTCACGGTGATCACGACGACCACGACGATGAAGATAATCGCTCCGATGATGATCGCCGCCCACTTCAGAATCTGAATCGTCAATTCCGACAGGAATCCGATCTTCTTCCCGCCGGACTGCCCCTCTTCTTTTCCGCCCTCGTCAAGGTCAGCCAAATTCAATTCGTCCGACATTTCCAACTCCATCCGCGCACGGTCCGCGGCGTTGATTTCTCGAAATCGTGCCCGATCGTCACAGGTGCCCGTCGCTCAAAATGATCACGTCGACGCGCCGATTGTACGCACGCCCTTCGTGCGTTTCGTTGCTGAACAGAGGACGGTGTTCGCCGAGCCCCATAACCTGAAACCGGTTCTCGGGCACACCGTAATCGGCCAGGAATCGAAAGACACTCAAACTTCGGTCTACCGAAAGCTCCCAATTTGTCGGCCATCGTCCTCCAGGGTCGGTCGGAATATTATCGGTGTGGCCCTCGATCCGAAACGTTCTCTCCGATAACTCCTCGCTCTTCAACAACTCGGACAGCCGCTGGATCACGCTCCGCGACGCCTCGATATCGAGGTCCGCACTCGCCACACGGAAAAAAGCGTCCGACGCCAGCGAGATGACCAACCCTCTTTCGTCTTCCTGCACACGCACTTTCTGCGACCTGATCTCCGGCTCAAAAATGGAGATTGCGGTGCGCCGCGCGTTGTCGAGCGCGCGACCGCGTTGCATCGAAGGAAGCGCCATCACGGTGTGCCCGAGTTCGGCCAAACGCCCAGCCTGAAGCGTGTTCCCGCCTTGAAACATCCCGAGACCCGGAAACGCCGAAAGGATGAGGCGCAGCTGGTATCCGTCGATCGTCGCGGTCGTGAACAAAAGCACGAAGAAAGTAAGAAGCAACGTAACCATGTCGCCGTACGTCAACATCCAGTCGGGAGCGCCCTCGGATTCTCTTTTCTTTCGTTTCGTCGGTCGCGCCATCGCTACTCCCTACCCGACGCGTTTCGAATCGCTTCAACCTGTTTCGGAGGCATGAAAGACATCAATTTTTCGAAGAGGATTCGCGAGTTGTCACCCGATTGGATCGACAGAATCCCCTCGATAACTATTTCTTTGGCGCGTGCTTCTTCCTTGTCCCGGTCCTGAAGCTTGCTTTTGATCGGGATGAGCGCCAGGTTCGCAAAAAACGAACCGTACAAAGTCGTGATCAACGCGGTCGACATACCACGACCGATGATCGATGCGTCACCGCCGAGGTTCACCAACATCGCGATCAAACCGATCAACGTTCCGATCATACCAAACGCGGGCGCAATCTTCGACCAGTCGTCGAATACTTTTATGCCGGCCTCGTGCCGGCTCTGAATTTCGTTGAGCTCGTTGTACAGGATGTTTTTTATGATCTCGGGATCGATGCCGTCGACAACAAGGCCGAGTCCCTTCTTCATAAAATCATCGTCGATCTGATCGAGGTTGTCCTCCAGAGCGAGCAGCCCTTCGCGGCGTGCGCGTTCTGAAAACCCGACGAGATCCTCGATCAGCTTTTCTTCCTGCCAGTTCGGTTTGTTGAGTGCCAACTGAAGAAATTTAACGATCCCGAGCATCCGGCTCATCGGATTAGCAACGAGCATCGCGCCGAACGATCCACCAAGAACGATCAGAACCGAATCCGGGCTGAGGTACGGTCCGAGACCCGCGCCTCCGATCAAAACTCCGACGACGACCATGGAAAAGCCAAGGCCGAGGCCGACAATTGTCCCAAGATCCATGCTCACTCCTCGTTCTTGAACGCGCCGATTTGGCGACGATACTCGATTATCTCGTCGTAGATCGACGGATAGTCGTCTTTGACGACCAATCGTTTACCCGACAGCATAATTAGAGTTGTATCGGGATTTTTCTCGATAT
This sequence comes from Spirochaetaceae bacterium, assembly GCA_007695285.1. Classification (GTDB taxonomy): domain Bacteria; phylum Spirochaetota; class Spirochaetia; order DSM-27196; family PXBQ01; genus PXBQ01. Next base: position 34,852 of record REEC01000158.1, on the reverse strand, counting down.
ACTCGATATGGTGCGGATTCACGTAAAAAATCGTCCCGTCTAGGCGCGTTACCTGGATCATCTCAACGTCATCTTACCCCTCTACCGCTTTAATGTTAAGACTTCCTGCAATAATTGATCGGCGGTTTGTATCGTTCGCGAGTTCGCCTGAAAACCCCTCTGCGTTACGATCATGTCCGTGAACTCCGCGGCGAGATCGACGTTGCTCATTTCGAGTGTCCCCGCGATCACGCGGCCCTTGCCCGCGACTCCCGACGGCCCGACGTCCGGCATCCCAGAGTTGATCGTGACAACATAGTTGTTCTCGCCGGCCTTCTCGAGGCCGCCGGGGTTCACGAACGACGCCAAAGCGACTTGGCCGAGCGCCCGGTTGGTTCCGTTAGAGAAAACACCGGTGATAGTTCCACTCTGATCGATCCGGTAGTCCTCGAGGTACCCCATCGGGTATCCGTTCTGCTCATACACTTTGGTCGACGAGGCGGAGGCGTACTGCGTCATCGAGTTTGTGAACGCGCCGACGCGACCGAGCGTGATGTTCGCGGTTTGAACCGCCGGAGCTTCGGGAAGCCCGGTTTCCGGATCGATCGGCACGAGCGACTCAGGAACCTGGAATGAGAGTTGGACCGAAAGCTCGTCGGTTTCGACCGTTCCGCCCGCGGCGTTAGAAATCGACTGAAGCGTCCCTTCGTTCGAGAACTCGATCACAAAACTCGCGCCGTCGGGGCTTTCGGTTCCCCCGACACTCACCGTCTGAGGAATCGCGACATCGGCCTCGGGCGAAACGGTTGTGTTGGCGAGCCATCTGTTCGGCTCGTCGGGCACCCGCGTGAAGTCGATGCGAAGCGTGTGGCGATTGCCGTACGAGTCGTAGATGTCCTCTTCGACCGTCCACGTGCCTTCGAGAATCTGGCTCTCGGTTGCATCCGGAGGGATCACGGGCGTCGTCTTGTTCAGGTTCGAAGCGACAAAGATATCCGTCGTCGCGCCGGCGGGGTCTTTGCCGCCGATCGGGATGATCAGGTCGTCAAGAGAGGACGACGTATTGATAATGGTACGGCCGTCGATCTGCTCGGCGAGCCACCCCTGAACGCGCATACCGTTCGAGGGGTTGACCAAATTTCCTTCGGCGTCGAGCCCGAACGCACCCGCACGCGTGTAGAGGTTCTGGTCCCCGTCGCGCAGGACAAAAAACCCTTCACCCTGGAGCGCAAGATCGCTCTTGACACCGGTCGTCTGGAGCGAACCTTGCGTGAAGATCGTGTCGATCGACGACGTCATCACTCCAAGACCGACCTGCCGCGGGTTCACCCCTCCAACTTCCTCGCGTGGCCGCGATGCGCCCTGCATCATTTGGGAGATCATGTCGTGGAAGTTCACACGCCCACGTTTGAAACCCGTTGTGTTGACGTTCGAGACGTTGTTACCGATCACGTCCATTCGCGTCTGATGATTTTGAAGACCGGACACACCGGCGTACAATGATCGCATCATATCGTTGCCCCCTTACTGCCGAACGCGCGTGACGTCTTGGACGTCGAAGTATGTGTTATTCACGAGAACTTGTGGGTACTCGCCGTTGGTGACCTCCGAGACGATTCCCGTTGTGACGCCGGCTGCACCCGCAACCTCGACCTCGCGCCCGAGCAGCCCGATCGCCTGCCCCGCCGTGAGCAACGACGACAGCCGCGCAAACTGATTGCCCATGTTCGTCATCTGTTCGAGCGTCGAAAACTGAGCCATCTGCGCGATGAACTCACGATCCTCCATCGGCGACATAGGATCCTGGTTTTGCAGCTGCGTGATCAAAATCTTCAAAAAATCGTCCTTACCGAGCGCCTGTGTTTTTTCTTTGCCGTCGTTGACCGTGCGGTTGAACGCTTCTACTTGTGCGCCCAAGCGTGCCCGATCCGCTGCACTCATCATCCCAACATCCATCGATTGACTCCTTCCTTTCTCCGGTTACGCAAAAACGTTCACACGAGTGTCTTCGAAGCCGTAGTACACGACCGCGTGAGTATTCCTCTCGAATTCACCCGCTACCCTCTGCGGTCCGTCGGACCGTGGACGGTCATCCGCGTCGGATCGCTCACCGTCGCCGACCGAGACCTCCATCGAACCGAGTTCGATGCCCGCCTCGGCAAAAGCACGCGCGAGATCGTCCATGTTCTGCGCAAAGATCTCGCGTATACTTGAATTCTCGACAAGAATTCGGCCGGCTATATGGTTATCCTGCATTTGCAGCCTGATTCGTACGTTGCCCAACTCCTCGGGGCGCAACACAAGGCGAATCTCACCCGAGTTCTCGGTTCGCAGGATGATCCGCGCCTCCCTGACGATCTCGGCATTTGCGCTCTCGCGAAGCGATCGGGCGAGTTCCGCCGAAGCCTCGGCGTACCTCACGGGGTTCCGTGCGTTCACCGGTTCGTTTCCGCCCTGGTTTCTGATTTCGATGCCGGGGGCTTCGGAGGAGGTTCGGTTTTCATCGGCGCTACCGGATGCCTCACCACTCGCGGCGGGGTCGAGCCTCTCGGCGCGTCGCGTGTCGATCACCTTCACACGCGGCTCGCCGTCGCGATCGCGCGATCCGACTCGTTCGCTTTTCTCGTCGCCGCGTTTCTTGCCGCGGTCTTCCTGGTCTTCGCGCTTTTCGGCCGGATCACCGCTGTCCGACCGAGCGGCGTGGTCGCTGCCGAGAGCGTGAGCACCGCGGGCAGACGCGGCCTGGTCGCTCTTTTTGCCGTTTGCCGCGTCGGTCCGTTCGGTCTCGTCGTCGCCCGTGCGCTCCTTCTTCCCGGCGTCGACGTCGACCGCCGCGTGGCGATTATCGGCCTCACCGTCACCGTGTTTTACGTTAGGCTGAGAACCGCGGGGCTCTTGAAGGTCGAGTTGCTTCTGCGCGCCGGCAGCACCAACCCGGGAGATCTCGTCATCGTCGGAACTACTCTTTTTCGCCTCAGCACCCGTGACCGCTCCACCGTCCCGCGAGTCTTTTTTCGTTATTTTTGTCGCCTTTCCCGCTTGCTCGCCGAGTTCTGAGGCGACGCGTTCGGCGTCTGTGGTGTCGCTTTTGGAGGTTTTCTCGCGCGCGGCCGCCTCGGTGGCGTCTTCGGCCTCGCGCTTGGCGGCCGATGCCCGACCTTCACCGTGGGTATCGGTCTCGTCGCTCCGGTCGACCTTTTGGTTTTTTTGGGTTTTTTGACTGTCTTCGCTTCTGCCGTTTTCTTCGGCTTCGCGCGCGTGTTCGGCTTCTCGAACCTTCCGGTCGTCGTGTGTGGTGCGTGCGTTCGGGTCGTCACGCGTGATACGCGATCTGTCGGTCTCGTCGTCGTACCGGCGGTTATTCGGTGAACCGGTCCGTGAATCGGTCAACGGCTCGGACTCGATCAGTGCGCGTTCGAGAAACCCCGCGAACCGGTGGATCTCGGTCGAGTCAGGTCCCCGACCGTGCCCGACATCCCACGAAGCGGGAGCGGAAGAGACGTTTGCGGCCACAAGAGCTGTTGTCACGGAACCTCCAATATCCTACTGCGGCGGTCGTATCGTCATCTTTCTCTGAATCTCGGCCGCCCGCTGCGCGGGGAGCCGGGAAAGCCAGAGTGGAACGAAAGAGAACTCGCCTTCAGCACGAGCAATCTCTTCGGTGACGCGTAACGTTTCGATCAGCATCTGATCGTCGTACCCCACCAGGATTGCTACGGCTTCCTCGGGACGCATATTGACCAAGTCCCGGGAAATCTGTTCCAACACCGCTCTTCTATTCTCGTACTGTCTGACCCTTTCATTGAACGAATTCTCTCGATCTCGTATCTCTTCCTCGCGAAACTCGAGTTCTTCCTGCATCCGCCCGAGTTCGTTCAACCTTTCATCGATCTCGGATTCTCGACGGTCGAGTTTCTCCGAAACGAGAAGAATCGCGTCTTCCTGTTTCGCGATCCGAGCCGAGTCGAGCAAGAATAGGCCGTCGGGATCGTCGTACACCGGACGCGGTTGGAGACCGAGAATTCGAAGCGCCGGGCCAAAGACGTCCTTCACGTCGATTATTCCCAAGTAGTCAAACCACAGCGCGCCTCCGGCGATCATCACAAAGTTCAGCAAAATAAGAAGAAAAATGCGCGGCGCCGCTCCGATCCGACTATAACGAGCCATCATTACCCCCCTGAATCCTTGAACGCGCCGAAACTCCGGATGCGATTTCGTCCATGTCTTTCTGATCGTGTTTCATCGACTCTTTATAGTAATCATCGGCGCGCCGTTCCTTGAGCTTCTCCAACACTTTCTTTTGTTTCGCGACCTCATGGTACTCGCGTTGAACGACGAGACGCTCTTTCTCGCGGGTTTCCAGTTCCGTCGTGAGCCGAGAAACGGTCTGCTCGAGCTGCGAGATGTACGCTCCCTGCGCGAACCGCAACTCGATATCAGCACCCGTATCGCGCGAAAGCTGAAACGCGCGCGACCTGCGCACACGACAGTCATCGATGCGCATCTCGAGCTCGATGCACCTGCGCGTGGCGACGGCGAGCCGTTGCTCGACCTCGCGTGCGGCGTAAGAGCGAAGCGTCAAGAGACTCTCGAGCGAAAACCGGAATCTACGCACCACGGTCACCGTTCATGCTCGCGAGTCGCTTGATACCCGCGTGCGTCGCATCGAGATCGGCCTTTTCTTCGATCTCTTGCCTCAGGAAGTTGTTGATCTCGGGCATCTTCGCGATCGCCTCGTCGATGTCCGCGTTACTGCCTGCGGCGTACGCCCCGACGTTTATTAGGTCCTCGGCTTCGGCGTACACCGCCAGCAACCTCCGGACTTTGCCTGCCGCCGCGCGTTGTTCCGGCGAGAGAAGCTTTGTCTCGAGCCGCGACACCGATGCAAGCACATCGACCGCCGGATAGTGATACTTCTGCGCAAGACGACGCGACAGAACGATATGCCCATCGAGAATACCTCTCACGGCGTCGGCGATCGGCTCGTCCATATCGTCACCTTCGACGAGGATGTTATAGAATCCCGTGATCGTGCCGTGCGTCCCGCTACCACAGCGCTCGAGAAGCCGCGGCAGCACCTCGAACACCGACGGTGGAAACCCGCGCGTCGTGGGAGGTTCACCGATAGCGAGACCGACCTCGCGTTGCGCGCGAGCAAAACGCGTGACCGAGTCGAAGAGAAGCATAACGTCGGCGCCTTGGTCGCGAAAATACTCTGCGATCGCCGTCGCGACAAACGCGCCGCGCAACCGGGCGAGCGGCGGTGTGTCCGACGTCGAAACAACGATGACGGATCTCGCGAGTCCTTCGGGTCCGAGGTCGTTCTCGATGAACTCTCGCACCTCACGTCCGCGCTCTCCGATCAACGCGATGACGTTCACGTCGGCCGACGTGTTGCGCGCGATCATTCCGAGTACGGTCGACTTCCCGACGCCACTACCGGAGAAAACGCCGAGTCTTTGTCCGTTCCCGGCCGGAATCAGCCCGTCGATAGCGCGAATCCCGGTTGTGACCTGAGACCTGATCGGAAGTCGCTCAAGCACGTCGGGAGCAGGGTTCAGGACCGGGTAGTGAATCGCCGAGCCGATCTCGCCACGGCCGTCGATCGGTTTCCCAAGCGCGTTCAGGACACGGCCGAGCAGCTTACGCGAAACAGGAACCGAAAGGTACTCGGCCGTCGCGACAACCGGACACTCGACTGTGATACCGTCGGTGGGTTCAAACGCCATGAGTTGAACGGTCCGCCCGTCGATCCCGACCACCTCCGCCGAGATCGAACGATCAGGAAGCTGAATATGGCAGAGTTCACCGACGACCGCCTGAGGACCAAAACTCTCGATCATCATTCCGCGTACGCGACGCACCCGCCCGATATGCTTGATTGTCTCGGTTTTTTCGATGACCGCGGTATATTTGTCAAAAAATCCCATGTTGGCCCACCCTCCCCCGGGCCGTTCGATCAATCGTCGGCGATCAATCGCTCGGTAGTTTAGGCCGCGTCCGGATCGGCGTGATCTCGAGGATCTTGTCCTCGATTTCGCGCAGCTGCGACGCGATGCGCGCGTCGATCTCGCCGAAGTCGGTCTCGATGATACAGCCGCCCGGGTCGACCGTTGTGTCTTCGACGACGGAGATGTTTCGCGCCTTTTCCGCGGCCTCCAGAATATTCTCCGTGTGTTCGGTCGCGAGTTTCAGATCGGCCAGATTGACACGAATAATCACGTCGGACTTCGCCTGCAGCTTCCGAAGCGACTGAACAATGTTATTCACGACTATGTTCTTCTGGTTTTCCGAAATCACCTTTACAACCTTGGTCGCAATCGCGAGCACCAGGTGAATAACCTGCGACTCCGACTCCTCGATAATCTCGTTTCGACGTTCGATCGCCTTGTTAATGATCACGTGCATCCGTTCGATGAGGCGGTTCACCTCGGCCTGACCGGACTGAAAACCGGCGTCCTCGCCGTCTTTGCGCCCACGCTCGAACGCGTCGCGTTCGATGCCGGCGGCTTTTCCGTCGGCTTCTTCGACGATACGTTCCGCGTTCCCCTCGGCATCCTCGATTATCTTCCGCGCTTCGGCTTCAGCGTCGGCCTTTGTCCGTTGAGCCTGTTCGGACTTCTTCCTCACTTCCTCGAACGCCTGAGTCTCCGCTTCCTTGACGATGCGTTCGGCCTCGCCACGTGCCTCCTCGATCATCGCTTCGCGTTCGGCGTCCCATCTTTCCCTGAATAACTCGGCTTCGCGCCGGAGATCGTCCGCGGTCGGCCCGGTATACTCTTCGGGTTCGATCACGTCGACCGCCGCCGCTTCGGGCACAAAGTCTTCAGGCGCCGGGATAAAAACTTTTCGGTCGACCCGAGTGGTCTCGCCGAAACGAAAAACGTTCTTCGCCACTATCTACCCCTACACGACAAGCTCGTCGTCGCCCGCTCGAGCGACGACGATTTCGCCCTGTTCCTCGAGCTTTCGTATGATCGAGACAATCTTCTGCTGCGACTCCTCGACGTCCTTCATGCGGATTGGCCCCATGTACTCCATGTCCTCTTTGAGCAGCGTCGCCGCGCGCTTCGACATGTTGCGGAAGATCTTGTCTTGTACTTCCGTATCGACCGATCTGAGCGCCTTCGCGAGTTCCTGTTGGTCCACTTCGCGCATTACCTTCTGGATCGCACGATCGTCGAGCATGACGATGTCTTCGAACACGAACATTCGCTTCTTGATCTCTTCGGCGAGTTCCGGGTCTTCTTCCTCGAGAGTCTCGATAATCGTTTTCTCGGTCGTGCGGTCGACGCGGTTCAGAATTTCTACGATACTCTCGACACCACCCGCCGACGTGTAGTCCTCAGACGATAAGGTAGAGAGTTTCTTCTCGAGTACACGTTCGACTTCGCGCAGAACCTCGGGTGAGGTGCGGTCCATCGTCGCGACGCGTTTCGCGACGTCGGACTGAATCTCGTGGGGAAGACTCGAGAGGATAACGGACGCTTTCTCAGGCTCGAGATACGCGAGGATCAAGGCAATCGTCTGTGGATACTCGGTCTGGATGAAGTTCAAGAGGTGTGTCGGGTCGGTTCGGCGGATGAAATCGAACGGTCGCACCTGAAGGCTCGACGTCAACCGGTTAATTATATCCACGGCCTTCTGCGAGCCGAGCGACTTTTCGAGCAGCTCGCGCGCGAAGTCGATTCCACCTGTCGTGATGAAATCCTGAGCCATCATGAGCTCCTGGAATTCCATCAGAACTTTGTCGCGGTCCTCCGAGTCGACCGTTTCCATCCGTGCGATCTCGAACGTCAACGACTCGATCTCGTCCTCGCGTAGATGTTTGTATATTTCACTCGAAATGTCGGAGCCGAGCGTCATGAGAAACACGGCCGCCTTTTGACGACCGGTCATTTCCTTTCGGTGAGCTCCGGACTTTTTCGTGCCCTGGACTGCCGGTGCGGCGGTCGTTGTTGCTTTCGCCATCTCACTCCTCCCTCAACCAGGTCCGGATGAGCTGAGCGACATCCTCGGGGCGTTCACGCGCAAGGTTGATCGCATTCTCCTGCAGTTCCATTCTCGCCCTGTCTTCGACCGACATCTCGACCTCGGAGCTCTCTTCCTCGGCACTCCTGAGCGCCGCCTCGCGCATCGCCTGATGTTGACGCGCCAGCTCCTCTTCGCGGAGCCGTCGTCGACGTTCGATCTCCCGCGCGATCAGCCGGAACGCGATGAACGATACGAGCAGTACGGCGATGCCGATAAGCGAGTATAACACGATCAACTGAATCTGCCGTCGCCGACGATAGAGGTCGTCCTCGACGGAGTGTTGACCCGACCGGTCGAACTGCAAATGCCGCACGTTTACCGTGTCGCCTCGGTCCCTGTTGTACCCGACGGCGCTCTCGACGAGCGCTTGCGCGATCGCCAGATCCTCGGCGCTCACCGGAACGTACTCCCGAACGATCGATCCGTCCGGGTTCATCTCAAGCTCTCCACGGTCATTATACACGCGCCGCCAGACGCCATCAATCGCGACCGACCCCGAGATTCTTCGGACGCTCGGGCTTTTCTCTTCGACAATCATCCGCGTATTGACTTCGTTGTTCACGCGGCTCTGGATGTTCGACCAGTTTCCGACCACACCGTCGAGGTCCCGATACGCCGGCGGCGTCTGCCCTTCCTGCCCCGGAGGCCCTTGCGGGTTGAATCCCGTCCCCTCGTACCGCTCCTCGACGGACTCCACCGAAAGCGGAATTGAAAGGACAAACTCGGAGTCGTCGAACGGAGTTCGCGGGTTGTTCGGTCGAGTGATTATCGGAAAGTGTTCCGTCGTTTCCTCGGTACGTTTGCCCATGTCGAGATCGACGTCGAAGTTGAACACACGCACGCGATCCGCGCCGAAGACTCCCCCGAGAGCGGTGGTTATCGCGCGGATCTTCTCGCGTTCGAGATCCCGTTGGATTTGAAGTTCGCGCCGCGTAAGCTCAAGCCGGTCGAACTCCGCGAGATTAATAAAATCGTTCAACACGACACCGGTACGATCGGTCACGGTGATGTTTTCGCTCCGGAGCCCTTCGACCGCAAACTGAATCAGCTTCTCGATACCTTCGATCTTCCGCCTGTTTTCGCGGATGTCGCTTCCGGGTTTCGGCGTCAGGATTACCGAAGCCGTGACCGGATACTGATCGTCGGCAAACAAGGTGCGCTCGGGCAGCACGAGCGTCACGCTCGCCGCATCGACGTCTTCGATCGCCGTGATGTGCTGCTCGAGTTGACGCGTGATCGAGCGCCGCAGGTTCACATTCCGTTCAAAATCGGTCTGGGTCCATCTGTCGATATCGAACAGCTCCCACGGATCGGTTTCAGGGGGCAGAAGATCCTCGCGCGTAAGAATTGCACGCGCCCGCTGCGCGAGCTGTTGATCCCTCACCATCACCCGGCTATCGGCGGTAATCTGGTACTCGATACCTTCCTGATCGAGACGAGTGGCGATTCGGTCGAGCAGAGCCTCATCGCGGACCGGGCGCGACAACACCGGCGTCATCGTCGGGGCCGCGCTGAACACGAACAGCAGCACGATACCGAGGATCCCTGCTCCGATTATTCCGATAAACGTTATTTTTTGCGCCGGCTTCCATTTACCCCAGACCGCCTGGATCTGGCTCCGGACTTTTTGTAACCACTCGTTCATGTCCCCTCCCAAGGATAAACGCGGTACTACCCACCGCCGAAACGCCTCTGGCGTTTCGGTCAAAGACTGGAACGCCAAAGGCGTTCCAGTCAACGGACGGGACGTCGAGCGTCCCGGTTAGAGGCCTGAGCGCCGTGTGACGCTCGGCCTATCGTACTATCGTACGTTCACGATGTCGCGGTACGCACGGACCACCCCGTCGACGACGTTTTTCGTGATGTTTAGCGCCAGAGATGCCTTCGCAGACGCTATCGTGACGTCGTGCGGATTTACCGAGTCCGGATCGATGATCGACCGGACCGAGAGTTCTTGATGCTTGTTTTCGAGCCGGCTGACTTCCTGCAACGAATCGAGCAGCATTCCGCTGAAATCCCGGACCGCTGAATCGGTCGGCTGCTCAAACTTCCCGGGCATGTGCCGCGGATCGGTGCGGACAAGACGAAAAACATCACTGTGCGTCGTTTCGGGTCCCCACAAATTCATTTTGATTACCTCCCTATCTCGAGCGCGCGCTGGAACATCGACTTTGCTCCGTCGATCACCATAGCGTTCGCCTCGTACGAGCGCGAGGCCGAGATGAGATCGACCATTTCGTTCACTATATTCACGTTTGGATACTCGACGTACCCCGCGCGCGGTCCCTGCTTGATCGCGTCGGGATGCGTCGGGTCGTACACGAGCCGCGTCTCGGAGTCCATGTCCTTCTGGACGTCGACGACACGCACGCCTTGCCCGACACCGTTGTCGAGCGCCGCGGGCAGGAAAGGAGTCCGCCAGTACGGCGTCTCGACGCGAGGCCGCACGATGACACGACTGCGCCGGTACACGCCGCCCTCGGTCGTTCGGGTCGTCGAGGCGTTCGCGATGTTATCCGCGATCACGTCCTGTCTGAGCCGTTGCGCAGTGAGTCCGCTTGCGGCCGTGTTGATACTCGAAAACATTCCCATACTCGACCCCTTATCCTCGCAAGACGATGTTCATGCGGCTGAACTGGTCGGCAACCGATCGCGACATGAACTGGTACATCATCTGGTTATTCAACAGGTTCATCGATTCTTCCTCGATGTCGACGTTGTTCCCGTTGTTCTTTGTCTCAGTGAGAAAATCCAACACCCTGCGTGGGCGGACGTCGGTGTAGCTCACCTTTTTATGGAACGGAATGTGCCGCGGATTTGAACGCGCCGCCTCAAACCGTGGAGGCCGTTCGGACGCGAGCGCGTCGCCGAGCGCAGACTCGAAGTTCACAACCGTGCGTTTGAAGTTCGGCGTATCGGCATTCGCAATGTTGTTCGCGAGCACCGAGTGCCTCAAAGTTGTCGCGTCGAGCGTCCGATGGAGAATATCGAGGTTCTTTCCGAAACCGGTGCCTAAAAACATAACTCCCCCCGCCTTAAATAATCGGCGTCGATCGATCGTTCATTAACCGCAATCGCGCCGCACACCGCATAGTCGCTGCTCGTCCCAGCTACAGGATGTACCGCGTGAGATCCTGATCCTCGACGATGTCTCCGAGTCGCTCGAGCACGTACTCGCGCGTGATCGGGATGGATTGCCCCGCGAGATCCGGCGCGTTGAACGAAATATCCTCGAGCAGAAGCTCCATGATCGTGTGAAGCCGACGGGCGCCGATATTTTCGGTCTTGGAGTTCACGTCCGCGGCGATCCGCGACAACTCGTTGATCGCGTCGGCGTCGAACTCGAGCGTGACTTCCTCGGTCTTGAGCAGCTCGCAGTACTGGCGGATCAGCGCATTCTGCGGCTGCGTGAGAATCTTCACAAAGTCTTCGGCGTTGAGCGCTTCGAGTTCGACGCGGATCGGAAAACGCCCCTGAAGCTCCGGGATGAGGTCGCTCGGCTTGCTCGAGTGAAACGCGCCGGCGGCGACGAAGAGGATGTGCGACGTATCGACCATGCCGTGCTTCGTGTTCACCTGGCTGCCTTCGACGATCGGCAGGATGTCGCGCTGGACGCCTTCCCGACTCACGTCGACGCCCGATTTGCTCTCCTTCGACGCGATTTTGTCGATCTCGTCGATGAAGATGATCCCCATCTCTTCGACACGGCGACGCGCGATCTCGGAAACGCGGTCGGTGTCGACGAGTTTGTCCATCTCGTCCTGCAGGATGATCTGGCGCGCGTTCTCGACGGTCGTTCGCTTCTTCTTTTTCCGGCCGCCACCGAGCAGATTGCCGATGTTACCGAGATTGACGTCCATTTCCTCGAAACTCGTGCCCGAAAAGATCTCGATCGCCGGGAACGCGCTCTTCGTGACACTCACCTCAACCTCTTTGTCCTCGAGCTTCCCGTCGCGCAGCCGCTGACGGAACTTCTCGCGCGTCGAGTTCGGCGACTCGCCCGCCGCATCGCTTGTGGTCGGAGACACCACCCGTTCGTTCGACGTCTGTCCGGACGTCGGTGACGGGTCCGGCTTCTTGACGCCCGGGAGCAAAAGGTCGAGAAGCTGCTCCTCGGTTCGTGCCTCGGCTTCTTCTTTCACTTCCTCCTGCAGCTCGGCTTTCACCATCGAGATGGAAACCGAAACCAGGTCGCGCACCATCGATTCGACGTCACGCCCGACGTACCCGACCTCGGTGTACTTCGTCGCCTCGACTTTAATGAACGGCGCACCGGTCAACCGTGCGAGCCGTCTGGCTATCTCGGTTTTTCCGACACCGGTCGGGCCAATCATGATAATGTTCTTCGGAGCGACCTCGTCGCGCAGCTCAGCGGGCAGTTTCTGCCGTCGCGTCCGGTTTCGCAACGCGATCGCGACCGCCTTTTTCGCCTTGTTCTGGCCGATAATAAACTTGTCGAGCTCAGCGACTATTTCTTTCGGAGTGAGATCATCAAACGTAACTCTCATCCCAGTTCCTCCACAATTATTTCCGAGTTAGTGTAGATACAGATACCCGCTGCAATCTTGAGCGACTTAGTCGCGATCTCGCGCGCCGAAAACGTCGACGACTCCATGTACGCGAGCGCCGCAGCGTACGCGTAGCTCCCGCCGGAACCGATCGCGATCACCCCCGAGTCGGGTTCGATAACGTCCCCGGTCCCGGAGATCAGCAGGATTTTGGCGGCGTCGGCAACGAGGACCATCGCTTCGAGCCGACGCAACGCGCGATCCATCCTCCAGTCTTTCGCGAGTTCTACCGCGGCGCGTGTTATATCTCCCGCGTACTCTTTGACCTTCGCCTCAAACCGCTCGAACAGAGTAAACGCGTCCGCGGTAGCGCCGGCAAATCCGACGAGAACCTTTCCGTCGTAGATTGTCCGGACCTTGCGCGCGTTCGCCTTCATCACGGTATTCCCGAGCGTAACCTGTCCATCCCCGGCCATCGCGACACCGGTCTCGGTCTTTACCGCGATGATCGTCGTACTCCGCACTTTTTTTTCGTTTTCCATCGTCATCTCCTTCGCTCTCCGCCGTGCGGATGCGCTTGTTCGTAAATCCTCTTGAGTTTTCCGAGCCCCACGTGTGTGTAGATCTGCGTCGTGGAGATATTCGCGTGCCCGAGCAACTCGCCGACGACCCGGATATCGGCACCCGCATCGAGAATATGCGTCGCGAAACTGTGCCTGAACGTGTGCGGTGAAACCTTTTTTGCGAGCCCCGCGTCGACTGCGCGTTTATGGATGATCATCGCCGCGCCGCGCTGCGTGAGCCGCGTCCCGTTCTGATTCAGGATCAACGCCTGTTCGCCGGTCGTCGCTTTCGAGTGAACCAACGCAGCGCGCAGCGGCACGTACTCTTCGAGAGTATCGTGCGCCGACCCACCGAGAAAAACGACGCGGTCTTTCCGGCCTTTGCCATGCACGAGAATCGACTTGCGTTTGAAACGGACGTCGCTGAGATCGACATTGATCAGCTCGGAAATGCGACACCCGGTCGAGTACAATATCTCGAGCAACAACCGATCGCGAACCGCGGCGAAATCGTGCCCGCGAAATCCAAGAATGCGTTCGATTTCCTCGGCAAAAAGGAACTCAGGAAGATGCCTTCCTTTCTTGAGATTTCGGACCCCATCGGTCGGGTTGTCGCTACGAACACCACGCTCGACGAGAAACCGGAAAAAGCCGCGCAACGTCGAAATCACCCTGTTTATCGAAGCAACCGACGCGTTCCTGCGCGACAGCGACGCGACGTATCGCCTAAGGCATCCTGTATCCGCCGATACACACGTCGAGTCCGGCTCTTCGCGATCGAGCCACGCGGCAAAACTCCTGAGATCCCCCGCGTACGCCGCGACGGTCGCGTCCGAGAGATTCCGAATGGTCGAAACGTACGTCAAGTACGACTCAATATTCCATTCCACCGATCTCACCTCTGATCATCGCGGCTATCGTTGCCCCGGGCGCAGCGGGCGCGGATTCGTGCTCCGACGACGTGTCGCCGATCGCGTAGTCGTTCGACGCACCCCTGCCGGGAAGACTCTCTATTCCCCACTCCTCGGCGATCTCGCCGGCGTTCCGGACGACGATGGCGCCGTCCTCGGCGAGCGTCGCGGTCCCGACGCCCGACTCTCCGGCCATTCCGTCGGCGTGCACAAATATGTCACGGCCTTGTTCGAGCGCGAACTCGGCCGATATTAGCGCTCCGGATCGCTCGGGCGCTTCAACGATCACGACACCGCGCGACAAGCCCGTGATGATCCGGTTGCGCGCGGGAAAGTGGTACTTGAGCGGGGGCGTTCCCGGGGGATACTCGGAAATTAACGCACCGCCGGCGGCGAGTATCTCGCGCGCGAGCGGCTTGTTTTCCGGCGGGTATACCGCATCGATTCCGTTTCCGAGCACCGCGACCGTCATCCCACCGCCGTCGAGACAGCCTTGATGCGCCGCGGTATCGATTCCGCGCGCAAGCCCCGACACGACGGGCAAACCGATTTCGGCGACCTCGCGCGCCGTTCGGTACGCGGCTGCACGCCCCAGCCGCGAAGGTCTGCGAGTTCCGACGATCGAAACGGGAGGTCTACCACCAGGAGGAAGCGTACCGCGAAGAAAAAGCAGGTACGGGGGATCGTGGATCTCGCGGAGCACCGCGGGGTACGCGGCATCCCAGTACGACAGAGCCGAGATTTCTCGGCGTTCAAGGTAGACACAGTCGGCTTCGGCGAGCGATATCGTGTACGAAGGGTCCCACGCCGATGCGTTGATCCGACGGCCGACGATATTCCTTATGTCGTCGAGCGAGAGAGTCTCGAAGAACCGAATCGAGCTCACGACATCGCGCACGATCAGCTTCTCACTCGTCGCGAGAAACGTCATCCTTGCGGTTGCGAGGTCGATGACTGTGTCGGCCCGACTCATCTCACGCCCTCCGTCAACTCTCTTCGGTTCCGCAGCGCCTGGTCGCGAACCGCGGCGTCGCGCGCGGTCCGGGCGATCTCGTCGTACACCTCGGCAGCCTCTTCGACGCGGCCCGTCATCACGTACGCGCGTGCAAGCAGAAAACGCGCCTCGACGTGATCACGCGACCGTTCGAGTATCCTCGCGAGCAGCGGTAACGCATCGGTCGGTCTATCCAACTCGAACAGATACAACACGCTCAGGCCGTACAACGCGTCGACGTAACCCGGGTCGAGCTCTATCGCGCGTCGGTAATAGCGCTCCGATGCGCCCGCGAGCCGGTCGCCTTCGGCGGGTTCGAGCGCCGAACGCGCCGAACGCCCCGCAGCGACACCGGCCAGATACAGGAGAATCGGGTTCTCCGGGGCGATATACACCGCGCGCTCGAGCGCCTCGAGCGCAGGACCGTACATCTCACGCTCGATGAAAGCCGACGCGAGCATACGCTGGAACACCGACACCTGCTCGTACGCGTTGACCATCTCCTCGATCCTCCGCTCGTACCGCTCGATGTCGCGTCTGAGCTCGGCCACACGATCGTCGTCGATCCGGCGTCCCGTGTACGCAGGGTCTTCCATCGAAACGAGGTCCTCGAGCCTTCGGTCGACGTCACGCCGACACGCGGACAAACCACCCACGCCGAACACGACGAGGAAAATCAAACCGGCTCGACAGATCGTTCTCATAGTTACTGTACGTATCCCTTTTTTTTCACGCTTCACGCCCGGATTCATCCGCGTGGATGGAATTCCGCGTGATACGTGCGCAGATCTTCCCGCCCGACGTGCGTGTAAATCTGCGTGGTGTTTATATCCGCGTGGCCCAACAATTCCTGAACCGACCGCAAATCGGCTCCTCCGTCGAGAAGATGCGTCGCAAATGAATGTCGGAGCGTATGCACCTTCGCCGTGATCCCGGCTCGCGCGCGGATATCCGAGAATCTCTTCCACATCCCTTTGCGCGACAACCCCTCGCCGCGATGATTCAAGAACAGTCGGTCCGACGTGCGGGAGCCGATCAAAGAGGGTCTCCCGCGCCGAAGGTACTCCGAAAGCCAGTGCACGGCCTCGCCGCCGATCGGGACGAGCCTCTCCTTGTCGCCCTTGCCACGAACGCGAACGAGCTTCTCTTTCAAGAACAGCTTCGAGACCGACAATTCGACGGCTTCGGAAATCCGGAGACCGCACGAGTAGATCAGCTCGAACAACGCGCGATCGCGCAACCCGAGTGGATCGGTCGTATCGATCAAATCGAGCAGACGTTCAACTTCTTCGATCGAGAGCACACCGGGAAGACGATGTTCGGCTTTCGGCATGACTATCGCATTCACCGGGTTATCGGAACGAATCCCTTCGAGATTCATGAAGTGGAACAACGATCTCAAAGCCGAAACGATTTTCGCGACCGTCCGGTCGTCAACCGGGCTTTCGCCCGTGCGCCGAGTCATGAGGTACTCGATCACGTCGTCGGCCGTTGCGCAGGCGAGATCGGTGTCGCGTTCGCTCAGGAACGTCGCACACGATCTGCACGAGCGCAGATACGTCTCGACGGTACGCGGCGCGAGCCTCAACTCCGAGACGAGATACCCCTCAAACTGTAGTAAAACTGTCCGCGGGTTCATCCTACCCTACTGCCCGCCGCCAGGTATTTGCCGATACCGAAGTACCGCCGGCACCCCAAGTTCGTCGTCGGAGGCCGAGTCGTCGGCGTAGTGTTCGCGGGCCTTTTTCCCTCTGCCTGTCGTCATCGAGACCCACTCATCGAGCGTGATGTACTCCTCTTTTCGCTCCTTGGTCTCGACTTTCTCGGCGTGCGCGTTGCGATCGATATTGAAGCCGGTCGCGATCACGGTGACTTTCGCCTCGCCGCCCATCGACTCGTCGATCGCGCTGCCGGCGATGATCAACGCATCCTCGTCCGCGCTCTCGGTGATTATGTTGAGGATCTCCTCATACTCGGTAAGTGAAAAGTCGGGACCACCGCAGACGTTTACGAGCAGCCCTTTCGCGCCCTCGATGCTCGCGTCTTCGAGAAGCGGATTGTTGATCGCACTCGTCGCGGCGTCGACTGCGCGGTTGTCACCCTCGCCGGATCCGATACCCATCAACGCATCGCCCTGACCACTCATGATCGTCTTGACGTCGGCGAAGTCGATATTGATCTCGCCGGGTTTGGTGATCAGGTCGGAGATACCCTGAACACCCTGACGCAACACGTCGTCGGCGATCCGGAACGCCTCGTTGATCGGCGTTTTTCGTTCGACGATCTTCAGCAGATGCTGATTCGGGATCGTAATGAGCGTGTCCACGGAGTCGCGGAGTTTCTCTATGCCCGCGGCCGCGAGTCGCAATTTTCGCTGGCCTTCGAAACCGAACGGTTTCGTCACGACCGCCACCGTCAGGATTCCGAGCTCGCGCGCGATTTGCGCGATAACCGGAGCCGCTCCGGTACCGGTGCCGCCCCCCATGCCCGCGGTGATGAACACCATGTCGGCGCCTTCGATCAAATTCTGGATTTCTTCGCGGTCCTCGAGCGCGGCGTTTTCGCCGACTTCGGGTTTTCCTCCCGCGCCGAGCCCCCCGGTGAGTTTCGACCCCAGAGGAAGCCGTATCGGTGCGCTCGATCTCTGCAGCGCCTGCAGATCGGTGTTCACCGCGATGAACTCGACGTTTGCGAGTCCCGTCGCTATCATCCTGTCGACGGCGTTACTGCCGCCGCCACCGACACCGATCACCTTGATAACGGTCGGGTTACGATACGTGTCGTTCACCATTTCGCCGTCGTCGAGTATTTCAAATTTCATGTCCCCTCCCCCTACATGACTCGCTAGAAAAAATTCTTCAACCACTTCCTCAAACCCGACACGGTCCCGGGTTTCTCTTTTGTTCGTCCACCACGCTCACGCGTGGCAACTGCCTCAGCTCCAAACATAACCAATCCAACCGCCGTCGCAAACCGCGGAGTTCTGTACTCGGAAACCACACCCCCGTGGTCGGCCGGAACGCCGATGCGCGCGGCCGTCTGAAACACATCCTGCGCGAGTTCGACCGCCCCGGGCAGAAGCGCACCACCGCCGGTCAACACGACACCTCCGCCGATATTCGCGAGGTACCCCTTTTTCTCGATCCGCTCGCGTACCATCTTGAATATCTCGAGCATCCGTGGTTGCAGAATCGTGCAGATATCGAGGCGCGAAACCGACAACGGTGGCCGCCCACCGACGCCGGGAATGATGACCGACTCGTCGTCGGGCTCGATCAAAGACGGATGGCAGCAGCCGGACTCACGCTTGATGCGTTCGGCGGCCTCCATCGGCGTCTTGAGCATGATAGAAAGGTCGCTCGTGACCTGCGCGCCCGCGACCGGTACGACGCTCGTGAAGTATGGCGCTCCGTCGAGGTACACGAGCACGTCGGTCGTTCCGCCACCGAGGTCGATCACGAGCACTCCGAGATCTTTCTCGTCCTGCGAGAGCACCGAGCGAGCGGCCGCGAGAGCCTCGAGCACGATGTTGTCGACCGAAAACCCCGCGCGATTGACGCACTTGACGAGGTTCTGCGCGGCCGATACCGAACCGGTGATAATGTGGACCTCGGCCTCGAGCCGGACGCCGATCATGTCGATTGGGTCTTTTACGCCGCCCTGATCGTCGACGATGAATTCCTGCGGAATCACGTGGATGACCTCGCGGTCCATAGGGATCACGACGGCTTTCGCCGCGTCGATCACACGCTCGAGATCGACGCGCGTAATCTCACGACCCCGGCCGGTCACCGCGACGACGCCGCGCGAGTTGAGCCCTTCGATATGCGCGCCGGCTATGCCGGTGATCACGGACGACACCTCGACGCCGGCCATTTGCTCGGCGGCCTCGATCGCCGCGGCGACCGACTTGAGCGTCGCCTCGATATTGATTACGACGCCGCGCCTCAAACCGTTCGACCGGGCGGTACCGACGCCGATGATCTCGAGAACATCATTTTCGTTATACTCGGCGACAACTGCGGTGACCATCGTGGTTCCGATGTCGAGTCCGACGATAACGTCGTCGATAGCCAATTACTCCCCCCTCGTTCGATACACGATATCCGCGGTGCGGAAATCGAGCTCGACGATCTCGGCGGCCCGACCTTGCCGATGAAGCAGGTCGAGCACGACGAGCACGTAGCGCAGCTGCTCTTCGTTCACTTTCGATCCGACGCGCACCGGAGTACGGTACCGAACCGTGTACACGACGACATCGAACGAACGACCGGCTCCCGGTTGAACGCGAAGCTCGGAGATCGAGTCGAACAGAGCGGGCGACTCGAGCTGAATACGCTTCAACTCGGTCAAGAGCTCGGAGAACTCCGCGGGCAGCCGGGCTCCGACGCGAAAGTCCTCGAACCGAACCCCAGAGAAAACCGGCAGGTCCCAGTTTTCAATCGAACTGCCGGCACGGAATACGACGCCTTCTTCGTCAAAAACTGCCGGAACGTCACCGTCGGCGGTCTGAACCATGAGCATGCCGAGAGGTCTACGCCCGGAAACGGTCAATTTTACCGTATCGGGGAACGCCTTTTCAAGGCGAGCGCTTCGAACAGAAGGATGAGCTTCGAGCCGCGATACGATCGCCACGGGATCGATCCCGAAGTACGACTCGTTTCCCGACAGCCCCGCCAACGAGACGATCTCAGCGTGCGAAAACCGAAGGTCACTCTCGACAACGACGCGCTTCACCGTAACGGCCGGACCGATGACGAGTTGGAATACGAGCTCGAGCGCAAAGGCGCACGCGATGACAGCGGCAGCGATCCCGAGCACTTTTCCGCCGACGCCTCTGCGACGGTGTGTGACACGCCGATTGAGGGCAAAATCAGCCATGATCACCCCCCTCGATCGTCGACGCGCGTGAAACGTTGACCAAGAGACCGCACATCACAAGCGTGCTCAGCATCGACGACCCACCGGACGAAAAGAACGGCAACGGCACCCCCGTGGCGGGAATGAGGCCTGCGACCACCGCGAGGTTCATGAGCGCCTGAAACAGGATACTAGAGGTCAGCCCGAATGCGAGCAGCGACGAAAACGTGTCGCGCGCACGGTACGCGATCAGATAACCTCGATACGCAAACGCGAGGAAAATCGCCATAACGAGCACGACCCCGACAAACCCGAGTTCCTCGCCGAGAATCGCGAACACAAAATCCGAGTGCGCCTCGGGCAGGCTCCCGAATTTCCGGGTGCTCAACCCGATTCCGCTCCCCCAAAATCCGCCGTTCGAGAGCGCAGCGCGCGACGCGATGACCTGGTATCCGGATCCCGCGGGGTCGAGGTCGGGCACGAGAAACGCGAGCAACCGGTTGACGCGGTGTTCTCTCGTCAGTAGCAGGATTATCCCGAGTGGGATCACCATCGTCCCGAGCGCGATAAAGTAGCGCAATCGAACATTCGCGATGAAGAACACGGCGAGTGAGACGAATACGATGAAGAACGCGGTCGAGAAGTCGTTTTGCATGTGAATCAACCCGGCGAACACGCCGACGACGATCACCGGCGGGAGAATCGAGTTCACCGGATCATCGAGCTGATTCTGTTTCTTACTCAACAGGTACGCAAGGTACATCACGATCGCGGGCTTCGCTGCCTCCGACGGTTGAAACGACGACCCAAAGACGTAGATCCACCGCCGCGCGCCGTACACGCGAACGCCGATCCCCGGCACAAACGTGAGCATCATGAGAACGAGCGACACGACGACGACCGCGGGCACCGAGTTGGCAACCCACTGCAACGGAATTCTCGACACGACGAACGCGCACACGAGACCGACCACGGTCCAGAGCACTTGGCGCTGGACAAAGTGATACGGGTCTGAAAAAAGTATGCTCGCGCGAAAGTACGACGCAGAGAAAAGCGTCCCGAGGCCCATGCCGGTCAGAACGATTACCGTCGCGATCAAAACGTAATCGACGCGCGACTTTCCGGCCTCGACTTTCTCGAACGTGAATCCGTACGTCGTCAATTGTTCGCCCTCAAGATCGGGACTTGTTCGACAAGCCGTTCGAGCGCAACGCCCCGACTGCCCTTCAGCAAGACGAGCTCACCGCCCGTGAGAACCGCTTCAAGCGTTTCGACCAGCTCGTCAAACGCGCCGAGATACCGTGCACGACGCCCAAGCTCGGCGATAGCCTCTCGATGCGGTTTGAACTCGTCACCGAAAAATACGATACGATCGGCACGGCTCGCGGCAGTCCGTCGAACGGCGTCGGCGTGGGCACGGTGAGATTCCGCCCCCAACTCCTTCATTGCTCCGATGACATAAACGCGCGGCCCCGCGTGTTCGGCGGCATCCGCGAGTGTGAGCACCGCGTCGAGCGACTCGGGATTTGCGTTGTAGTAGTCTCTGATGCACGTCACGCGACCGTGAACAACTTCGCTGCGGCCGAAAAGTGAGCGAACGGACTCGATGCCCGCAACGATCTCATCTTCAGAAACGCCGAATTCGAGCCCGACCGCGATCGCCGCGAGCGCGTTTGAGACGTTATGATCTCCCGGGATCGACAGGCGGATGGTTCGTCCGCGCCAGACGAGCTCGGAGCCGCGCAGGCCGAGCGACGTAAAACCACGGAACTCGGGCGTTACATCGGGTCCGTAATACACCACCCGCGCGTCTACTCGTTCGGTGAGAAACGCCGAGTACCGATCCGCGGCCGGAATGAACGCTACCTGCGCGCCGGTGAACCTCGAGAACACCATCTTCTTTTCGCGCGCTATCGTATCACGGTCACCAAAAAACTCGATGTGCGCGGAACCTATGTTCGTGATCACGGCGGCGTCGGGCTCGAGAACCGACACGAGTTGATCCATCTCGCCCGGCTTGCTGATCCCCATCTCGAAAACAGCGTATTGGTGCTCGGCTTTCAGCTCGAAAACGGAAAGCGGAAGCCCGGTCTCGGAGTTGAGGTTCCCGCGCGAGTAGTACGTCGTGCCGGACGTACCGAGGACGGCCGCGACCAGTTCCTTCGTAGTCGTTTTGCCGTTGCTCCCCGTGACTCCGATGCGCGTCGCGTCGTGCGAGCGACGGTACGCGACCGCGGCTCGGTGCAACGCAGCGAGCGTCTCATCGACCGTGACTATCGCGCATGCGGCATTCGAGATCGCGCGCACGGACTCGGGATGCTCTTCGAGATACGCCCGCGTGAGAACTACCGCGGCGGCATTTTTTTCCGCAGCCTCGAGCGCGAACGAGTGTCCGTCGACGTTCTCACCACGAAGCGCGAAGAAGACCGCGTCCCGGCAATCAAGCCGCGAGTCGATCACGACGCGTTTACACACCCGATCGCCCGGGCAAACGAGCGTCCCGGCGACCGCGATCGCGAGTTCTTGTGGCGATGAAAAGATTCGGTCCCCCGCCCGTACGGCGGCTTCATCTGCCACCGGCCGCTCCTTGCTGGGTGATATCTACTCGAATAAGGCGATCGCGCCTCACGCGCTCGAGCTCGAGGTCCGCAGCGAGCTCGATAAGTCGCACGGGCGAACTCAACGCACCGATGCCCGCGATCGCACGCTTATTCTGCTCGAGCAAACGATGCTGTTCACGCTCGAGCGCAAGAACCTCGCGCCGGATGGAGTCGTATCGAAACGCCTGCCACACATTGGCGAAGAACACGACAGGAATCACCATAACGATACATACGAGCAACTTCTTCATTGCCGACCCTCGATTCCAGAACTCGTGGCGCGCCTTCCGGTCCCGTCGTCGATCACCTTCTCCGCCACACGGAATTTTGCGCTCCGCGCCGCGGGATTCCTGCGAACTTCTTCCTCACTCGGCGTTATCGGTTTTTTGGTGATCGGCCGAACCACATACCCCGCCTTCTCTTTTAAGATCGGTGTATTTCCGAGTTCGATAGAGGGGTTTTCACGTTCGTCCGTAGGGTCACCCCGAAAAAACCGTTTCACGATTCGGTCCTCGAGCGAGTGGAAGGAAATGACACCGATTCGACCGCCCGGTGCGAGCACATGAACCGCCGCGGGAAGCGCGCGTCGTAATCGGCCGAGCTCGTCGTTCACGGCGATTCGCAGCGCCTGAAAGGTCCGCGTCGCGGGGTGGATTCGTCCACGCCGCGGTCCCGCGACTGCACCAGCCACGACATCCGCCAGTCGACGCGCGGTCGTGATCGGTGCGCGGCGACGCTCGGCGACAATTCGCCGAGCGATCCGGCGCGCAAATCGATCTTCGCCGAACGTGAACACGATACCCGCGAGCTCCTCCTCGGTTGCCGCGTTCACGAGGTCGACGGCACTCGCCCCGGCCGTTCGATCGAGACGCATGTCAAGCTCATCGTCGGCTGTAAAAGAGAATCCGCGCGATGCCTCGGAGAAATGGTACATCGAAATCCCAAGATCGAGCAGAATTCTATCGGGGGGAGTGCTCCCGGGGTATTCACGGAAAAACGCGTCGAACCAACCTCGGTAGAACGTGACGCGGCCTTCGAACCGTCCGAGCCGCGTCCGCGCGCGCTGCTGGATTTCACCGTCGGCGTCGACCCCGTACACGTGCAGATCGGGAAAGAGTTCCAGGAAGGCTTCCGTGTGCCCGCCCTCGCCGAGCGTGGCATCGACCATCGGCCCTGCTCCGCCACGAGGAGCGAGATGCTCGAGCACCTCGGTCAGCATGACGGGCGTATGGGCAGGATGGAATGCATCAGAGCGCTCAGAAAGCAACGTGCCCTCCCAGTTCCTCGGCCGCCGCCTGGAACTCTCCCTCAGTTTCAGCCAAGTACGCCTCGTACTCGACTACGTCCCAAATCTCGAAGTAACGCTTGATCGCGAGAAGATAACACTCTCGCGACAAACCGGCGGACTCTTGCAGCGTTCGTGGAATATTCACCCGGCCACTCTTGTCGATATCGATCTCTTGAGCCGGCGCGATGATTCGACGCTGCAGAAGTCGTGCACGTTTGGCAAACGGCGATGCGGCGCCCATAAGGTTGTCTGAGATCCGTCGCCATTCGTCCGGCGGGAACAACCAGAGGCATCGGTCTATGCCGCGAGTGATGACCAGTTCGTTGCCGGAAATTTCGGACCGCAACCGCGAAGGGATGAGCAATCGTCCTTTTTCGTCGAGCGCGATCCGGAATTCCCCCGTGTTCATCACGTGTCACCACTTATCCCTATTTTTCGCCACTTTTCCCCACCAAACACTCCACCATTCTACGCCATTGCGGAGGCCTGTCAACCTGGTCGACAGAATAATCTCGGCGAGATTATGAAAAAAAGAGATTTACGTACATATCTGTATAGTAAAGCTGTGCGGCGAAGCCGGGGACGATACGATGTCTCGGTCGAGTGTCCTACTCGGAGCTCGGCGGGCCGTCCGCAAAAACTCGGTAGTCGATGTCGGGGAAGATGTTGTTGATCCTTTCCAGGCGAGTGAGCCACTCCGTCCCGACGTTGCCGCGGCAAAGCGCGTCGTACACCATCGTGAAGTTGTGGATATGCTCCTTGACGCGTCGGACCGCATACGGCACGGTCGTCCCCGTACGCATAATGAACGGCCAGTCGGACGCCTGGCTCAAAAGCACTTCGCGCGCCGCTTGATTCAGCGCGCGCGCTTTCAAACCGCGCTCGTCCGGAAAC
This sequence comes from Spirochaetaceae bacterium, assembly GCA_007695285.1. GTDB lineage: Bacteria > Spirochaetota > Spirochaetia > DSM-27196 > PXBQ01 > PXBQ01. The sequence continues at coordinate 10,221 of REEC01000158.1, read as the reverse complement.
CGAGCGACCAGCTCGCTCATTCGTTCGACCGCCTTGTGCGTGTGGCGGTAGACCCAGTCGTTGCTCCCGTCGAGCCATACTTCCGAGTAACCCTTGTTTCCCCAACTTGAAAACGCCGGTTTGACGACCTGTTTCGGTGAGTGCTTCTTCAGGTACGCCGACGGCGTCGTGATTACCACGGAACCGTCGGACACCGCGAGTTTCCGAAACAGCGACTCGAGCCAAACCGGCCCTTCGAACCACCAATGCCCGAACAGCTCGGCGTCGTACGGACACGAGAGGATCGGAGGGTCTTGCATCAACGGAGAAAGTCGTTCTATAAGCCTTTTTTGCGAGTAGATAAAATTTTCAGCATGATCTTCGGCCTTCCTACGCGCGGTCTCAACGTCGTACGGGCGCTTGTCGTCAGTTTTTCCGGTTATCGCGTAGTACTTGAAACCCGTGTTCACACGCACGGTATCGTCGTGTACGTACGGACCGATATACTCGAGCGGCAGATCGTATCCGATGTCGCGGTAGAACTCTCGGTATGCGTAATCCGCCGGGTATCCCTCGTCGGCCGACCATACGGCGTTCGTGGAGACCGGATCACGCCCAAAAACCGTGACGCCGTTCGGGCACCGGACAGGAGCGTATACACCCTGTTGCGGTTTTGTCTCGGAGAACAGCAACGCGTGCGCCGCACAGAAAAAGTAATCTATTCCGCACTCCTGCAGGATCTCCTCGATGCCCTCGTAGTACCCGCATTCGGGTAGCCACATTCCGCGGGGAGGTTTTCCGAACGTCCGTGTCTGGTGTTCGACGCCGATGCGAATCTGTGCGCGCGTGGAAACGGGATACTGTTCGTACAACGGAAGATACGGATGAGTCGCTGCGGTCGTAATAAGCTCAATACGGCCTTTCTTGAAGAAATAATCGAAACCTTTGAGCAAATTCCGGTCGTACCGATCGACGAATGTCCGCCGTGCCTCGACGAACATGTCGAGATACATGCGCGCGAGCGCGTTGAACTCGAGCTCGTCGCGTGTGCGATGAATCTCCTTTTCAGCGAGTTCGATGCACTTGTCGAGATGAACGAGGTATCTGTCCTGGAGGAATTCATCCCCGAACATCGAAGATAGAGTCGGCGAAATCGAGACGGTCAAGTGAAACGGAACACCGTCAGAATCGAGCCGGTCAAAAACCGCGAGCAACGGCAGATACGTTTCGGTGATCGCTTCGAAGAGCCACTTCTCCTCGAGAAACGACGGATATTCCGGATGCCGAACATACGGCAGGTGCGCGTGCAGTACGAGATTGAGATATCCGTGTATCATGTTCCGCCCAACCCCTCGCGTAGCTTCAGATGTCTGCCTCACTAACGTCCGAGATGATGCGCTGTGGGATTTGCCGGCCAAAGTTGGGGATGCCGAGTTTCTGAATACCCGAATACGCGATAATCTTGTCCGCGTTGCTCAATGGCGCTGAGTCTGACGGAACATCGGCGATCCCCCCGGACGGGACCGAGACGGAGTTAGACTCCGCAAGCATCACGTCGTGCCCGTCGATGATGACCATCAACCGAATCCGGTAGAACGTGTCTTGATTCGGCAGATTGATGTACCAGCGCGTATCGGAGGGACCTACAGGAATGTCAAACGAATCGACCAGCGCGACGGAATCAGGCGACGAACACTCGACGACCCGCAGAAAAATGTTCTCAAACTGATCGTCTTCGGTGATCATCTCGAGGTCTTTGATGTCCCAGTACGCAAACGCCCACGCGGGGTCCCGGAGAAGCAACACGACGCGTGTCTCGTTGTATCGCTCGGGAATTTCCGGATCGGTGATCGGTATGACCAAGGGCGCGAACTCGTCCTCGTGTACGATATCGTACTTCTTTTCCTGCATCTTCACTGCGTGATTGTTGCGGAGCTGCCACTCGATCCTCTCGTCCTCTATCAACTCGATTATGAGGTCGATCACGGCCGAAGGCTCCATATCCGCCGTCACGTCTATCTCGTTCTTTTCTGCGATCTGGAGGATCTTTTCACGGCTTAACTGCTCGAGCTGTTGGCGGATCATATCCCCTCACTTTGCACGAGCCATGGTAGGTGAATCCCCTCGGACATGTCAAGCGACGCAGTTCGTCGACGGCGCGCATGGGCGGGTTCCTGTTTCGCCGAGCCGTTGGGAAACCGGAGTTCCCCTCACTCGGTCGCGGTTCCGACGACGACGATTCGCGCCGACCGCGAGACGCCGGAAAACCCGGCGACCATGATTTCAACGCTAACGTTTCCGGTACCGACATCGAATGAGCCGAGAACCGTCCGCTCCTCACGGTAGAGGTCGGCGTGGGAACTCTCCCCCGCCAACAGCAGCTCACCGTCGCGCACGACGAGCGTATCGAACACGATCTCGCGCGTTCTCTCGCCGATGCTCGTACGGAGGCGGTACGGTGCGACTCTGCCGTCGGGCGCACCCGATACGGGCTCGAACGTTACGACGCTGAACTCACGCTCGCCGGACGGGATCGTCGCCCGATTGACCACGGCGTACTCGGTTCCGTTTGCGTGGGCCAGGACGTCGCGAATCACCGGCGCGATACCGCCGGGCAGCCGCGGGAGAACGATAAAAGGGTTCACGCGGTTTCTGCGACGACCGTCCTCAATGATGAGTATGACGCCGTCGTACGCGTCGTCGGACACGTAGCGCCCGAGAAAGGTCGCCGGCGTCACTCGACCGACCGGCGTGGAGTCGGACTCGTCGAGGTTCGCGTAGACCGACCGAAACGAGTCTTCGTGCTCGACGACCGCGTACTTTCCGATCGACGACGGCAGCGACGTTGCGCGCGGACCTCCGGTGTTGGCAAAGACAACTTCGCCGGTCTCCACAGGTCGTACCGAGGTATCGGCTCCGGTTACCCGGACGCCCGGGAAGAAGACTCCATCGGCCGACTGCCCAAAAGTCGTTTTCACGCGCGGGTCGTCGACGGGCCATTGCCATGAAGGCGCCGTCGCAACCACAACGATCAGGAATATTGCGAAAAACAAGGCTCGTTTGGCGGAAATCTGCATCTTTGCTTACCTCGCGTCGAAGTCGACTCGGTACACGTTTTTGTCGGCACCGATAAACAGACTATTGTCCCGGACCACAAGGTCAAAGGCCGCTGCATCGAACGACGTCTCGAACACGACACGATCGGGCAGCACAACGGCAGTGAGCGATGTTCGATCGCCGTCGCGCGCGGCGATGACGATCATCGAGTCTTTTCCTTCGTGAATCGACACCAGATCTCCGGTTATAGCGTGGCGGTTTTCCGTCCGGTCGGACGGATCGAAAATCGTGACACCGTTCGGCGTCTCATAAAGGATAAAGCGCCCGTCCCTGACGAACGTCACAAGACTCGGACGACGAAATTCGTGGTCGAGGCGGCGTTGAAGGATCGGAACAAAGCCGTCGTCCATACGTTCAAGCAGAAAGAGGTATTGTGGCTCGGCGCCCGCTATGACGGCAAGCCGGAGATCGCCCGGAGCAATCGCGACACCGGTAACGAGCGGAAGTCGGCTCCCCCCAGCAGAGAATGTGTGCTGGTGCCGGCCGTCGTTCATGATTACTTCGACCTGTCCGTTCAGCAGCCCCACCGCGACTATCTCGTCTCCCGCATCGACCGTCGTGACGAGCGAACCGAACTCACGACTCCAGAGGACCCGGTCGCTCCACTCGGTGATCGACGCATTGTTTGGCCCGATGAAGAAAAGCCGCCCCGAGCGAAAGAACGGGAACCCGGTAACATCTTCGACCCAAATCTCATCGCCGGATCGTGTGGATACCGTGACGGGTTCACCCGGAGCCGGAAACCGGACAAACAAATCCTCGTCGAGCGCGATACCGGTCTCGACCGTTTGCCGACGGAAAATCCGGCCGTCAACGGCGAAATACGTCGCGTAATCGTCGATTTTTATCGGGAAAGTCTCACCTTCGTACTCGGGTGTCAATCGAGCGTCGACAGGAGTGCTCCAGTGTTTGAGGACGCTCAACTCCGAACCGACGGTCGTCGGAAAAGAGAGGACGTACAACACGGCGCATACGATGACGACAAGAATCGGCGCGGCTCGCGGGCGCTTCACCTCACGCACCCTCCGCGGTTCTTTTCTCGTCGGTCTGCATTTTTGCCTTCCATACGTCGGTCTTTTTCTTGACGACCTCGGCGCTATCGTTCTCGCCGAGAATCGTGTGGAGCCGCCGAAGAGCGCCGAGGTACTCGATTGCCAGCTTGAAATCGTCGATCCGCAGCGTCGACAACTCGTACTTCTGACGGTAACGATCGGCGGCTTTTTGTAGCCCTTCCTTGATCAACTTCACGTACCGATGCCGAGACTCGTACCCTTCGACTCGCGGGTCCAGCCCTGCGATCAATGTCTTGAGATTCACGAGATTCTTCGCGACCGCGATAAAACGGCCCTCGAGCTCGACAAACGACCACTTCCATTTCGAGTTTTCCCCGAAATCGTCCTCAACCGACTCGATCGTGAAACCAAGTTTTTTCGCGAGAAGGAATCGTTTTTCGTCCGGAAACGAATCGATAACCTCGAGATTCTCACTGTAATCGGAGAACGGAGCATCGACGACGTCCGTGACGACGTCTTCGAGGTAGATGACACTCTGATAACAGCTCTTTCGCGCATCGTTCAGGAACGCTTCGTTCTTGATACCAAGGAGCGACACCGAGATACGGTTCAACAAAAGGTAGTAGGACGCGAGATTCATCCTCTCGTTGGCAAGCGTGAGTCTCTTAAACGCAGCGTCGGTCGGGTTCTCGGCGGATATCGCCTTCAGCACATTTTTTTCGCGCTCGAGGAACTCTTCCGTCCGGCTCTTGTATTCCTTGACGTTTTCGTTGTACCGCTGTTTCGCCTCGTTGCTTATCTTTGCCACCGCCGGCTATCCCTTTCGCACCACGCCGTACTTGGCGAGAAGTTCCTCGGCGTGTTTCCGAGGCGTAATTCCGGATCGGTCGCCGGACAACATTCGTGCGATCTCTTCCACACGAGACTCATCGACGACCTGACGCACATCGGTCATCGTTCGATCGTCACGGACCGCTTTTTCGACCATGATGTGATTATCGGCCCTCGCGGCGATCGATGCAAGATGCGTGATACAGAGAACCTGCTTCGACCGGCCGAGCGTCTGGAGGTGCTCACCGACCGCGACCGCGACCTCCCCGCCGATTCCCGCGTCGATCTCGTCGAACACGAGCGTCATGATGTGATCGGATTGAGCGAGAACGGTCTTGACGGCGAGCATCACGCGCGACATCTCGCCACCCGACGCGATCTCGGACAACGGCTTCAAAGGTTCGCCGACATTCGGGCTGATTCGGAACGCGATGACGTCGGCTCCGTACGCTCCGCAGCTCGGTTTGCCGGCAGGCGAGACCCGAGGTTCGACGGCGATTTGAAACGTCGTCCGCGGCATGCCGAGGGTCCGTAGGATCGTTTCGATCGCGCTCTGGAGTTTCACAGCGGCTTTTTTTCTGCCCGTCGTGAGAACCGACGCACGGCGGAGTACATCCGCCTCAAGGTCCCGAATCTCGGCTTCAAGCTTGTCCCGATCATCTTCCCACGTCTCGAGCGACGCGAGTTGTTCGGACGCATCGGCCGCGTACGCGAGAACGTCTTCGATCGTCGCTCCGTACTTCTTTTCGAGTCGATGGATAAAACTCAGCCTGTTCTCGCACTCTTCGAGCCGGTCCGGGTCGAACTGCATCGCCATGCGGTGATCTCGGATGATCTCAGCGACGTCTTCGAGCTCGAAAAAAACATCGTCGAGCCGTTTTGCGGCTCCTGAGACGCGCGCGTCGACCGTCACGATACCGTCCATCGCGTGACGCGCCTCGCGTAGTTTCGCGAGTGCACCACCACGATTCTCCGCTGTCGCCTCGTACACAGTGTCGAGCAGGCCGAATAGCTTCTCGTGCTGTGAGAGAATGTTCCGCTCGTTGATCAGGTCTTCCTCTTCGCCGGGCTTCAGCCCGGCATCCTCAATTTCCTTCACCGCGAAACTCATTATGTCTATCTCACGAAGGCGCTCTTTCTCGCTCGCGACCATTTTCTCGAACTTACGTTTCAAGCCGGACATCCGAGTAAAGACTTCCGTGAGCGCTCGCGTTTCGTCTTCGAGACCGGCAAATCGATCGAGAAGAATGCGGTGATTGTCTTCGGAAAGGAGCGACTGATGCTCGTGCTGCCCGTGCAGATCGAACAGTACCGACGAGAAGGCAGCGAGGTCCGCACGCGTAACCGGTACGGACTGGATGTAGATAGAACCCCGCCCGGTTCTTTTCACCGTCCGGCGAATGATTACCGCTCCGTCGTCGGCCGTGATGTCCCGGGAAGACAACCAACCGTCGGCGTCCGGGTTTCCGTCGACTACAAACGTCGCGCTTACGACACATTCGTCGGTTCCGGTTCGGATCGACGAGGTGTCGGCTCGAGCGCCGTGCAGCAACGAGAGAGCACCGGCAAGGATCGACTTTCCGGCACCGGTCTCGCCGGACAGAACGTTCAATCCGGCCGAAAACGAGATCGTCAATCGCTCGATCAACGCGAAATTTTGGACCGTCAACTCGTCAAGCATCCGGACCTCCGGACCAATTCAACTTTGAGCGCAAGACCTCGTAAAACGTACGTTTGTCGGATCGAACAATGTGCGCTTTCTCCGGATTCCGTCGGATCTCGACCCGATCTCCGGGCATCAGCGGAATCGAAGTTTGACCGTCGACCGTGATAATGACGTCGGTACGTTGATCGGGTTCGAGTTTGATCTCGATCACGTCGTCGGCGGGAACGACGATCGGTCGGTGAGACAGCGTAAACGGGCAGATCGGGTTAATGATCATCGCCTCGAGTTCCGGATGAAGTATCGGCCCACCGGCAGCGGCCGAATACGCGGTTGAACCGGTTGGGCTCGCGACGATAATACCGTCGGCCCTGTACCGTCCGAGTGTCGTGTTCCCGAGGCTTGCATCGAGCCGGATAATCTTCGATATCCCGGTTGCCGAGATGACTACGTCGTTCAACCCGACAAAGCGGCCGACAGCCTCCTCGGCCCGGTACACCGTTGCGTGCAGGAGCAATCTCTCACCCGCGTCGATCTCGCGATTGTGGTACCGGTCGAACGCCTCACGCCACTCCTCACGCGTTACCTCTGTGATGAATCCAAAATCTCCAAGATTCACAGGCAGAATGGGAATCGAGTGCGACGAGAGAATGCGCGAAGCGTACAACACCGTCCCATCACCGCCGAGAGATATCGCCAGATCAAAGTTGTTGACCGGTGGTCTCTCGGGTTTGCCGCAAAAACCGAACACGACACACTCTATCGCGATCGACTCAAGGTACGCGGTTATCTCTTCAGCAACGGCAGGAGCGGTCGGCTTTTGGTAATTGGCGATCACGAGAACTCGGCGGATATCGCGTTTCATATCTGGTTCCGTCCAATATACCGACACCGGTGAGCGGTGTAAAGCTTCAGTTCAGAGACTACGGCAACGTACCGAGAACGCGTTGGATGGTCTCTACGTCGTTTCGTCCTAAGGAAGGGTACAACGGGAAGAGGATGCACCTCATAAAAAAACGCCGCGCGTTCGGAAACGCCGCCGGATCAAGCGGAGCAGCGACCACCGCCGTTTCACCGTCCGTCTGCAAACCCGCGTCGGAGGGAGCGTCGGCATCTTCGAGCATACGCGCGTATATGGATCCGGCAAACGCCGGAACGGTCGTGACGTCTTTTTTTCGCGCGTACAGCTGCGCCTCCGGCACCGCGGACTCCACAAGGACGGGGAACGCATAAAACACGTTTTCAGCTTCGCCGTGCTGAACCGGTACACGATGCCGGGATGCCATGACCGCGCGGGAGAACACGCCCGCGATCTCTTTGCGCCGCGCGATGAACTTCTCGATCTCCTTGATCTGCGTAACGCCAAGCGCGGCGTTCATATCGGGCATTATGACGTCTTCGGTGTAACCGTCAAGAACCGACCTTATCGTAGCGCGTTCCTTCCTGCCGGCCCCGAGGATTACAGCGCCGCCGCCCGTCGTAATCACGTCGGACGGCTCACATCCTACCACTGTGTACGAGCCATGCGTCCCGCACAGCTTCTCCCCCGTGTGGCTGCCGAGTCCGTGGCTCACATCTTCGACAAACGGGATTCCCATCTCCGCGATCGCGGCCAAGTTGGGAACAAAGCCGAGAGTCGTGTGAACGACGAGTGCGTCTATTCCCCCCGTCGTCGCGGCCTCGATCCGAGCCGGGTCGATAACCGGGATGTCGCGTTCGACGTCGCACAGTACAACCTCACACTCGGCGGCCACGAGAGCGTCCCGATACACCGAGGGTGCAAGGACGGAAACAGCAACACGCGCGCCATGACCGACACCGAGCGCGCGCAACACAATCGAGATTGCTCGGCGGTACTCGCGCACAGCGCCACCGCCGGACAGCCCGAGATACTTGGCGACGTCACCGACAAAAGACTGGAGCGTTGCACCGGGGCCGAGTTGGTCGGACACGAGACAACTCAAAACGGCGTCCATGTCCCGCCGTCGGATCGACGGCTTGAAAACGGTAATCGGCATCGTTTCTACGCCCGATACCTTTCGAGTTGCGCGAGTTCCTTCAAGTCAAAAAGACGCTCAATGTCAAGGATGATCAAGTACCCTTCGTCTTTTTGAACGACACCTTCGATGTACTCGGAACCGATGCCCGAGATCATCTGCGGAGGCGGTTGAATCTCGTCGGGAGATACGGTGATTACGCGCGACACTTTGTCTATAATTATCGCGAGGTGCATCTCATTCAGGTTAATTATCACGAAGCCGCTCAGAAGCCTGTCTTCCTCGGTCAACTCGGCGGACTTCAAGTGAAACCTTTTATGAAGGTTGATCACGGGGATTATCTCGCCCCGCAGGTTAAAAATACCCTCCACGTACGCGGGCGCGTTCGGGATCGCGCGCACGTTCTCGATTTTCACGATGCCTTCCACCTCCATGATATCGATCCCGTACGTCTCGAGGCCCAGTTGGAAAGTGACGAGCTGAAAACTATCGTCCCGATCAGCCATTATGTCTCCTAATCACGCGGCAGGTTTCTCGGCGTAGAATAGAACACGGTCGGTCCTTTGGCAAGATGAAGAAATGCGATTACACAACGAAAACGGATCGACGCGATGACTCGGTATCGTGAACGAGGCTCCGCTTCGCGGCGCCCAAGCGGTCGAACGTCTCGTTCGACTGCGGACAGCCCAGGGGTCGTTGCCAGGGGGCAGCGCTATAGGGGTGCGGCAGAGGTGAGAGAAACTTGTAACGCTTTGGGGTGTAGAATTTAAAAAGCCTGGCAACGACCTACTCTCCCACCGCGGACGGCAGTACCATTGGCGCAGGAGGGCTTAACTTCCGTGTTCGAAATGGGAACGGGTGGGACCCCTCCGCTGTGGTCACCAGGCTAACAATTACATGTATACAGGGCTCACACCGGCGGCCGTGGGCGCAAGCCGGTGTGCGTGTGGGTCCGCCGTGTCGGCCTGCCGCGTGAGCGCACAAAAAGCGCTTGTGCCGCAGCAGTCCTCCGGCAAACACCGTGTGAAGGGAATGAGGGTCCGATAGAGCGAGGTGGGGGTCTTTCGCCCCGCCTGTTTCGGCGGTCAGTTAAGACCACCGAGGGTAAGAAAAGAGAGCAACCAGGAACAAAAAATACTGGTCAAGCCTCACGGAAAATTAGTACCGGTCGGCTGAACATGTTACCATGCGTACACCTCCGGCCTATCAACCAGATCATCTCTCTGGTTCCTTTAGTCTCCTTATAGGAGAAGGGATGGCTCATCTTGAAGGGGGCTTCCCACTTAGATGCCTTCAGCGGTTATCCCGTCCGAACATAGCTACCCAGCGGTTACCGTTGGCACGATAACTGGTACACTAGAGGTTCGTCCACCCCGGTCCTCTCGTACTGAGGGCAGATCTTCTCAACCATCCAACGCCTGTGGCAGATAGGGACCGAACTGTCTCGCGACGTTCTGAACCCAGCTCACGTACCGCTTTAATTGGCGAACAGCCAAACCCTTGGGACCTGCTCCAGCCCCAGGATGCGATGAGCCGACATCGAGGTGCCAAACCCTGCCGTCGATGTGAACTCTTGGGCAGGATCAGCCTGTTATCCCCGGAGTACCTTTTGTCCGTTAAG
>REEC01000218.1 GCA_007695285.1 Spirochaetaceae bacterium | reverse complement strand
CACTGTCCAGCTCGCTCCGCCTGATCAGGATGTCGATATCGTTCATCCGCCTGAGCGGATTTTTGTCGATCGCGAACCCTTTGATCAGCATGAACTCGATTCCCGCGGGCTCGAGTAACTCGGCAAGCCGGTGCAACTCCTTCCGTATAGCGGCGCTCGACGCCAACGCCGAGACAACCGCGTGCCGCGCAGCCGCCGCGACCTCGCTCTTGAGGTCCTCCGGCAGAGAGAGCGCCGCTAAGCGCTGTAAAACGATCGTCGAGATCATGTGCCGGCCGGCGGTCTCCAGCAATATCGTGAGGTCTATCGGACAGGTTTCCAGTAAATGCAGCGCGCGCTCTGTATCGCCCGCCGCCAACGCGACGATCAAATTGTCTTCTGTCTCTCCGTGAACCACTTTTTTTCCTTCAGTGCAACTTTTTTTCTGACGGCAGTATAGACCATAATAAACGAGATTTCAGCAGTAATTGGCTATCTTCAAAAAAAAAAGATCACGCGCGCCGAGCGCTCGGCGAGACCGACGGTTAAAAAGGGGACTCATGCCGCGCAGAAAAATCGTCCTTTTTCTTCTTGTTCTGTCCGTCTCCGCGACCTTCTGCCTCGCGTCTGAACCGTCCGGCGCCGGTGTGACCGTCGGCGTGACCGTCGACGTGGCACCTTTTGGCGTAGATCAGGTTTTTTTGAGTCTTCAGGGGTTTTACTTTCTCCCGGGAACCGTATCGTTGGGAATCAAACCGAGCGTCGGTTTCAACGACGGGGCGGTGATGGTGCGAGTACCGATCGTCGTGAACCAGAGGTACCGTCTATCCGCGGATAGTTCGGCATTTTTCTCGTTGTTTGTCGGCGGCGGCATCGAGTACTACGCCTCGAACGGCGTACGCGACGTATCGCCGTACTTCACCGGCGGGGTTTCCGGCGGGATCGGACGATTCTTCCTCGACGTGCCGGTCTCAAGCGCTCTACGCGACAAAGGATCGGACACGGACTTCGGCGTCACCGCGGGCGTCTTGATCGAATTTTGAGCGAAAGCACCGCATGAACGTCTCGGTCGTGATCCCTACGTACAACCGGAAAGCCGCGGTCGCGCGCGCGGTCCGGAGCGTCCTTGCGCAATCCGTCGCGCCGAGCGAGATCATCGTCGTCGACGACGGCTCGGAAGACGGAACCTCCGATGCGCTCGCCGGGGAGTTCGGAAGCTCGATCTTCGTGCTCCGAACCGAACGCCACGGGGTGGCCGCCGCGCGCAACGCCGGCGTCGCGGCATCCTCGGCGCCGCTCGTCGCGTTTCTCGACAGCGACGATGAGTGGCTGCCGCATAAGCTCGAGACGCAGCTTCCGGTCTTTGCGGACGATTCCGGCGCGGGTGAGCGCGCGGTCGTCGTCTGCGCGGGAAACTGGCGCCGCCGCGGCGCCGCGGACGATGAGTTCTCGCGGCTCGGGCTCACCGGTCGGCCGTGCCGTATCGACGCACCGCTCGCCGAGCTTCTGCGCGAAGGCGGCCACGCGATCTGGCTCTCGACCTGGATCGTGCGCCGCGACGCATTCGACGCGGCCGGTGGTTTTGATCCGCGCTTCCGCGTCGCCGAAGACACCGATTTTTTGTTCCGCCTCGCGCGGCACGGCGCGTTCCACGTCGTGCCGGAGCTCGTCGCCGAGCGGTCTGCCGACGTCGACCACTATCAACTCACAAACCTCGCGGACCCGCAGTACCTCCGGGAAATTGCCTCGTACACGACCGATATCCTGTCGCGCGTCGAACGCGACGTAAAAAGCCGACATCCCGACCTTGCGTCGCGGTATGATCGGCTTTTTTCGTACTACCTGCGTCGCGTGATGGAGTACGCCGCGATCGACGGAGATAGCCCGCTCGCGCGGCGGTACGCGCGGGAGATTCTCTCGCGCTCGGCGGGACGCGTCGAGAAGCTCTCCGCGGTCGCCGCGTTTCTCTCGCCGCGTATCGTCGGCGCGCGCCGGCGGCGCTCACTCGCTCGGCTCTCGCCAGACACACGGGGTTTTTCGCATGCGACGTAAAGCGACTCGAAAAATCCAAACGGTCAGAATCGTGTACCCGGACACCGGGATCGGTCTTGAGAACGACGCGCGAATCGTCGCTTCGGTGCTCGAGAGCGCGGGCTTGCGCGTCGAACGCCGCGCTGTGCCGATCGGCTGCGGCGGGAGTTTTGTGCTGCGCGCCGCCGGGCGCGCGTTCCGTCTGTTCGGTGACGCCGCCGGAGCCGCCCTGTACCGGTGGCTCTGCGCAGCTTTGAGGCCGTTCTCACGCGACGTCGTCGACCTCACGGTTTTTCTCCAGAGGGTGTTTCACACGTACGCGCCGGCGAGCCGCCGCAGTATCGTGATCCCGAATCCCGAGTGGTTCAATCCCGACTGGGCGTGGCACCTGCGCGTCGTCGACGCGGTCGCGTGCAAGACTCTTCACGCGGTTGATCTGCTCACGCGGTACTCTCGGCGCGTCGAGTTCATCGGCTTCACAAGCCTCGACCGCGACCCGGACGCTCTTTCGCGTATCAAACCGACCGAGACCGCGCTCTGGCTTCACCACGCGAGCGCGGGGCTTCAGAAAGGAACGCAGGCGGTTCTCGCCGCGTGGGCCAAACACCCCGACTGGCCGATGCTCACGGTCCTCCAGCACAAAAACGCCCCGCTCGGGGCGGACGCGGCCAACGTGCGGTACATCGCGCGCCGCCTGAGCGAGCCGGAGATGATCGAGCACGCGCGCAGACACGCGGTGCACATCTGTCCGTCGGAGAGCGAGGGCTACGGGCACTCGCTCGTCGAGGCGATGAGCTGCGCCGCGCTCGTCCTCACGACCGACGGCGCGCCGATGAACGAGCTCGTCAAACCCGACCGCGGAGTGCTCGTCGCGACCGGCCCTCCGCGCCCCGATAAACTCGGTATCCGCTACTTGATCCGCGATGACGACGTCGAAGCCGCGGTCATCCGCGCGCTCGCGCTCGACCCCGGAGAACTGTACCGCCTCCGCGTCAACGCGCGCCGCTACTTCGACTCGACGCTCCCTCGCTTCCGCTCGCGATTGCTCGCGCTCCTCACCCGTCTGTAATCTCCCGTCACCTCCGCCGCCCACCGCTTTCTTTCCCCACCGCTTTCCTTCCCCACCGCTTTCTTTCCCCACCGCTTTCCTCTATCCTCTCTTAATCGAATCTACCTCGATCACTTCGCCTCGCGCCGAGACGGGATCGAGTCTGTAATTCGAGTTACACTCTTTGCGCTCGGTTTCCGGTACCGTCCGATAAAAAACCCGACGCAACGATATCGTAACTCTTTTTCCTGATTAGATTTAAAACTTCGAATTTCCTTAGCCTTCGTTGGCACAAGAATTGCTAATCCATTTGCATCACACACAAGGAGACAGTGATGCAAAGGAACACCTTCATTTACAAAAGTCGTCTTACTGTCCCCGTTAGATTCTTTTCTGTTGTCGTCGTGCTCGTCGCGGCGGTTTTTCTTGGTGCGTGCGACGCGCCTTTCGGGTGGGACTCATCGGCGAGTGGGTCGGTCGTCGTCTCACTCGACGGAATGACCAGTTTGTCGCCGCAGATGCTGTTGCCCGAGACGGCGATGGACGTTGCGGAGTACAGGATTACCGGAGTCGGTCCGGACGCGGCGGAGTTTGAGGCGACGACGTCCGGAGAGACGGTTGAGATCGAAAACTTGCGCGTCGGGGAGTGGACTCTCGACGTCTCGGCGTTCAACGCCGACATGATCGAGATCGGGTACGGTCGGTCGACCGTTCTGATTAGGCGCGGTGAGACCGCGAGCATCGGCGTCGCGTTGCGGCCTTTGGTCGGGACCGGTTCGCTTTCGCTCTCGGTCACGTGGCCGGCCGGCGAGATTGCCGACGGGAACGTCGTCGCGGCTCTTACGCCGTTCGGAGGTGACGCGCAACAGCTCGAATTCACGGCTTCCGGCGACGCGTCGGCAACGTACCACGCCGCCGAGATCGCGGCCGGGTACTATTCGATGGTTCTTCAGCTTCGCGACGGCGAGACGGTCGTCGCCGGAGCGGTCGAGACAGTGCGGGTCGTGCACGGCGCGGAGACCTCGGGTGTATTCGATTTTGCCGACCTCAATCACCCGACCGGCGACATCGAGATCATCGTCGTTCTCGACATGGCCGAACCGCTTACCGCCGTGATCAGCGGTGCGGCAGACGTGCTTCCGTACGGCGACACCATGACCGCACTCGCTACCGTCGAGAACGCCGGATCAGCCGAGGTCTTCTACGCGTGGTACCTGAACGGCGCGGGCATCGGTGACGGTGAGTCGGTCGTTGTCGGCAGCGACCTCCGTCCGGGGACGTACCGCCTTGACGTGATCGTATTTACCGCCGACGGTGTGCGCTCCGGCTCGGCTTCGCACGGCTTCCGGGTCGAGTGATGCCGTTATGAGTTCAAAGCGAAAGAACCTGTCCGCCCGCGGGCGGACAGGGAGGTGTCTTGGTACGATGCTTCTGATCGCGTACGCGGCGCTGTGGCTGTCCGGGTGTTTTATGGTACTCGGCGAGCTACGGCGCACGGGCGAGCTGTCGATCAACGTCGGAGTAATCGAGTCAGAACGCGCGGGAGTAAATCCCGCGTCGTTCTTGCCCGACTCGTACCTCTTCACCGGGACCGGCCCCGACGGCAAGACGTTCTCGATCACGTCGGCCGACGGTTCGGTGACGGTCCCGGCGCTCGTGGCGGGTGTCTGGGTCGTACAGGTCACGGTGTTCAACAGCGACGGCGTCGCGGTTCTGACCGGCGAGTCGACCGTCACGGTCGAACCCGACTCGGAACTCTCGCTCACGATGGAGCTCGACGTCGTCGAGGGAGCCGGTTCGCTTCAGCTCGATCTCGGTTGGAACCCCGCGCACACGGTCACTCCGTACGCGGAGCTGCAACTGGTCTCGGCCGACGGAGAGTCGGCGGCGTACGCGATCCCGATCCAATCGCCGGGCTCTGCGACTCGGCTCGTCTCCGATATCCCGGCCGGCGTGTACACGTACTCGGTCGTTCTGCTCGACTCGGGTCAGCCCGTGATGGGGCGTGCCGATACCGTTCGGATCCTCGCGGGGGTCACGGCGGTCGTTTCGTACGAGTTCTCCGAGATCAACAAAGCCGGCCTCGCGGTTCCCGTCTCGGCGTCGGAGTTCACGATCGCGTGGAACCCGCCGTTCACGGGGAGCCCCGAGTACTACCGGCTCCACTACCGCGAGCACGGCTCGTACACGTGGCACGCTCTCGTCGACGCGCCGGCGCAACCGGAGCCGAGTTTTACGATCACGGATGCCATGCTGGCGTACGGGACGTACGAGCTCGCGGTGAGTTCGGTCTCAGGCGGGACCGAGTCGGCGCTTCACAGCTCGATGTCCGACGACGCGGAGCCCGGTTCGGGATGGTACGTCGTCTGGACCGGCCCGTGACGGACCCGGTCGTGCCTCTTCTTCAAATGCGTCCGGATGAGCCACAGCACGACACACGCGGGCGCTGCGCCCGCCGAGTTCCAGAGAATGTCGATCACCGATCCGGTCCGGCCGAACGGGAGCGCCGTTTGAAGGATTTCGATCGCCGCGCCGAACACGACGGTGGCCAGGAAAAGCCGCGGTAAACGCAGAGACCAGTTCCTGCGGTACACCATCGTGTACAGTCCGACAAGGACCGTCCAGCCGAAAAACATCGCGGTGTGGCCCAGCTTCATCGTGCCGGTCGAGAGGCCCGCGCGCAGATCCGCCTGCGCCGGAATCGTCAGAGCGATCATCATCGCGGTCCAGAGCGCGAGCGCGAACGGGATCGCGCGGACCGCCGGGTGAGCTCTCGCCGCGTGCGTTGATCTTTCCATCAGCGGTTCTGTCTCCAGGTCGAGTGCGTGATGCCGAATCTTTTGATCTTGTAGTTGAGCACGCGTCCTGAGACGTTCAACAGCGCCGCGGCGTCCTTCTGGACCCAGTTTGTCATCTCGAGCGCCTCGAGAACGAGTTTTTTCTCTACCTCCTCGAGCCTCACGCCCGAAGGAGTGAGCGTGACGTCGCTTGTCTCGGGCGTCGGGCGCTTCGCGAAGATCAGCTCGAGCTCGTTCGGCGTGATCATGTCGCCTTCGGTCATAATGACCGCGCGCTCGATCGTGTTCTCGAGCTCACGGATGTTTCCGGGCCAGTGGTATTTCATCAGCATCTCGACCGCGTCTCGATGCATGCTCCGGATCCTCCGGTGGACCGCGACCGAGTACTTGCGGATGAAGAACTCGACGAGCAGCCGGATATCGTTTCCGCGCTCGCGCAGAGGCGGCAGGTGGATGTTCACGACGTTCAGCCGGTAGTACAGGTCCTCGCGGAACAACTCGTCTTCCATCAGGTCGAGCAGATCCTTGTTCGTCGCCGAGATTATCCTGACGTCGGTACGAACGGTATCGTTACCACCGACGCGCTCAAACTCGCGCTCCTGCAGAACGCGCAACACTTTCGCCTGCGTGTACAGACTCATGTCGGCCACTTCGTCGAGAAAAATCGTGCCGCCGTCGGCCTGCTCGAACCGACCGACGCGCGTCCGTTCGGCTCCGGTGAACGCGCCTCGCTCGTACCCGAACAGCTCGCTCTCGAGCAGCGTCTCCGGCAGAGCGGCGCAGTTCACGCGCACAAAAGGCCCCTCGGAACGGTCGCTGTTGTAGTGGATCGATCCCGCGATGAGTTCCTTCCCGGTCCCGGTCTCTCCGGTGATGATCACGCTCGATCGCGTCTTTGCGACGCGCGAGACGATCTCGAATACGCGCTTGATCTGCGGGCACTCACCGATGAAACTCGTCGGTTGATACACGTTCTCGAACGGCGGCGGCCCGAGCTCCCGAATTTCGCTCGTGCGTCGGTCGAGCGCGCGTTTGGTCTCGAACATCAACTCCGGGATGTTGAACGGCTTCTGCACGATACCGAACGCGCCGCGCTTCACCGCGCGGACCGCCTCATCGACGGTCCCCACTTCCGATACCACGAGAATCGCCGGCGGCGGCTCAACTCTCTGGACCGCGTCGATGATGTTTCTGACCGTGCCGCCGGGGATCGTCACGTCGGTGATCACCAGGTCGAAACGATCCTTCGCGATCACGTCGCACGCGGAGGCGACGTCACACGAGTATTGAATTTGCATACCGGCGCTTCGGAAGTAGCCGCAGACGTCGAGGCACAATCCTTCATCGCCGTCGATAAACATGAGGTTCGGCATTCTTGAGTGAATATACCGTAAAATCGGAAAAAACGGTACACTTGCATGAAAACAAGGCGTGCCGCGAAAGCGGGGCCGGGCTTTAGCCGCTGCACCCCAGGAGAATAATCGTTAAATAGCCGATTACCTAATAGGCCCGGACGGCTCGGACCCTATACTCGGTATCCTTCAAGGATGCCGCATTTCCGCCGCTGAAAATCCCGCCGAATGCCGTGGAAAACGCCTGCTCTTCTGGGTCAACGTCATCAAAAGTCTCAATTTCGGTCGAACTCCAGTAGACGTAGTCTGGATAGTTGTCGTCTGAAAAGAAACCTCCAATACCATTTTCACTCAAGTTCTTATGCATCAGGTCTAGCTCATCCCGTGAAGGCAGGAACCAGTCGCTGAACGTATCACCGTCGTTAGTCACCTCCAGCTCATCTGCGAATCGCGCGGCGTACTCATCGCTTACACCGGCAAGGTCGAGCGCCGCCACAATCGCTGCCGTGTTGGCCGCTCCCGTGCCGATTCCGATGCCTTGTCCTTCTACTCCGACTTCTGTACCACGTCCACCCCACGGGATTTCCGTGCCCTCCGCCTCTTCAGGAGCCGCCTCGAGATAGGTCCAACCCTCGTGCTCCCCGGCTTCATCTATGAAAAAGATCCAACCTCCGGCAGGGCCAACATCGCCAATGCTCACTGATGAGGAAGAGTCCGAGTCATCAGGTGAGGGAACCGATTCATCCGTTGGGGACACCGAATCATCCGGACCAAATAGGTTGGAACAACCGGCCAGCAACCCGAATACACCGACAATCGCGATGATCGACAGGAATTCTTTTCTCAAAGGTACAGAAATTCTCAATTTATTGCTCCTTAACAGATCACTCGTATCCCGTTCCGATCGAGCGAAGGCCGAATGCAGGTGTTCAGCACACCTAACCTGACTTAAACTATCAGGTTTAAAGAAAGAGCGTCAACCCGAGATGAATTTCCGCACCCAGAATGGAGTTCCCTGCCGGGCAAATGCGAATAACGAATAACGAATAACGCTTGCTTGCTCGGTGGGACGGCTCTTGCATCGAGCGAGGCTTATCGATCGGCTGAATGCGTTCGTTTTGCAGGTAAACGCCGCTTGCGCAATGACACCCTGACGAGTATGCTTAAAAAAACGAGGTAAAACGTACGTCGGACAAAGCGATACTCAACAAACTGAAGCAAATCCCGTTCTTCCTCGCCAACTCCGAGAGCGAGCTACGCCAGATCGCCGCGATCATGACCGAGTGTTCGTACGAGGCCGGCGAGGTCATTATCCAGGAGAACAGCACGGCGGAGGAGTTTTTCATCATCCACCGCGGCAAGATTCAGATCTCAAAGACGTTCGAGGACGGCGAGGAAGTCATGCTCGGCGTGTACAGCAACGGCGAGTTTTTCGGTGAGATGGCGATTCTCGACGAGGGCCCGCGGTCGGCGAACGCACGCGCGGTCGAGCCGACGACCGTGATGGTCGTGTCGTACAAGGATTTTGAGCGGCTTCTCGGCGCGGCACCTCAGATTGCGTACGCGATCATGAAGGAGCTGAGCGCGCGCCTGCGCGAGACCGGCGCGCTTTTGGTCTGGGAGCTGACGCGGAAAAACCGCGAGCTCGGCGAGGCGTATCTCGACACGGTGAAGACGCTGGTGCGCGCGATCGAGCAGCGCGACCGGTACATCGTCGGGCACTCCGACCGCGTCGCGAAGCTTGCCGTCGCTATCGGGAAGAAAATGTCTCTGCCCGAACAGGATCTGCGCGATCTCGAGCTTGGCGGCCTGCTGCACGACGTCGGTATGATCGGAGTGAGCGAGTCGATCCTGCGCAAGACCGACAGCCTCATCGCCGGTGAGCTCGCCGAAGTGAAACGTCATCCCGACGAAGGCATGCGCATGATCGAAAAAACGCCGTTCCTCCGGCGCGCGATCCCCGCGGTTCTGTATCACCACGAAAGGTTCGACGGTAGCGGCTACCCCGGCAACGTCTCGGCGACCGACATCCCGCTTGTGGCGCGGATCATCGCGGTCGCCGACGTCTTCGACGCGCTCACGAGCGACCGTCCGCACCGCGCCGCGCTCGACGAAACCGCGGCGCTCGCTCTGATCCAGGAGAAAGCCGGAACCGAGTTCGACGCAGACGTCGTCGCCGCGCTCGTCGCGGTCTGCGCCCCGGCGCGCTGACGCGGCCCGGCCGGCCTCCGGCCCGGCATCACTCGTTATCGATCAACCCCATCAGGTACTCTCCGTACCCCGAAGCGCGCAGCGGCTCCGCGGCGGCGCGCAACCCCGCGGCATCGATGTAGCCCATCTTGTACGCGATCTCTTCCGGGCACGAGATCTTCAGCCCCTGCCGGTCCTCGATCGTCTTGACGAACAGCGTCGCGTCGACGAGCGACTCGTGCGTCCCGGTGTCGAGCCACGCGAAACCGCGTCCCATCAGCTCGACGCTCAAACTCCCCGCATCCAGATACTTCCTGTTCACGTCGGTAATCTCGAGCTCTCCGCGCGCGGACGGCGTGAGAGCTTTTGCGATCTCGACGACCGAGTTGTCGTAGAAGTAGATCCCGACGACCGCGTAGTTCGATTTCGGTTGTTTCGGTTTCTCCTCGATCGAGAGCACCTTTCCATCCGGGTCAAACTCGACGACGCCGTACCGTTCGGGGTCGCGGACGTAGTACCCAAACACGCGCGCGCCCGCCTGTATCGACGCGGCCGAACGCAACATCTCCGGCAGCGCGTGCCCGTAGAAGATATTGTCGCCGAGCACAAGGCAGACCGAGTCCGTCCCGATGAACGACTCGCCGATGATGAACGCCTCGGCGAGCCCACGCGGCGCCGCCTGCTCGGCGTAATCGATCGAAAGCCCCAGGCGCGACCCGTCACCGAGCAGATCCCTGAACCGCGGCAAGTCGGTCGGCGTCGAGATGATCAACACTTCCCGGATACCCGCGAGCATCAAGTTCGCAAGCGGATAGTACACCATCGGCTTGTCGTACACCGGAAGAAGCTGCTTGCACACAACCTGCGTCGCCGGAAAAAGCCGCGTCCCGTGCCCCCCCGCCAGAATAATTCCCTTCACTTTTTTTACTCCTCACTCGAACGATGTTTGCCGGTTGTCGGTCGCCGCCGGCGACCTCAACCGCTCCCGATTCTATCGCGAAGCCGCGCCGGGAACAAGGTTTTACCGGGGGAAAAGAAGGCAGACCTTCTCAGCATTCCAATAGTCATGTATTATAGGGATGTGCAACCGACTACCGATGAGTCTGCTATCGCAATGACCGGCGTCGAAATTTCCGCGCCGACTCAACTCACGCTGTTCGGAAGCTCAGCCGTGGACCGTACCGCGGCGTACCCCCGCCTTCGCTACATGGGTAGCAAGTATCGCTTGTTACCGTGGATCGCCTCGGTTTTCGAGACGATCGAGTTCGACAGCGCAATGGATCCGTTCCTCGGATCCGGGGCCGTCGCCTATCTGATGAAGGGAATGGGCAAGCGCGTGATCGCTTCAGACTACCTGAACTTCACGACCGAGATTGCGAAGGCGGCAATTGAAAACCACGCTTCCCGGGCGACGCCGCACGATGTCGAAATGCTGATATGCGCTGGACCGTACGCCAAGTCGTTCATCCATGATACCTTCGACGGCGTTTTCTACGATACGGCTGATCTGCGTTTCCTCGATACCGTCTGCGCCAATATCCCGCGACTCGATGACCCATACAAGCGAAACCTTGCGACTGCGGCCTTGATCCGGGCGTGTGTGAAGAAGCAACCGAGAGGTGTCTTCACCGTCGGCAACAACGGCGGAAAGTACGACGACGGACGGCGGGATTTGCGCCTCACGATGCGCGATCAGTTCCTCGAGCAAATTGACGCTTACAACGACGCCGTGTTTGACAACGGCAAGGAGAATCTCGCGTTACGGTCCGATGTTTTTGATCTTCCCCAGGATCTGGTCGGCAGTGTGGATCTGGTATATCTCGATCCTCCGTACGTTCCTCGTTCCGACGACAATGACTACATCAAGCGGTACCATTTCCTTGAAGGAATCTCGACGTACTGGAAGGAAGACGCCGTGCTCGAGGAATCGAAGGTGAAGAAGATCCCGAAACGGTTCACTCCCTTCGCGTACCGGAAAACGGCCATCGAGGCGTTCGAGAGGTTGTTCGCCCAGTTCCGAGACTCCACGATCGTGCTTTCCTATTCGTCCAACGGCTACCCCGATCTCGAGGTACTGGTCGAGCTGATGTCGAACTTCAAGTCGGACATCGTCGTTCACCGCCGTGACCATCGGTATCATTTTGGTACACACAAAGCGGTTCGACGGTCGATCGTTGAAGAATACTTGATTGTAGGAAAGTAGATCCGTGCAGAGAGTGAATCAGGATCTTGACGGCTTATTGAGCAAGCTCAGCGTTTTGGAGACCGTCTGGAAAGACGATCTCGCCCGGTCTGTTCTCGAGTTACTCAACGGACTTCCTCAGGATCGCCCGGTTGATTCGGGCGACATTGAGCGGATGTTACGCGAAGATTTCGATGCCGCGATCACCGTCGTGCGCCTTTTCCTGGATCGATCGAAGGATGAGCTGACCTATGAGCTCAAGACTCTATTTGCAGACGGCACCGGACCCGGTAAGTCTACTTTCGCCGCCGATCCTTCAGCGTTCGTGCAACGGTTACTGCCGACGGGCATCCTGGACTCAATCAACGACACGATCCGACGACCCACGACATGGATCGACGTTGTCGCCGAGCGCCTGAAGGCCGGGAGGGGCAGCGCTATCAAGGGTCAGTATCGCGGTCGCGCGCTCGAGGACTTTGTTGAGGGCATCGTCCGCCGGGTTTTCGACGCCAGGTACGATGCCCGCACGAGCTTCACAGGTAAGGATGGACGGAGTACCGCAAAGTCGGACTTCGCGATCCCCAGCAGGGATCTGCCGCATATCCTTATCGAGGTCAAAGCATTCGGCGCGACGGGCAGCAAACAGACGAATGTAATCGGCGATGCGCACTCGATCATCGAACAGAAGCGCCACGATACCACGCTCCTCATCGTTACCGACGGGATCAGCTGGTACGCCAGGAAGAACGACCTGCGGCAACTAATCGCGCTCCAGAACACCGGTGACATCTACAAAATCTACACGAAAAAGATGGCCGAGGATCTTGAGTCCGATCTCGCACAGATGAAGAGCGAATACGGGATATAACAAAAAACCACTTCGCCTGGGAGACTATCCCCGATCCGCCAGGTCGTACTCGGCCATGAAGTACGGGTGCGTGGGGTCGTACTCGGTGAGCGGACGCCCGACCGGGACGCGGCCGATCGGGCGGCAGCCCGATCCGGGCGCGCCGGTCGCGGTATCGCCGAGCTCCGTGCGGAAGCCGTCGAGCAATGCCGAGAGCTCCGCGACGACCGCGGGCTCCGCGGCGGCGACGTCGGTGGTCTCGCCGGGGTCGGCGATGAGATCGTAGAGCTCGAGCATCTCGGAGTCGTCTTTGCGGACGTGCAGTTTCCAGCGGCGCGTGCGCACGGCCTCGAGCCTGTTCCGGTGGTGGTAGAAGAACGCCTCGTGCGGAGATTGTGCTTCGGGCTCCGCGAGCATCAGCGGCAGAATGTCCTTGCCGTCGATCGGGCGTTCGGTCCGCGGCGAGACTCCCGCGATCTGCGCGAACGTCGGCAGGAAGTCCATCGCGGTCGCGATCTCGGAGCACGTCCGGCCGGCCGGAACCGTGCCGGGACGGCGGACGATGCACGGCACGCGCTGGCCGCCCTCCCACGTCGTGCCTTTGGTCCCGCGCAGCGGGCCGTTTGAGGCGCCGAAGTCGTTCCGGCTGCCGTTGTCGGAGGTGAAGATCACGATTGTGTCCTCGTCGATCCCAAGATCTTTGAGCTCGGCGAGCAGCACACCGGTCGCCCAGTCGATGTTCGCGACCGCCGCTCCGTACACGCCGTTTTTGCTCTCGGCGACGAACCGCTCGGGCACGTAGTGCGGGAGATGCACGTGCATGTGCGCGAAGTACAGGAAGAACGGCCCGTCGCGGTGGTCGCGCAGGTACCTCACCGACTCCTCGACGTAGCGCGACGTGATCGACCTCTGGTCGGGCTGCTGCTCGACGACCTCGCCGTTTCTCATCAGCGGAAGCGGCGGCCACTGGTGCTCCAAGCCCGCCTGGCGCGCCATGTCGTTCGAGTACGGCAGGCCGTAGAACTCGTCGAAGCCGTGCGCGGTCGGAAGGAACTCGCTCTGATCGCCGCAGTGCCACTTGCCGATCAGTTTTGTCGCGTACCCGGCCTCTTTGAGAAGCCCTGCGATTGTCTGCTCTTCGGGATTGAGCCCGACCGGTTGGCCCGGGAAGAGAACCCATTTCCCCTCAAACTCCGAGAACCCGATCCGCGCCGGGTAACACCCGGTCATCATCGCTCCGCGCGACGGAGAGCACACGGGCGACGCCATGTAGAAGTCCGTGAACCTCACGCCCTCTTCGGCGAGCCGGTCGATGTGCGGAGTCGCGTGCAGCGGGTGTCCGTAACAGCCGGGGTCGCCCCAGCCCAAGTCGTCGCAGTTTATCAGGATGATGTTCGGTTTGTTCTTCATGCCGCGATGATACCGCGTCCGGCCCGCGTGCGCAATTCGGGCATCGCCGTTGACGCGATGTTGGTGTATATTTCGTGCATGGTACGACGCTTGGAGAAACGGGGATTGTGGGGAACGGCGATTGTCGCGATTATGCTCGGCGCCGTCGCGGGCGGTGAGGTGCACGGTATGGAACAGCGGTTGAGGGACGAGTTTCTCGCGTGGGAGGCGCCGGTCTTTGGTCCGGCGGCGCACGCGCGCCGGACGCACACGGAACTCACGCGCGCGGTGGCGGCGACAGACGGCGATACGAGCGATATCGGTCTCGCGCGGCAGGCCAACCTGCTCATGCTTCGCAGTTTCATCGAGATCTACCGACTCGATCTGCGCGACGACGCGCGCGAGACGCTCGCCGAGGCGCGCATACACGCCGAGAGGCTCGTCGATCGCTCCCCAAGCGCATTTGCGTACCGGACGCTCGCGGACATCTCCGCGCAGCAGATGCTGCTCGCCTCGACGCTACAGATTATCTCGCTCGCGCCGCGCGTCGAGCAGCTCGCGAAAAAAGCGCTCGAGTACGACAAACACGACGCGGGCGCGATCAACCTGATCGCGTTCGGACGGCTGAACGCGCCGCGTCTGTTCGGCGGCAACCCCGAAGAGGCGCAGACGCTCTTTCTTCGCGCGCTCGAGTCGCCCGAGATCATGCCGTCTCAGCGCTTCGCCGCGTATATCGGTCTCGCCGAGACGCTCGAGAAGCTCCGCCGCCGTGAAGAGGCCGCCGTTTACCGCGAACGCGCGCGCGAGCTTTTCCCGGACCACTGGGACCTGTAGCCGCCGGCCGCGATCGGGGCCGCGCGACGGGCCTCATCACTTTGGTCGCATCCTGTTATACTTGTCGAAACAGCACGACGAGGAGCGGTCACGATGAAGAAGTTCCTGAACAAACCCGAAGATTTTGTCGACGAGACGGTGCGTGGTATTCTCGCGGCGCACCCGGATCAGCTCGCGTGTATCGGCGACGACGTGCGCTGCATCGTGAGGGCCGACGCGCCGCGGCGCGGCAAGGTCGCTCTCGCGACCGGCGGCGGCTCGGGGCATCTGCCGTTGTTCCTCGGCTACGTCGGGACCGGTTTGCTCGACGGCTGTGCGGTCGGCGGCGTGTTCCAGAGCCCGAGCGCCGACCGGATGTTCGAAGTCACGAAGGCGATCCACGGCGGGCGCGGCGTTCTCTACGTGTTTGGAAACTACGGCGGCGACGTGATGAATTTCGAGATGGCCGCCGAGATGGCCGACATGGAGGACATCCGCGTCGAGTCGTACGCGGCGGCCGAGGACGTCGCGAGCGCGCCGAAAGGCGAGGAAGAAAAGCGTCGCGGCGTCGCGGGCATCTTCTACGTCTACAAGTGCGCCGGCGCTGCGGCCGAGGACGGAGCGGATCTCGACGAGGTGAAGCGGATCGCCGAGAAGGCCGGCGCTTCGGTGCGCTCGATGGGAGTCGCGCTCTCGCCGGTCATCGTGCCCGAGGTCGGCCGGCCGTCGTTCACGATCGGCGACGACGAGATGGAGATCGGGATGGGAATCCACGGCGAACCCGGAATCCGCCGCGGCAAACTTCTCACGGCCGACGAGGTCGTGACCGAGATGATCGGTCGCATCATTCCGGATCTCCCGTTCGGGCGCGGTGACGAGGTTTCGGTCCTGGTGAACGGGCTCGGCTCGACGCCGAAAGAAGAACTGTACATCGCGTACCGCAAGGTCGCCGAGATCCTCGCGGGCGAGGGGATTTCGGTCTTCAAGGTGTACGTCGGCGAGTTTGCGACGTCGCTCGAGATGGCCGGGTTCTCGATCTCATTGCTGAAGCTCGACGGTGAGCTCAAGACGCTTCTCGCAAAGCCCGCGCGGACGCCGTTCTTCGAACAAGCGCAGCTGTAGAGCGGCGTATGATCGACGTACCGGCGGAAAAAGCCGCTCTTTACAACATTCGTAACAGTATGAAAAGAATCACGCGTCAAAGGATGGAGTCACGATGCCGGAAATCAAGACAGGGATAGTCGGATGTGGAAAAGTCGCGGACCTGCACGCCGCGGGGCTGATCGGGGCGGAAAAATCACGCTTCACCGCGGTGTGCGACCTTGATCTCGCTCGCGCACAGGCATTTGCCGAGAAGTACCGCGTTGCGGCGTTTTCTTCGGCCGAGGAAATGGTGAAGACCGGCGGCGTCGAGATGGTGACGATCGCGACTCCGCACCCGGTGCACGCGGTCGCGACGATCGCGGCTCTCGACGCCGGGGCGCACGTGCTGGTCGAGAAGCCGATGGCGTCGTCGCTCGAAGACTGCGACCGGATGATAGCGGCCGCGCGGAAGGCGGGTACGAAGCTCGGGATGGTGAGCCAACGCCGTCTGTACGAGCCGGTCAGGCGCGTCAAGGACGCGATCGACGCCGGGAAGATCGGGCGACCCGTGCTCGCCGTGCTCACGATGCTCGGCTGGCGCGACGAGGGTTACTACGCGAGTGATCCGTGGCGCGGGACGTGGAAGGGCGAGGGCGGCGGCGTGCTCGTGAACCAAGCGCCGCACCAGATCGATATCCTCCAGTGGTACATGGGCGAGATCGAGTCGCTGTACGGCGTATGGTCGAACCTCAACCACCCGTACATCGAGGTCGAGGACACCGCGTTGGCCGTGATCCGGTTCAAGAGTGGAGCGCTCGGCAACATCGTCGTGAGTAACTCGCAGAACCCCGCGCTGTACGGCAAGGTTCACGTGCACGGCGAGAACGGCGCGTCGGTCGGCGTGCAGACCGACGGCGGCGCGATGTTCATCGCGGGCATGTCGAGCATCACCGAGCCGCCGTACAACGATCTCTGGACCGTGCCCGGCGAAGAGTCGAAACTCGAGACGTGGCGCGCCGAGATCACCGAGATCTTCGAGCAAAACGACCCGATGAAGAGGTACCACCGGCTCCAGATCGAGGACTTCCTCGACGCGATCACCGACGACCGCGCGCCGCTTGTGCCCGGCGAAGAAGGCCGGAAGACCGTCGAGATCTTCACGGCGATCTACCGCTCGACGCGCGACCGCGCGCCGGTCATGTTCCCGCTCACGCCGGAGTCCGGCCGCGACGACTTCGACGGGCGGACCCCGCTCTGATACGGAGAACACGATGACGTACTACATCAGTGAAAACGGAAACGACTCTGCTTCAGGAACGTCTCCGGCCGACGCGTGGCGGACGCTCGCGCGGGTATCGCGGATTGAGTTCGCGCCCGGTGACTCGATCCTGCTCGAGACGCGGAGCACGTGGCCCGAGCGGCTCGCGGTCACCGCGCGCGGCGTGGCCGATGCTCCGGTCGTGATCGGCGCGTATCTCGGCGATGCCCCCGCCGAACGTCCGGTCCGCGCGGGCTGGGACGACGGTTTTGCGGCGATGCGCCGTCCGCGGATCGTCTGGGGTGACGGGCCGGTCGTGTCGCTCGTCGATTGTGCGTATGTCACGGTGCGCGGGCTCGAGATCGAGTGCGCTTCGGAGCGCACGATGTACCCGGGGCTCGACGGGGTCGACGATCCCGCGGCGGCGGGCGGCGTTGCGCGTCATCCCAAAGAGTCGGTGAACTTCGGCATCCTCGCGCACAACCGGATTACCGCTCCGGGAGCCGGTATCACGATCGAAGGGAACTACGTGCACGGCCGCGGTCCGGATCAGAACAGCGAGGGCATTCTCGTCACGGCCGAGACGTCGAGCGACACGAGTGATCCGACGACGGTCGGCGTTCAAATTGCCCGCAACCTGGTCGAGAACGTCGGGTGGCGCGGAATCGGGACCGGGATGCAGGCGATCGTCCCGGGCTTCACGGGTCGGCCGTGGCAGGCTTTGCGCGACGTCGTGATCGAGAGAAACGCGGCACGCTTCATCGGGCTTCAGGGCATCTGCGCGTTCAACGCGCACGACGTCGTGATGAGACGGAACCTCGTCGACCGCGCGGGATGGTACCGCGGTGTCGGCGCGAAGTGGGGACCCGCGGGACTCTGGCCGTGGTCGTGCGCCGACGTCGTGATCGAGTACAACGAAGTGACCGGCATGTTCGACGGCAACACCGGAGCCGACGCGACCGGGATCGACATCGACTGGAACAGCCGCGACGTGATCGTGCGGTACAACCACTGTTACTCGAACATGGGCGCGGGCATCGTCACGATGTCGTGTCTACGCGGCAGAATCGAGGCGAACCGCGTCGAGGGCAACCTCGGCAAGGTGAACATCGGCCCGGGCCAGATCGGACTCTGCGACTACCAGACCGCCGCGGGTCCTCACGGCATCACCGGCGTCACCGACGTCACTATCCGCGACAACCTCATCATCCTCGACCGCGACAACACGACCGCGTTCTCGGCGGTTCACATCTCCGAAGGCCCCGAGTGGGAGCGCGTCGGTTTCACGGATAACCGCATCGTGTTCTTCGACCACGCGGCCGGCCAGTACGCGTACGACATCGGCGAAGGCCCCACGATCGAGACGTACTCCGGGAACACGTTTTTTGGCACCACGAGCGGAGAGTTCCGCGCGGTCGCGCCGGGTGGCCCGTACGCGTGGGAAAGCTGGCGCGCGAGAG
>REEC01000115.1 GCA_007695285.1 Spirochaetaceae bacterium | reverse complement strand
GCCTCGGTCATCGCGGAGAACAGCAGCCAGTTGTTGAAGCCGGGTTTCCGGTTCCTGAGCGCGATGAAGCCCGCGTGCAGGCGCTGTTTGGTGCCGGCGTCAAGCGGCTCCCAGAGCGTGGTCCGGCCGCGGTACAGCGCTTCGGCGAGAAACGCCGCGTCGACGAGCGTCTGGCGCTCCTCGCCTGCAAACCGCAGATACGCGGCGTGAGTGGGATCGCTCTGGATCACGAGCGCCGATCGCGCGAGCGCCGCGAGCTCATCGCGCAGGGTCGCTTCGGGACCATCGGGAAGCGTCGCGTCGAACCACGGACCGATTCCCGCGAGCAGCCGGCCCATCGTCTCGAGCGCGACGACCCTGAGCCGTCCCGGATGACACGAGGCGTGGTGTTCGGCGTCGAGGGCGGCCTCGAGCCGACCTTCGGCCGCGGATTCCAGTACCGGTCGCGCGAGCCGCTCGACCATGGCGACCCAGTCCGCGCGGGTCGCGGGCGCTTCAGTGTTTTTATCGCTCATTGGAGACCTCCAAGGTACAGGTCGCGCCCCGCGGTCAACGCGGCCATCTTCCGGTCGGCGATGCTGCGCGGCAGCATCCAGAATCCGCAGTCCGGATGAACCCAACGCACGCGCTCGGCGCCAACGATCGAGACCGCGTTTTCGATCCTGCGCGCGACCTCGTCGGGTGTCTCGACCTCGTTGTCTTTGATGTCGATTACGCCGACTCCGAGCGCGATGCCGTCGCGAAGCGCGCGGAATCGGTCGAGCTCATCGTACCCGCGTCGCGCGAACTCGAGCACGAGGTGGTCGAGCTTGAGTTTGTTGAAAAACTCGATCAATCGGTCCCACGTCCCCTTCTGGATGCTTTGCCCGCCGTAGTTCCCGAAACACAGATGCATCGCGCGGCGTCCGGAAATCGCGTCGAGTACGGTGTTGATCGGCCCGTGCGCCCACTCGGCGTCGTCGGCGTGTCCCGGAAGGTTTGCCTCGTCGACCTGGATGACCGGAGCGTCGATCCGAGCGACCTGCGCGGCGAGTACTTCGGCGATCGCGGCGGTTAGTTCTCGTACGTCGCGGTAGTGATGGTCGACGAGAGTCTTCGCGAGCATGTACGGCGACGTGACCGTGAACTTGAGCGTCTTGGCGGAAAGACCCGCGATCGATCGCCACTCTTCGACGAGGCCGAGCGTGCCCTCACCGATCGGCGCTTCGACGACACCCGCCGGACGCGAGCGAAACTCCATACCGGGCAATGTCCTGAACTCCTCGATCTCGAGACGCGAAAGCTCGGTGCGAATACCTTCGAGCGGCGCGATGAACGTCTCGATCATCCCGTTGGTGTCCGGATGGTTCACGCTCCAGCGCGACAGCTCCCCATCGGTGATCACGTCGATCCCCGCGAGCTCCTGCGTCTTGATCACGGTCAGCACCGCGTCGCGCAGATTCGGAAGCGATGGGTACGCGCGCAACCACTCCGGAACGGGGTAACTCCCGACTACCGTGGTCGCGATTGTTGGTATATTCAGTTCGGTCATGGAAACTCCTTCATCGGTCCGAAGAATCGTACCCGAACAAACGTGTGCCCGCAAGAGTTTTACATGCACCGTTGGACATACAGGGCGGAAAACGGTTAAAAAGAAACAAGAGAAACATGAAAGCAAAACAACCACAAGCCCGAACTAAATCGTGTCCATTGGTACTATTCAACACGTTCACGCGACGACGCGAAGTTTTCACGTCGCTGAAACCGGACGAGGTCAAGCTCTTTACGTGTGGACCGTCGATCTACCGGCGGCCGCACCTAGGAAACTACCGGACGTTCCTGTACGAGGACGTCCTGGAGAGGTACCTCGAGTATCGCGGCAACACCGTTCACCGCGTGATCGTCGTAACCGACGTCGAAGACAAGGCGATCGAAGAGGCGGCGACCGAGGGGCTCTCGGTGAAAGACCTGACGGACCGAAACGTCGAGCAGTTTCGCGCCGAGTGCGACCGGCTCGGGATCAAGCTGCCGGATGTGATCTCGCGCGCGTCGACGAGCATCGAGTCGGCGGTGACGCTGATTGAGAAGCTGATGGAAAAGGGCATCGCGTACCGGCACGGCGACGACATCTTTTACGATCCGCTGAAGTATCCGGGGTTCGGCGAGTTATTTGGGCTCGACATGTCGAACTGGCCGAAGGAAAGGCGCCGGTACGCGCAAGACACGTACAACGGAAACCGCTGGAACCTTGGCGACTTCATCGTGTGGCACGGCTACAAGGAAGGCGACCTCGTCGGATGGGAAACCCGTATCGGCAAGGGACGACCGTCGTGGAACGTGCAGGACCCCGCGATGTGCGTCGAGAAACTCGGGTACGAGATCGACATTCACTGCGGTGGCGTCGACAACCTGTACCGCCACCACGACTACAATCGGGCGATCGTCGAGGGCATCACGGACCGCGAGTTCTGCCACTACTGGCTGCACGGTGAGCACGTGATCGTCGACGGCACAAAGATGTCGAAGTCACTCGGAAACGTGCTGTACCTCGACCATATGGACGAACGGAAAATCACCGCGCGCGAGGTGCGGTTCATGCTGATCTACGGGTACTACCGCGACAAACTGAACGTCACCGACGCGCTGATCGACGACCGCGTCGCGATGATCCGCGGGATCAGAGAGAGCATCGCGTCGCTGCTCTCGGGTCGGAAACAACCTCCGGCCGATCTGCCGGAACGCGCCGAGATCGTGATCGACGAAATTCCGCTCCTGTTCGAGACCGCGATGAACGACGATCTGCATGTCGCCGACGCGGTCGATTCGGTCAAGACCGCGCTCGGCGAGCTCGTTTCGCTCACAGACGGACGGCCGCTGCCCAAGGACGATGCGGCTCGGCTCGAGAGTAATCTCCGGTCGATCGATACCGTGCTCGGATCGCTGTTCGAGCCGTGAAGTCACGGCGCGCACTGCATCGTCTCACACGGATCGATCAGCTCGTCGTCGCGGAAGATCATGTAGTTGACGGCACCGGCCGCGTTCCCGAGAAACTCACCGCGCCGTACGACCGAGCCGACGTCGGGGAGAACCCAGACAAACCCTGAGAGGACGACCGTCTCGTTCGTGTGGCGATTCGTGATCTGGACGCGGGTCCCGAAGAAAGGATTGCGGTGCACGCGAACCTCGCCGGTGAGAGTGCTGAACACCGGCACCTGTCCGTTCAGCGTCTCCGGCGTGAGTTCAACCGAACCGATGTCCGGGTCGCGGCGGCGCATCTCGTCCCACGTCGCCGTCACGACGTGCTTCCCACCGAACGGACTGCCCGCCGCGGTGTCCGTTGGATACTCGCGCGGCGCGTCGTACCACCACGGAAGTCCAAAAGTCTCAAATATCCACTCGGCCGCGTTGACGTCGGGTCGCCACTCGAGCCCGTCGCGCCCACCGGTCCCGACCGAAAAATGAAGGTGCGGCTCGAGGAACCGCGCCCATCGCCCCGTCATGCCGATAACACCGACGACTTCGCCCGCCTCGACTCGCGTCGGCTCTGCAATGCGTGTCGATTCGAGGTGCGCGTAGTAGTACCGGTAACCGTCGTCTCCCGTGAGAATAAGGGCAATACCTCCGCGCGGGTTATCTGCGCGCCGGATTACACCTGAAGTGACCGCAACAACCGAGGCGGTGCTGAAATCGAGAAACTCGGGGGCCGTGATCCGATACTCCGGATTCGCGTGGATATCGACCGCGTTGCTTCCGTCCCAGTGGTACCGAGTCCACCGCATCGTCGCGATATCACCCGCGATCGGAAACGCGTAGAGTCCGTCGGTTGATGTGCGAACCGAGTCCGGCCGAACACCTTCGACCGCCGTGAGGAGAAAAACGATCGCGACGGCAGTGTGCTTGAGACGAAGTCGCACGATCCACGAGCCTCCTTCCCATAATATCGCACCGAAATACCCGGGTGGAACAGCTTGTTTGCCTTTCTGAGTATATATTATTATTTATGTAATCTATTGTATCAAAGAGGAGTTTTTTATGCACAAACGGCTCATGCTCGCGATCGTCTGTTCGGCTGTAATCTCTATCTCGGCGTTCGGAGTCGATCTTCCCACCTCGAACTACTCGCTCACGCTCGCGCAGAACCGCACAAACTGGACCGGAGAGGAGGGGGATGATCTCTCGATCACGATTCGTACGTTCGGCGTCGAGTACGGGAATGCGCCGATCGAAGGACTCGGCTTTGTGTGGTCAGGAACGTTTCTGTTTCCGCTCTCGCTTTCGTACAACATCGGCGGGGAGCTCGTCACGTACGACATGACGGGGTTCGGATTCGGCATGATGTTTCAACTCGGAGCAGGGTACGCGATCGATCTCACCGAAAGAGTCCGCGTGATGCCCGGTCTCGGCTGGAACTTCACCCTGTCGTTCTTCCCGCACGACTTTCCGGGCGGTGCGACATCGTACCAGGAAGTGACACACGGTCCCGCGTTGGTCGGCGAGGTCGCGTACAAGCTCTTCGATGTATTCTGGCTTCGCGCCGGCGCGACGCTCGCGTACGAAGGGTTCCAATCGGCAAGTCAGT
Organism: Spirochaetaceae bacterium; assembly: GCA_007695285.1. Taxonomy (GTDB): domain Bacteria; phylum Spirochaetota; class Spirochaetia; order DSM-27196; family PXBQ01; genus PXBQ01. Next base: position 55,665 of record REEC01000115.1, on the reverse strand, counting down.
CGAATGTAACCGACACGTACCGAGGCGGTTTCGTCTTTCGCGCGGCGATCGGCGTCCGCGCGCCGAGGATCAGGCGAATCCTGTAATCGTCCACACGGAAGGGAACGGAAAGATATCCGCCTCACAACGGCGTTTTTGTTGCGCGCCGGCGCCGTTGCCCGTATACTTCGGACCATGAAAAAAAGATCGATTCGTGTGAAGCTTATCGCGATCGGCGTCGTCGCGACCGTTTTGGTCGGGGCGGTGACGGTCGGGTACGCGATTCTGGTTTTCCGGAGCGAGATCGACCGCCTGTACGCGACGGACTTTTTTGAACGTCTTCGAAACATCGAGTATGAGTACGAGGATCTCGACGCGGTCACATCGTCAACGGAGGACGCAGAGCGTGAACAAGGCGCTCTGTTGACGCGTCTCCGTAACCGCTTCGTCGCGGGACGCGAGATGAGCGCGACCCCGTTTATTTTCAACGGAGACAGGGAACTCGTGATGTTCATCGGACGCGACGGCGTCACGTGGCACGACCTCCTGGATTCGGTGTTCCCGGCCGTCCTCGGCCGGAGCGAGGGACACGGTCGGTTTACGCTTGGGAGAGCCGAGTACTGGGTCGCGTTCTCGTACTTCGAGCCGTGGGACTGGTACACGGGTTACTACATGCCCGAGAGCGTGCGCTTCGAGGGGCTCGTCAGATTTGCACGAAACATCTCGATCGTGATCATCGCGCTGATCGGCCTCTTCGTCGTTGTTTATCTCCGGCTCCTGGGACGGACGCTTCGGCCGTTCTCGGCGATCCCGGTGGCGATGCGCAACTTCCTCGACGGAGACGTGAATCAGACACTCGTCGTTCGTGGGAACGACGAGGTGGCCGATATTTCCCGTAACTTCAACGAATTTGTCGAGCGCCTGCGCGACATGCTCGCGGCGATGCGGCGCACGTGTGATGAGAACAGCAGCGTCGAGAGCGAACTGACGCGGCAGACTCAGGAAGGAATCGAGCGCATGCGCGCGATCGGTGGGAACACCGCCACGATGACCAAACGCGTCAGCGACTTCAATGCGCGGATCGAAGGATCGGCGAACGCGGCCGAGCGGATCGGAACACAGGTCGGCGATCTCAATCGCTCGATCGACGAGCAGATATCCGCGGTCACCGAGGCCACGGCCGCGATCGAGCAGATGTCGGCATCGCTCGAGAACGTCGCGACGATCACGGCTTCGAAAAAGCAGAGCTCGATCGAACTCACGCGTCGTGCCCAGGAGGGCAGCGAGCAGCTCGCCGAGATGCAGGAGTCTATCCGGGTCGTCGAGGGAAGCGTCGATGACATCGCGGGGTTCGTCGATATCATCAAGGGGATCGCATCGCAGACCAACCTGCTTTCGATGAACGCCGCGATCGAAGCGGCGCACGCGGGAGAGGCAGGAAAGGGGTTTGCGGTCGTCGCCGATGAGATCCGCAAACTTTCGGTCGAGGCCGCGCAGAGTTCCGGCTCGATCACCGACGTGATCGCGGCAACGATAGGTCGAATCCGCACCGCCGGCGAGATTAGCTCAAAAACCGGCGAGATGTTCGAGGCGGTCGATCGCGAAGTCCACGAAGTGGCGGACTCGTTCTCCGAGATCGCCGCGACGACCGACGAACTCGCCGCGGGGAGCACGGAGATCCGGACTGCGATGGAGATGCTGAACAACATCTCGTCGACCGTGAAAACGGGCTCCGAGGAATCGATCACCGCGACGCGCGAGATCGTCGGCGCGATGCGGGGGATTCTCGAACTCTCGGCTCAGGTGATTCGCGGAATATCGGAGATCGACGAGCAAACACACGCGAGCACGGCGGATTTTGAGCGGATGTCGCAAACGACCGAGGCGCTCTCGGAGAACGTTATAGCCCTCCGGGAGATGATCGCGCGTTTCCATTTCACGGAATAGTCGCCGCGACTACGTAGCGTCGTCAGCACCCGCGCTGACGATACGATCCCAGTCGTAACACGGGGTGACCTGCCGGCCGGGTTCAAGCACGAGGAACTCATCGTCATCCCACTCGCCTCGAGTGAGCTTGAGAAACAGCCGAATATCGCCGCGGAGCAGTACAAACTCTTTCCCCTCGGCCTCCGCTATCTCTCGACACTTCTCAGCGTAGCCCAGGTGCGAAAACTCGGGGACGTCGATAAACACGACGCGGTTGTCGGCCTGCTCAGCACCGGCCGGATTGAGTGTATCGATTATGTACTGCGCGTTCTCTTCACCGTACAACTCGACGTACTGCTCGTATGTCTTGTTGATCCCAAGCGTTTCGGAGAGAGTCGACTCCCTGAGGTAGTCGTCACCGCTGCCGCGCTCGAGATACCCAGCCGAACTGAACGGGGTACTCGGGTTTTCCGAGAAGTGCTGTTTGAAAGCCTTCCTGGATCCGAGAAAGAGCGTGCAGCAGTCGTGAGCACGCGGCATGACGAGAGGCAAACGTTTCGACGATACTCCCACGACGGCGGTACCGCACAAGCCGAATCCCAGAAGAATCGCGTCGTAGCCGACCTCGTCGTTTTCGGCCTCATCGATCTTCGAGCGGATCAGCTCGCGCAGATACGCGCTCCGGTCGTGCGCTGCTTTTTCGGTGAATACGATATCGACGATGTGCGGCGAGAGCGCGGCGCTGTACGATAGCTCCCGCGCGAACACTTCACACGCGATCAGTTTCAGCCGTTTCGGTTTTTGTGACACGGTGAGGATTATAGAACGCGGCGGAGGGCGCGGACAAGGGGCTCGAAAAACGGATGGAAGACGCGCAAGGATGGAAGACGCTGGGCCGGATGGTATACATTGAGACAATGTTTAGATCGTTTTCCGCGTTCGGCGTCGTCGTTTTCGCGTCTCTGATGGTATCGTGTCAGACTTTCCCGCAGGGCGACCGCCCCGAAGACCTCGAGACACGAGATTCGGACCGGCCCGCGGCGGTCGAGTTGCTCTCGTACGTCCATATGGGCATGAGCGCGTGGCGCGAGTTCGACTCATGGCAGGATACCGGCTGGGAGCTCGACCATTTCCGGCACGATCCGACCAACACGATGGGCGTCGCGATCCGGCTCGACGACACGCTTCACTTCGCGTTTCGTGGTACTCAGGCACCCGAAAATGCGATCGACCGAAAGCTCAATTTCCAGTTCCGCGCGGTCCGAATCCCGTTCGTCGACGATCGTTCGATGAAGGCGCATCGAGGCATCCTGAGCAAGTACTTAGGGGTCCGGGACGCGGTGCACGCGAGAGTCCGCGAGACTACCGCGCAGGAGATAAAACTCGTCGGGCATAGCGCGGGCGGCGCCGTCGCGGTGCTCGCGTTACTCGACCTAGGACAGACGTATCCTGACCGCTCGTTTCGCGTCGTGACGTTCGGTTCACCGCGAGTGCTCAATCGACCGGCCGCACGCGCGCTCGACGCGTACAACGATAGAATCGTACGCGTCGTAGCCGGTCGCGACATAATCCCGAACGTTCCGCCGGCTGTGTTCAACTTCCGCCACGTCGGGCGGCTCGTGCGCATCGGCGATCGGCCGGTTTTCCGGATCTTCTCGGTAGAGGACCACTGGCCTGCGTACCGCAACGTACTGCGGGAACTCGTCGCGGAACTCGGGCACGACAGGAACACGCTCGGGTTCTGGTAGACCCTTCCACACGTGCGCCTGACTCCATCCATTTTCGTTGACACGATGAATTCCGTTGCCATATGATCGTGCCATGAACACGAAAAATAACGCGGACGTTCCGTTGCCGAAGGGGTTTTACAGAATCACGATTCTGATCGGCCTCGGGTTCTTCACGATGGGGTTGATGGATCCTTTGTACGACACCTACGTGCCGATTTTCCTCTCGGACTTCATCGACTCGCGCTTCCTGATCGGTCTCATCATGACGCTCGACAATCTGCTCGCGCTCTTCCTGATTCCGATCGTTTCGTCGATGTCGGACCGGACGCGTACGCGGATCGGCCGGCGGATGCCGTACATCCTGATCACCGTTCCACTCTCGGGTCTCTTCTTCGCCCTGATCCCGTACGGTGCGCTCCCGACCGGATCGCTTTCACTTCTGATCGTGATCATCTTCTTCTTGAATCTCGCAAAACAGGCCGCGCGTGGGCCTGTCGTCGCGCTGATGCCGGACACGATTCCGGGCGCGTTCCGAAGCGAGGCAAACGGCGTGATCAATACGATGGGAGCGATCGCGGCGATAGTCGGGACGGTCGTCCTGGCGCCGCTGATGGATCTCAGCATCACACTCCCGATCATCGGCGATACGCAAAGACGGCTCCCTTTCCTGATTGCGGGACTGCTTGTGCTTCTCGCGACGATCCTTCTCTACACGTTCGTCAAGGAAAAGCAGGCGGCGAAGGACGACGACGCCAAACGCGAGCCGCTCGGGTACTCGCTGCGGGTGGTTTTTGGTGGCCAGGACAAGAGTGCGATGTTTATCCTGATATCGCTGTTCCTCTGGTTCCTCGCGTACCAGGGTGTGCTCCCGTTCCTCGGCTTGTACAGCCGCGACGTACTGCAGGTGAGCGAAGGGCTCGCGGGGCTCTCGCCGGGCGCGGTCGCGATCGCGTACGGTTTGTTCGCGATTCCGTCGGGCATCATCGCGCACCGCGTCGGCCGGAAGCGCGTGATCCGATTCTGCCTTGCGGGGGTTTCGGTCATTCTGCTTCTGGTGTTTTTCCACCATCCGGTGACAACCGCGTTGGGTCTGTCGTCGTTTGCCGCGTGGATGACTTTTCTCGTTCTGTTGTTCTTCTTCGGGATGTTCTGGGGATCGGTCGTGACAAACTCATTCCCGATGTTGTGGCAAATGGCGAACTTCGGAAACATGGGAATCTACACGGGACTGTACTACTTCTTCTCGCAGGGCGCGGCGATCACGTCGCCACCGCTATCGGGCGCGCTGACCGACCTGTTCGAAGCTCGCTTCGGCCATGAGGTCGGGCTGCGAATGATCTTCCTGTACGCGGTCGTGTTCATGGTCGCGGCGTTCATCGTGATGGGAAAAGTCACGGGCGGGGAGGCCACGCCGGAAAACGGCGAAACGTCCGAATCGGCAGGTTAACCCGAATCGGCGGCTGAAGCGTTGCACATCGCCACGTTTGGTGCATACTATGGGGTATGTCGTACGAATACCTGCTCTCTCCGATTCGGGTCGGCCGAGTAACGATACCGAACAGGATTGTCATGCCGCCGTTGGTGATCTGGAAAGCCGGGCTCGATGGTTTTGTCACCGATGAGCATGTCGCGCACTACGCCCGGAGCGCGGGCCCCGGCCTGTGTATCGTCGAGGCGACCGCCGTGTCGCCCGAAGGGCGCCTTGCGGCGACACAGATCGGCGCATGGTCGGACGAGCATACCGACGGTCTCGCGCGGCTCGCCGCGACGATTCACGACTCGGGCGCGGTCGCCGGAATCCAGATCCACCACGCGGGAGGACGAACAAACGCCCAGAAAAACGGCGGGCTCCCTATCCTGGTCCCGTCGCACACCGAGAAAACACCCGATTCGGCTGTTGTTCTCTCGGGTTTGCAGATCGAGAAAATAATCGAGGATTTTGGAGTAGCCGCGCGCCGGTGTATCGCCGCGGGTTTCGACGTGATCGAGATTCATGGTGCGCACGGCTATCTCGGCAGCCAGTTCCTCTCACCGTCGACGAACAAGCGGACCGACGAGTGGGGCGGCGACATCGACAACAGGGTACGGTTCCTGACAGAGTGCGTCCGCACCGTCCGCGAAGAGGCGCGCGCCGCGGAGCGGCCGGTGATCGTCGCGGTTCGGCTCGGCGTACTCGACGGAGGGACCCCGCCGCTTACCCAGGACGACGGATGCGCCGCGGCGATTCGACTGGCCGAAGCCGGCGTCGAGTTGTTCGACATCTCGCACGCCGGATCGCTCCCGGACGTGGAGTCGGCCGTGCCGTGGTCGCAGACCCTCGAGCTCGCGCGCGCGACAAAGTCGTGTCTCGACGTTCCGGTGATCGGCGTCGGAGGCATCAAGACGCCCGCCCAGGCCGAGGAGGCTCTCGACGCTGAGATCGCCGACATGATCGCGGTCGGCCGGGCGATCCTTGCCGACCAGGCGTGGGCCGCAAAAACGATCGCAGGAACGCCGGAACAGATCGCGCTCTGCATCGACTGCAAACCACGGTGTTTCCACTTCACCGACCCGGAGAAATGCCCGCCGCGCCGCGCAGCCCGGAGCCGCGACGCGTGACGCGGTGAAATCCATTCGGCGGTTTTTGACGGCGCTGGGTCTTCTCGGCGTCGCGTTTCCGGTCTTTGGACTCGAGGGAATTCAGCATGTCTCGATCGCACACGAGGTGACCCGGCTCATCGTGCAGCTCGGCGTGATCATCCTCGCGGCGAAAGCGGCAGGCAGCGTCGCCAAAAGACTCAAACTTCCGTCGCTTCTCGGTGAGGTTACCGCAGGGCTCGTGTTGAGTCCGTACGCGCTCGGTTCGGTCGCTCTGCCCGGGTTTTCCGACGGATTGGTCCCACTCGCCGTCGGCCCGTTCTCGGTCTCTGTCCAGCTGTACGGCTTTGCCGCGGTCGGCGCGGTGATTCACATTCTTGCTGTCGGGCTCGAGTCGGACCCGAACCTCTTCGCGCGCATGCGTCCACGTGGAATCGCGATCGCGGTCGGAAGCAGTGCCGCGGCGCTTTTCGTCGGGGTGCTTGTACCGGTCGTTGTGATGGGATTCGAGATCGGCGATCGGCGCGTGCTTTTCTTCGCGGCGCTTTCGGTCTCGACGTCACTCGGTGTCCAGGCGCGGATAATGAGTTCTCAGCACCGCATCGGGACACCCGAAGGCGCCGCGATCGTCGGTAGTTCGTTGCTGCAGGACGGACTCGCGATCATCGTGCTCGCGATCGCGATGGCGGTCGGCCCGATCGGCGACGCGTCGGAGTCCGCGGTCACGTTTACGACCGCGTTGCCGGTCGCGCTGATCGCGCTTGGCGTCTTGATCGGAGGATTCATCCTCGTCGTTGTGACCGCGCCTCGGGTCGCGCGGTCGTTTCGCGACCACGGTAGTCCGACGGTATTCGCGATCATCGCGATCGCGATCACGCTCATCGTGTCGGGAGTATTCGAGACATTCGGCGTCGCGGCGATCATCGGGGCGTACTTGATGGGACTCGCGTTCTCGCGGACCGACGTCGCCGACGTGCTCGAGGAGAAAATCGCGCCGGTCTCGGCGTTTTTTGTGCCGGTTCTCTACGTCGTCATGGGGATGCTGATCGACTTCCGGGTGCTGCTCACGCCCGAGGTCCTTCTGCCGGGTATCGCGTTCGCGGTGCTCTCGGGTGGCGCAAAAATCATCGGCGCCGGTATTCCCGCGCTCGCGACCGGTTTCAACAGATGGGGCGCGCTGCGCGTCGGGCTCGGCACGGTTCCTCGCGGCGAGATCGCGCTCATCATCGCGGCGGTCGGTCTCGCGGGCGGATTTCTCTCACCGAGCGTGTTCAAGATCATGGCGGTGATGGTTGTGTTCTCGGTCGCGATCGGCTCGCCCGCGATCGCGGCGGCGTTCCGGAATCGTACGGTCGGGACTCGTGGCGAGTGGGGCAGTATCGAGACGGCCGTGACCGCGCTCGACCTGCCGAGCGAGGAACTCACCGAGCTGATCACCGCGGGAATTCTCCGCGCGGCCGAACAGGAAGGGTTTTTTGTTCACCGGCTCGAGCTCGCGGAAACCTTGTACCGGATGCGGCGCGACGACCTTTTCCTGTCGCTTCGCCGCACACCGAGACGTATCGAGATCGAGAGCGCGCCGGGCGACGCCGGAATCGCGAAGACACTGTTGTACGAAGTTGTCGTGCACGTACGCGACCGCGTCGGCAGGATCACCGAAGTGGTCGTGCCGGAGGAGCTGCGGAGGGACGTCGCGGCGGGGGCCGGGAAACGAGAACTCGCGCTCGCGGCGTATCTTGACGAGTCGTGCATCGTCATCCCGCTGGCCGGCCAAACGAAAGAAGACGCGATTCGCGAGTTGGTCGCTCGCCTCGATGCAGAGGGCAAGCTGCTCGATCACGATCACGTGCTCGCCGCGGTGCTCGAACGCGAGGCGTCGGTCAGCACCGGGATGGAGAACGGGATCGCGATTCCGCACGCTAAGACCGACGGCGTCTCGCAGATCGCGGTTGCCGTCGGTGTATCGCGTGAAGGAATCGAGTTCAACTCGATCGACGAGAAACCGGCGCACCTGGTTTTCCTGATCGCGTCGCCGATCGAGAGCCGCGGTCCGCACCTCCAACTTCTCGCGTCGATCGCGACGCACCTGCGTGACGAGGATATCCGCTCTCGGGCGGTCGAGGCACAATCCGCGCAGGAGTTCATCGCGGCGATTCTTTAGTTCGCGACCGGAACGTCGGTCCGGTTTCCCCACTCCTCCCACGACCCGTCGTACACGCGAACGTCCTCGTGGCCGAGCACTCTGAGCGCGACGTACGTGTGCGCACCGCGAACGCCGGTCTGGCAGAGCGCAACCGCGGGTCCGTTGCGTCCCGAGAGAGCCTCGTCGTACAACGCCGCGAGCGCGGTCGTCGTCTTGAACGAGGTTCCGTCGCCGATGTTGTTCACCCAGTCGACGTTGATCGAACCCGGAATGTGGCCGCCGCGCGCCGATCGGACATCGGTCCCGGCGTACTCCCCGGGCGAACGCGCGTCAAGGACCGCCAAGGTGTCGTTTCCGAGCTCCTCGAGCAGCTCTTCGGTTGTCGCGATCAGAGACGGCCGGACGTTCGCGGCAAAATTCCCGCGTTCGGGCACCGTAACCTCGGTTGTAACGTCGTATCCCGCCGCGGTCCACGCCGCGAGTCCTCCGTCGAGAAGGTGAACCTGCGTGTGCCCGAGATACTCGAGCGCCCAGAATACACGCGACGCCCAGAGCCCGTTGCCCGCGTCGTACACGACGACCGGTCGGTCGTCTCGCACCCCGACATCCTCGAGATCGGCAGCGACGATCTCGGGGCTGGGAAGATTCCCGGCGATCCCGTCGACGGTGTCCCACGTCACCTCGCGTGCGACAAAAGCCGCGCCCGGAATGTGGCCCTCGGTGAACGCGGAGAGACTTCCTCGGGTATCGAGAACCGTCACCGAGCCCGCGTTCTCGGAGAGCCACTCGGGCGTCACGAGAATCGCGTCGGCGGGAGTTCGTTCGATCCCTCGGGCCGTCTCCTGACGCCCGGATGCCGACACCGATACTACAAGCGTCGCGGCAATCGCCAGGACCGCCGCGAGGCGAGTCGACCATGTGGTCGCCAATCTATTTCGTTCGTTCATTTTTTTCCTCCAATAGGATTTCTTGTTCTATCAGCCGACGGTCGAGACCGCCGACTGCATTTTCCCGTTGGCACTCGCGGTGCCACGCGCATTTCCGCCATAAATTCGCGCGGTCATTGCCCAACATCCCAGCATGATCGCGATTGTTCCGACGATCGACCCGACGCTCAAAGTCGCGATCCCGGTAATACTGTGACCGATGTTGCAGCCACCCGCGATGCTCGCGCCGGCGCCCATGGCGAGTCCGGCCGACGTCTGGCGCGCGAGCGTCTTCGCCTCGGGAAGGCTCCACCGCGCTTCACCGCGGATTTTCGCGGCGATAAACGCGCCGGCCGGTACGCCCAAAAGCATCCAGGTCGCGATACTGACTCCGGAGCTGTCGCCGGAGATCAGAAACCGTGTAACACTCACGGTCGGCTGCGTGAAAGACAGCCCAAAGTGACGCCCTGTCAGGCTCGAGATCACCCACGCGCCGAGCGCGAGCACCCCGACGGCGAGCCCGGTTTTCCTCCACCCCCACCCGAGCACAAACCGTTGCTCGGGCGCTCGGGCGAGATACCACAGAGCGGCTATCACGAGCGCACCGATCAGCATCCAACGCCCGACCGGGGTGCTGAGACCGAACAGGTTGAAGAGAGTCGGCTCGGCGCCCTCGATCGTGATCGTCGGCGCGCGCAAGTAACGCTGGGCGATCCACGCTCCGCCGCCGTCGAGCGCCGCGGTGCCGACGGCAAATCCGATCAACGCGCCGGTCGACCCGAGCATCCCGCGTCCACACCGGTAGTACGTTCCACTCGCGCACCCTCCGGCCAGGACCATTCCGATGCCGAACAGGAATCCACCGACAAGAAGCGCCGGCCAAAACAGCGGCGCGACCAGCGGACTCAGAAAGCCGATCTCGGTGAGGAGATTCACGCCGATCACGTTGATTACGAGGACAACGATCCACGCGCGAATCAAGCTTCTGTCCTTGTCAAAGACGAGGCTCCGAAACGCGCTGTTCATGCAGAAGCCGCCGCGCTGAAGCGAGTATCCCAGAGCAAGCCCCAAGACGAGCCCACCTACCACTTGCCACATATCGTCCTCCGTTTACTCATCCGTTCCGCTCGCCTCAGATAACCTCAGAAGCACGCAAAGCTACCGGCGCGATCGATCCGCGCGACGACAGCGTCGCCGAACCCTCCCGTCGCGACGTTGAACGTCTCGCGCACGCCGCCGCCGACGATCGTGACGATCGTCCCGTTCCGGCCGACGGCCCAAACCTCGTTCGAGCCGGCGGCAACAAGAAACTCCGCGGGTTCCGCCAACGTAACGACGCCGTCGGGGCGTTCGGGATCGCGTGGGTCGAAAAACGCGACGCTACGGCCGTCGGACGACAGGTACGCCGCTCGCGCTCCGACCGCGGGGGCCCGCCGCGGGACGAATCCTGCGGCAGGAGAGTATACCCGGCCCGTTCGCTCGTCGATCGCGACGGGATTACCCGCTGCCGACACACCCCATAACGCGGTGTACTGCTCGTCGAACCGGACTGTTCCGTCGAGCGACGCCGAGTACGACTCGACGAGATCCGCCGTTTGGGCAAAGTACGCGTGCACGGAGTCGGTTCCCGCGCGGTACAACCGAGTCGCGCGGCGATTCGTCACGACCGGCCCGACACCGTCGAGCTCAAACCTGCGCGTCTCGGTGAGTTCGAGCCGGGCGTGCCGATACTCGACGACCGTTCTGCCGTCGGCATCCACGACGTATACCTGCTCGCCGGTCGGAGAGAAACTCAACTCGGTTGCGCGCCGCACGTCGGACAGCGCGAACTCGCGCTGTAGCTCGAGCGTCTCGGTGTCAAAAACGGTCACGGTGTTCGAGTCCGGCCAAAGCACAAACGCCGAGACGCCTCCCGGCGTCGGGACGATCCTGTGAGGTTTACGATCGAGACGAATCGAGGCGACCGAAGAGCCGTCGGCAAGCGCGATCGCGATCAGTTCGGTCTCGGCCGAATCGTCGACGTCACGCGTCAACAAGAGCGAACCGTCGAGCGCCGTGCGCGAGGTGCCCAGTTCGGCGGGGTCGATCGTCGAGAAACCGAACCCCGCACCGCGCCACGCCGATCCGAGAATCAAACCGAGGGCAAGCAAACCCACGACGGCCGGCGGGAACGCCTTTGAGCGAGTCCAGGCCCGGATCATACCTCGGCACCTCCGGCATCAGCGTATCGTCGAGGAAATAAAACTAAATCACGCGACTTACTTAACATTACGAGACAATGTTAATAAGTTAGCGTTACTTTGTCAAGATTAACTGAAACGAAGAAGCGGAATTTTTCGGGCCGGTCGAAGCTGTCGCAAAAATCGGTGACGCGCCCGCAGAGCCCATACCCGCGAGCGCGCGCGCTTACCGGAAAGCGGGGGCGAAGCGCTCGAGTGCGTGTGAGTACACGCGGAACTTTTCAGCCTCGCTTTCGTCGGGGTCGACGAACTTCAGCCACAGGCTTTCATCGGGGTTGGAGCCCGCAATCCGTCGACGACTGACGTTGATGTCGCCGGACGTATCGGACCACTTAACCTCTCCCATCTGAAGAAGGATATACTTGCCCGCGTGCTCGGCGACGATGCTCTCCCGATTCTCGGCGAAATACATCGCCTGCTCGCACATCGTCCGATGCCACGTAACAACGGTCTCGCGCGAATCGATCTCTTTCGAGAAAAAATCGCCGATCGGCGCGGCAACTTCGGACTCAAAATCAATCTCGCTGAGATCGACCGTTCCAAAACCGTTTTCCGCGGCGATCAGAAGCGGATTGCGGTCGCGATGGAACGGGGGCGTAAGCCAGTCGGCCGCGGGATCGTGCCCCATCAAGTGCGCGACGCACGCGTCGGTTGCGATCGTGTGATCGCCCGCGATAATCGTATTGCTGTCCTGCGGATGATCCCCGGGCCCCCACTCCTGACCGGCCTGGCACACGATCGCGTCGAGAATGTTGAGACTCGGCGCGAAAATTCTCCCGAGATCCGCGAGAACGTACGGAAGCCGGATGATGTGGTGATAGTAATGCCGGGGCCGTCCGACCGGGTGCAGCGCGGTAAGACCGAACAGGTTTTTGAGCGAGAGCGTCACTCCCGTGAAAAGGTGATTCTTGGCCTTTTGAATCGAGATGAACGCGTCGGCCTCGAGCGACTCAGCGGGAACCGGGTACGAGCCGAACATCAGGCCTCCGCCCGGCACAGGGGCCCATGCAACCGGAGCGGTAGTTCCATCGATAAAACGCACACCGAACTCGTCGAGAACCGGGCGAATGTTGGTGCAGGCGTCGCGGGGCTTTCCCGGTCCTGCCGACTCGACCCCCACATCGACGACGAATATCTCGGCCGACGAATGTTCGCGGATCAGACGCAAAGTCGCGCGGACCACCGAGTCGCTCACCAATTGCTGACGGTGCCCGTGGCGCATCACGACAGTCTCGGGATTCCAGTCCTGGTTGATCTTGATCCCGATTCGCCGCGCCGAGGCAAGATCGGACCAGGAACGCTCGAGTGGATCCGTCGCCCTCTTCAAAGCCTGATAGACCGCCTCGTCGTTTGCCGACAGGTCGCACTGTACCGCGCGCACGCGGTACGTATCGTTCTTCTCGTTCATAACCTTATTCCTCACTTCGACTCGATCAACTCAGGGTACTCGAACGGTTCGCGGACGGCGGGTACGTTCGAGACGCCCGGCTTATACAGCAGTTTGCTCACCGGGTGTGCGACGATCGGAAGGTCGTCGGGCATCGCGAAAAAATCCTTCGCGTGGTCAGGCGCGAGTTCGTCGGTCCACGCGTCCTGGATCCACGCGTCTTGTCTTTCGGGCGGAACGATCACGGGCATTCGTTTCTTCACGTTGTGAATCGCCGCCATCATTGCGTTGGCCGCGGTCGTCACGACCGAGAACGTCACGACCGTCTCTTCCGACTGCCGGTCGTGCCACTCGCTCCATATGCCCGCGAGGCAGAACACCTCGTCCGCCCTATGACGAATGTAATACGGATACTTCTTCCGGTCGCGCTCGTGCGACTCAAAAAAACCGTCAACCGGGATGAGGCACCGTCGCCGGCGCGCTGAGTCACGAAACGACGGCTTCTCAAACACGGTTTCGCACCGAGCGTTCACGGTCCGGCCACGAATCTTCTCCGCGCCTTCACGGTCACGCGCCCAGTGAGGGATGAGTCCCCATCTTGCGGCGACGACACGTGGGCCCTCTACGACTACCGGGACGACCGGATAAGCGAACGCCGCGACGTGGTAATAGACGGGGAACTCGACGCCCGATGTCTCGTAATAGTCGTGCAACCGCGGAAGCGGCCGCGTCACCGACATGTGGTAACACATATACGCGTAGAGTGTACCGTACCGAAAAAAATGAATCAAACCGTCGCGGTTCCCGGCCGACACGGGTTCGGGCCGCCCTTCACGCTCTCGGGATTTTCGGCTAAACTTTCGTCTCCGGGTCAAACAGCCCAAACGAGGTGAAAACATGTACAAGAAAACAGAACTCGACCGCGACACGGTGATGGAGAACTATGCAAGGGCAAAGGAACGGTACGCTGCGTTCGGAGTCGATGCCGACTCTGCTCTGAAGAAACTCTCGACGATTCCGATCTCGATTCACTGTTGGCAGGGTGACGATGTGGCGGGCTTTGAAGGCGCGTCGGGCATTACCGGAGGCGGAATCATGGCCACCGGGAACTATCCCGGGCGCGCGCGGAACGTCGACGAACTCCGCTCCGATTACGAGAAAGCGTGCACGATGATCCCGGGTAACCACCGGTTCAACCTTCACGCGTCGTACCTCGACGCTCCGGGCAAAAAAATCGATCGCGACGAGATCGAACCCGAGCACTTCAGGAGCTGGATCGAGTGGGCGCGCACCAAGAATATCGCGCTCGACTTCAACCCGACATTTTTCTCGCACCCGAAGGCGAACGACGGCTACACGCTCGCGAGCAAGGACCCGGGCATCAGGAAGTTCTGGATCGAGCACGGCAAACGGAGCCGGAAAGTCGCAGAGGAACTCGGCCGCGAGCTCGGCTCTCCGTGCTTGAACAACTTCTGGATTCCCGACGGCTCGAAGGACATGCCGGCCGACAGACTCGGTCACCGGAAAATCCTCATCTCGTCTCTCGACGAGATCTTCTCGGAGAAACTCGACGAGAACCACACGATCGATGCGGTCGAGAGCAAACTCTTCGGACTCGCCTCCGAGGCGTACGTGGTCGGCTCTCACGAGTTCTACCTCTCGTACGCGCTGAGCCGTGGTGTCCTTCTCACGCTCGACGCCGGACATTATCACCCGACCGAACAGATCTCCGAAAAAATCTCGGCGATCCTGCCGTTCACAAACCGTCTGATGCTGCACGTCTCACGGCCCGTCCGCTGGGATAGCGACCACGTCGTGATTCTCGACGACTGGACGCGCAACATCGCGATCGAGATCAAACGCGCGAACGCGTTCGACTCGGTCTTTATCGCGCTCGATTTCTTCGACGCGAGTATCAATAGGATCGCCGCGTGGGTGATCGGCGTCCGGTCGACGCTGAAAGCACTATTGTACGCGCTGCTCGAACCGAGCCAGCTCCTGCGCGAGGAAGAGGAAAGCGGACGCTTGGCGCACCGACTCGCGTTGATGGAGGAACTCAAAACGATGCCGTTCGGCGCGGTTTGGGACAGGCACTGCCTCGATGCCGGTGTCCCGGTCGGCGCCGCGTGGCTCTCGGACGTCGAAGAGTACGAGAAAACCGTTCTCCGGAAACGGAACGCGTAATGGGTGTACCCGAGCTCATCGCCGTCTCACGAAAGTACGGCTCGACCCCGGGGTGGGTCCTCGGCGGCGGCGGAAACACATCGTTCAAAACGGCGGAGGATTTGTACATCAAGGCCTCCGGCTTCTCGCTCGCGACGCTCGATGCCGACGGAGTCGTGCGAATGAGCCGCGAAAAACTCGCCGAGATCTGGCGCGCCGAGTATCCGAGCGATCCGGGGGCACGGGAGAAGCGCGCGCTCGCCGACTTGATGGCCGCGCGCCAACCGGGGGAAGAGCCAAAAAGGCCGAGCGTCGAGACATTGATGCACGACGCGTTTCCGCAGGCGTACGTCGTCCATACGCACCCGACACTCGTGAACGGACTCACGTGCGCGCTCCGCGGCGAGCAGACCTGCGCAGAGATACTGCCCGAGGCGGTATGGATCCCGATCGTGAACCCGGGGTACTACCTCTCGCGGATCATCGAAGAAAAACTCGCGTCTTTTGCCGAGCAAAACGGCACCCCTGCCGAGATCGTGATCATGCAGAATCACGGTCTCGTCGTCGCGTCGGACACGCTCGCGGGCATCGACGTTCTCTCCGAGCGCGTCGTGACCGCGATCAAATCGGCGACCGGAGCCGCCCCCGACACGTCTCCCGTTGCTCCCGACCCCGCGGGTGAAACGATCCGCACCTTACTCGAGAAACGTTATGCCTCGGTGACGTTCGGCGCAAACTCCGAGATGCTCCGCCGCATTCAATCGGAGCAGACGTTCGCCGAGGTCGCGGGCAGCTTCTCGCCGGATCACATCGTGTACGCGGGGCACGCACCGCTGTACGTCGAGTTCGCGTCCGACTCGAGCGCCGGCGCGATCGCCGTGGGGCTGGACGCTGCGGTCGACGAATACACGCAGAAGCACGGCTCGTCGCCCAAAGTGATCGCCGTCTCCGGTGTCGGTGTCTTCGGATGTGGGGCGACCGAGAAGACCGCGAGACTCGCGCTCGACCTTTTCCAGGATGCGGTTGAAGTCGCGTTCTACGCGGCATCGTTCGGCGGGGTCAGTTTCATGCCCGAAGAAGAAGTCGAATTCATCCGCGGCTGGGAAGTCGAAGCGTTCCGCACGCAGGTCAGCACTCAATAAACACGAAAACGGAGATTCCAGATGGAGTACGCGATAGCGGTATTCGACGTCGGCAAGACGAACAAAAAAGTCCTGATTTACAGTCGGGAGCTCACCGTTCTCGATTCCGCAAAAAAGTCGTTCGACACCGTTGTACGTGACGGCGTCGAGACGGAAGACGTCGCAGCGATCGAAGAGTGGTTTCTCGCGACGCTGCGCGCGTTCGCGCGTTCGTACGATATCCGCGTGATCGCGGTCACGACACACGGCGCGACGTTTGCGTGCATCGGCGCGGACGGCGAGTTGAGCGTCCCGGTCGTGTCGTATACACACGAACCCGGGGATGATTTTCACGACGAGTTCTACGAGCTCGCGGGGGACAAAGGCTCGCTTCAACGCGAGACCGCGACTCTCGAGCTGAAGGCGTTGATCAACCCCGCGCAAGGTCTGTTTTTCCTCAAAAAGACGTACCCCGATGCGTTCACGAAAACGCGCGCGATTCTGTTCTACCCGCAGTTTTTCGGGTACCGGTTGACGCGGCAGGTCGCGGCGGACTACACGTACGTCGGGTGTCACACGTACCTCTGGGACTTCGGTCGCAACACCTGGTCGTCGGTCGCCGAGAAACTCGGCATCGCCGATATCCTCCCGAAAACAATCGGCCGGTCGTGGGACGTTCTCGGCAAAATCTCGCGCGAGATCGCCGAAAAAACCGGTCTTTCGAAGGAAACGATCGTCACGTACGGAATTCACGACTCAAACGCGTCGCTGCTTCCGTACCTCATCAAAAAAACCGACGAAGACTTCGTCCTGAACTCGACCGGAACGTGGTGCGTCGCGATGCACCCGATGGAGACGGTCTTCTTCCGCGACGACGAGATCGGCAAGGCTGTATTCTACAACATCTCGCCGCTCGGGAACCCGGTAAAGACGTCGATTCTGCTCGGTGGGCTCGAGTTCGAGACGTACACCGAGGTGCTCAAGAACCTCGATCACACCGAAATTTTCCCGGAGTACAATCGTTCGATCTACGCTCGATTGATCGAAGATCGCAGCATTTTCATCGTGCCCGGGGTGGTGCCGGGTACCGGGATGTTTCCGAACTCGACCGCGCACGTCGTCGAGAACGGCAAGAAGTACCCACTCGCGGGAATCCGCGATGGATCGAACGTTCCGGCGTTCCTGAACGACTACCCGGTCGCGTACGCCGCGCTGAACCTCTCGCTCGCGATTCAGACGAAGTTCGCGCTCGAGAGCGTCGGCGCAACCGACGGCGTCTCGATCTACACCGAGGGCGGATTCCGTGACAACCCGGATTACAATCACGTGCTCTCGGCATTGATGCCCGAGTCCCCGGTGCATCTGACCGACATCAAAGAGGCGACGTCGTTCGGCGCCGCGATGACCGCTCGGCTCGCGTACGAAAACGCGCCGCTCGAGTCGCTGTTCGACGTGTTCGAGATCGAGACACAGCGAGTTCGCACCGAAAACTTCGACGGGATCGAAGAGTACGTCCGTGACTTCATGGAGCTCGTATGACGATCATCCCGGCGATAGACATCTTCGACGGGAGGTGCGTTCGGCTTCGTGAAGGCTCGTACGCCGAGAAAACCGAGTACACGGGCGATCCGGCGGACGTCGCGCGGTCTTTTCTCGACGCGGGCGCGACGCGCGTGCACATCGTCGATCTGAACGCCGCGCGCGGCGACGCAAAAACCAACCGGTCGGTGATCCGGAAGATCCGCGGCGCGGCCCCGTGCCTGCTCGAAATCGGCGGAGGCGTCCGTACCCTCGACGATATCCGCGAGCTGCTCGATATCGGTCTCGATCGGCTCGTCGTCGGAACGGTTTTCGCGAAGAACCCCGACACGGTCGCCGAGTGGGCAAATGAGTTCGGTAATGTCTTCATCGCGGGTATCGACGCGCGCGACGGAACCGTTCGGGTTTCCGGATGGACCGACGACTCGGGTGTCCGCGCGAGTGACCTTGCGCAGCGCGCCGCGGAGTACGGTGTGTGCAGTGTCGTGTACACGAACATCGCGCACGACGGAGTGATGAAGGGGCCGGACGTCGCGGGGACGAACGAGATCGCCGAAGTCTCGTCGGTGCCCGTTATACTTTCCGGCGGGATCGGTACGCTCGACGATCTGCGCACCGCCGCCGCGACGGCGCACAAAGACGTCGTCGGGGTTATCGTCGGACGCGCTATCTACGAAGGAACGGTCACGCCGAAAGAAGCCTTCGCCGCGTTCCCGCAACCGGACCCGAAGGAGATGGCGTGGTGAGTGAACGTTTGAGCCCGGTGATAATCCTCGACGAGTCCGGCGCGGTACGCGACGCCGGAATCATGAACAAAAAAGCGCACGCGAAGAGCCTCGAAAACAACACGATCTGGCTGTTCCATCCCGAGACCGGCCGTGTCCTGCCGTACGGCGACGCGGGGTTCCAGTCGCTCAAAACCGTCGGTGCGCGGTACGAGGCGATCGTGAATGCCGCGAACCTTCCGGCCGAAACACGCGCGCCGGATGACCCAGCGGCTGAACATTCGGAAAGCGCGCCGGAAACCTCGGAGGCGTCGACGTCCGGTCCGGCCGATCCCACGCGGGTCGGGAGCATCATCACCGAGCTCGCGGGGATCGTGGAGGACCGGTTAAAAACGATGCCGGAAGGGTCGTACACGACGCATCTCTTCACGCAAGGGCCGGACAAGATCCGGAAGAAAATGGGCGAGGAAGCGGTCGAGTTGATCCTCGCGCGCGACGAGGCGGAGATCGTGTACGAAGCGGCCGACCTCGTGTATCACATGCTCGTGCTGTTCGCCGCGCTCGGCATCCCGATCACGCGTATTTTCGACGAACTCGCCTCACGCGCAAAATAACAGAATCAGCCCGCGGCGATGATGTCCGCGACGAGGTCGCCGACTTCGGTCGTCGAGTAGCCCATCCGGCCGGCGCCGAGACCTTTGAGTTTGGTTCCCGTTACGGTCATGACCGCGTTCTCGACCGCATCGGCGGCGTCGGTCTCACCGAGCGTATCGAGCATCATCGCACCGGCCGCGATCGACGCCAATGGGTTGATCACGTTTTTGCCGGTGTACTTCGGAGCCGATCCGCCGATCGGTTCGAACATGCTGACTCCCTCGGGGTTGATGTTTCCACCCGCCGCGATTCCCATTCCGCCCTGAGTGATCGCTCCGAGGTCGGTGATGATGTCTCCGAACATGTTGCCGGTGACGATGACGTCGAACCACTCGGGGTTCTTCACCATCCACATGCACGTCGCGTCGACGTGGTAGTACTCGCGCGCGATGTCCGGGTAGTCCGCCGCGCCCATCGCGTGAAACACCCTCTCCCACAGATCGTAGACGTACGTGAGCACGTTCGTCTTGCCGCAAAGCGCGAGAGTATTTTTCTTGTTCCGGCGCTTCGTGTACTCAAAGGCGTACTTCAAACAGCGCGCGACCTGGTGGTACGAATAGACCATCGACTGTTCGGCGACTTCGTGCGGAGTGCCTTTCATCGAGACGCCGCCGACGCCGGTGTAGACGCCACCCGAGTTCTCGCGCACGACGACGTAGTCGATATGCTCCGGGCCCTTGTCCTTGAGCGGCGTCTCGACGCCGGGATACAGCTTGACGGGCCGGAGGTTTATGTACTGATCGAGCTCAAAACGGAGTTGAAGCAGGATTCCTTTCTCGAGGATTCCTGGTTTGACGTCGGGATGGCCGATCGCGCCGAGGAAGATCGAGTCAAACGCGCGAAGGTCCTGTACCGCGGACGCCGGCAGGATCTCGCCGGTGCGAAGATATCGATCGCCTCCAAAATCGAACTCGGTCGGGTCGATCGAGAATCCAAAACGTCGGCCGGCCGCGTTCAAGCATTTCAGCCCCTCTCGGACAACTTCAGGACCGGTTCCGTCACCCGGCAGTACCGCTATTTTGTACGTTGTGCTCATTTTTTGCTCCTCGGGCGACTGTACCGGATTCCCGGTAGGGAGTCAACAAAACGCCGGTTTTCCGATTAGCCGCGTTGCGGTATTATGGGCGTATTCGCAGCACGTGAGAGACAACACAAACGGGGGAAACAATGCCGGGATACCTTTTGGGATTTGACGTCGGAAGCTCGTCGATAAAGGCGTCGCTCCTGAACGCCGAGACGGGACGGTCGGTCGCGTCGGCGACCGCGCCGGAGACCGAGATGGCGATCAGCGCTCCGCAGCCCGGGTGGGCCGAGCAGGATCCAAACGAGTGGTGGGCGCTGATGAAGGAAGCGACGGCGAAGATCCGCACGAGCGCGCCGAAAGAGCTCGCCGAGACCGAGGCGATCGGCATCGCGTACCAGATGCACGGCCTCGTGATTGTCGACGCCGACGGCAAGACTCTGCGGCCGTCGATTATCTGGTGCGATTCGCGAGCCGTCCCGTACGGAGCCGCCGCGTTCAGCGCTCTCGGAGAAGAGCGATGCCTCTCGCACCTTCTCAACTCGCCCGGTAACTTCACCGCGGCAAAACTCGCGTGGGTGAAGGAGAACGAACCCGATATCTTCCGCCGCATCTGGAAGGTGATGCTTCCGGGCGACTACTTGGCGTACCGGATGACCGGTGAGGCGGTCACGACGCCGTCGGGGCTCTCGGAAGGCGTCTTCTGGGACTTCAGAGACGAAAGCCCGGCGAGTTTCCTGCTCGATCACTTCGGCTTTGACGATGAGCTTCTTCCGTCGATAAAGCCGAGCTTCGCGGTGCACGGGCACGTGACGAAACACGCCGCCGAGGAGCTCGGGATCCCGGCCGGCACACCGGTCTCGTACCGCGCAGGGGATCAGCCGAACAACGCGTTTTCGCTCAACGTGCTCGAGCCGGGTGAACTCGCGGCGACCGCGGGAACTTCCGGCGTCGTGTACGGCATCGTCGATACGCCGTCGTACGACCCGAAGTCGCGCGTGAACACGTTCGTGCACGTAAACCACGCGCGCGAAGCCGCGCGGTACGGCGTGTTACTCTGCGTGAACGGGACCGGCATCCTGAACAAGTGGTTGAAACAGAACACGGTCGACTCCTCCCGGGATTCGGCGGTCGGGTACGACGAGGTGAATCGGATCGCCGCTCAGGCTCCGGTCGGTTCACTCGGCCTGACGTTCCTGCCGTTTGGAAACGGCGCCGAACGCACGCTCGAGAACGTCGAGATACAGTCGTCACTGCACGGACTGAACTTCAACATCCACGACCGGCGACACCTTCTGCGCGCGGGACAGGAGGGAATCGTGTTTTCACTCGCGTACGGAGTCGAGATCATGCGCGGAATGGGACTCGAGGTCTCGACCGTGAAGGCCGGCGACGCGAACATGTTCTTGAGCCCGGTTTTTGGCGACGCGTTCGCGACGACGACCGGCACACACGTCGGTCTGTACAACACCGACGGCTCCCTCGGTGCCGCACGCGGCGCGGGTGTTGGGGCCGGGCGTTTTTCATCGCCAAGAGACGCGTTTGTCGGGCTCGAGGCTGTCCGGACGATCGAACCGGACCGAGGCACAGCCGATCAATACGCCGAGGCGTTCGGCGTCTGGAAACAGAAACTCGCGGCGGAACTCGCGCGGCGTTAGCCGCGACCGCGGTTACTGTACCGGTCGAGGCTCAACGGTACAGTAACACGATGTCGGCCTGGACCGAATCGTCGGTGTACTTGATCATGAGCGTTTGTGTCGACGCGTCGTAGTGGCGTCCTTTGACGTACGACTCGAACAGCGGATCGTCACGCCATAGCTGCCGGAAGAGCTGCATGTCGGCAAACGGCCGCACACCGGCCATCACGATGTAGTGCGTCCGGTTCCGTGGGTATCGAAGCGTGAACCGATGCGCCGTAGCGCTGATCGATACGTTCGTTACCTCGGCGATCGTGTGCATCCACGTGCCGGGGCCGAGTTCGTCTCGCAACGATATCCGTCGCGGGTACGCGGGGTTCCGTGACAACAGCGTATAGACGCGCTCGGGTCCAAACGATCCCTCCGAACCGCGTAGCTCCCCGCCCCGCGTGAAAAGCGTCGCGGGCAGGTATCCGTCCTCATCGGCGAGCGACAACGCGGAGGTCACGACGTTGCGACCGATCGTGACGTACCGGCTTGAGTTCTCCAGAAGCCCGACCGTCTCAAGAAGCGTCCCGGCGAGGATCGAGTAGTACACGTCGATTCGGCCGGGCGCGATCTGCACAAAAAACTTCTCATCGGTGCGAACAAGAGCGGGAATTACCCTTTCATCGATGATCGAGCGAAAGCGCGCAAGAGAGTCGAGAGCTTCTTCGGGAACGTGTGGATCGAGGTACGTCGCGCGAAGCAGATCGAGCGCGGTCGCAAAATCAAGGCCACGAAAATCCAGAGCCGAGGCAAACGCGATGAGCGAGTCGTATAGCGGCTCGCCGCCACGATCGGCGGCAAACCCGACGATGTCATCGACTGCAAACACCGCCGGATCACGCGCGTCGATCATCCGCTGCAACCGTTCGGCTTCGTCTCGGTCGCGCGTGATCTGCCGTTGCGTAACCTCGCGCAGATTGCCGAGAAAGGGACTCGAGAGCAGCGAAATCGAGTCGGGGTGTAGGTCCGCGGCGCGACGCATCTCGTTGAACGCGGCGGTGTACTCGTTACGGTGCCACGCCTCGGCGAGGTACGCCGTGAGGATCGCTTCGCTGAAGCGCGGCGAACCGCCGCGCACCGTCCACGTGCCGGTTCCGCCGTTGTACCGTCGCGCACGCCAACCGTTGTACGCGGCGTCGATGTATCGCGCGACCGACGCGTCGAACACCGCGTCGGGAATCGCCAACGCGTTGTCGCTGAACCACACGGTTGCGACGTTCACCGAGTCGTCGGGAGCCTGCGTGTACCGGATCGTTTGGGAGGCGAGGTTGCCCGACAGCGTGATCACCCGACTAACCGGATCGATGACACCGCGAGGAGGAAGGGTCATGAAGTAGTTCTCCCCGTCGTACCGGACCGGTAGAGCGTCGGTGACCGCGCTGTCGTGAAGCGACGCGCCGGCTGCAAACCGAAACGGAATCTCGAGACTCGATGAGGCTTCGACAGTGGTGTCCGACGACACGATCGCGTTGATGTGAAGCTCGTCCGTTTCTCCGGGATGAAGCGTGTAGCGGAGGATTACGTCGTGCTCAAAGATGACATCGAACCCGTTCTCTTGCGACTCGTACGTGATCAGGGCCGCTTCGAATGAGCTGCCGTCCTCGTTCCGGATCACGACAGGCGCTTCTGCGTCAAAGAAAAAGCTGATGCCCCGGAACTCGATCCGAACCTCGGCGATCTCGCGGCTTGCGAGCTCACCGCCGGGCCGAATGGTACCGGAAAAGGCGAGCTCACCGACGACCTCGGACACGACCTCACGGCCGGTGAACTGGAACAGAACAAGCGAAAAAATCACGCCTATGTACAGGGCAGGAATCAGGAAGTACCACTTGTTTATCTTGGTTTTCATTTTAGCCGATTGTACCCGACGAGCACGGTCGTTTCAACATTTTCTCAGTCTCGTGCAGGTTTTTTGAGCCGTTCTAAAGATCACCGAGCGCCTCGGGAAGGGTCTCGACGAAAGCCTTGATCTCATCGCGCACGCGTCGATAAACCCCGAGCGCCTCTTCTTCGCTCTTCGCGCCTTCGGCGAGTCGCGGCGGATCGTCGAACGAGTGATGCACGACGCGCGCCTTCCCGGGAAAAACCGGACAGTTTTCCGCCGCCGAGTCGCACACCGTCACGACAAAGTCAAACCGTATATCGAGAATCTCTTTTACGTTCTTCGACTTGTGGTGAGAAATATCGACACCGCTCTCGCGCATTACGGAGACCGCGCGTTGGTTGAGCCCGTGCGTCGCGACACCCGCCGAGTACGCCTCGACCGCGTCGCCCTTCAGCGCGCGCGCCCACCCTTCGGCCATCTGACTCCGGCACGAGTTGCCGGTACAGAGAAAAAGGACTTTCGTCTTCTCCGCCTTATCACTCAAGGATTTACCTCTACTCCATCTGACTCTTTGTCACCGTCAACGACGGGCCGAACTGCGATTCGGCGGAACTCCGCGGTGCCCTCGGCGGTCACGAGTCCGACCGCACCCGAGACACGCCCAACTTCCGTGTCAAAGATCTGCTCGCCGTCTATCGTCGCGACGAGTCTGCCGGCTGCGCACGACACGACGACTCGGTACGTGGTGTCGGGTTGAACAGGACGGCGAACCTCGGCCAGCACTGTATCGCCGTGATCGCGACGGACAACCGAGACCGTTCCGTCGGGTTTCATCAGCACGGCGAGGTACCGCTCGAGTCCGCGCACGGCGACCGCGATTCCGACCTCGCGCGCCCAGTGCATCGACACATCCGCCTCGAGAGCGTACGAACTCCAACTCCGCGCGCCGCGGATCAGGAGACCGCGGCCCCGGTTCTGAACCAGTCGAAACCCACCCGGAACGGTCTCGACCGCGTCGACCGCGTTCACCCACGCCGGCCGCGAAAGTGGATTCAAGCTCGGCGACAACTCCGCGTTCGGGGTGCCGCTCCAGCTCAACTCCGTGAGCACGGCACGCGCACGGTCGCCGTCGCGGGGAGTCAAAACGATACCGACCTCGGCAATAGGGCCCTGTCCGGTCTCGGGTAGGACCCACGCGAGCTCAACGGCTCCTTCGGCGACGGTTTCGGGACCCGTGAACCACCGATCGGATCCCTCGCCGTTCGGGATCGAGAAGGCGATCGCTGCGCGGCAACCGGCGGCGTCGGTCAGTCGGGCGATCACGCGCTCACCCGCGTGAATCGCCGGCGACGCGGGCAGTCCGTACCCGCCGCGACTTAGCGACTCCGCGTCCGGGAAGACGCGCGTCGCGACGATCGCCCGGCCGTCCTCGGCGGGCTCGGCGTCGATCGAGAGCCCGGTAGCGTCCGCTCGACGCTCGTTCCGAACTACACCGCGCCCCGACCGCACCGAAAACCCTTGCACGGAACCCGGGTACGTGAAATGGAACGCGGGCCGCACCGGTCGCGGCTCGGTCTGTTTCAATCGATGCGCGGTCTCGACGACCGAGTCGGCGATCCGCGCGGCATCGGTGACGACCGACGCGCCGTCGGCCGACACGACAAATGCACGGTCGCCGACGGGATCGCGCCACCGGGACGAGATCGACTCTATTCCGTTTCTGATACCGAAGAAACAGCCGACGTTTCCGGAGTTGCAGTCGGTGTCCCATCCGGCGGTGTTCGCGATCATAAGAGCGCGGTCGAAATCTCCATCGGCCCAGAGCAGCGCCATGATGACTATACCGTGGTTCGGAACGACGTGACAGCCGCCGCCGTACCGATCGTAGCCGTACGAGTCCTCAAGAAGGCGCATCGCCGCGTACCAGTCGTCGCCACCGCGGCGCAGATCACGGAGACGCCGGATCATGCCCGCGATAACCGAGTCCGGCGGGATGAACGAAACGGCCGTGTCGAGGATCGTCTCGATATCGGACTCGATAAACGCGAGCGACTCGGCGACCGCGACTACGATCGCGGCCCAGACCGCTTCACCGTCGTGGCTTACGCGCGCAGCGCGCTCGGCGAACGACGCGGCGCGCGCGGGTTCACCCGGGCAGATCATCGCCCAGCCGTCGATGAAGATCTGCGCGCCGATCTGCTCGGACACCACCTTGCCGTTAATTTCCGCCGAACCGCTTTGCGGCGCCTCGATTCCGGAAGCGAGCCTCAAGTACGCGGTGTGTTCGGTCGAGCGCGCGAGACCACCCCACCACAACACCGTGCGATTTTCGATCAGGTAGTTGAGCCACGTTCGGCCGATATCGCGCGAGGAAATGGTCTCGCTGTACCCGGCGTCCTCGATCGCGCGCAAAAAAGTGAACGTTCCGGAGATATCGTCGTCGGGAACGATCAGCGGTTTGCCGAGCCTCTCGTGTACATACGAGGTGATCGGCCCCAGCTCTTCGAGGATGCGCGCGTGAGCCCAGCCCTCGAACGGACGCCCGAGGTACACGCCGATCAACTTGCCAAGCACCCCGGCGTAGACGCGATCGCCGTAATCCGCCGGGAACATCGTGCTCATATAATGCCTAGTCGCTTCGCTTCGCGTTCGGATACTTCGAGGATCTGGTCGAGCTCGTCGTCGGTATGAATCGCCATAAACGACGTGCGAATCAAAGACCGGTTCGGCGGAACGGCGGGGCTGATAACCGGATTGACGTAGATCCCTGCCGCGAACAACGCGCGCCAGAAAAGGAAAGTCTTGTCGTAGTCGCCGATGTGCAGCGGTACGATCGGCGTGACCGTGTGCCCGACGTCGAACCCGATCGACGAGAACCCGTCGATCATCTTTCGGGCGATCGCCTGAAGCCGATGTACGCGTTCGGGTTCGGTCCGAATAATCTCAAGCGACGCGCGCGCGGCTGCCGTGTTCGGCGGCGACATGCTCGCGGAGAAGATCAACGGCCGTGCGAAGTGGCGTATATAGTCGATGACGTCGGCCGCTCCGGCGATAAAACCCCCGATCGAGCCGAACGACTTCGAGAACGTGCACATTAACAAGTCGCATAAGTTTACATCGCCGTAGTGATCGAGCGTTCCGCCGCCGTTCTCGCCGATCACGCCCATCGAGTGCGCGTCGTCGATGTACACACGCGCTCCGTACCGGTCGGCAATCTCCTTCATCTCGGGGAGTTTGACGATATCGCCTTCCATGCTGAACACACCGTCGGAGACGATGAGTTTGGGACTCTCGGCCGGCGCTCTGCGCAGGGCACGTTCGAGATCCTCCATGTTGTTGTGTTTGTACCTGAGAATCGTCGCGGTTCTGTGAATCCCACTCGCCATGAAGATCCCGTCCATGATCGACGCGTGGTTGTACTTGTCGGTAAAGAGGTAGTCCTTCGGGCCGAGCAGAGCGGAGATCGCGCCGAGGTTGGTTTGGTAGCCGGTCGTAAAACACAACGCGGCTTCCATCCCGACGAACTCCGCCAGGCTGCGTTCGAGCTCTTCGTGTTCATCAAACGTTCCGTTCATGAAACGCGAGCCCGAACAGCTCGTGCCGTACTTCGCGATCGCCGCACGCGCCGCTTCCTTGACGCGGGCGTCCATCGCGAGGCCGAGATAGTTGTTGGAACCCGCCATTATCATCTCGCGGCCGTCGATCACGACACGCGATCCGCGGTTCTCCTGTATAGGCCTGAAATACGGATACCATCCTTCCTCGCGCGCCTGATCGGCTTCGTGGAAGTCGTAGCATTTCTGGAAGATGTCCGCGTGTGTATCTACTTTCATCGTGACTCCTTTCGTTGTGCTGCCATTACCTCGCGGTCGCTCACGAACCGGACGACGGCGGGGAAAAATCGTTGCATCGCATGGACAAACCGAACCGACCGTCCCGGAAGAATCAGAAACCGGTTCCGTTCCATTCCGGCGATCGCCGCACGCGCGACCGACTCGGGGGTCGCGATGCGCGCATGCCGGGAGAGCGCGACTGTTTCCCTCGGCTTTCGTAGCGTCTCTTGCGCGAGCTGCGGCGTGTCCGTGTCGGGAGGACAAAGTACCGACACGCGAATCCCGAACCGCTTGAGTTCCGACCGCAAGACTTCGGACATTCCGATCACCGCGAACTTCGAGGCGCTGTACGCGGTGTATCCAAAAGGACCGACAAACCCGGCTACCGACGACACGGTGAGGACATGCCCTCCGGCGCTTTTCATGTACGGTACGACGGCCTGAAGCACGTTCCACGTTCCCGCGACGTTAACGCGCCACGTCTCGTCGAACTCCTCGTCGGTGATTGCCTCGAAGTACCCGGGGTACGCGACACCCACGGACGTCACGACGTACCGGGCAACCCCGATATCGGCGACGGCTTCCGCGAAGGCACTACGCGTCTGCTCGCGATCGGAAACGTCGAGCGCGTATGACCGGATGCTCGCTCCCGACCGGGCCGATGCCGTCAAGGTCGCGACCGCCCGTTCGCGGGCATCGGCGTTACGCGAGAAAATCGCTACGTTGGTCCCGTGGCGCACAAACTCACGCGCGATCGCCAAACCGATTCCGCTCGACCCGCCCGTGATAAAAGCCGTGGCGCCGAGTTTGTTATCCATAACTCACCGTTAAAAAAAAGACGACCCGGACTCCGGGCAACGCCTTACGTTAAACTATACGGGTTCTGTGGTCAATCCGGGCGTTGCGCGATGCGTGCGGAGACGCGAAGACGCGAGACTTGCACATCCGTAACGTTTCCTCCATCGTTAGGTCGGGAGGACTATGACGTACCGAGTTCTACCGGACAGCACACCCTCGATCACCCCGCTGCACGAGCTTTACCGCGAGAAAATGGCTCGCGGAGCGCTGATCGACCTCATCGAGACGAATTTCCACCGTGCGGGGTTCCGTTTCCCTGCGGAGCCGCTTGTCGCACGCGCGACCGAGTACTTCGGTACCCGGGAGTATCACCCCGAGGCGAAAGGCTCGCTCGACGCCCGGCACGCGATCTCGGCGCACTACGCCGCGCAGGGAGTTGCCGCCGACGCAGAGTCGATCGTCATTACGGCGTCCACCTCCGAGAGTTACTCGATTATCTTCGCTGCGCTCTGCACGGCGGGTGACGAGATTTTGATCCCGACGCCGGGATATCCGCTGTTCGAGTACCTGATCGAGTACGCGGGCCTCACCGCGACGAGTTACCGACTCAACGAAGCCGACGAATGGCAGCCCGACCCCGAAGAAATCGCGTCGCTGATCACCACAGATACGCGGCTACTGATCTTGATCTCACCGAACAACCCGACGGGGTCGATCGTCGATTTCGAGAGAATCGCGAGAATCGCTCGCGTCTGCGCGAGCCATGGTATTGCGGTCATCTGCGACGAGGTGTTCTCCGAGTTTGTGTACGATGGTTCGCTGCCGCGACCGGCCGAACACCCCGACCTGCTGTGTTTCACGCTCAACGGGGCGTCCAAAATGTTCGCCTCGCCGGATCTGAAAATCGCGTGGGTCGCGGTCACGGGTCCAAACGAGGCGGTCGATACGGCGGTCGACGCGATAGAGACCGTGAACGACGTTTTCCTGAACTGCGGTGCTTTTCCGCAATCGGTTCTCCCGATCTTGTTCAGACACGCTCCACCGTTTATCGACGCTATGCGCGCCGAGTTACGCCTGAACCGGAACGCTCTCACCGAGTGGACCGGCTCGGCCGGCCGCGTCGAGCTGGTCACGCCGCGCGGCGGCATCCACGCGATCCTGCGCATCGACGATGGGCTTTTGCGTTCGGACGAAAAATGGGCGTACGATCTGCTCGACGCGACCGGTGTGCACGTGCACCCGGGTTATCTCTACGGCATCGAGGAGGGCCTCACATGTGTCGTAAGCTTCGTCGGGCCACACGCGAGGTTAGTCGACGGACTCGGGCGGATCTCCGGGTTCCTCGGTCACCGTTGAGTCCGACGCACCGGTCCCGGTAGGCGCGCCGACCGCGTCGGGTACACGCGTCGCGGCGACGCCTTCGGCGATCTTGAACGATCCGATGAGGCTGTTCAGAACGTCCATTCGCTCGCGGCTTTGGTTGGTCTTTTCGCTGATATCGACGACCGAGGCAAGCACCTCCTTGGCTCCTGTGTCGATCTCGTCCATTCCCCCGACGACCTCGGCCGAGATCTCCCGGGCGCCGCGCATCGCGGTCATGATCGCCTGAGTCCGCTCGGTCATCTCGTTACCGGCGGTCCGGATATTCTCGGTGATCCGCGAAATCGAAGCGGTCGCCTCGAGGATCTCGCCGCTCCCCCCCGAAAGCTCGTTCATGCTGTGCGAGATTTCGCTCATCGCGGACGCGAACTCAACGACCTCGGTGACGATGTTCTCGACCGCGCGATAGCCGGCGTCGCTCGTCTCGAGCGCAGAGCGCATCTTCTCGCCGATAGAGCTCAGAGACCGCCCGATGTGGCCGGCATTCTCGGACGTAGACTCGGCGAGCTTGCGGATCTCCTCGGCGACGACTGCAAATCCTTTCCCGGCCTCGCCGGCGTGCGCGCTTTCGATTGCGGCGTTCATCGATAACAAATTGGTCTGCTCGGATACCTCGTTGATGATCGCGGTGATCTCTTGAATGTCGCCGATCTCGCGCGAGATCGATTTGATCACGTCGTTCGTCGCTTCGATTTTCTCACCGCCGTCGCGCACGATCGCCGCGAGCTGATCCGCACGCCGCTTCCTCTCGCCCGAGAGCTCGGCGACACTGCGCACGGACGCGGTCATCTCTTCGATCGACGCCGATGACTCAGTGATCGCACCCGACTGTTCCTGGATGTCGGTGCTTAAGCCCTCGACTTCGCGCGCGATCGCCGCGATCGCGGTGGTCGAGTTTTCAACGTGCGCGTCGAGTACGTGAAATCTGTGACGCAGCGAGCTGATGTTGTTCGTGATCTGGTTCAAAGCCGACGCCGACTCGGTCGACCCGGACGAGATGACGTCTTTGAGCTCATCGACGTCCTCGGTCGCCGAGCGAACCGCGAGGAGGAACTCCGAGAGCGAGTCGACGATCTCGTTCACGTGGCGGCCGAGTTCACCGAACTCGTCGCTCGCCTTGAGAGCGGACCGGACCGTAATGTCGCGATCGGCGACCGTCTTCATCGCGTGTTCGACGGCGCGCACCTTCATCGTCAGAGACTTCCCGAACAGTCCGAGAAACACAAGGCTGCCGATGATCACGAGCAACGCCAGTGCTACGGCAATGTACAAGTCTCGCGCCGCGATCGCGGTCGAGTGTGCTTCGAGCTCATCGGCAAGCCGTCCCAGGGTATCGACGATAAACTCAGATCCGGACGCCGCGGCGCTCTGCACGCGGCCTTCCATCGTCATCAAGTCAAGGCGCAAACCGCCGAATCGGACGTCGCCTTCGGGCAGCGAGTACCGCATTCTGACCGCACCGGCGCTCAGAACACCTCGTGGAAGCTCGGCTTCGAGAACGCCGTGCGCCGCACGCTGCGCGGCGTCGAACTCCGACGCGAGCAACTCCCAGATGCGTTGCGACCGCTCGATCGTCTCACGCATGTCTGCCGACATCGTGTTCAACCCGGGGTGCGTGATTAAATCGTCGAATGCTTCCTGGAACACCGTAAACGATCGATCGTACGCAGCAACCGCGACGTCGAGCGTCGCGCGGGTGACGAGGAGATCCTTGGTCGAGTCGCTCAACCGATACATCGCCGCGATGACGCGGCGTGCCGAAAGGTTCAGCGAATTCATCCGCTGGGAGTTAATGTTTGAGGCGATGAGTACCCCGGCGGATAAACAGAACCCGAGTATGATCGCGGCGACCGCGAGATTCATCTTCCTGGCAATCGTCATACGGACTCCTTGACGAGTTGTTGTTCGCTTTTGGGGGACTTTTCGGGAATTGTACCGATTCCGGACCGGAGTATCAATCACGCGAGATACGCCCGGAGAAGCCCGACTTCTGTTCGACACCTCTACTCGTGTCGGTCTGGGACAAGCAGGTCGAGATCGAGCAGGCCGTACTTGTGCTTGAGACGCAGCACGCGCGCCGTGCCTTCGTCGATCTGATCCTCGGTCAACAACCCCTCCGCGACGAGTTCCTCGACGATCGTGATCATCTCGGTGAAGTCGGTCTCGATGCTCAAAATGATGTCGACGCCGACCATAAACGCGCGGTACAACGTTTCCCGGATCGAGTAGTGCCGGGAGATCGCGCCCATTTCGATCCCGTCGCTCATCACGACTCCGTCAAAACCCATTTCGCCGCGAAGAAGGTTGATCATAAAAAAGTCGGAGAGCGTCGCCGGGAAATCGGCGTCTATGTCGGTGTACAGGATATGCGCGGTCATTATCGCGTCGAGACCGTGCGCGACCGCGGCCTCGAACGGTACAAGGTGCCGGGCGCGAATCTCGCTTTCGGGCGCCTCGACGACCGGGAGCCAACCGTGCGAGTCGACTCGCGTGATACCGTGGCCGGGGAAGTGCTTCGCGACCGGAATCACACGCGCGGCGCGCGCGGCGTCGAGATACGCACGCCCGAACTCGGCTACCGAGTCCGGATCCTCGCCGTACGCGCGGTCACCGATGATCGTTCGGTCCGGTGTACCGTACAGGTCGAGCACGGGCGCGAGGTTCATGTTGAGTCCGAGTTCGCGGACCTGCACAAGATTCACGTACGTGGCCGAGCGCACGAACAAAGGATCGTCGTACGCTCCCATGTAAAGCGCGCCGGGAAACCGCACCGTGTTGGGGAAGCGAAACGCATCGACTCGCCCACCTTCCTGATCGGCGGTCAGAAACAAACCAAACCCGGGGTTCCTCTCCGCGCTCAACCGGTTCAAAAGGTCGGTCAGCTGGATAACCTCGTTGGCCGAGTCGTAGTTGTACCGGTACAGGATGAACCCGCCCGGAAGCCCCGTCCGGATGATCCGGTCCAGATGAGCCGCATTCGTCCCAGGCGGAATTCGTCCGATGAAACGCTGTCCAATTTTTGCGCGCAGCGACATGCCGTCGAGTACGGTCGTGATCAAAGCACGCGAGATCGCTTCGTCCGGTCGCGTATCGGCGTCGTGCCACGGATCCTTCACGGGTGGAACCGCATCGATTCGTGTGTTATCGGCCGCTTGGTGTCCCGGCGGCGAGATATCGTCCATCCGCGGGCGTTCGGGTTGTGGTGTTCGGCACGACACCGAGACGACCACGAGTAGGATTGCGGTCGCGACGATTCGGTTTCGGTAGCGCGCTCTCATGAGCTCTCCTCGGGCGTACGAACCCCATATTAGTACCGTCGGCCCGAGAAATCAAGCTCACGGACGAGTGCGACGGCGATCACGCGGGAAGAGCGAGGCTTCCTTGACGTTTTGCAGCCCGAGAAGCTTCTGCGTCAACCGCTCGAGTCCAATCGCGAATCCGCCGTGAGGTGGACAACCGTACCGGAAAATCTGCATATAGTCCGCGAGCCCGTTTTCGGTGAGTCCGAACTTGGGCAACGTGTCCCGTAGCATCGCATACTCGTGGATGCGTTGACCGCCGGTCGTAATCTCTAGACCGCGGAATATCAGGTCGAAACTCCGCGTCTTCAACCCGTCGGGATACGTGTAAAACGGGCGTTTCTTGCGGGGGAAGCCGTGCACAAAGACCGCGTCGATCCCGTGCTCGGTTCTGGCCCAGTCCGAAAGTACGCGTTCAGACTCGGGATTGAGCTCAAAAACGCGACGTCCAAGCGCGGTCGAGACGATCTCTTTGGCGTCGTCGTGCGAAATGCGTGGAATCCTTTCGATCGCCTCGGGGTCGACAGGCTCGATTCCCCACGACTCAAGGATATCGTGGTGTTCCGTATTTACACCGGCGACGATGTGCTGAAGAAGCCGGCACTCGAGGTCCATCAAGTCGTTCTCGTTCTCGATAAACGCCATCTCGACGTCGAGCGAGACGTACTCGTTGAGGTGGCGCGGGGTGTCGTGTTTCTCAGCACGGTACGCCGCGCCAATCTCGAACACGCGTTCAAGCCCGGAGGCGACCATGGTTTGTTTGTAGAACTGCGGTGACTGCGCGAGGTAGACGGTGTCGTCAAAGTACTGAACCGAGAACAACCCGGTTCCGCCCTCGGTCCCGGTGCCGATCAGCTTGCTCGTTTTTATCTCGGTGAACTGCTCGGATCGGAGAAACTCGGCGAACAGGCGAAGAATCGTCGACTGAACAGTGAAGATCGACCTGATCTTCGGGTTTCGCAACGACACGATACGATTGTCGAGGATCGCGTCGATTCCGACGGCGTCGGGATCCTGATTCACGGCTATCGGGAGATCCGCTACGGCGGGCGCGAGCACGTCGGTATGCGTGGCCTTCACCTCGAAGCCCCCGGGGGCCTTAGGATTCTCGACGACATCTCCGAAAATCGTCACGACGCTTTCGAGCGTAAATTCGACGCCGCCTTCGTAAACTACCTGGACGATTCCGGTCCGGTCACGGACAAGCACGAACGAAACCGCGCCGAGCTCCCGGATCCGGTGGATCCACCCCGAGACGGTTACGGTCGAGCCGACGTTCGCCGGCACGTCGCGTATCAAAACCCTCATCAGTCGCCCTCCATCATCCTTGCAAACTCGTCGTCGGTGTCGGAGAACAACCGCGCAGCGATCAACCGCGTATACACCGACTCGGTCGTGAGCCCGCCCATCGGGATCGCGCCCTCCCGCCACAGCTCGTGGCCCGTCACGTACTCCGAGAGGTCGACGATCCCTTCCTGCTGCGACGTGCAGAAGAACCTCACGCCGCTCTCGACGCCGACTCTGAGCGCGTTGCGCAGCCCAAAAGGCGTTTCGCGCAGGTTCGCGGTTCCGGTATCGAATAGCTCGAGGATAAAATTACGGACGCCGGTCTCCATGAGAGCGAGCAACGAATCACCACGAATACCCGGAAAGACCTTCACGATAAACGTTTCCCGAATCGCGGCTTCGATCCGTTGCACGAGGCCGCTTCGATCGAGTTCCCGATGACCGAACGCGCCGTACGCGGCGGGAACCGGAGAGACGCCCGAGTTCCACGTGCGGAAATGGCCTGTCGGACCGCCGAACCGTTCAAAACGTAGATTCACAGGCGCAAAAGTTTCGCCCGAGTACACGACCGAAACCCCGGGTTCGCGCGACGCGGCTTTTCGCACCGCGTCGCGTAGGTTGCGGATCGGCTCGGACTCCGCATCTTCGAGGACCGCGGGTGCGGCGGCCGCGGTCAGGACAATCGGGACGCTCGTGTCGCCAAAGAGCCAGTACAACAACGAAGCCGTGTACGCAAGCGTGTCCGTGCCGTGCGCGATCACGATTCCGGCCGCGTCGTGCGCGCGGCCGGCGACCGAGTCGATAAGCGACGCCCAGTCTTCCGGCGTTATCTCTTCGCTCAAGAATCGACCAAGCTGGATTTCCTCGATCTGCACCGAGTTCGATATGTCGGGATCGCTCTCGATCACAGCGCGCACGTCGACGAGCTCACCCGGAACGACAAGACCGTCGCTCCGGCGACGCCCGGAAATCGCCCCGCCAAAAGAGAGGACGTGGATAATCTCGAGCGACAGCTTTTCTTTGAGGATGTCGTGCACGATCTGCGGTTCGGCGCGACCGGAAGTCTTTTTCATGACCTGGCCGACGAGAAAGCCGAGCGTTTTTGTGTTGCCGGACCGAACATCCTCGACCGCTTGCGGGTGTTCGGCAAGAATTGCGTCGACGATCGAGGCGATCCTCGCGCTGTCGGTAATCTGCTCCCAGCCTTTTTCCCGAATAACGACGGAGGGGTCCTTGTCCTCGGAGAACACCGCCTCGAGCGTCTGTTTCGCGATCTTCCCGTGGATTTTCTTCTCTGCAAGCAACATCAGAAGCTCCGCAAACCGAACGGGGCTCAGCCGCGACGACACGAGCTCGACACCGTCCCGGTTGAGCAACTTCCTCACGTCGGACGTGAGCCATGTCGCCGCGACCAGGGGATCCGACCCCAACTGCACGGCCTCCTCGAAAAAATCGGCAGTCGATCGTTCGTCACAAATCACGTCGGCCTGCGTATCCGGAAGCCCGTACTCGCGAATCAACCGGTCCTTCCGATCGACCGGAAGCTCGATCGTCGAGCTCTCGATCATCTCGAGGAACTCCGGCGTCGGGACAAACGGCGGCAGATCCGGCTCCGGGAAGTACCTGTAGTCGTGCGCGCTTTCTTTCGTTCGCATCGGTTCGCTCACGTCGCGGTTCTCGTTCCAGAGACGTGTTTCCTGCACGACCGTGCCGCCGCGCGAAAGAATCGCTTCCTGCCGCGAGATCTCAAAGTTAAGCGCCTTGCGCACGAATCGCGAAGAGTTCAGGTTCTTGATCTCGACCTTCGAGCCGAGCCCACTCTCGGGGACGTTGACCGAGACGTTCGCGTCGCACCTGAGCGAGCCTTCTTCCATGTTTCCGTCGCAGACGCCGAGATACCTGACCATACGGCGGAACTGTCGCAAAAGGATCTCCGCCTCATCGCCGATCTCGAGGTCCGGCGCGGTGACGATCTCGAGCAGCGGCGTTCCGGCGCGGTTGTAGTCCAGCAGCGACATCTCACCCGCGTGTACCATCTTTCCGGCGTCCTCTTCGAGATGACACTCCTGGATTCGGATTCGCTTCTTTTTTTTGTGGAACTCGAGATCGAGCCACCCGTCCGTACCGACAGGAGAGGCAAACTGACTGATCTGGTAGTTCTTCGGCAGGTCAGGATAGAAGTAGCTCTTTCGCTCGAACATCGTGCGCGGCGCGAGCGTACAGTGCAGCGCGCGCGCAACGCGATACGCCATCGTGATCGCCTCATTGTTCAACGCGGGTAGGACCCCCGGGTAACCCATGCATACCGGACAGACGTTCGTGTTCGGCTCATCGCCGAATGACGCGCGGCAGCCGCAGAAAACCTTCGTGTTCGTCACCAACTGGACATGAATTTCGAGACCGACAAATGACCGATACACGTTTACCTCCCAAACCCGTAGACAGGCGGAAACGCGTCGGGAAACGTCACCTGCGTCGCGACGATCGATGCCGCGTCGAGCAGCAGGTTCTCGGAGAACTCCGGCCCGACCAGCTGAAGCCCGATCGGCAGCCCGCGGGTGATTCCGGCCGGAAACGTCAACGCGGGGACGCCCGCGAGATTCGCGGCCGTCGTGTAGATATCGCCGATCTTCTGTCGGAACGAGTCGCGTTCGGGATCGTCGTGCACGAACGCAGGACTCGGAAAGACCGGCATCAAAACCGCGTCGAACTCGCAAAAAGCATCGACAAACTCGGTCCGGATCACGGTGCGAATCTTCTGCGCGCGATTGTAATACTTGTCCTGAAATCCGGACCGCAGAACGTACGTCCCGAGCAGTATGCGGAGCTTGACTTCGGGGCCAAAGCCATCGGTACGCGCCTTGCGGACGAGTTCCTCGGGATTCTCGGCGTACTCAGGCCGATTTCCGTACCGAATGCCGGTATACCTCGCGAGATTCGCGCTCGCCTCTGCGGTCGCTATCGTGTAGTACGTCGGAACGGCGTACTTGAGACTCGAAAACTCTATTTCGGTTACCGAGACACCGGCGGCCCGGTACTTCTCGGCGGCGTCGAGGTACGCGGCGCGGATCGCCGGGTCGAGTCCTTCGGTGTCACGAAGGATCGCTATGCGCGAGACCGGTGCCCCACCTGACCCGGGCTTTGCACCCGGCTGTCGCGACTCCGTTTCGGAGGACTCCGGTGCGTACGTCGACTGATCGTGTTCGTCCTCACCTCGCATCACGGCGAAAACCGCGCGGCAGATCTCAGGATCGGCGGCGATAACGCCGAGGCAATCGAGCGACGACGCGTACGCAACGAGACCGTGCCGAGAGACCGCCCCGTACGTCGGTTTCAAGCCGTACATTCCGCAGAACGCGGCCGGCTGGCGAATCGAGCCGCCGGTATCGGTGCCGAGCGCAAAAGGAACGAGACCGGCGGCGACGGCCGCAGCCGACCCACCCGACGAGCCGCCCGCGACACGCGTGAGGTCCCAGGGGTTGTTCGTCCGTGCGAAAGCCGACGAATCGCACGACGATCCCATCCCGAATTCGTCGAGGTTTGTCTTTCCGACCGGCACCGCACCGACAGCGCAGAGACGCTCAACCGCGGTCGCTGTGTACGGCGCGACAAACGACTCAAGAATCTTGCTTCCGCAGCTCAACCGAAAGCCACGAACGGCGATATTATCCTTTATCGCGAACGGCATCCCGGAAAGGCTGCGTGCATCGGCGCGCTCGGCGACGGGCTCGGAGGGTAGTAGATCAACACCGCGACTCGGCTGAAAATCCAGGAACGCCGAGATATCGCGATCGCGATCGTTCACGAACGCACGATACTCGTCACGTGCGGTATCGTTCGAAACGGCTGTACTCCAATCTTTTTTTTCGGTCGGCATCGAGAAGGCACCTGTGTGGGCGGGTTATAGTACGTTGGGGATCACGATAAACCGGCCTTCGAGCTCGGGAGCAGCCTCAAGCAGATCATCGCTTATATCAATCGGCGAAACCACGTCGGGGCGTGTCTTATTTCCACGTTTTGCCGAGTGCGTCGTCGGCTCGATCGTGTCGAGATCGGGTTCGAGCAGCAAAGCGAAGTACTCGAGCATTTCGTCGACGGCGTGTCCGAGGGTGTTTTTCTCTTCGTCGGACAAGGAAAGAACCGCTAGGTCGGCCGTGATATCCAAATCGTCTTTTTTCACTATGGATTCCCGAGTCCAACTATTACATTTGGGCCCGGTATGTGTCAATAATGGCGTACAGCGCATCCCTGCGGCGTTATCCGGGTATCGTGACGCCGTGGCGAATCTACTCGGTCGTTTTATCGGTCGACAGCGCGGATTTCACCTCGGCAAGAATCGTCTCGCCGTCGAAAGGCTTCTGGAGCACCGCGCGTGCGCCGAAATTCCGAACCAGGCGGCGGAATGCGTCGGTTTGGGTCGGGACTTTGCCGGAGATCACGATCGTCTTCTGGTCCGGGCGTCTCGAACGCAGCTTCAGAATTGTCTCGATTCCACCGAGCTCGGGCATCACGACGTCGAGAATGATGAGATCGAAACAAACGTGCTCGACGAGGCCAAGACAGTGCTCGCCGCTCTCGGCCAGGTGGACGGCGTACCCCGCTTCTTCGAGAAGACTCTTGAGCACTGTGCGCACGGCGTTGTCGTCGTCTACGACCAGTATCTTCTGTTTAACCATCGTCGCCACCATGGCGAGAAGTATATACCGGTTCTCGGCTGTAAGTCCAATTCCCGGCGAGAATTGGGCGAATACGCGATCGATTTCCGTTTTTCGGTGAGCAATTCCCAGAGTTTCCCGAGATAAAGGCGGAATTAAACGGAATTAAACGGAATAAATTTGACTGACGACGGTTTAGTGGTAAAATTAGCTGTTACGATCAACCGACACTGACGACATTAAGTAACGAAACGAACCGGCACGATAAACTAACGATAGGGGCTCACGGTGGTCAAAAAGGATTTTCCTTCGATTCATTTTTACGATCAGGACTTTGTGGATATTTATGACCAAACATGGGCGTGGATTCAGGATTTCTGGCACAAAGGAACGGTCAAAAGTAAGTTGCAGCCCCGGTTTTTCAACTTTCCTGACAATACGACCGTGAACCAGTTCGAGTCGATCTTTTCGACTTTTTTTCTGGTTTACAGCAACAGAATATACCCGACTATTCCTCAGCTCGACAATTTCTACGGGAAGCAGGAAGAATCGGGAGCGATCCGCTCGGACTACAATCTCAAGGACGGCAAGCCGGTCTTTGCAAAGGACAATCCGGAAGCCGTGAATCCGCCACTCTTCTCGTGGGCCGAGTACAATATCTACCACAAGATCGGTAACAAGAAACGAATCAAGGAGATCATGCCGAAACTCGAGGCGTACTACGCGTGGCTCGAGCAG
This sequence comes from Spirochaetaceae bacterium, assembly GCA_007695285.1. Taxonomy (GTDB): domain Bacteria; phylum Spirochaetota; class Spirochaetia; order DSM-27196; family PXBQ01; genus PXBQ01. The sequence goes on along the minus strand of REEC01000115.1, from coordinate 16,034 downwards.
ACGTTCAAACAGGAAAACGGGTTGTACGAGGTCCCGTTGAGCGCGACGACGATGGTGAACAGCCCACGCAAGGGCGCGAAGTACCTGGTCGACTTCAACACTCAGCAGGCGATCAACGCACTGTACATGTCCGAACTCGGCGACATCCTCAACGATAAGGAAGTGAGCTTCCGGTACAAAAGGCATTACTTCTCGTTGAAGACACGGATCAACTCGATGATGTGGAACGAAACCGACGGCATGTACTACGACCTCGACAAGAACGAGCACCACGTCGCGGTCAAGACTATCGCGTCGTTCTGGCCGCTTCTGGCGGAAATTCCGAACGAAGCTAAGTTCGAACGGATGCTCGCGCATCTACGCGATCCCAATACGTTCGGCCTCGAGAACCCGTTCCCGACCGTCGCGGCCGACGAAGAGTCGTTCAGCGAGAAAGGGCTGGGTTACCGCGGCTCGGTCGTGCCGCCGTTTACGTTCATGGTGATCAAAGGGCTCGAGAAGTACGGAGCGTACGAACTCGCGCGCGAGTGCGCGATTCGGCATCTGTACTACATGCTCGACACGCTTCACCCGGAAGGCAAAGAGAAAGGCACGGTCTGGGAAGCGTACGCTCCGCGCAAGGAAGGCGCTTCGGTCTGGCCCGGGAAACAGAACTTCCCGCGCGAGATGTTCGTCACGTACTCCGCGCTGTCTACGATCGCGCTCATGATCGAGAACGTGATCGGGTTGTACGTGAGCCTTCCGAGAAAGACCGTCGACTGGATCATCCCGACGCTCGAGATCATGGGGATCGAAAACCTGTCGCTGAAACGGAACATGATCACGATCCTGAGCAACAAGAGCGGTCGCGGTTGGGAGATCCGCCTGGAGTCGGAGAAGTTGTACTACTTCACGATAGATATTCTCGGGAAAAAGAAGAAAACCCTTCCGATCCCGTCGGGCAAGTGCTCGATGTTGATCGACAAGCTGTAACTGCTCGACGCGCCGTCCGGTCAGCGCCGAACCGGCGACCCGCGAGGACCCGTATCGCGTTGCTCGAGCGCGCGCTTGAGCTCTGCGATGTGGCGCGCGGGATACACTCCGGTCGGGCAGACGCGGCTGCAGTTGAGCGCGCGTTCGCACGCCGCGACACCGTCTGAACTCGACACCGCGTCGAGCAGTTCGTCGCGTCTCCGCGGCGATTTTTCCAGCTCGCGGTTGTACATCGCGAGCGCCGCCGGACCGATGAACGTCGAACTGACCGGACAGACCGAAACGCACAATCCACACTCGATACAGTCCTCGAACCGGGAAAACTCGCTCACTTCGCTCGGTCGCGGTGCGTCGACGTTCAGTTCGCTCGGTCGTAGATACCCAAAATCGCGCGGAAGCGACGAGTGAAACGCCTGCATCCGCGACACGAGATCGCGGTGAACCGGAAACATCATCGGCGTGACGGTGATCGGTTCGGCGAACTCGGCGGTTCGCGCGAGACACGCGAGACGAGACTCGCCGTTCACGACGACGCCGCACGTCCCGCACGAACCGTGGTGGCACGAGTGTCGGTACGAGATCGTCTCGTCGATATGGCTGCGAATATACTCGAGCGCGTCGAGTACCGTTCGGCAGTTCGTGACCGGGACGCTGTACTCGACGAGATTCATCTCGGGCGGCGACTCAAACGGCGGTTTTTTGCGCGCCTCACCGCCGGCCGATCGATACACGCGAAACGTTCGGTTCGTCGTTTGCTCGCTCATCGGTTCGCTCATGTGTGACTCCCGGTCCGAAAACGCTCGCCGGCGGCTTCACCGTGATAGTACTCGCGGTGCCCGGGCAGCGGCGTATCGGCGGTGCGACACGGTACGTCTACCGCGCAGTACCGGCAGATCTCGTCGGTAACGTCCTCGGCCATCGCGCGAAGCACGGTCGCCTTTCCGCCGACGACGCTGAACAGTCCGGCCACTCCGTCGGCCGCGTGATCGATGCACCGAAACCCGCGACTCAATGACCGACCGTCGGCGCCGTTCGCGCCGTACAGAGGGCGGACGGCCGACCACGCCGCGTGCAGTTCGGCGTCGGCGAGGCCCGGCACGAGAAGCGCCCCCTTGCGGATCAGGAACTCGATCTCTTCGTCGGTAGCGACGACATTATCCGGGTCATCGGTTAGCGATTGGGTCGAACCGATGATCGAGAGCTTTCGCTGCGGCACGACGATGTCACCGTCACCGGGCGGTTGAAGCCGGCTTACGACCATGTTCGTGAGCCGTCCTTTGACGGCGACCATCGTACCGGGCGCCGGGGTCACCTCGAGCGGGAGATCGGCCATCGCGGCGATACGACCGGCCCACGCACCGGCCGCGTTCACGACGAAGTCCGCCGCGAAGAACTCTTCGCGCGCTTCGTTGATCCGGACGCGAACTCCCATCACCGAGCCGTCCCGGTGTTCGATCGCGACGACCGGCGAGTACGTTCGGATCTCCGCGCCGTGGCCGACCGCCGCCGCGGCGAACTCGAGTGCGAGTCGCCACGCGTCGATGGTTCCGTCCGGCACCAACACCGCCGCGGACACCTTCTCGGTCAGATTCGGCTCGATCGTGCGCGCGTATCGCGGCGATACCTCTTCGGTGGGGATTCCGGCGTCCGCGCACGCGTCGCGAAACTCCGGGAGATACTCCGCGTCGTCGCCGATTCCGACGAAGACGCCGTAGTTGCGTTCGATCGCCCCTGGCGATATCCGCCTCAGGATACGCGTCTCGCGCATACACTCGCGTGCGATCTCAACGTCGTGCACCGCGTACCTCGCGCCCGAGTGGAGTTGCCCATGGTGACGCCCGGTGGTGCCGGACGTCAGTTCCCCGCGCTCAAAAAGGGTGACGTCGAATCCTCTGTTCGCGAGATCGTACGCGACGGCGAGCCCCGTTCCCCCTCCGCCGATCACGACGCCGCGAAGACGCCGCGCATCGCGAGCCATCGGCTACTCGAGTGACTGCCACGTTCCGGTGTTTTCGGACCGGAAGAGCGCGTCGACGACTTTTTGGTTCTTCAATGCGTCGTGCACGGCGGTCGGCGCGCTGCGCCCGTCCCGAACGGCACGCGAAAACGCGTCGAACTGGAGCTGGTACTGGTCCGCGGGTCCGGTCATGATTTCGCGCGTACCGATCTTGTTCGTGACGCGGAGTCCGACGGGAACGTCGGGGTAGATGTTGAACGGGAGGTCGATCACGATCGAGCCGGAAGAACCGCTCACCGCGACGCTCTGCTCCGGGTACGAACGCGTTCCGACCGAGAACGTCGCGTGTGCATCGCCGAAGTCCAGCACCCCGGTGCTGAGAGCGTCGGTCCCGAACTCATTGTCGCGCACGATCGCGCTCAACACCCGCGTCGGCTCCCGCCCGACGAGATACCGCGACGCGGACACCGCGTAACAGCCGATGTCTCTCAGGCCGCCGCCGCCGAGTTCGGCGATGTTTCGAATGTTCGAAGGGTCGGGATTATCGTAGAAAAACGTCACGTGGACCGCGCGAACGGCACCGATCTCTCCGAACGCGACGAGTTGTTTCGCGCGGGTCCAGAGAGGGTGAAAGCGATACATGAAAGCTTCCATCAAGAGAACGCCGTGCGCTCCGGTATACGCGATCGCTTGCTCGACCTCCGCCGAGTCCATTCCGAGAGGTTTCTCGCACAACACGTGCTTGCCCGCGTCGGCGGCTTTTTTGATCCACTCGAGATGCTCGGTATTCGGGAGCGGAATGTACACGGCTTCGATCGAGTCGTCGGCGAGAAGTTCCGCGTACGACGGATACGCCTGCGCGATTCCGAGCTCCGACGCGGCGTTTTGCGCGCGTTCGCCGGATCGGGACGCGATCGCGGTGATCGTCGAGACGGTCGAGCCTTGCGTGGGAAGATGCACTCTTCGGATGTAGTGGCTGGAGACTCCGAGCACACCCCAACGAACCGGTTCCATATGCGCCTCCTCGGAGCAATATACTACCGGATCCCGTCATCGACGACACCGGGGTCGCTCGCGTCGCCGTACTTTCGGACAAACCAATCGATCAACGCGCGCGATACGCTCATTCGTGACGGAACGCGCGGGATTTCGTCGGGTCCGTACCACGCGGCCTCGGCAATCTCGGCCGGGTCGGGCCGGATCTCACCGGATGCCCACTCCGCCGTGAAGGCGACCATCAGCGAGTGCGGAAACGGCCACGACTGGCTCGCGAAGTACGTGATGTTACGAACCGAGATGCCGACTTCCTCGTGAATCTCGCGCCGGACGCACTCCTCGAGGCTTTCTCCCGGCTCGACAAACCCTGCGAGCACCGAGTAGAACACCCGCGATCGGTTCGCGGCGCGCGCGAGCAGGATTTTTGCGTCACGGACAACCGCAACGATCATCGCGGGAACGACACGCGGGTACTGCGAGTACGCGCAAGACGTGCAGGTTTTGCCGCGTTCATGGTTGGAACAGCGAGTCGGCGATCCACACGCGGGGCAGAACCCCGAACTGCGGTCCCACGCAAGGATTTGAAACGCGCGCGAAGCGGTCGCGAGTGTATTGTCGTCGAGCACGCCGAAAAGATCGCGGAGCGTACCGCCGGCACGCACGTTCGTCCGGTCGGCGTCGGTCTCGATACCGTCATCGAAGTCCGGCATCTCGCAGAGAAAACACGGCGAGTCGTGCAATGTTCCAAAGTACTGAAGCCGCGAGACGCGAAGTCCCGCGAGTTCCGAGAAGACCGGAACACGAACGTCGGCAGCCGTTACGAGCAAACGGTCACCGACAAAACAGAAAACCGGGTCGCGATCGTCGGGATGACGTTCGAGATCGTACCCGGGCGTAAACCCTTCTCCGCCGCCGATCATAAGGTCATCACCAGTCTACCGTTCTTGAAGAGCGAGATCCTCTTCGTCGACTCGGAGATCGCGACCGCGGTCGCGTCGGTAGCCGCCGAGATCGCCGCGGCGGCGGTGTGCCGCGCGCCGAGCCCCGACGGCAGCCCATCGACCGGATCGTCGGTTCGAATGTACGTTCCACACGACTCGATCACGCCGTCGCCGCGGATCACGAACGCTCCGTCGATGCGCGAGAACTCTTTGACGGTCTCCTCGAGGCTCGGATCGAGGATGTTTCGCTCCGATTCCGGGTACCCGCGGAACGGGTTCACGACGAGCTGCTGGACGTGGCGCGACACAACGGGATAGTCACCGAGCACGAACAATGTGCCGGCGGGTTTTCCTTCGCGTCCCTCCTGGGCCAACTCGACGGCGATCTGAATCGTACGCGTGAAAACGGATTCCTCGAGATCTCCGGTCTGCGTCTCTTCGCGGAGAGTGAAAAAGACCGCGAACTCACGCGAAAGATCGGTGTACACGACGGTATCGAGCCGTCCGGTGTCCGCGTCGCCGAAAATCGAGATCGCGGTGTCGCCTTTGGACAGAAACCGGTGAGACAGGATATACAGAAAAGACAACTGAACAAGGTTCGAACGGTTGACGCCGCGAAACGGTACTTCGACGGTCGTCTTGATTCCATACCGTTGCGCGTCGTACCGCTCGGGTTCGCGCGATACCAACAGAACGTTTCGCGACGAGAGATCCGACGTAATGAACGACATCGACCCGAGCGCGTCGGGGTACACGACGATCGCGGAGGCACCGAGATCGTCGGCGAGGTTCAAGCCGTTGCGGACCGTCGCCTGCGAGATCCGCGTGTTCTCGGAGTCCTCGTCGACGCCGGCGCGATTCGACGGGTCCGTGAGGATCCCGTACAGCTCCGATGGGCTGCGCGCCGTTACGGCGCGGTCGTAGAGGCCCGAAATCGAGAGCACGCGCGCCACCTCGCTCAGGACCTGGAGGTGAACATCGGTGTTCGAGAGAAGCATCACGACGAGCTGTACTTCGGTGTCTTTCGCGTCCCACCGCAGTCCCTGTTCGGACAGCCCTACTGCGATGTACGCCTCGTCGAGCGAATCGATATTCGCGTGAGGCAGCGCGATACCGGGAGCGATCGACGTCGACACTTGGCGTTCGCGCTCGTCGATCGCAGCGACGATACTCTCGACGCTCCCGACCCGTGCCGGAAACGTCGCCGCGAGTTCGCGCAGCATGCATTCTTTCTCGGTCAATTCGGCCCCGTTCGGTCCGCCTTTTTGCGGGGGAATAAAAATGACGCGCTCGGGCGTCAGATACTGCGCGATCGCCATGTTCGTTTACTTCGGTTTGTTCGCGAGAACCGATTCGATCTTCTCGATCACATCGTCGGTCAACAAGGGGACAACCTCGAGCGCCTTCATGTTGTCGGTCACTTGTTCCGCGCGCGACGCTCCGGTGATCACGGTCGAGACGTTGGGATTGCGCAGACACCACGCCAAAGCCAAACGCGCGGGTGTCGTCCCGATCTCGGTTGCGATCGCGGTAAGGCTTTTCGTCTTCTCGATCCGCGCCTTTCCTTCGTCGCTCATGACCGAGTCGCGAAGCCACTCGTACCCAGGCAGGTTCATCCGCGAGTCATTCGGGATCCCGTCGTTATACTTGCCGGTCAGGACTCCCGAGGCCAACGGAGACCAGATCGTCGTACCCAACCCGATCTCGGTGTACAGTCGCGCGTACTCTTTCTCGAACCGCTCGCGGTGGAACATGTTGTACTGCGGCTGTTCCATCGTCGGCGGAATCAGGTTGTACCGGCGCGCGACCGAGTACGCCTGCATGATCTCCTGCGCCGACCACTCCGACGTACCCCAGTACAGAACCTTGCCCTGCCGGATCAGGTCGTTCATCGTGAACACGGTCTCTTCGATCGGTGCCTCGGGATCGGGACGATGACAGAAGTACAGATCAAGGTACTCGGTCCCGAACCTCTCGAGCGCCTGGTGACACGCCTCGACGACGTGTTTCCGGCTCAATCCACGTTGCGTGGGTTTTCGCTCGGGGGCGGCGCCAAAGAAGACCTTGCTCGAGATGATGTACGAGTCGCGTCGCCACGCGGTTTTTTTCAGCACCTCGCCCATGATCGTCTCGGCCTGTCCGCCGGCGTACGCCTCGGCGTTATCGAAGAAGTTCACGCCGGAATCGTACGCGGCGACCATGCACGCTTTTGCGTTCTCAACGTCCATCTGGGTGCCGAACGTCACCCACGCTCCAAACGACAGAGCGGAAACTTTCAGGCCCGAAGACCCTAATCGACGATACTCCATGTCCATAATCAGCTCCTTCCCGTGTAATGTGTGACAATTATACTAAACGTAGCGCCGTTCTCACACACCGTCAGATGCGTTTTTCGGCATATTTTCGGACAACCGCAGCCCGGGAAACAGCTCGAGCAGCTCGGCGACCGCCGGATGATCGAACTCGACCGACCGCCCGGCGAGCAAAACCGGCGCTCTGAGCCGACCCTTATCCGCGGAAACCTCGACGGCGCCGCTCGAGGTCTCGACGATCGCCGAGAAGCGCGGCGTCTTGCCGTACACCCAGTCCCACGATCGGTACTGCTTCACGAGGTCCACGTCGAACCGCGGAATAGGCGGCGAGACGACGTCGAACTCAGCATCCACCGTCTCGCGCAAGACACCGGAGAAAGCCTCGAACGAGAGAGTCGGAGCGACCTCGCGCAGATTTGTGACGGCCGACCGGACCGACGCAATCCCTTTCGACTCGAACTTCGCGGGCGACGCCGCGAGATACGCGTGCAACGCGTCGAGGTCCGCGTCGAGCAGAAGGGTACCGTGATGCAGAGAGGTTTTTGCGGTGTGCCGGAACGCGTTCCCGGAAACCTTTTTCCCGTGATACTCGATATCGTGCCGCGTGGTACGCACCGCTTCGACTCCGAAACGGCCGAGCGCGGCGATCACGAGCTCGAGATTCCGATCGGTCGAGTGATCGTCGCGGGAGGTGATAAACGAGAAATTGACGTTGCCGGGATCGTGAAAGACGGCGCCGCCGCCGGTCGGCCGTCGAACGAGCTCGACTCCGTCGCGCACCATCCGCGCGACCGAACACTCGATCCACGGGTTCTGGTGCCGGCCGATCACGACCGACCTTCGCGAACGCCACACCGCGACCGCGCGGCGCCCCGGCGCGAGCGCCTCGGTGATTCGAGACTCGGTTGCGAGATTTTCTACCGGATCGAGGCTCGAAAGCTCGTAGTACTCAAGTATCGACATGGACCCCCGGCCGCGCGAACGAGACATACGGTATCACGACATCGTTCTTTGGGGTACCGGTTCCGTCGTACGTGATCGAGACGATCGGGACTCCGGTGATCTGTTCGATCTTTCGCGCGAGCGCCTCGGTCACGAGCGAAGGGCAACAGAACGCGGGCGCAGCCTGCACGAGCAGCGACATATCCGGATGCGCGTCGACGATGTGAAGTATTTTCAAGACGTTGTCGACCGTCTCGCCCGACTGCTCGATCCGGAGTCCAAACGCCGACAGATCCGCGTCGAGATCGCGACTCGACGAATCGATCCGCGGCAGGTACTGCTCAAAACTCCGGTACACATGTTTCTCGAGCAGCTCGAGCGTCGAGAGCGCGGAGCGCAGTTTGAGCCACGCGCCGTACTTGCGCCGGCGCAGAATGCGCCGGAAGTACGCGTCGGCGACGATCCGTGCGTACTCGGAGTACGGCGTCGTGACGACCTCGCCTCCGGCGGACTCGATCGTCCGGATGAGGTCCTGGTTCATCACGTCGTTATCGCGCGCGTAGATGTCGCCGAAGATCGCGACCTTCGGCCGCGCGGCGTCGATCCGCGGCACCGCCTCGATCCGGTGAACCGCGTGTTCGAGAGCGTCCTCCCTACTTACCTTTCCGCGGAACGACTCGAGGAACACCGCGTGCGCGTCCCACACCGCTTGGTCGGTCGCGCCCGGGATGATCTCGTACGGACGCGTGTGGCACGCCAACCGCCGGAGAAGCCCGCCGAACACGTACGCGAAGTACGCATCGATCGTCACGAGAGGCGAGATGTCGAAAAACGCCATGTCGCCCGCGTAGACCGAGATCTCTTCGAAGCCGCCTCGGATGCGCGCAAAGAGGTTTTTCGTGTACGCGGGGAAGAGTGGGATGTTGCATCCCCACTCCGACCGCGGAACCCAGAGGATCGTCTGGCCGGGCTCGAGCGAGTGTCTCTCGACGTAAGCCATGGTCTCCTCCGCGATCACGTTAACCGGTAGACACTGACCCGTGTTGTGGCGCATCGACGACGCGATAACGGCCGCGTCCTCTTCGAGCAGGTGCGCGTCGACTCCGTTCGCCCGGAGGATCTCGACGAGAAACGGCCCGGTGTACGCGTCCCAGTTCGGGAAAAGCACAACCTTGCCGTGAAGCTCGTGCACGCCGGTTATCGTATTGCGCGCGCGCGCGACGGCCTCCCCGACACTCTGCGCGACGCGATCGATCGTACGCCGTCCGGCCGTTATGAGATCACGGTCGGCCGCATCACGCTCGGCGATTGCATCCGGGAGCTCGGGAACGACTCGGCGTTCGCAGTCGTTCCGGAACGCGCGAACCGCCGCTTCGATCCGCGTCTCGTACCCGACGCCGGACTCGAGAGCATCGAGCTGCAGGATCAGATACGGCTTGTTCCGGCGTTCCATCATCGACGTAAAAAAATCGAGTACAAACGCGTCCGGTGAACACTTGAACGCGGTCACGAGCACCGGGTAGAGATTCGGCGTCCGCGCCGCGTACGCGGCACCGTCGAGGATCCGCCGCGCGTGCGTCCAGTGAAACGCCGCAGTCTCCGGGTCTTCCTTGATTCCGTATCCGCGTGGAAGCATGTCCTGGTAAAAAACCGGAACACCGAGCGCCTCAAAAAGCCTCGGAATGCCGTTGTTCATCGCGGGCGAGAGAGTCAGGTACGGCCGGCCGAGAAGAGCGACCGCGATGCCGTCCTGCGCGCGGTGAGTTTTGTACACCGCGCGGTACGCGCTGCGCGCCGAGACGACCGCGTCACGCGCGGTCTCGTACGCCTCGGCGACGCGGCCGATCGGTACGTCCGGAGCGAGCACCGGCTGCAGCGACTCGAAAAGCTCGGTCACCGTCGTCGCGTGGTCTCTCGGCGCGATGAGAGGCGAGATGATCGTCGCGTTTCGGTCGAAATCCGCGTTCATCACGGCCGGCATCATCTGCGTGTAGTAACACGTGCTCAACGAATCACCCGTCGCGAGCACGTGGGGAAGAAAAACAAAATCGTGCTCGCGCGTCAGCAGATCGATCTCCGCGTGCAACACGCCGATCGGCGCGCAGAACTCGACGGTGCCGGCGTTGCCTTCGCGGTGAGACCCCCGGATTCCGGCGACCGGCACGCCGAGCTCCGCGAAAAAGCGACGCCACAAGAGTTGATCTTCGTACATGTACATCGTCGTCGGAAGGCCGATCGCGCGCGAACCCGTTTTTCGCGGGCCGGTTCGGGCGTAACGATTGACGATTCGTGCGCGTTCGTTCGCGAGAACGAACGGCGTTGTTTTGCGGTCGATTCGTTTATACGTGTCGTAATCGCGCCCGCACAAGAAACCGTACGCAACGCGGTCATCCCCGACGTTTGTGACGCGAATTCGACACGAATTCGCGCAGAGCTCGCACGTCTCGGTACTCACCACGAGGTCCGCGTCGGCGATCTCAAATCCACGGAACGTCGTCGGCGTCGCGTGTTCTTCGGCGAGCACGATCGCGGCACCGTACGCGCCCGCGAGGTGGCAGTACTTCGAGACGGTGATCGGTCGATTGAGCCGCTGTTCGAACGCCGCGACGAGCGCCTTGTTCTTCGCGGTGGCGCCTTGAAAACACACGCGGCGGCCGATCGATCCTTCGCTCGCGACTTTCTGCAGATAGTTATCACAGACCGAGTGGAGCGCGGCCGCGAGGATCGCTTGCTTCGAGAAGCCGAGCGTCACGTACCGATTAATATCGCGTTCCATGAAAACGGTGCAGCGGTCGCTCACGCGCGGCGACCGCGCACCAAACGCGGTCTCGGCGTAGAGGTCGAGTGGAACCCCGACACGGTTCGCCTGCTCCTCGATAAAACTCCCGGTCCCGGCAGCGCAGACGGTGTTCATGTGACAGAACGTCACGATCCCGTCGCGTAACGTCGTGAACTTCGCGTCCTGTCCGCCGATCTCGATGATCGTATCGACCTCGGGATCGATCTCGACCGCCGCACGCGCGTGCGCGGTTATCTCGTCAAGAATCAAGTCGGCCCCGACGACCGCCCCGACGAATTTCCGGCCTGATCCGGTCGTCGCGACACCGAGCACCGTGAGTTTGACGTCGAGGCGCCGGGCCAAGTCGCGCACCGCCGCGAGAATCGATTGAACCGCGACGATCGGCCGGCCGGCCGTGCGTGTGTAGAAGCCGGCAACGGGTTGTCCGGTCACGTCGGTGGCGATCGCTTTGGTGCTCGTGGAGCCGATGTCGATCCCGATCCGGACCGGCAGCTCGCGCGCCGCCGGCTCCACGTACCGCGTAACCTCGACGTCGGCGTCCTCCCAGGTTACCGCGGAGTTTCGTTCGGGCCGATACCGGTACTGCTCGATCCCCGAAAAGTCCGGATACTCGGAAAGCGCGAGTTCAAGCGCGGGCGCGTTGCACTCCGGCGCGTGCGGCGCAAGAATCGAGTCGATCGAGAACGGCCGGTTCAGCGTACTGCCGGTGTTCACCGCGTGCAGCGCCGCACCGAACGCGCCGAAAAACCGCCCGAACTCGTCGGTAGAGACGTCGTGACCGGTCAACGACTCGATGTGCGCGACGACCGCGGCGTTCAATGAAACACCGCCGACGCAGAGGACCGGAGCGTCTGCGTCGCCGAGTCCGAGGGTATCGACGATGTTCCGCGCGAGCCCGCGGCACAACCCGTCGCAGATCTCGTCGACCGAGTACCCGTCCTGTTGCGCGTGAACCAGATCGGTCTTCGCGAAGACCGAACACCGTGAGGCAATCGACGGAGACGTGCCGGTGTTGCCGAGCGCGCGACGCGCGAGCTCCGCGGGACCGGAAAGCGATAACCGCCGCGCCTGCTGGTCGAGGAAGCTTCCGGTACCGGCCGCGCACGACGAGTTCCCGTGCATCGCGACGTACCCACCGTCGGCCGAAAGATCGATCCGCGCGTAGCGTTCACCGCCGATCAGGATTATGGTGCGCGTCTCGGGAGCTCTCGCCTTCACCGCGTTCAGAATCGCGACGGTCGCATCGACGACTTCCGCATCGGGCACGATGTCGGGAGTTAGCGAGGTTCGCGCGAGCGCGACGACCGTGTCGAGATTGACCCGACAGAGAGCGTCCCGAAGCACGCGGACCGCGTTGCCCGCGTGAAACTCGTGCGATGAAAAAACAACATCGGCGTCGGCCGTGAGCTGAATAACCGAGACCGAGACCGAGCCGATATCGATTCCGAGATACGTGGCTTCTTTCGACGAACCGGTGCGAGAAGAACGGGATGTACTCATCGGGGACTGTCCTGATACGATTGTACTGCATTGAAAGTCGTTGTTCGAGATCACGATCCGGAGGCGGAGATGCGCTGCATTGTATTTCTTGGGAACCCCGGGCGCGAGTACGACAAGACCCGGCACAACGTCGGCCGTCGGCTCATCGACGCGGTGTCGTTCGCAAAAGAGGTGCCGTGGAACAGCAAATTCAAAGGCCGGTTCGCACCGGCGCCACCGCCGTACGCCGGAACGTTACTGGTGCCCGAGACGTACATGAACAGAAGTGGAGAAAGCGTCGGCGCGTGTCTGCGTTTCTTCAAGATAGACGCAGCGGACTTGACCGTCGTGCACGACGATATAGAACTCCCGTTCGGCACGATCGACGTCAGGATCGGCGGAGGCCTCGGCGGACACAACGGATTGCGGTCGATCGTGAGTGCGATCGGGACACAAGAGTTTGCGCGTCTCAGGATCGGGATATCACGGCCGCGTCACGGCGACGCCGCGTCGCACGTTCTCGGACGGTTTGACCCGGATGAAGAGCCCGTTCTTCCGCTTGTCCTGACCGCCGCGGCGCGCGTCGTGGAAGACATCCTTCGGACAGGGGCGAGCGAAGTCGCGCGATCGAACCCGCGCCGAGTCGTCGTCGACGAGAAGCCGCAGAAGTGATGCCGGCTGCCGATCGGTAGACCAGCGCGGTCGACCCGCGACCGATTACACTCAATCGTTTGCGATCGGGGTTCTCGCGCGAAGCGAGCGGGCGAGCGTCAAACGGTCAGCGTACTCGAGATCGCCGCCGACCGGCAGCCCGAGCGCCAGTCGCGACACGGTGACCCCAAGCGGTTCGAGCAGTTTTACGACGTACAACGCCGTCGTGTCACCTTCAACGGTGGGATTTGTCGCAAGGATCACTTCTCTCACGCCTTCCGATCGGACTCTCTCGACAAGGCTCCCGAGCCGTAGTTCGTTCGGACCGATACCGTCAATTGGAGAGATCACGCCGCCGAGCACGTGATACAAACCTCGGTACTCGTCTGATGTCTCGAGAATGGTGACGTCCTGCGCGCGCTCGACGACACACACGACGCTCCGGTCACGGCCGGGGTCGGTGCAGATCGAACACGGATCGAACTCGGTAAAACTTCCGCACACGCTGCACGGGCGTAACCGTCTTTTTAGCGTCGCTATATCCTCGGCGAGCTCTTCGTTGAACGAGTCGTCCGAACTCAGAAGGTAGTACGCGATCCGCGCGGCGCTCTTTCGGCCGACACCCGGCAGACGCGATAGACGTTTTATCAGAGATTCAAGAACCGTCACATTCCCATCAAACCCGGCGGTAAGTCCATTCCGCCGGTAAGGCTCGACATTTCATCGCGAATCTTGTCCTTGATTTTTACCATCGCGTCCGTAAAGGCCGCCAGAATCAGGTCTTGAAGCATCGCGATATCGTCGGGATCAACGGCCTCGGGTGAGATCGTGACGCCGATAACCTCGAGCTGTCCGTTCACCTCGATCCTGACCATATCGCCGCCCGACGTCCCGACGGCCGTGATCGTCTTGAGCTTCTCCTGCGTCTCGCCCAGTTTTGACTGAATATTTTGCAGATTTTTGAATAAATCCATCGGGTTGATGTTCATTGTACCACTTCTCCTCGGAAAACCTTCCGAACCAGTTCGACTTTCTCATCGATCTCACGCGGCTCACCATCGTTCGACTCGACCGTAACGGTGACGTTTACAGCCTCGTCGAGCGCGTTCCTCACGACGTCCCGCACGAACGTTATATCCTGTTTGACCGCGTTTGCCGCGTATGCGCCGTCAAAAACGATCGTCACGTGCGCCTCATCGAGTTCCCACCGTACAGCCTTGTCCAACACGGACGCCAAAGCAACTTTGTTGTCACGAACGATCGTGACGATCTCTTCAACTTTTTCGGCCTCGAGCACCCGTTGCCGCAGCGGCGGCGCGGGGCGCGGATCGTCGGCGCTGCCCGTGCGAATCGCCGAACGCACCGCCTCGATCTCGTCAAGAATCTCCCTCGACGTCAGATACGATCCGAGCGCCGCCAACCGACTCAATACAAGCTCGAGCTCAAACCGCGGATTCAACGAGTAGCGAATATCGCGGTAGAGATCGAACAAGAGCGCGATTCCACGCTCGATTTGCGTTTGCGTCAAGGCATCACGGACCGAAACGGCGTACCGGTCGACCGGGTACCCGAGCACCGACTCCTTCGTGACTCCGTGGCGGATGAACATCAATGATCGGAAGTACTCGGCAAGATCGACGGTGAACTGCTCGACCGAAATCCCGGCCGACAACATCTCGTCGGCTTTCTCGAGCACTGCCGCGGTCTCGCCGGCGACGATCTTCTCGGCGAGCTCGTTGAGCCGATCGAACCCGACGAGGCCGAGTTTGTCCTGGATTTTCTCGAGCGTGATCTCGCCTTCGGAAAACGACAGTACCTGATCGAACAAAGTGTACGCGTCGCGCAGCGATCCGGTCGCTTCCTTGGCGATCCAAAACAAAGCCTCATCGTTCGCGACGACCCCCGTCTCCGCGGCGACTTCGCGGAGTTTATCGCGGATCACGTCTATCGAGATAAGGCGAAACGCGAACTGTTGGCACCGGGATTTGATCGTCGCCGGAACTTTGTGCAACTCGGTAGTCGCGAATATGAACGCTACGTACGGAGGTGGCTCCTCGATTGTCTTGAGCAACGCGTTGAACGCGCTGTTCGAGAGCATGTGGACTTCGTCGATGATGTAGATCTTGTAGCGGGAGCTGTTCGGCGCGAAAAGGACTTCGTCTTTGATTTGCCGTACGTCGTTTACCGACGTGTTCGAAGCACCGTCGATCTCGATCACGTCGAGAGACGTGCCGCGCGCGATCTCTTCACTCCCGGGATAATCTTCGCACAAATCGGCGGTCGGGCCGGACGGGCAGTTCAGACCCCGCGCGAGGATTCGCGCCGCGGACGTCTTCCCGACGCCGCGCGGTCCCGAAAACAGGTACGCGTGCGCGATCCGCCCGGCCTTCAGCGCGTTCTTGAGCGTAGCAACGACAAATTCCTGCCCGGTGAGCTCGTCGAATGTGCGTGGGCGTTTTCGGGATGCTGTTACTTCGTATTCCGTTGATTCGTGTTCCATGGACATCGGAAAAAAAGCCCCTCTAGCTCAGACCAAGCCGATTGCGGCACACCGCCTAATCACTTACCGCTGCTTCCTTCCGGACCTGACGGGGTTGGGTAACAGGCGATTGCACAGAGCCCGATCGTCAACGCTAAAGGGGCCGATTCGGAGAGAGAGGGATTCGAACCCTCGGTACCCGGTTAGGGTACATACGCTTTCCAAGCGCACACCTTCGGCCACTCGGTCACCTCTCCAACCCGAAATTGCGGAGAGAGAGGGATTCGAACCCTCGGAACCGCAAAGCGGCTCAACGGATTTCGAGTCCGCCCGATTCAACCACTCTCGCATCTCTCCGGATTGCCGGTCTGGTCACGGCTTCGAGTCACTCTAAATGTTTTCCGGTTTAAAATCAATAGCGCTGCGACGATGTCACTTTTCACGTACTACGTGCCCAAGAGGACTCGAACCTCCGACCTTCAGGTCCGCAACCTGACGCTCTATC
>REEC01000198.1 GCA_007695285.1 Spirochaetaceae bacterium | reverse complement strand
GTCTCGAACACGATGCCGGTATAATAATCGAGCCCGCGCGTGATCGACGGATCCAAAACGATCCGGTTCGCGATTCCGGTTTTTTCGGCCCACTCGAGCACGGTCTCGAGGCGCTCGGTATCCTCTGCGGGGCCTCCCGCGAGACGCGTGCTCTGCTCGAGAGTCGCCGCGGCATCGCGTCCCGGGCTCACGTACGCGATGATCGTGTCCGCCGCGTCGGCCGGAACCAACTCCGCGAGCGCGGCTCGGGTCTTCTCGACGCCGATTTTCTTGATCTTGTCGACCGTACGCAGGACCTCCGCGTGGTCGGCGTCGAGCCGCAGGTTTTCGAGAAATCGGTTGAACAGGCCGCGGTGCGCGAGGTGGATCGTCGCGTCGTCGACGCCGAGGTTCTCGAATGATCGAACCATGACCGTGACGATCTCGAAGTCGGCCGACGCGCTGTCGACGCCGACGCAGTCGAAGTCGCACTGCACAAATTCGCGGTACCGTCCGCGCTGCGTATTTTCGCCGCGGAACGCTTTTCCGATGTGAAAGCGTTTGAACGGAAGGTACAACTCGTTTCGGTGCGCGGCGATGTAGCGCGCAAACGGGACGGTCAGGTCGAAACGCATCGAGACGTCTCGTCCACCGTTGTCGTTAAACCGGAAGATCTGCTTGTCGGTCTCGCCGCCGCCCTTGCCGAGCAGCACTTCGGTATACTCGAGGATCGGCGTATCGATCGGCACGTAACCGAACGACACGAACGTATCGGCGAGAACGCGCATCACGCGGCTGCGCTCGATCTCGGCGTCGGGGAGGAAATCACGAAATCCTTTGAGAACGCGTGGCTCAATAATGGCGCTCATTGCACCACTAAACCGTAAAGCGGCGGAAAAGGCAAGCGAAAAAAAAGGCCCGGCTGATCGCCGGGCCTCTCTACAGACGAAACGGTACGTCTTCAGTCGTCTTACTGCATCTTGAGCCGCGCGACCGCGAGCTGAATCAGCCCGAAGTAGTCGGGGAAGTCGGAAAGCGTCGCGCTCGTGACGACGTCGGCCATCGCCCAGCGGTTGTCGTCGGAGCGTCGGCGAAGCTCATCGAGGCCGAAACGGACACCGTGTTGTTGAGCCGCTGCTTCGACCGCCTCGATGTTACCCTGCCATCCGAGACCGAAGTTCCAGTACGTCGAACCACGTTTCGTCACGCCGCCGTACGCCGTCGTCGTGACCGGGATCGGCGTTCCGCCGAACTGGGTGAAGATCTGGAATCCACCGGCCTGCGCTTTCTCGAACCACTCGGCCATCCGCGCCTCGTTCCGGATTATCTCCATCTCGAGATCGGTGTTTCCCGCCGGGTTTCCCTGATCGTCGGCCGCCACGTACGTGACGGAGGTGCCGACCGTCGTGCCGACGTAGTTCCGCCCGTTGTACGCGACGTACTTCGCGACGTAGTTCTTGTTACCACGAACTTCGTAGAAGACCGTGTTGTCCTCGGTCCAGTCGGCGGACTCAATGTCGACGGCCGCGAGCGTGTGTGGGAGGAACGCTTCATCGAGGATTACGGTGATCGCGCCCTCGGCGTTGGTCGTCACTTTGGCGACTCCGACGTACCCGCCGTGCACGTAGTTGTACGCGACCGCGCCTTGATTCGGCACGAAACCGGTCGGCGCCGGCGGCGGATCAGCTTGCCTGCCGCACCCGGCTAGTACGCCGAGCGCAAGCGCGACGATACCAAGGGTCATTAATTTGCGCATGAGAAAACTCCTGTGTGCTATTCGATTTTAACGGCACCGTTTGTGCAGCACCGTTCACAACAATATTATAACAAAATATTCCGGTTGTATAGCCGTGCAGCGCGTTTCACAATAAAAAAATAACGATAATTTCCGACTGTTTAACGTGTTGGCGGTGTGGCAGGTCTCTGCGCCGGAGGCGCGCTAAAGCCGCTCTTCCGGCGTCAAAATGTTCTCGACCGGGACCACGACGCGGCCGAGATCGTTCAGCGCGTTGATGAACGAGACCGAAGCGAAGCGACCGATCTCGGAGACCCTGATCGGCGCCTCGACGATCGTTCCGGCGTCGAGCAACCGCGCGCGTCGGGTTCCGGGAAGCAGCGGCGTGTCGGGGGTGAAAGCGCGCACGCCGTCGAAGAATACCAAGTTCGATGAGTACGCGTCGGTCACGCGGCCGTCACGGACGATGATGATCTCGTCGCAGCCGGCGCGGCGCGCGAACGCCGCGTCGAGCGCCGACCGGTCGGTGAACTTATGCGGGTACGAGATGCCGTCGTCGTGTACGATCCGCGCGTTCCGGACGAGCCGTGACGGATACGGAGCAAACTCAACCACGTAGCCGTCACGGTCGTACACGACGCGGCATTTCTGCACGCCGTGCTGCGGGATCGCGGTCGACTCGAGCGCGGCGGAAATCGAAAACGGCGGCCGGCCGCCGAACACCGCACGATACGACGTTGCCAGGCGCTCATCGTGGGACTCGACCGCCTCGACGACACCGTCGACGACGTGAAGCGACTCAACCAGTCGGTACATCGGTTTTCTCCAGAATTTCGCGATACTCGGCGTCCGGATCGCTGTACACCGTGACGCCGCCACCCGCCTTGAAGACGTACCCGTCGTCGGTACGCTCGATGAAACGGATCAACACGCACGAATCGAGGTTGCTCCCGTCGAAAAAACCCGCGACGCCGGTGTAGAAGCCGCGGTCGTACCACTCGGCCTCCCGGATGATCTCGACCGTGCGCGTCTTCGGCGCTCCGGTGATCGATCCTGCCGGCAACATCTCCCGGAAGATCTCGCCGAGCCGCGCGGGCCAATCGGCCGTGAGTATACCGACGATCCGCGAACTCACCTGCAGAATGTCGCCCGCGGGTTTTTTAACCGTTTCTATGTATCGATACGCGTCGACGCGTACGGTCGAGGCGACGCGGCCGATGTCGTTGCGAATGAGATCGACGATCGTGAGGTGCTCGGCTGCTTCCTTCTCGTCGGCGAGGATCACCTGTTCGGCGTTCGGCGTATCGGCCCGGATCGTCCCTTTCATCGGATGCGACGCGATTTCGTCGCCCCGAATCGTCACGAACGTCTCGGGTGAGAAGCACACCCAGTCGTCGCGGTACCGGATCCGGTACTTCGCGACCGCGGAACGGTACACCTCGCGCAGACCGACAGGCATGGTGCCTGCGGCGAGCTCGATCGTAACGGGTGCCGTGAGGTTGACCAGAAGCGAGTTTCCCGCGACAAGGTGCCGCTGAACCGTCTCGAACGCCTGCCCGTACCGATCACGACACGGAGGCACGAGACGCGCGATGCAAACAGGGGTTCGCCGGCCGATGCCCGGCGCCTCGCGTGCGACGGCCGGAAGTCCGGTTCGGCGGAACGAGAACTCAAGCTCGTCCCCGATCTCGACGACTCGACGTACGATCGATTTTGAACCGAGAAAGTCGATTAAGAAGAAAAAAGGTTCGCGCCGCCGGCCGAGTCGGTTCATCTCGTCGAACATCGCGTGAGACTATACACCGCGAGCCGTCGTTGTGACCACGGCGCTATAATACACATTTTTTTGTTTTTTTCGTGTTTCGGCTTGACAAAAACTGCGTTTCGGGTGTTTTATGTCCGGTACGACGACGTACGTCGTCGGAGACGGATATGGATCCGAAGAATCGAGAGGTAGGACGATGATGAAAAGGTACAACGC
>REEC01000035.1 GCA_007695285.1 Spirochaetaceae bacterium | reverse complement strand
ACGGATATGGATCCGAAGAATCGAGAGGTAGGACGATGATGAAAAGGTACAACGCCCCGAGTAGTTTTGATCACAGCGGTGTACCGGTCCGTCGCCGTGTGTGTGGCCCACCGTCCTGCCCGGAGATTGCCTGACAGCCGGCTGTTTCAGCCGCGCTTCGAGAGAACGCAATTCCCGACATGACATAGTCACCACAGACACAGCGAGGGATCAGGTGGATTGGGCTGATCCCCTTTTGTGCGTGCAGTTGCGCGCGCGGCAGACAAACCCGTACGGGTTTGTCTCCGAGACCCGGGATCGTCACCGGGTCTTTTTTTTTGAAGGTGTAGAGGTATGTTTTCGAAGTTTCGGTTGGTTTTGGGTTTCATGAAGGGGAACCGTCACGTCTATCTGGGCGCGGTGGTCGCTGTTGGTTTTGCAGCGGTGTTCGCGTACGCCGCTCCGTTGATCATCCGCTTCACGATCGACGCCGTGATCGGCGGCGAGCCGGTTGAGATATTTCCCGCGGCCGAACGTTTTATCGACGGGCTCGGTGGTCGAGAGACCGTCGTCGACATGATCTGGGTATTCTCGAGTTTGATCGTGTTGTTGACGCTCGGAAACGGATTGTTCTCGTTCCTGACGGGACGGTGGGCGTCGGTTGCATCCGAAACGACCGCTCGGCGGATCCGGGACGCGTTGTACGATCACCTGCAGCGGCTGTCGTACGCGTATCACGTGAAGGCCGAAACCGGCGACATCATCCAGCGGTGCACTTCCGATGTCGAGACGATGCGCCGGTTTATCGCGGTTCAGTTCGTCGAGATCGGCCGTGCGGTGTTCCTCACGAGCGTCGCGCTCCCGATCATGTTCTCGCTGCATCGCACCCTCGCGTGGGTATCGATTCCGATTATCCCGATCATCTTTCTGTTCTCGCTGATCTTCTACCGGTGGGTGCAGGCGGCGTTCAAACAGTCCGACGAGGCCGAAGGACGGCTCTCGACCGTGCTACAAGAGAACCTGACCGGAGTTCGCGTCGTGCGCGCGTTCGCGCGGCAGCAGTTCGAGATCGACAAGTTCGACGAGAAGAACCGCGAGTACCGCGACCTGACGTACCGGTTGATCCAGTTGCTCGCGCGATACTGGTCGATTTCCGACCTCATGTCGATGCTCCAGATCGGTGCCGTGCTCTCGGCCGGCACGTACCTTGCCGTGACCGGGTCGGCGACGATCGGAATCGTCGTTGTATTCCTCACGATGGAAGGAATGCTGCTCTGGCCGATCAGGCAGATGGGCCGGATCCTCGCCGACATGGGGAAGGCGAGCGTCGCGGTCGAACGAATCAAAGAAATTCTCGAAGAGCCGATCGAGCCGAACAGCGAAAAGATGCTGCGGCCCAAGATCCTCGGTGCCGTCGAGTTCCGAAACGTCGGGTTCGAGTACGGGCCGGATCGGCCGATATTGCGCGATATCTCATTTTCCGTCTCACCCGGACAGACCGTCGCGATTCTCGGCCCGACCGGGTCCGGAAAGTCGACGTTGGTGCATCTGCTCCCGAGATTGTACGACTACACAGCCGGCTCGATCTTGATCGACGGTGTCGAACTGAAGGACATCGACAAGACGTGGATCCGAAAGAATATCGGCTTCGTGCTGCAGGAGCCGTTCTTGTACGGGAAGACCTTGAAGGAGAACATCGGGATCGTCGTGAGCGGCGCCGATGAGGCGTCGGTATTCGAGGCGTCGCGCACCGCCGCGATTCACGATGTGATCACCGAGTTCGAGAAAGGATACGACACGCCGGTCGGTGAGCGCGGCGTGACGCTCTCGGGCGGTCAGAAGCAGCGTGTCGCTATCGCGCGCGCTCTCGTGACCGAGAGTCCGATCCTGGTTTTCGACGACTCGCTGAGCGCCGTCGATACCGAGACCGACGCGGCAATCCGTCGCGCGCTCGAGGCACGCGGCCGGAAGGCGACGACGTTTATCATCTCGCACCGGCTCACGACGCTCTCGAGCGCGGATCTGATCCTCGTGATCGACGACGGTCGGATCGTCCAGGCGGGCACGCACGTCGAGCTGCTCGCCGGTGACGGCATGTACGCGAGGATCTGGAACCTCCAGAGCTCGCTCGAGGACGAGATACACGAACATCTCGTCGAAACACAGTAAACCGATGAGGACACCGTAATGAGTGTTTGGGAAGAACAGGACTATACAAAACGATTTGATCCTGGACTGTGGCGGAAACTATTGCGTTTTGCCGCCTCGCAGAAAAAACTCATCTTTGCGCTCGGTGCCGTGATGATCGCGGTCGGATTTGTCGATGCCGTTTTTCCGCAGATGAACCGATACGCTATCGATACGTTCATCGTGCCGAGTACGACCGACGGACTGTTTCGATTCGTTGCGATGTACGCAGGGCTCGTTCTGATCCAGGCGACCAACGTCTGGCTTTTGATCACGATCGCGGGCAAGATCGAGATGCGGATCTGTTACGACATACGGCGAACCGGGTTCGAACACCTGCAGGAGCTGTCGTTTTCGTACTACGACACGACGCCGGTCGGGTGGATCATGGCGCGCATGACGTCGGACTCGCAGCGGCTCGGCGAGGCAATCTCGTGGGGGCTTGTCGACATGATCTGGGGCGCGACGATGATGATCGCGATCATCGGCTTCATGCTCTCGATGAACGTGCCTCTCGCGTTGACCGTGCTCTCGGTCGTACCGCTGCTCGTGCTCGCGAGCGGGTACTTCCAGAAGAAGATCCTCGAGGCGCACCGGCGCGTCCGGAAAACCAACTCCCGGATCTCGGGCGCGTACAACGAGGGGATCATGGGGGCAAAAACGACCAAGACCCTTGTGCGCGAAGACGCGAACCTCAGCGAGTTTCGGGAACTCTCGGGCGAACTCCGGCGATCGTCGATTCGCACAGCGACGTTCTCGGCCTTGTACCTTCCGATCGTCTTGACGCTCGGCAGTATCGGCACGGGTCTCGCGTTGTGGCGTGGCGGAAGCGGCGTTGTCGCCGGTACGTTGACGTACGGGACTCTCGTCGCTTTTCTCGCGTACACGGTTCAGTTTTTTGAGCCCGTGCGCGAACTCGCGCGCGTGCTCGCCGAGCTACAGTCCGCGCAGGCGTCGGCCGAGCGCGTGATCTCGATGATCGAGACGCCGGCGGAGATCATCGACACGCCGGAGGTGGTCGCGACGTTCGGCGACAACCTCACTCCAAGAACCGAGAACTGGCCGCCGGTGACCGGCGCAATCGAGTTCCGCGACGTGTCGTTCCAGTACAAGAACGGCGAGAAAGTCCTTGAGGAATTCAACCTGACTGTCAACCCGGGCGAGGCGATCGCGCTCGTCGGGGAGACCGGATCGGGCAAGAGCACGATCGTGAACCTCGCGTGCCGCTTCTACGAGCCGAGTACCGGCTCGATCCTGATCGACGGCACCGACTACCGCGAACGCTCACTCGCGTGGCACCACTCGCACCTCGGGTACGTACTGCAGCAGCCGCATCTGTTCAGCGGCACGGTCCGCGAGAACATCCGGTACGGCCGGCTCGACGCGACCGACGACGAGGTGGTCGAGGCCGCGAAACTCGTGAACGCGCACCACTTTATCGAACGCATGGAGGGTGGGTACGACGCGGAAGTCGGCGAAGGCGGAGGGTTACTGTCTACCGGTGAGAAGCAGCTCGTCTCGTTTGCCCGCGCG
>REEC01000092.1 GCA_007695285.1 Spirochaetaceae bacterium | reverse complement strand
CGCGTTCACCCTCGTACGCGCGGTCCGGGTCCGCTGCGGCGGCGGCCTCAAGCCACGAGCCGAACTTCTCGGACGGTTCTGCTCCGACGATCTCCGCGACGGCGAGGTAGACACAGAGTAGCGGCCGACGTCCGATGACGTTGTCCGGTAACATCGCCGCGATCCGGACCGCGTCGATCAGATCGGCATTCCGCAGCGCTTCGTCGGCCGCTTTCTCGAGGAGCTCAGCCGCCGCGTCGTTCTCGCCGGCGCGAATCAGGTGCATCGCCGCTTCGGCGGGCGTGGAGTTTTCGCGGTACCATCGCGCGGCCTCAGAGTGAATCCGCCGCAGCTCGCCCGGCGAGTCGCCTCTCAACCGGTCGGTAGTGATCTCGACGATCACGTCGGGAAACCGGAACCACGGCCCGGTGAAATCGAGAATCAAATTCTGCTCGGCGAGCCGTTCCGCCGTCCGGCTCGGGCACGGTGCTCCGAGAACCGCCGCCGCAAGCTCCGGACAGACGCGCCCGAGTGGCGCGAGTTGCGACACGAGTCGGGCCGTGTCGCCGTCGAGTCGGTCGAGAACCTCGTCCGAGATGAACCTCTGGAACTCGCGTGTATCATCGACGGCACCCGACACCGACTGCTCGGCTCCGAGACGTGGCACGAGAGCGGGCGCCGAAAGCCTGATCCCGACACCCCAGCCTTCAGTCCGGCGGTGAACTCTCTCGATCACGGTATCATCGGCGGCGATTCCGAGCACCGACAGGAGCGCAGCGGTCTCGTCGACGTCGAAGCGCAGATCGTCGGCTCGTACTTCGACGAGTTCACCACGGCCGCGCAACCTCGAGAGACCGAGAGGCGGATCGATCCGCGTCGCGATCACGAGGTGGAAGTTCCCCGGTGCGTGTCTGAGCAGAGTCTCGACGATCGTATGCACGGCGGACGAATCGATCGCATGATAATCGTCGAGGAACGACACGACATCGGAGCCGAACTCGGCGATCGTGTTGATAACCTGAATCAACCACGGCTCGCACTCCCCTTCGACGTCGGCCGGTTCGGGCAGCGCCGGCACCACGGTTCGCAGCGCCGCGACGCAGTACCGGAGAAAACGTACGGGGTCGTTATCGCGCTCGTCGAGGGTCAGCCAGCACGATGATGACGGATCCTCGGCGAACCACGACGCTGCGAGCGTCGTTTTCCCGGCGCCGGCCGGTGCCGAAACGACGGTCATCCGGGCTCGGCGCGCCGACGCGAAGAGACCCGATAGCCGCTCCCGCCGAATCGTCGCGGTCGCGCGCGGAGGAATCGTTTTGGTACTCACGAGCACACACGGAGCGCTTGAGTCATGTCGTTGCGTCATTGTTTTCCGCATTATCGCCGACCGCCGGCCGATTGGGAAGCCGGGGAAGGGCACACGTACGTATCTTGACTTAAACCGTACGTACGTATTACCTTTTCCTCATGAAAGTCAGCGCGACCGAACTGCGGCAGAATCTTTATCGGATCATCGATCGAGTGCTGGAAACGGGGGAATCAGTCGAAATAGAGCGCAAGGGCGGCACGGTACGCATCGAGGCGGACCGCCGCAACTCTATCTGGGACCGACTCGAGGCGCACGATGTCGTAACCGGATCGATCGAAGCGCCGTGGGATGACATCTGGGACGGTGAGCCCGAGCTGGACCAGTCGTGATCCTTCATCTCGACACGCACGTCGTCGTGTGGCTGTACTCCGGAACCCGGAAACGTTTTCCCCAACGGGCGGCGGCGGCTCTGGATCACGCGCGTCTTGTGTACACCCCGATCGTCGGCCTCGAGCTCACGTACCTCCACGAGGTGGGACGAGTTTCCGTAGCGGCGGCCGAGATTCTCGGCTACCTCCGTGACCGCATTTCGCTGGTTCCTGACGAGACGCCGTACCTCACGGTCGCGCGGGAAGCCGAGCAGATCACCTGGACGCGGGACCCGTTCGACCGTCTGATCACCGCCGCCGCGTCGGTAACCGCGGCGCCGCTGCTCACGAGCGACGGCCTCATCCGCGAGCGCTACCCGGCTGCAGTGTGGGAGTGATCGCCGACAGTGGCGGATGCGCGGACCACCGGGATCACCCGCCTACCGTATCCAGTTCTCGGTTTCGAGACCCGCAATTCCCTCGAAGTGCCGGGTATTGCCGGTTACGACGATGCAGCCGTTCGCACGCGCTATGCCCGCGATCTGAAGATCAAACGGCGCGATTGGTCGCCCCTCGCGTTCCCGATCCGCCCGGATGCGTCCCGCCATTCGAGCCGCAGTCTCGTCGAAATCCAGCACGCGGACCCGCGGCAGTACGACACGCTCCAGGAAGTCCAGGTACTTGTGCGGGATCGGACTCTTGTACGCGCCATACGTGATCTCAAGGATCGTAATCGTGGAGATGAACTGGTCCGATGCCGGTACCGACGAAATTCGGTCCACCAACCCGCGAGGTGGCCTCGATCGGAGCAGGGTGGAAATACTGTCGGTGTCAAAGAGATACTTCACGGTACGTATCCAACTGGCGCGATTGATACGCCGAGTCGACGTCGTCGCTGATCTCTTCGAGGGCGTCCCACGTCCCGGCAAGCGAGGCGAGTCCTCCCGGACCGGGTTGAATCGGCTCCCCGGTGTACGGCACAACCGTCGCAATCGGCTTTTTGCGGCTGGTGATGACGATGGTCCGGCCGAACGAACGACTCTCAGTCAAGATTTGCGAGAGACGTGCTTTGAACTCAGCCACCGATACCGTAATATCCGCCATTCTCACCTCCGAATTACATAGTCATTATGACTATATCATAATCCAACTATGAGCCTGCGTCAAATAACGCTCAGTGGTGGCCTCGGCCGGCACAAGCATCGTTTTGACCGATCGCCAAACCTCCGGTACTATGTCTGAGAGCGGCAACCGAAAAAGACACCACGGAGGCACGAATGGCACACGCAGAGGGACCCATCACGTACGAGGCGTTCGGCGCGGTCGGTGACGGCGTCGCGGATGATCTACCGGCGATCTGGAGGGCTCACGAGCACGCGAATGCGAACGGCTTAGCGGTCAGAAGCAGGCCGGACGCGACGTACCACCTCGGGCGGCAGGCTCTCACCGCGGTGATCGCGACCGACACCGACTGGAACACGTCGCGTTTCACGATCGACGATACCGATGTCGACGACCACAAGGCTCCGTTGTTCGAGGTGCGGTCTCTGCTCGAGCCCGAGCAGCTTTCGGTCACGCGTCTCGCGCGCGATCAGAGGAGTCTCGACGTCCGGCCGACGCGTGACTGCCACGTCGTGGTTGAGAACGACGGCCGAAAGGTATTCAAACGACGAGGTCTGAACAAGAACGACGGGTTTCCGCAGCACGACTGTTTCATCGTGCGGCGCGACGGCTCGATCGAAGGCGACATCGACTGGGAGTACGACACGGTCACGCGGCTCGAGGCGCGCCCGATCGACGAGACTCCGCTCGTGATACGCGGAGGCGTGTTCACGACTTTCGCGAACCGGATGAAACAGGACGTCGGGTACAACTACTGGTCGAGGAACATCGTGATCACGCGCTCGCGCACGGAAGTAGTCGGGCTGACGCACTACGTCGTCGGCGAGACGTCGGTCGGGCATCCGTACGCGGGGTTCCTGAACATTCGCGGTTGCGCCGAGATCACGCTCCGCGACTGCTTCGCGACCGGGCACAAAATCTACTCGACGATCGGCGCCGCGGGAAAGCCGGTCAACATGGGAAGCTACGATATCAGTGTGAACGAAGTCGTGAACTTCCGGATGGTCGGGTGCACGATGAACCACGTTACCGACCGGACGCGGTGGGGCGTGATCGGCTCGAACTTCTGCAAGAACATCGTGCTCGAAAACTGCGTGCTCTCGCGCATGGATACACACATGGGCGTCTCGGGCGGTTATACCGTGCGCGGCTGCACGCTCGGCCACATGGGGCTCAACGCGATCGGCCGCGGAACGCTGACGGTCGAGGACTCGACATTGTACGGGCGTTCGCTCGTGAACTTCCGCGCCGATTACGGAAGCACGTGGGAAGGCAACGTCGTGATCAGGAACTCCCGCTGGATCCCCGCGTGCGGCGAGACGTGCGAGCCACGCATGATCGGCGTCACGAACGACGGCATGCACGACTTCGGGTACCCGTGTTTCATGCCGCGCGAGATTCTAATCGACGGCCTCGTCGTCGACGACACGAACCACCCCGACGGCTACGACGGTTTGTACCTCTTCGCGGACCCGGACGACGGCGAACACGACGGGCCGTTGCCGCCGGTCGCCGAGCGCCCGTTCCCGATCGCGCTGCCGCGGAAGGTGACGGTCCAAGGACTGAACGCGGAGAGCGGCAAAACGCCGCGTGTCTCGCCGAACTCGGAGATAGTGCGCGCCGTGTCGATCGTGTGGGAGTGATCGCGTCGACCCGCCATCGTCTCTGGCGTGTTCGCCCCGAACCGGCTGAAGGAAACACAGCTCTATCTGATGTTGCGCCGCAGCAAGATGTCCTCGATACTCCGTCTGCCGTCGATTATGGCGTGAATCACGACTCGGTCGTCGTCTTTCGTGTAAAACATCCGCCACGGTGGTAGAACCACTTCCCGATATCTCGTTATGTTCTGACGTTCCAGTTCTGGAATCACTCGTCCCGACTCAGGCTGGTGCGACAGCCGGCGTACCGAGGCATCGATCATGTCTACGAACGATTCGGCGTGCTGGGTCGAATGGTTCGTCAATATCCAGGAAACGATATCGTCGAGATCCTGTGCGGCGACGGTCGACCATATGATTCGAGTCATCGATAGCTCGGCTTTCTATCTCTTGTCTTTGATTCGATTCCGGACCGCCCGGATCGCGTCCTCGTGAGACATGGTTTTCTCGTGTTGTAAGCCGTGCTCGCTTTGAGAAATGAGCTTCATGAACCCGAGAGCATCTTTCATCTCCTGATACGAGGCGGTATCTATCAAGACCGCTTTTGCCTCACCATTCTGGGTAATAACGATCGGACTGTGCGACTCATTCACTTGACGAAGCATTTCAGCGGCGTTTGATTTGACGTAAGAGACTGGACGGATATCGGATTTGAAGTTCATTAAACCTCCAGTCCGAATATAGTAACTTATATGGTCCACGTCGTCAAGACTCGGCAAGAAGAACAAAGTTCTAAATAAAAACTAAAGCGGTTTAAAGAACTATTGACAACCGGAATCGGTACGGTTAGCATAAATCAAAGGACATTCGCCGCATGACCCCACGGAGTAAAGACATCGCAAAGCTGGCAAACGTGTCCGAGGCGACCGTCTCGCTGGTTCTCAATCGGAAACCGGGCGTCAAATCGACCACGCGAGAGAAAGTACTGCAGATTGCGCGCGATATGGACTTTGAAGGCACTCAACGGAATGCCTTCGTCAGTAGGACCGGTACGGTTGGCTTTCTTCAGATTGCGACCCATGGACACACGCTGAACAGGGATCACCAGGTCTTTATCGCGGATTACATTGAAGGGCTGACCACTGCGTCGCGCACCCACGGGTACAACTTGGAGATCAGCTCTTTTCGCGATTGTGATGCGGCTGAAATTTCCCGCTCCATTCTGGACAGTGGCCTCCGTGGCATTGTCGCACTCGGGACCGAACTCAGTCCTGCGGACATTGCGGTGCTCGGAGAGCTGAAGATCCCGGTGGTGTTCCTGGATACCTACTACGACTTTCTTCCGTACGATTTCGTGGACATGAACAACGCGGATTCGGTCTATACGGTCATCCAACACCTCGTGCATCACGGTCACACGGAGATCGGCTTCGTACGCAGCTCGGTGAACACGCACAACTTTTACCTGCGCGACACCGGATTCTGGGATGCCGTTCGCGCTCTAGACTTGAAAATCGAGGAAAAGAATATCTTCACCGTGGACTCCACGTTCGACGGGGCGTACCGGGACATGCACACTGCGCTGCACGGTCGGTCGAAGCTTCCCACTGCGATCTTCTGCACGAACGACATCATCGCGTACGGCGTCATCAAGGCGCTGCACGAGCAAGAAATTCGAGTCCCCGACGATATGTCGATTGTGGCGTTCGACGACCTCCCGACATCCGCCGTGATGAACCCGCCGTTAACGACGATACGCGTGAAGAAGAAGATCATGAGTGAATTGGCGCTTCAGCTTCTGTCACGAAGAATAGAAGACGGCAAGGACCTAACGCCGGTGAAGATTCAGGTCGGTGGAGAACTGATCGTCCGATCCAGCGTGAAGACGCTGCAGTGAAGGCGCGCGGCGTGACCGCTTGACTCCGTGTCCAACAAGGACGCCATTCAATGCCAGGGATGCCCAACATCTAAGGCATCTCATTTGTCCTTGAACGCGGCGATCTTCGCGAACAGATCCACAAAAATGGCATACCGATTACAGTACTTCGCGTCCCGGATCAGATGGCGACTGGCGTCGGTTGCCCACCGCTTGGGCTTGGTGTCGGTGACCAATGGACTGTGTTCCAGTGCGGTGGGAACCCACTCGTGATTGATCACGTAGGAAGTCGCGGCCACATCCCAGAGTTCCTTCGCTCCCCAAGTCTTGGCCATCTCGTACGCGCCGAAGGTATCCGCCAGAAAGTCGGCCAAAGCGTTCCGGCCGCGCAGGTTGTGTTCCACTTCGGCCACTGATGTGATCAGATGCGACGTGATAGGCCACATTCCCAGGTGCACCAGAGGTACGCCCGAGTCCAGCAAAACGCGCGTGGCGATCATATCCTGATCCAGGTTGAACCCGTCGGCCCTGAACCAGTCGAGCCCGGAGCCGCCCAGCCATACCACCACGATGTTTTTGATTATCTCCGGCTCCATCAGGATCGCCGACGACACATTGGTCGGAGCTCCGATGGTCAAGACGTACAGCGGCTTGTCTCGGGGTTGCAGAGCCTTCTTGATGAGGTCCTCAGCCGCCGGGCTGACAACCGGTTGGTCGGTAACCGGGATGAACTCCTTCGATCCGCGGAACGCGAACCCTTCGTCGGCGCGTCGGCAGAGCTTGAGAATTCGCTCGATCTCGGCATAACTCTTCTCCATTCCGTCGCCGGCGCTGTCCGACCGTGAATTCTTGAACGGCGCTGCATACACCGCCAAAAGATCGATGTGCTCGGGCGACAATACGGCATGGGCCAGGGCGAATTGGTCATCGACCTCATTGAACGTATCGGTATCCAGCACGACCTCATTCTTGCCGGTCGGCGGAGTCAGCAATCTGACTCGTTCAGTTTCGGTAATCTCAGGGTACACCATATTTTCCCTCCTCATGTGTGTTTCAATCCGTATGTGGCTACGCCGTCCCCTGAAGCGCCGTTCGCATAGCTTCGATGATGAGCAATCCCGCAGTAGCACCGGGGTCCGGCATCCCGATCGACTTCTCGCGATAGTACGCCTGACGACCGTGCTGCGCCTGCATTCCTTTGGCGTCCTCCCAGCCCTGCTGGGCGCTAGTATATGCGACGTCCACAACCGAAGCGGGGTCTGCCCCGGGTTCGGAAGCGGCTTTCTCGGCCGCCACTGCAGCGGGCTCCATCACATCCAGAATAGTCTTGTTGCCCAGCTCCGTCTTCCCCCGTTCCCTGATACCGTCGGCGAACGCACGGAAGAACGCGGCGAGGTCTTTCGCCTCGAGTCCCGACTTCCCGCTGACCGCCTTTCCGCCGCGCATGAAACCGGTCGCGACGAGAGTTCCCATCGTTGACGGTGCCGCTTTGGAGATGGCCATTCCCACCTGCATCAGAAGCTTGCCGAGATCCTCTTCATCGCTTTCCTTGACGAAGTCATCCGCGGTGGTGAACGCACGCGCCATGGTCAGGCCGAGATCACCGTCTCCCATCGCCACATCCAGTTCGATCAGGTAGGCGCGCTGATCCTCCATGACGGCGCGTAGAGTGTGGAATATCTCGGTAATCTGCGCTCTGCTCAGCTCACCCATTGCAGCCTCCTCTTTCGTTTTCTTGCGATTGCCGAGTACTGTCACCCGATATTCGATACCGCCGTTTTTTCGTCTCGGAACCCGCGGGCACTGAATACCTGAACGAACTCCGCAGCAAAGGATTCAGGTGCTCGCCGTATTGTAAGGGCGGGGTGGAAGACCGTCAAGAAAAATTTAAAGATAGCCCGATTTTTCTCGAATTTATTTAGACACTATGAGGCGGGAGTCGCGCCTCCTGGTAACGCAGATACCTCCAGACATAAACTCGTTAATACGATTTAAAGGCAACTGGTCGGGCGGCCGTGCAGCGCCCTTGATGTCCAGCCCCGGATGCACCTAAACTGTAACCGGTAGTCACTATCGCCAGGCACCGAAACCAAATGAACGTATTGATCATAGGCGGGACCGGACAGATTTCGACGTCACTCACGTTTAAGCCGGCGAACGACGGCCACGACGTGACGATTTTCAATCGTGGCGAACGCAGCGTGCCGGTACCGGAGGCGGTTCGAGTCGTAAACGGCGATCGAGACGATCCCGTGACGTTCCGCGCTTTGGCAGCCGAACGCGTCTACGACACGGTGTTCGACTTCATCTGCTGGACGCCGGACCACGCGCGCGCGGATGTCGAGGCCTTTGCCGGAAGTTGCGGGCAGTTTGTGTGCATCTCGACCGCGTGGAAAGACGTCTTCGACGCGTTAGGTCGCGTATTGGGCGAGGAACCCGTGTACGCTTCGCTTCCGGCAGAGTACATCATTGAGAAGTTCCCCGAGCGCACGTGGCCGTTCCGCGGTGTCCATCAATTCGCGATCGAGGCGTGGGATCACATGCGCGCTCTCACTCGGCCAGAAGGCCCCGCAACGCGCGCCTGAGTTCGTACAGGCGGTACTTCACGGTGCCTTCCGGAAGGCCCATTATTACGCCGATCTCGGCGACTCGTCGGTTTTCCACGTAGTAGAGACGGTACACGGTGCGGTCGAGTGGCGGGAGTTTCTCGATCAGAAGAGCGAGATCGGACGGCGGCCCGTAGCGGTTGTCCGGAACGGCATCCTCGGGGAGCAAGACCGTTCGACGCGACGCCGCGACGCGACGCCAAGCCGCGAGCTGAACGTTCCGGCAGACCGCGTAGACCCACGTGCCGACCGCCGAGGCGCCGCGAAAGCGCGGGTAGCCCGAGAGAACGGCTACGCACGCCTCCTGGACGATATCGTCGAGCTCATCGTCGCGATAGCCTTTCCGAAAGAAGAATCCACGCATCCGGTCGAGATGAGCGGCGACGACGTGACCGGCCGCGTCCTGGCTGTTCACCTTTTTTCGGGTCTTGGCGGAAGGTACGCGAGCAGCTTCTCGGTGAGCGCGTGCGTGAGATCCTGCAGCGCGATCGACTCGAGCCCGTCGACGAGGATGTCGAGCCGCCGAGCCTCGGTCTCGAGCGCCGTCCGCTTGTACGTCTCGAGGACGGAGCGCAGCTGCAGCGCGTCCCAGCCGTCTGTCAGAAGCTCGATTCCCTTTCGAAGCAGAGGATCCGACGCCGTTTCGGCGACTTCCTCGAGCGAGAGGTACCCCTGCGCGCGGACGAAGCGCGAGAGACCGACGATGGTCTCGATCGCCTCGTCGGGGGTCGTCGCCGACAGGTGCTCCGGCAGCCAGGCCTGTTCTACGTCGGCATCGGCTTTGGCGTACTTCGTCATCGTCGTCAGGAGCTGCTGGAGGATCTCTGTGGCCCGACGCCGGGAGCCCGACCCCGCGTTCTTTTTCTCCTGCTCCATCGCTTCGACGACACCGTCCTTCCCTCGCGGCGACATGTTGCGGTAAATGATCTCCCTCTGCTGCTCGGTCATATCGACGAGCGCCTGCGCGAGGACCTGCTCGTCGATCTCCCGGAGCGCGCGCTGGATGATCCTGTTATTGCTCTCCGTGTTTTCGGCGAGATCCGTCAGCGTAACCATGATTTGCTCCTCGGTTCCATGTTACTGCTTTAGTGTCGAAAGAAGAGATTCGGTTGGAACCTTCTCTTACGCCGACTATGCGGCGCCAAGCTCAGCCGCCGGGGCGTCGGATGCCGAGGCGTTCCATCTTGGCCTCGAGCGTCGTAGGTTTCAGGCCGAGAACCGCCGCAGCGCCGTCGGCGCCGCGGACCTTCCAGCGCGTTCGCTCCATCACCGCGACGATGTGCTCTCGCTCGCACTCGGCGAGCGTGGCCGAGGCGCCTTTGGGTGGTAAATCGGGCGCCGGGCCGCAACCGATCGGATCGGGTATCTCGAGGTCCGGCCCGCTGCTCACGATGACCGCACGCTCGATGATGTTCTTCAACTCACGGACGTTGCCGGGCCAGTGATACTGCTCGAGCCTGAGCATCGCGTCGTCCGGTATTTTCAGCGGACGCTTCGCTGACTCGGCGGCGCGCCGGGTCAGAAAGTGCCGCGCGAGTAACGGCACGTCGCCCGTGCGATCGCGCAATGCGGGGCACGCGATCGGGAAGACGTTGAGCCGGTAGTAGAGGTCTTCCCGGAACGCACCGGTCCGGACTTCGGCCGCGAGGTCACGGTTCGTCGCGGCGATCACACGAACGTCGACGCGCAGCGACCGCTCGCCGCCGACGCGTTCGAACTCACCGTCCTCGAGAACTCGCAAGAGCCGCGCCTGAAGCGCGGGAGTGAGCTCGGCTATCTCGTCGAGGAAAATCGTTCCGCCGTCGGCCAGCTCGAACCGTCCGGTATGGCGCGCGTGCGCACCGGTGAACGCGCCCTTCTCGTGCCCGAAGAGTTCACTCTCGATGAGCTCGGCCGGAAGAGCCGCGCAGTTGACCTTGATCAGCGCGCGATCGCTCCGTGAGCCCGAACCGTGCACCGCGCGAGCCACGAGCTCCTTGCCCGTGCCGGTCTCGCCGGACACGAGAACGGTCGCGTCGCTCGCGGCAACCTGGCGCACCGCGGCGAGCATCGAGAGGACGGCTCCGCTCCGACCGACGATGCCCGCGACGCCTTGCGTCAGCTCGATCTCTTCGCGCAGATACATGTTCTCCTGTTCGAGCTTGCCGGTGAGCCGCGTGACCTCGGAGAGCGCGCGCTCGAGTTCGGCCGTTCGCTCGGTCACGCGCCGCTCGAGCTGAGCGTTTGCGTCTTCGATTTCGCTCAGATACTGCTTCTCGCGTGTCCGCCACTGAGCGCGCTCGAAGCACGCGTCTAAACGCGCGGCGAGCAGCGCGGGTTTGACGGGTTTCACGAGGTAATCGACGGCGCCCTTCTCGAGACACCGCACCGCCGACTCAAGCTCGTCGACCGCGGTTACGACGATAACGGCCACGTCGCGGAGTTCGCCGTCTGCGCGGAGCTCAGCGAGCACCTCCTCCCCGCGGAGACCCGGCATGACCAGATCGAGAAGGACGACGTCCGGTCGGCTTTTTCGGATCGAGTCGAGCGCTTGCCGGCCATCGGCGGCCTCCGTGACCGCAAGACCGCGGCTCTCGATACGGTCCCGCAGGACGCGGCGATTCGACGCGTTGTCGTCGACGACCAGCACGGTGTGACGGTCTACGACGGATTCCCGACTCACGGTCGCTCCTCCTCGGCGTCGCCGCAAGACCCGGTACCGTCGAGCAGCCGGACGATCTTCTGGATCAGGAGTCGCGGGCGGAACGGTTTCGAAATGTAATCATCGCAACCCGCCTCGTAGGCGCGCTTCTCGTCGCCGATCATCCCAAACGAGGTGACTGCGATGATCGGTACGCGCGCGAGCCGCGCATCCCCGTGGATCGCCGAGGCGGCGTCGTACCCCGACATTCGCGGCAGCTGAATGTCCATCAGAATGAGGTCAGGAACCTCGCGTTGAGCGAGCTCAACCGCCTCGACACCGTCGAGCGCTTCGACGACGCGATACCCGTGCCACTCGAGCAGGTCGCGCACGATCTTCCGGTTGGTCGCGTTGTCCTCCGCGTTCAGAATCGTCTTCACGGACATCCGGCCCTCCCGTTTGGTCCGTCAATGGGGAGCGAAAACCGGAACACCGAACCGACACCCGGTCCGGACTCCACCCAGATTCGCCCGCCGTGCAGTTCGACGAGTCTCCGGGAAATGGCGAGGCCGAGTCCGGAGCCCTGGCCCGCGTACTCGACCGTCGTATGGCTCTGCTCGAAAGCTGAGAAGATGAGCTCGATCTCGTCCTGCGCGATCCCGATCCCGGTGTCTGAGACCCGGAACACGATGGCATGCGGGGACTCCCGTTCGTCGAGCCGAGCGCCGACGCGCACCTCGCCGCAACTCGTGAACTTGATCGCGTTCCCGACGAGGTTGACAAGAACCTGCGCGATCCGCTGAAGATCGAACGTGCAGCGGGGGAGCTCGCCCAGGCTGTCGACGATAAGCGACAACTTTTTCTCGCGCGCGAGACCGGACATCTGCCTGACGACCGACGTGATGCAGTCTTCCGGGCAGTGCTGCTCGAGGTTGAGCTCCAACCGATCCGCCTCGATCTTCGAGATGTCGAGTACCGTGTTGATCAGCGCCAGGAGGTGCTCGCCGCTCCGTCGTATCTCGTTCACGGCTTCGCCGATGCGGTCGTTCGCTCTGCCGTACACGCCGTCGAGGATCATCTCGGAAAACCCGATCACCGCGTTCATCGGCGTCCGCAGCTCGTGGCTCATATTTGCCAGGAAGTCGCTCTTCGCGCGGTTCGCCGCGGTCAGCTCAGCGGTTCGTTCGGCGACGCGCGCCTCGAGCTCATCGCGGGCGTGCTGAAGGTCGCGTACCTGATCGCGAATGAGCACGCGCGACTGAAGGTTATGCATCGTCGTAGCCGCTTGTTGCGCGAACACCATGAACGACGGCACGAGCGTCTCGTCGAGCTCCTGGTAGAAGTCGCGCTTCGCCGTCGAGACACCACCGACGAGGACTCCCTCGAGCTCTCCGTCAGAATCGTAGTACGGAGCCGCGATCACCTGGTGCAGACGCAACCTCGACCAGGGGTTGGCGGCGGCCGCCCACTCGATAAAAGCCGATCCGGAGTGTTGAATCCGGTGGCGTCTTACCCAGGCTTCATCGAGCGTACAGCCGTTCGTGTCGCACGATACGCCGTAGAAAACCTTCAGCCGCAGCCCCGGCTGTCCGCTCACGCGCGAGAAGACCGCGCCGCACTCGAGCGCGAACGCATCGATGATAGACTCGACGGTGAGGGTCTCGAGGTCGCGCGCATCCTGGATCTGAATCGCGCGCGTGCTGAAAGCCTGGATCGCGCGGAACCGTTCGAGATCCCGGTCGAGCGCGTTGCGTGCGTTGATGAGGTCCTGCTTGACCGCCATCGAGTGGAGGATCTCTGCCTGCAGCTGCTCGTACGTCGGCATCGCACGATGACCGGACGTCTCGAGTTTCGCCATGGCTCACTCCTTCGCGCGTCTATCGCCCCATTATACCCCCGAATCCGGCACCGTGAAACCACGCAATCTCACCCCCGTCGGTTTGATCTCCTTCATGTACGATGCGATGCATCGCGCGCCGAGGAAGATTGACATCGTGATCGCTCCTGTAGAATGATGTACGGACAGGAGGCCGACATTACACCGGTTGCTCTTACCAAATTCAGGAACCACGATCGGCCGATTGCCGAAGCTTTCGAGACGATGTACTCCGCGAAAACAACGATATCATTCCTTGTCGGCAACGCATCATGAAGCAGCACGACGTTCCGCCGGTCCGTCTCTCCGCTTTTCCCAAGTGCTATCTGGATCAGATCTCGTACGCCAGGACGATGAGCGTCGAGGACTGGATCGACGAAGCGATGGGCCTGGATTGTCATGGCCTCGAGATGTACGAAGGTTTTCTCTGGTACCCCGAAGATGATTCGTACATTCGTGGTGTCGCCGACCGCATTCGCGCGGCGGATTTTCGCATGCCGATGCTGTGCTGTTCACCCGACTTCACCAATCCCGACCCGGAAGCGCGCCGGGATGCGGTGATCCACCAACTTCGGATGATCGAAGTCGCGGAAATGCTCGGCGGCCCGGGAGTGGTTTGCCGAGTACTCAGCGGTCAGCGTTATCCCGAACTTGATCGCGAACAGGGATTGCAGTGGGTTGTCGAGTGCATCGAAGCCTGCCTGCCAAAGGCCCGCGAGTTGGATGTCGTGCTCGGGATCGAGAACCACTACAAGGATGGCCACTGGAAGTTCGCCGAGTTTGCGCAGAAGATGGATGTGTTTCTGGATCTGCTATCCCGGATAGGTGATCACAAGAATTTCGGCGTCCAGTTCGACCCGTCCAATGCCATCGTCGCCGGTGACGATCCGATTGAGTTACTGGAGAAGGTCAAACATCGCGTCGTCAGCATGCACGCAAGCGATCGCTACC
Source organism: Spirochaetaceae bacterium (assembly GCA_007695285.1). Taxonomy (GTDB): domain Bacteria; phylum Spirochaetota; class Spirochaetia; order DSM-27196; family PXBQ01; genus PXBQ01. The sequence continues at coordinate 4,307 of REEC01000092.1, read as the reverse complement.
TTGAGCCAGGACATACCCTGGACGAGTTACGCCAAGCCGACGGTACTCTCGGCTATAGCCCGTTCTTGAATCACGGCGTAGTCGGCAAGGGGCTGAATGATTACGACGGTATTTTTTCGATCCTGGCCGACGCCGGTTATCGGGGGTGGGTCAGCATCGAAGACGGAGTCAACGGCTTTGACGAAATGGCAGAGTCATTGGCTTTCTTGCAGGAGAAAGTGAAGCAGCACTTTTTAAGGGAAACCTGACTCCTATCTGGTCGGCACAGTTATACCGAGCTCCGCGAGTGACGCGCGGGATCTGCCCTGAATCAGCCTCTGCTTTACACCGGCTCTACCCGCAGATCAGCCGACGTCTCCATGATCTCTTCAGCAACCGCCATGGTCCGGGACAGCAACTCCTCAGCGAGCGGCACCTTCGCGGCCACCGCCTCGAGGGAGCCGATCCCCAGCGCGTCGAGCAGGCGCTGGTACGGTTCACGGTAGACCCGCTCCCACTCGTCCGGCGCATCGCGCTCGAGCACGTTGTGCGCGGCGTAGTGCACGGCCTGGATCCACCAGACGGCCTCGCGCGGGTAGCCCTGGTCGATGAGCTCCCGCGAGCCGTCGATCATGTGCTGCCGGGAAGCAGGGCAGACCTTGAAGCCGAACGGTACCGGCGAACGTTTCACCTCGAGCGCCCGATCGTAGGCCGCCGTGCATGCGGTCAGAAGCTGCTCGGCGTCCGTCCTGCTCATGCGAGCGCTCCCGATGTACTCGAGCATCCGCTCGGCAAGCTCCCCGCGTGCGCGCGCCGTCATCTCATCGGTGAAGAGCATCGCCGATCGCCGAAAGGTCGGAGGTCTCCCCGCGGCAACGAGCGGAAGCTCGCGGATCGTGAGCCCGGTGAATGTGAAAGCCACGATGCGCTCGCTGAGCGTAGCACTGGAAACCATACCGGGCAGGGTTCCGCGCTGAACCGAAGACTCGATCCCGGCGCACCGGGCCTTCACGTAACGGGGTTCTCCAAACCGCTTCGCGACCTCGCGCTGTATGGCGGTCAGCCGCCCGGTCGGGTCGTAGATGACACTGGGAGTCTGGAGTTGCGACGCGTTGACCCACGACGTGAGCACCGTTTCCGCATCTGCGAATTGCGCTGAGGGTTTCCCGGCCAACTCGAGCAGGACCCCCTGGCACATGACCTCTTTGTGCCCCAGAAAGTCCGGATCGCCCTCCATGACATGCCACAGGTCGACATCGGAGGTGGGATGGTACTCGCTGTCCTCCGGACGGTAGTTCATCGACCCGGCCATGAGCACCCCGAGCAAGCCCGGCACCTCTGCCGCGTGTTCTGTAACCCATCTCCGAGCGATCGCCTTTGCCTCGCCTACGTTCATAATCTCCTCCTACTGAGCCGGCACTGGTATGCCAAGCTCTGATAGCCCCGCGCGAACGAAGCGCACGAGCTCCCGGATATGCCGCTCATCCGTGACGCGAGCATCGGTCGCCGCGCAGATGACTTCGCAGGCCCGTAACAGATGAGGATCGTAGGATGCACCACTCAGGTACGCTTCGCGGTATGCGTCAAGAACCGGCTCGCGAATCCTGTCCACGGCCGCGAGCACGCCCAGTCGATCACAAAGGGTCCGTCCGGCAAAAAAGCGATGTTGCCGCCGTGGAAGTCGCCATGGCAGAGCATGCCTCGTTCGGGAAGCGTCCGTAGCAGCTCGATCGCACCTGCCTTCAGATCCTGCGGAAAGGTCGCGTTGTTCCGGATTATCGTCTCGTAGAACGGGCGAAACGTCTGTAGCTCCGCGGCCGGGCAGCGGTGCACCGTGAGGTGCAGCTCCGCGAGAACGCGACCGTGATCGGAAGCCGACTGTCGATCCGCGAAAAGCAGCTCGAGCATCGTCGGTCCGTCCACCCGTTCGTAGACGATCCCAAACCGCCCGTCGATCTCGACCACGTCGTACACTTCAGGCACGCGCACTCCCTGCGCGCACGCGAGCCGGTAGAGTCCCGACTCCAGCCGCAGGATCTCCTCTCTGGTTCGTACCTGTCGTGCGCCCGCTCCGGGTTCGAGGATCTTCACTACCGCCCCGTCGCCGTACTCGTACACCTGCGAGCTTATCCCCCGCGCGATGAAAGCTCGCTTTCCCACTTTACCTCCTCTACGCCGGCGCCGGCACCGCCCCCATCTGGACCATCAAGGTGAAGCTGTCCATCACCTCCCAGCCCTCCGCGAGCTTTCCGTCCTGCACGCGGTAGATCGAAATCCCCTGTACCTCGATGGCGTTCCCGGAAGCGGGTACGCCCATGAACTCGCCTTTGTGGGTCCCCTTGACGGTCCACCGCTTGGTGACCATGTCACCCTCCGCGTGGAGGTCGTGGATGATCACCTTCAGGTCCGGGATGCCGGAGAAGAGCCCTTTGGCCCATTTCTTGAACTGCTCGAGCGTGAGCGTACCGCCGGTCTGATGCTCACAGTAGGTTGAACTGAAGATGCGCTCGATCGCCGACACGTCCCCGGTGTTGTAGAACTCGTCCACCGACCGGCGGACCAGCTCCTTGTTCTGTTCAACTGACATCTGTCTCTCCTCGTCTTGTCGTCCGTGGCCGTGCGAGCCACGGTTCGCTCGAGTCCGGGGATCCCGGGCTCGTCGGCTTCGAGTGCTGCCGTGCACGTCCGGATCGCTCACTCCATAGGCCCCTCCTTCTCGACCAGAGCAAAGACCGCCGAGGTGTATGAGTGCACCATGTTCCGTCCGCCGAGCGGACAGAGCTCGGACCCGCCGTAGATCCCGAGCCACGGCACGCTCTCGCCCCGACACACGGGTTCCTGAATCCGGTTGATGAGCTCTTCCTTGAGCAACCGGCCGAACGAGAGCTGTCCCCGCGCGCCGCAGTCGGAGTGGAACACGGCGACCGGAATCCGTCCTCGGAGATCTGCGGTGAGCTGCTGCGTGAGCCGGTCGACCCCGGCGAAGATGCCCGGCTCATGGCGTTCCATCGTGCGCAGGAACTCGCCTTGGTGGCAGGTCCGGGCGACGAGAACGCTGTCATCCGGCTGCCGCAGGATTCCTCCGACGATCAGGTACTCGCTTCCGTACTCTTCACGGAACTCGCCTTCGAGTTCCCTGCCAAGAGCCGCGATCGGCACGATCTCGATCGGATGCGTCGACGGAGGTAACCCCAGCGCCGCGGTGAACGCTGCCCACGCAGGTTTGCCGTCGAGCTCGTAGATACGCACTCCGTCGCACCGGGTCACCTCGAGCGGTGTACCCATCGGCCGGTAGCCGTGATTCACGCGCGCGGCGAGCTCCAGACTCGGGTCGGCAAAACCGACCGCGACGATGCCCATCTCGAAAATCTGCTGATCGACGAACTGGAAGCTGGTCTTGAGCTTCGCATTGTCCATCGCGTAGGCGCCCACCACAGGCACGTCGGGTCCCAGGACCGACTCGATCCCTTGAAGAAGATCGCCGCCGGGCAGCACCGACAGGGACGGATAGCACAGGACCAGATTGATGCCCGTCGCCTGCCGCGCAAGGTCGCGCGCGAGAGCGGCACCGGCGCCGGCAAGATCGGCGGGATCCGGCCGATCGTACGCGGCCACGGCGAGAGCGTTCCTCGGCCCGCGGACGCTCATGACCGCGAGCGAGCGCATCGTCTCGGATGCGCCTTCGCGCCCGATGACGCCGGAACCGGTGCAGCCGACGATCCGGGCGCTCGGGGCGATCCTGTGAGCCTCATCGAGCAGCTCGTCGAAGTTGTGTCCCATCGTCGTGTGCAGAATCAGGAGGTCACAGTCGGTCCCGTCGTCGAACGCGCTCTCGAGGCACTCGGCAACCGCGCGACGGGTGTTGACGGTCGCGGTCGACGCCGAGCCGAACGTCAGCGATCCTCCGCGCGTGCGGTACCCGCCAACGTGCACGCAGTGCACGCCGCGCCGCTCGATTCCAGGTCTGAAACACCCATTGTCCGAGATGCAGTCGGCCGCCGCTGTGTCTCCGGTTTTCCAGCGCGCGACCAGCGCCGGCTGCCGGATCAGCGGTCGTGCGAGCGAAACGTAGTCGGTGATTCCCCCGGAGACCAGCTCGTCACTCTCCTCCAGGCTGCGAATCCCTCCCACGAGCATGAGCGGCATCTTCGTCTTCGCGCGGTACGCACGGGCGCCGTCACGGTAGTACGCGCCGTCGCGCAGCGGCGGAGAGAAGAATCCCGCGAACTCACCGGCGAAATAGGCGCGCATCGTTCCGCCGCTGAGCTCCACACAGTCAACGCCGGCGGCCTCGAGCAGCACGGCCGTCTCGGCCATCTGTTCCTCGT
>REEC01000143.1 GCA_007695285.1 Spirochaetaceae bacterium | reverse complement strand
GGATGTCGCGCTCGATAATCGGGTAGTACTCGAAGGACGGAATGTACTTGCCGGGGATCTCAGAAGCGATCAGTTCGCTTATATTGTGCGGCACCGTCCACGGTCGGCTGCCGTTGTACAGCAGGACCGGAAAGACCGCCGGAAGCAGGCCCTTTGTGCTGCTGCGAAAAAGCTGGTCGTACAGCTGCAGGATGTACAGAAGCATGCGCACCGGAATCGTTTTATCCGGAGTCGACTGGAACTCCAGGAGCACGTACACGTAAAATTCACGTCCGGGAAGGTTCACTTTGTAGATAATGTCCGACTCGCGGTCGAGTAACTCGTCGCTGACAAAGCTCTTGTCTACCATTTCCACGTCGTCGACCGCGAGACCGCGCACAAACTCCTCGTCGACAAAGCGCGTGAGAAACTGGTGGAAGACGTGCCGGCTCGAAAAGAGATACTTGTACGCACTGTCGTGAGACTTGCGCTCTACCATGGGGATAAGTATATGCGTAAATGCTCGGCGGAACAATTGGAAAAACCGGGTGTTGCTCTTCGCGCGAGGCTGGAGGCGGATACCCCGCAAGCCGCGGCGGCCGCCTCCCGGCGGAGGCGACGGAGCCGGGAGGAGGCGGCCGGTGAAGTGGGTAGCGCCGACGATTTCATCCGCGGCGCGGAGTAGCAGCCGCAAGCCGACCCGGCCGTCAGGCCGGGGCGCGCCCAAAGTTCCATTTCCTACGGCCGGCGGCACTCGAACACGACGGTCTCGTCCCCGTCCGGCGGCTCGCCGCTGTACGGCTTCGCGCATTTTACCGAGTCGAACCCGGTTTCCTCGAGAAGCGCCTGGAACTCGGCACGGTCGTAGTATCTGAGATCGAGCGACTCCATCTCGGTCTCGCACAGTTTTCCGTCTTTCATGAAATCGTACCGGCTCACGCTGCGCATGATGTGGTCGGCGGCGTCGTACTTGTTCAGCGAACTGATCACGATCTTGCCACCCTCCGGCAGATCGACCCACCTGCCGGTCCACGGATACGACTCGGACTTCCTGTTTCTGTGAAGCTCGATCTCGAGCACGAGACTCGCTTCCGGAAGCATTACCGAGCCGATACAACGAAGTGCATCCCGGATCTGGGTCGGCTCGGTCAGGAGACAGAACGATGCCGCGGGCAGGATCACAAGATCGTATCGGCGCGGCAGGCTCATGCGTTCGATCGTCTGCTCGAACAGCCTCGGCGACAGTCCCCGCTCGCGGCACTTTGCCCGGCACGCCTCGAGCATGTCCGGCGATGCATCGACGCCGTCGATATCGATACCTCGCTCCATCATTGGCACAAGAAAGCGCCCGGATCCACACATCGGCTCGAGGACAGGCCCGCGTGCGCGCGTGCAGTAGCCGAGGTAGAACTCGAGCGCGTCAGACGGCGGCCCCGGCTTGTCGGTGTCGTAGAACAGCGTGCACAGTTTGCGATACGATTCCATAACGGACGGCTCCTTTTGTGACGGTCAGGCGATGATAGTGCTGGACGCCATTATACCGTTACCGCCGATGTGGTGTCCGCGCGACGCTTGCGCTCGGAGGTGCGTTCTTCTATTATCCACGCATATGCACGCCGAAAATCTCTATGAACTGGAAAAAAAAGACCTGGATAAAGCAGTCGCGACTTTGAAGGACGCATTCCAAGACGATCCTGTCTGGAATGCGGTGTTCCGTGATGATCCGAACATCGACAAGGCTTTGACAGGTTTTTTCGCGATCCCGCTTCTTTACGGTATGAAATTCGGAAAGGCTTACGCCACTTCCGAACAACTCGAAGGTGTTGCTGTCTGGGTCCCCGGCGAGAAAAGCTCTATGGGATTTCTTCGCCTGATCGCGAGCGGCGCCGTATCGTACGGCTCGCGCATCGGCAGTGTGTCGATGAAAAATCTGTCGACTTTGGCAAAACAGCTCGAACCGGACAGAAAAAGGATCATGAGTGGAAAATCATACACTTATTTGACCGTAATCGGCGTCGGTTCAGAGTACCAAGGCAAGGGGTATGGAAGCACTCTCCTTAAGAAGATCACTACGGAGTGCGACGAAACCAACAGGTATCTTTATCTGGAAACGGAGTCTGAAGAAAGCGTGAGGTTCTACGAGAGACACGGATTTCGTACAGAACAGAAAATCGTCGTGAGCCATATCGATGTTCCGATGTGGCAGATGATACGGCCCCCGAACGCGCGGTGATCCGAACTCGTCGATCATTGCTCTTCAACCCTGTACGCGCCGTCGATCAGAATCGGGGCGCAGTCGTCCGCGTCCAGCTCGGCGGTCGGGGGGATGTCGTGCTCGAACCCCATCGCGATGAGCTCCTTTCCGGATGAACACTGCGTGAGAGCGGTGAGCAGATCCGGCTCGGCCGCGCGGAACGCGGCGAGCGCGGCCAAGGCTTCCGGCGAGAGCCGGCCCGGCAGTTGAGCGATGATCCTGCCGGCGCCGAGCAGATCCTCGAGCGCGGGGCGGAGGCTGCCGTCTTCTTTCCATCGTTCGCCACACGCGATGACCGAGACCCGCCTGCCGCGTCGGGATGCAGCCATGGCTACCGCGCGCGAGTTTCGGAGAGCGCCGGCAAACGTCGGAGTATCGCCGGTCGAGAGGCTGAGAGTCGATCCGTTCGGCGACGGCAGGACCAGACGGGTTCCGGCGCCTATCGTCATCAGCGAGACCGGAGAGAGCGAGTAGTTCGCCTTTCCGCGGGGACCGGCCAGTTCGGCGTCGATCGAGTCGGCGAACGCGATGGCCGAGTCGTCCTTGAACCTATAGGGATACACGATCGCGCCGCGCGCCGTCGCGATCACCACGGCGGTCGAAAACGACATCACGTCGACGATGATGATCGCGTCGCTGATCGGAGCGAGCGCACGAACGCCGTTCTCTCCCCACTCGAGCCGCACGTCAAACTCGGCTTGATCGAAGGTCATGAATGCTCCTTCAGGAAAATGATTCCTGTGTCATCTCCGCCGGCATGGTGTCAGGTGTCGTGAGGTGGTCGGAATTATCAGGCGTGTGCGGCGAAAAATCAACCGGTATTCCCGCATGACGCTCGAGGCCGAGCGGTGTGGAGAACCGCTTGAGCGCTCCTGACACGCGTAGTAACTCGCGGTACACTCGGAGTCGATGAGAATTTTTTTCGATCCACCAACACGCCGGAACGCGAACGCGACTCGCGTGTGTCTTGCGATCGGCCTGGTGCTTCTCGGTTTCGTGTCGCCGGTATCCGCGACGACTTTTTACGTCAGCGCGAGCGGTAACGACTCGGCCGCCGGGACGTGCGAATCGACCGCGTGGCGGACGATGCAACGCGTTCAGGCTCACGCGTGGACGCCCGGGTTTCGTCCGGGCGACCGGATCCTGTTCGAGGGTGGTCGGCGGTTTGAGGGCGACATCTACCTGCAGCTCGACCGGTCGTTCGGCAGTCCCGAGCAGCCCCTCGTGATCGGTTCGTACGGGCGGGGCAGGGCGACGCTCGTCGCGCCTCACGGGAAATCGACGATCCTCGCGTGGGCACCACCCGACGGTCGCGTCGCGCTCGGGCTCGCGATCCACGATCTCAACGTGATCGCGGCGGACGGTGACTCGCACGGGATCATCGTCTGGAACGGCTCCCGGTCACCACTCGATCATCTGAGGATCGAACGGGTCGACGTGAGCGGAGCGGGGCGCGACGGCGTATCGATCGGACGCGACAGCCCGAACCACGGCTTCATCCGTGACGTCGTGATCCGCCACGTCCGGGCGTACGAGAACCCCGGCACGTCCGGTTGGCACGGACCGTCGGGAAGCGGCATCGTTGTCGGTGGCACGCAGGACGGGCTGGTCGAGTACAGCGTCGCGCACCACAACGGCGCGAACAACACGAACTCGGCCGGTCCGGTCGGCATATGGACCTGGGATTCCGAGCGCGTCGTGATCCAGTTCTCCGAATCGTATGAGAACCGGACGCAGGCCGGCGACGGCGGTGGCTTCGACATCGACGGCGGTACGAAGGACTGCGTGATCCAGTTCTGCTACTCGCACAACAACGCGGGCCCCGGATACCTGTTCGCGCAGTTCGACGATGCCGCCGAGATGTCGGGAAATCACATTCGCTACAACATAAGCGTGAACGACGGCCGCAAGGGCGACACCGGCGCGATCCACGTCTGGGGGCACCGCGGGAACTCCGGGTTCCGAAGTGGCTACGTCTATAACAACGTCGTCTACATGGAGGATGCGCCGACCGGCGTCAACTTCGGGATCCGTGCGTGGGACCGTTTCACAGGGCTCGTGGTCGCGAACAACGTGTTCTACCTCAGCGGCGAACGCGTTCACGCGGTCTCATCGTCCCGCACCTCCGAAGCCGATGCGATTTTTGTCGGGAACGCGTACTACTCGACGGCCGGGCCGCCGGTGTTCCGGTGGGGTGCGCGGCGGTTCTCCGGGCTCGGCGCGTGGGCGCAAGCGACCGGACAGGAGACGCGGCGAAGCCGGGTGGTCGGACTCGAGCGCGACCCCGGACTCGAGGCGCCCGGCGAGATGCCGACGTTCGGCGACCCATGCGGATTACGATCGCTCCTGCCGTCGCTCGTCGCGTACCGGCTCGAGCCGGGCTCGCCGCTCATCGATGCCGGCCTCGATCTGCGGTCGGAGTTCGGCATCGATCCCGGGACGCGTGACTTCTTCGGCAACCGTATTCCGGTCGGCCGAAGCGTCGCGATCGGTATTCACGAACCACCTCGGTAGCGGCCGATCTGCGTCGCCGTTTACTCCGGCGTGGTGCCGCCCAACGTTACTCTCGCTCTTCGACCGGAGTCCAGTCCGCCGGCACAACCGCGACGTCGTTGAGAATCCCGTTGCGCCAGAGATCGAGCCGATCCTTCTCCTGACGATACCCGCGCATGAAGTTGCCGAACACGAATCGCCATCGCTCTCGATCGCGTGCGACGCCGGTCGGCTCGGTCCAGAGAACCGCCTGCATCGCGACCGCGATATCGGACGCAAAAAAGTGATAGTTGCAGACGTCGAAGTCCACGACCGAGACCTCGGTGCCGGCGACCAGAACGTTCGCGCGTCGCTCCGAACCGGGCGCACGCTTCTTTCAGCACGGACTCTCCAGGTTGCATGACAGCGACTGTACTCGTGAAGCCGGCGAGGTGGCAATCGGTCAAGGCCAGTCGGGCTGAGCCGAATACGTTGGCCCTGTCGCTATGGCTTTCCAGCCCAAGATTGTGGTACCCTTTGGGAAGGATGGAGACCACGGCTGTCGACGGAAAGTAGCTTCGTCTCACGGGAAGTCATACCACGCGGACGCACCGTTTATGCTGAATCTGGCTAAGCAATGGCTGGCGTTTGCGGAACGAGATCTTAAGGACGACCGGGAAGCCGAACCCCCGCAATGAGAGTTCACCTCCTTGACATCACCAGCGACGACCTGCCGCTGATCGAAAAGTGGTTGCGCGCCGATCACGTGCGGAGCGTGTGGGGCGACCCCGATGAGAATCTGCGCCTGCTGAGTGAACCCGCGGCAAACGGGGCGTGGCGCGCGATCATCGAGGCGGACGGACGAAAGGTCGGGGTAGTATTGTGGCAGCACCCATCGCGCGAGGAACTCGACGCCGCCGGCCTCACCGACATTCCGACGGGCGGTACGTCCTCATGGTGCGCGAGCGATCGAAGGATAGAAACGATGACTGAACTCGGCCCCCGGTATTGGGAAATTTTTCTCGAGCTTTTTGAAAGCCTGCCGCGTCAAGGTCCCGGTAACCGCGCATGCGCCGAACGCGCGCTGGGTCTCTGCCGCGAGCTGAAGCGATTCCCGACGATACTCGATCTCGGGTGTGGTGTCGGCGGACAGACGCTGCAGCTCGCCGAGATGACGTCCGGCACGATCGTCGCCGTCGATAACCATCGGCCGAGCATCGAACGGCTTCGCGCGGCTCTCGCCGAGCGCGAGCTTTCCGGGCGCGTGAGCGCGATCGTCGCGGATATGGCGGATCCGAAACAGCAGCCCGAGAGCTTCGATCTGATCTGGTCGGAAGGCGCGCTCTACAGCGTCGGCCTCCGAACCGCGCTCGACGTCTGCTACGGATTGCTGCGACCGAGCGGCTACCTTGCGTTTACCGATGCGGTCTGGCGCAAGGAGAACCCACCTGCTGAACTTAAGGCCGCATTCGACCTCGAGTATCCGACGATGGGATCGGCGGACGACGATGTCGCGGCGATCCAGAACAGCGGATTCGAGCTGATCGGCCGGTTCACGTTACCCGATGAAGCATGGTGGGACGACTTCTACAGTCCGATGGAGGCTCGCATCAGTAGGCTCCGCGGCACGTACGCCGCAGACCGTGAAGCGCTCGCGATCCTCGACCAGCTCGCCGAGGAGCCGGAGCTGCACCGCCGGTACTCCGAGTTCTACGCGTACGAGTTCTTCGTCGCGCGGCGTCCCGCTATAGCCTGTTGACCGGGCGTCACAACTGGAGATCGCGCCTGCAGAAAGGAACCGTCGGCCTGTACGGCGAGTCGCTTATCTCGGTCGACCGCTTGACCGTACCAGGATTCCTGAGGTCACGCTGGTATCGCACGGCGTGTATCGGCAAGTGGCACTTGGGCCAAGGTTGGGATTTTTCCCCGACCGAGGAGGCTTTCCATCGGAGTTCCTCCTGTACCTGCCGACGACACCCTGGTCCTTTTCGCGAGCGACAACGGGTGTGCGCGATACCGTGGTACACCACTCGATCGAAGGCAGGTTTGCGATCCACGCCGACCGCTGGAAACTCGTTCTCTGTCTGGGATCGGGCGGGTGGACGCAGAACGATGCCGCCGCCGTGAATGCCGGTTTACCGTTGGTCCAACTCTACGATATGCACGCCGAACCCGGTGAGGTGCACAACCTTCAAGGGGTGCGCCGCGACCGGGTCAAAGAACTCGTCGCTCTGTTCGAGAAGCAGGTCGCTGACGGGCGCAGCCCCCCGGGCCCGAGGCCGAACAACGAGGCGCCTCATAAGCGGAGGGAATCGGCTGTGCGGAAACTCGCATTTTTCGGACGAGATGAGCGCGCACACGGGTCTTTTGTCCGATTATGTGCGAGCCGCGTTCACGGCCGGCCATCGAGTGATGTCCGCTGGCTACCGGCACTGTTATTGCCGGATGAGACCTCGCCACCTCCCCCAAACTGCTTCTGTCTCGTCGCGCTGTATCACGCGATACGGAATCTCAGCGTCATCTCCTTTTCAAGTGTATCCGGTACGAACCGGATGCGCGTTACGATTTGATCCGTGCGCCCTTCTTTTGACGCTTCCACCATCCTCTGGGCCTCAAAGCGTCCCGGACAGTTTTCCGCGGCCAAGACCACGCCGGCGGTCTTCGAGCCAATCTGCACGGTGTTGTCGTTGACGCGCACGTTTTCAAAAGTAATGAAGCCTTCTTCCAGCGATCGGGGTGATCGGCTGAACTGAAAAACATCCTCTATACTTAGCGCGTTGAGCTTGCCGTCCAACACAAAGGTGCGGATTAACTGCTTGACCGTGCCTTTGGGGTACGCGTTCGTTATATCGATTACAGCCGTCTTGAGCCCGTCGCCGTTCAGGTTCTCGACAGCGAGCGTGCCGTAGTACTCTCGTCCCGTTTGCTGCAGTTTGCCGTCGATCAGCGGCACCGAGTGTCCGAGCGAGTTGCAGAAAAGGATATCGTACCGGTTCGGGCCGAACGTTTTGCGCGTGTACAGCGGTCCGCCCGGATCCACCAGAAGCAGCTTTCCGCGTTTGTGAACGATAAAACTACCGATATCGTTGTGATTGTGCGGAACACCATTATTTCCTGCCAGGCACATCACCGTCATTTGCGCCTTGCCCGGTGCGCCTTTCATTTTCACCTGGCCCAGATCGGGCAACAGATAATCCTTGGAATCGGGTTCGGCGGTGACCTTGAAACCGGAGTACATCGCGAGTTCGTGCATCGACTGTGGTTTCAACGTGCGGTCGGGATGCAGATCGCAGAGCGCGTAGAGTTCGGGTAGTTCGAAGAACGCGTTCACGAGCATAGCCGCGTGCGGAGATGTGTAGCCGTGGCTCGAGTCGGCAAAAGTTGATCGCAGCGGGCCGTCGATATGCGCTGCGAGCGGATACCGGCAGATCCGCTCGATCTTGCCTGTCGAGTCGGCCATCAGGTTCAGTTCGCCGTCGGTTTTGAGGAACAGCGCATACGCGGTGCTGAGAAAGTGGCCGAATCCATACTCCCAGTAGCCCGGGCCTTCCTCGCATCCGCCGTCGTCGGTGAACCCATCGATCGCGTACGTCAGGTTCTGAATCGCCGCGTGCGTCATATGCGCGAGCACCGACGGCTCCTCGATTTGGTACAGCGCCGCGCGAATTATCTCGCCGTTACAGACGTGGTTCCAGTTCATCCTCACCGTCTTCCACGCGTCCATGTGCCGGTAGTTCCAGAACGGCTCGAAAATATGCCGCTCGATCGCGCGTGCTGTCCGATCTCTCACCTCGTCCTCGAGACGGTCGCCGAGAACATGCAGGATCTCGGCCATCGTCGCGCCGATCGCCGCCGACCCGAGATCGATCGCACGGCCTTCGTGCGCGGCCATCACCCACGTCCAGTCGTCGCAGTACGCCCAGATCAGATCCTGCAGGTAGTCGATATCGGCCTTTGGATGATTCAGCCAAAGAGCCATTGCCGCGCGGCTTAACTCGCCGCGCCTGTAGCCGGCTTTTGCCTGCGGCACGCCGCGGTCGCCCACGCGGCTGAAATTACGGTAGTCCGATCGCTTCAAAACGGGAATATCGCGCGTCGGATCGAGCGTATCGAGATCCTGCCAGACCCCGTTCTTTTTTGCGAGGCGTCGGGCATTCGCGATCGCTTTCTCATCGAGCAGATACGATGCCGGCGAACGGTCCCGGTGCCGCGCGAAAATCGCCCCGAGTTCCGTCATCGTTACATTTCGCAGTAGCATTTCCATTCGATCTCTCCTTTTCCGTCCTAATTTTCTCCGGTCGTGGCTTGTCCCTTTTGATCCACGACCGATCCATCCTCGTGCAGCCGGGTGCGCGTGCCTCTGCCATCCCTCCTATCGCCTGAGACACCGCTTCGCGGCTATCCGGCCGGTCATGATAGCGGTCGGGCCGCCGGCCGGGCTGTATACCCACTTGCCCGCGGCGTACGCATCCGGGAGCGGCGTCTTAACCGAGTCGGCCATGCGGAACATGTTCGTCACCGCGGGGATCTCGTTCTCGAACGACCAGCCCACTATCGATCCCTCGGAGCTTCCGACGCGCTCGAAAATCGACCGCGGCGAGGCCGAGAAGCTGAACATGATCTTGTCTCTCAATCCCGGATAGAGGCTATCGGAAATCACGTCGATAAACTCGGTCTCAACGCGCTTCTTGAACTCTTCGTACCAACCGGCCGCGCGGATTCGCTCGGTCACTTCGTACGCGAACAGCGCGCTGATGATGATCCCCGTTTTGCCGGGAGGTGCAGCGTCCGGATCGCGCAGAGCCGGAATAGATACTTCGAACGTGTTGTACCGGCAGAAACGCGTAAGCCAGTCGTAGAACTCATCCTTCGATACCGTATCCCACCGCTCGAGCAGCGCTGTGAGTTCAGCCGTGTGTATCCGGCCGAGGCCCCGGCGGTCGGGCGTGTAGAACACGTGTCCGCTCGCGACCCGTCCGAATGTATCCGGGGGCAGGTCAACGGCTGCGAACACCGAGACGACCGACTCGGCGCCCTTACGCGCGAGGACCGCCTGCTTGCGCCGCGTGAACTCGGCTCTCGCCTTCTCGGGCAGGCGTGAAGCGTCTGCCGTCGTGTACAAAGCCTTCAAGTCGCCTGCCCAGACCAAGCTGTCGTACCGATAGGTGCTGCCCGTCGCGTCGGTCACGGTCTTGTCGGTGGCGTCCACCCGTACGACCTCGCGCCGGCACAGGACCTCGCCGCCCTTCAGTACTATCGCGCCGACGAGTGTATCGATGAACGCGCCGACGCCGCCCTTGGGGTAGATGTAGTCGTTATAGAGCGCGAAGTAGCTCAACGCGAAGAACACGGGGGTTCCTCTGAAAAAGTGCTGACCGATGATGTCCTTGAGCGATTGGTTGGACGAGAGCGCGTCGAGGGCGTGCTCGAACGGCGTATCCATCCGGGAAATGCGGTACATCGTCCTCAAGAACTTCAGCGTCCACGCGAGCAACGACGGGGCGAGCGCAATCGGGTTTCTTTTCTTCTTCGCGAACAAGGGGTTGTCCACCCCGTAGAGAACCCTCATGTCCGCGATGACGCTCCGTATCGCAGATATGACGCGCTCGACCTCGTCTTCGCTGCCCGGGTACAGCTCTTTGAGCAGGCGCGCGTACTCGTCCAGGCTTTGCTCCCCATTGATGACGAGCATCGCGTCTTCGATACCCAGGGTTATTGGGTTCGGCAGTACCGCTATATCGAGCCCGAACTCCGTGATCAGCGGCTTTACGAGCCCCGCGTTCACCAACGCGCGGGCACCGCCCTCGAAACGAAAGCCGTCGCGCTCGAAAGTGTTCATGAGGCCGCCGCAGCGATCGTTTTTTTCAATGAGCAGCACGTCTTTGCCTTTCTGCGCGAGGCTCAACGCCGCGGTAAGCCCGGCGATGCCCCCACCGACGACGATGACGTCTTTGTGCGTCACAGCGTCACCCCCTTCTCGCGAAGCAAGCCGACGGTTTTTTCCCAGAGCGCTCGGGCGGCATCGAGGTCCCGGGCCGGCCGGGTCAGCTCTTCCTCGTTAGTCCAGTGGAAGAACGTGTCGGTTTTGCCGCCGATATCGCCCGACGCGCCAAGGTGATACAACGCCGCTGCCGAGAGTTCCGGAGAGTCGGAGTATCTATCGATTACGTTTCTCTTGTACCACCGGTAGAACCTGCCGTTGCTTTTCGCCGTCTCGGTCCGTACCATTCTCGGGTGCATCGAGTTTACCGTTACATTGTACGGCGACAGTTCTTCGGCGAAGCGGTAGCCCTTCGCCCCGACGAAAATGCCACGTCCCGTTGCGTTGATCATGATAACGGGCGTGCCCATCGCGGCGTACTTCCGCGCCGTATGGTACCCCGCGCCCGAGGTTGCGCCGGTAATGACGAGCAGACGGCCGTCGAAGCGCTCGTCGCAGCGCTTCGGCCCGACCTTCATGTTTTTAATCATTGCGAAGACGTTCGACCACTCGTGCTGCGGCCAATACCGCCTGATCGCAGGACTCAACATGCGGTGTTCCCCATTTGGTGTGCGTCTATTGTAGCCGCGTATCCGGCGTGGCGCAATCGAAAAGCCGAAATTCGCGATGCGTAGACGCGTTTCCGGTTGCATTCCGCGCGCCTTGCGGCGCTCGCCGAAGGTCCGCGCCCGGCGTTCAGGAGCGCTCTTGCCGAGCTTGCCGCGCACGCGACGGCGCGCGCTCTTTGCGGGGGCGGCATCGCTTGGAGACGAGCTGCTGGCGGACACGGTGGTTCGGTGATCGAGCCCCGATCTTCGCGCCGCTCAATCCGGTAGCGCAGCGACGGTTGCTCTCCATGTTATAATACCTCTCGACGACTACTCACACGGTCGCGGGGGTGTGTCATTGATCGACCACAACAATCTCGAAGAGTTCGCCGATCCAATCAACTATGACCTAGCCGATCCTTCGGACACCGGAGTGGCGTTCTACAGCGCGTTGGCGCGCGAGACTGGTGGCCCGGTGCTCGAACTCGCCTGTGGCACCGGGCGGGTCACGATCCCGATTTCCCGATCGGGATTCGCGGTGACCGGCCTGGATATCGTCCCCGGCATGTTGGAACGAGCAAGGAGCAAAGCCACGGGTCTGCCGGTGCGTTGGGTGGAAGGCGACGCGAGATCGTTCGATCTCGGAGAGAAATTCCGGCTCATCTTCGTCACTGGAAACGCGTTCCAGGCGTTTGTGACAAACGCGGAGCAATCGGCGGTGTTACGGTGCGTCCACGCGCACCTGCACAGCGACGGGTTGTTCGCCTTCGAGATACGCAACCCACTGCTTCCAAATGCCATGATCCCACCGGGATTCTTTTTGACGCTCGAAACGCGCAGCGAACAGCAAACCCGGTCTTCCTTCATCAACGCCGACGGAAACCAAGTACGGATAGCGACGACACAGGTTTACGATCACGTCGAGCAAGTTGTGCACGTGACTGCATACAAACGCTGGACCGAGGGGGCGGAAGAACGGACCACAAGCGCCCGTACCGCCTTACGGTATACCTTTCCGCAGGAACTCGCACTACTACTGAACTGCCACGGATTCACCGTTCTTCGGCAGTACGGCGACTGGAATGGGGAGCCGCTTACTGCGGTGAGCCCGAGTATCATATCGGTTTGCCAAAAACGGCCGGCGCGGTTCTATCCGGACGCATCACCCACAGTCGAGGAGGCGCTAAAATGAGCGAACACACCCACCCGAACCACGAACACCACGCCGATCCAAACGCCGGCCATGAAACGCATGGCGGGCACAACGAGCACGCGGACCACGACGAACACGAGGGGCACAACCCGACGATGTTCCGGGACAAGTTCTGGTTGTCGCTGATCCTCACGGTTCCGGTCGTTTACTGGGCGGCGCACGTGCAGATGATCGTTGGCTACACGGCGTTCGAGTTCCCGGGCTCGGCGTGGATATCGCCGGTCCTCAGCACGGCCGTTTTTCTGTACGGTGGCCTGGTCTTTCTGAAGGGCGCGTGGCGGGAGCTGAGCGTGCGATTGCCGGGGATGATGACCTTGATCAGCCTCGCGATCTCGGTGGCGTTCATCTTCTCGTGGGTCGTCCAGCTCGGGCTCATCGAGGCGGACGCGATCTGGTGGGAGTTGGCCACGCTGGTGACGATCATGCTGCTCGGCCACTGGATCGAGATGCGTTCAATCTCACAGGCACAAGGCGCTCTTCAGGAACTCGCGAAGCTTCTCCCGGACACCGCAACACGCGTGACCGCCGAGGGCGAAGAGCAGGTGCCGGTCAGCGAGCTCCGCGAGGGCGACATCGTGCTGGTTCGTCCCGGCGAGAGCGTGCCGGCGGACGGTCTGATCCGGAAGGGCACGAGTGAACTCAACGAGGCGATGATCACCGGTGAGTCCAGACCGGTCGCCAAAGAGGAAGGCGACGAGGTCATCGCCGCGACGATCAACGGCGAGGGTTCGTTGCGCGTCGAGGTCACCGGCACGGGGGAGAAGACCAAACTCTCCGGGATCATGCGGCTCGTCGCCGACGCGCAGGCATCAAAATCCCGGTCGCAGCACCTGGCCGACCGCGCGGCCCGGATCCTGACGGGTGTTGCGATCGTTTCCGGCGTAGTAACGCTGGTCGCGTGGCAGTTTGTCGGCGCGTCCATCGAGTTCTCGATCATCCGTGTCGTGACGGTCCTTGTTATCGCGTGTCCTCACGCGTTGGGTCTGGCCGTGCCGCTCGTCGTCGCCATCTCAACGACCTTGGGCGCACGGAACGGCCTGCTCGTGCGCGATCGGCGTGGACTCGAAGACGCGAGAAATCTCGATACCGTGATTTTCGACAAGACCGGAACGCTCACGTTAGGGGAGTTCCGCGTGGTGGAAATGTCGGTGGCTGAAGGCGAGTCCGAGGAACAGATGCTCCGAGTAGCGGCGGGCGTCGAGTCGGAGTCGGAACACCCGATAGCGCGTGGTATCGTCCGGACGGCCGAGGAGCGAGATATCGACGTGCCTCCGGCGGATGGATTCAAGGCCGTGACCGGGAAAGGCGTCGCCGCATCGGTCGAAGGCGTCGAGTATCACATCGGTGGTCCGGCGCTGCTCGAGGCGGAAAACGCGCAGGTGGAGGACTCGCTTCGCACCGCCGCCGAAGCGGCGGGTCGACGCGGGCAGGCCGCGATCTATCTGCTCAGGGGCGGCACGGCTCTCGCGGTCTTCGCAGTGGCCGACGCGGTCCGTGAGGAAAGCCGGGAGGCAGTCCGCGCATTGCACGACCGTGAGATCGAAGTCGCGATGCTCACCGGTGACGCGCAGGCGGTCGCCGATGCGGTCGCCGCGGAGCTCGGCATCGACACCGTGTTCGCGCAAGTGCTGCCCGAGGACAAAGCCGGCAAAGTACGAGAGCTGCAGGGTCAGGGAAAGAAGGTCGCGATGGTCGGTGACGGCGTGAACGACGCGCCGGCGCTCGCGACCGCCGACATCGGGATCGCGATCGGAGCCGGTACCGACGTCGCGGTCGAGGCCGGGCACATCGTGCTCGTCCGGTCGGATCCGCGCGACATTCCGAAGATTATCGAACTCTCGCGCGCGACCTACCGGAAGATGTTCCAAAACCTCTGGTGGGCGGCCGGGTACAACATCTTCGCGATTCCGCTCGCGGCCGGCGTGCTCGCCGCGTGGGGTATCCTGCTCACCCCGGCGGTCGGCGCGGTCTTGATGTCGGCGAGCACAGTGATCGTCGCGATCAATGCTCAACTTCTCAAGCGGGTGAAGCTATAACGACGCCGCTTTCCAGACGTAACCGCCTCGTTAGCGGCCGATCTGCAGCGTGGTTCGCTTCGAGAGCCGATCCCCGTCAGGGGGTTGGCAATGGCACCGGCTGTGCGTCTTCGGTCGAGATGCTCCAGTCGGCCAGGCGCAAACGCAAATCTGCCAAGGCGTCGCGGTTTGCCGGATCGTTCACCACATTGCGCAACTCCCATGGGTCGTTGACGAGGTCGTACAGCTCGTCTTTGTCGCCCATCGGATCGTGAACGTACTTCCAGTCCTTCGTGCGCACCATCTTGCGCCGGCCCTCGGCTTCGCGCGACCGCAGCGACTGTATCAGCGCCCGCCTTCCGTAAGGTTTCTCGATCTTTTTCAGATCGTGCATCCGAAATGCCCGGCCACCCGCGCCGTATTCCGAGAAGGCGGCGTCCCTCGGAGCGGAATCCGTCACCGTCGGCAGACCCTCGCCATGCATCGACCGGGGCGCGTCGACTCCCTGCAACGCGAACACCGTCGGCACGATATCGATCAAGTTCA
Source organism: Spirochaetaceae bacterium (assembly GCA_007695285.1). GTDB lineage: Bacteria > Spirochaetota > Spirochaetia > DSM-27196 > PXBQ01 > PXBQ01. The sequence continues at coordinate 3,642 of REEC01000143.1, read as the reverse complement.
CCATACTATCATCCACCGCGCCTTCCGGGACTTGCCCCGGCCACGACACGATCAACGGCACCCGCGTCAAACAGTCGTAAAACACCCCGCCTTTGCACTGCATCTGGTGTTCACCCATGCAGTCGCCGTGATCGGAACAGAACACCACGATGGTGTTCTTTCTTATATCCAATCGGTCGAGCGCGTCCAGCACCGGCCCGATGCTGTCGTCGAGAAAGCGTACCATGCCGTAATACGCTCCGATCACGCCGTAAATATCCTGCTCTGCATCGTTCTGCATTCCCATCATGGCGTGCAGTACCCGGTTCCGCTCCGGTGCGGTGCCGTCGGTGAACTCGTCCTCTCGCCACGGCGGCAGTGCAATCTTTTCTTTTGGGAACATCTCCGCGTACCGGCGCGGTGCTTCCCACGGCTCGTGCGGATCGGGAAAGGACAGCCAGAGCGCGAACGGATCATCGCCGCGTTCTTCCAGGAACCGGATCGCCTGGCCCGCCAGGAGTCCTGAGGAATACTTTTCGATCGGCGCATCAGTCGTCCCGTACGCGTACGCCGGGGTCCGATTCGGCAAAGCGTGCCGCCCCTTGTGCGCGTCCATTATTTCTTCGACCGGGAAAATCCAGTCCATCCCCTTTGTCGCGGGTTCCTTCGGCAATCCACCGTGCCCCAGTTCGCACCAGGTATCGAACAGGTCCAGATCGCTCTGCGCTTCAAAACAGTGATTCTTTCCGATTAACCCGCAGTGATATCCGGCATCCTTCCATATCTTGAACGCATGCACCGCATCGGCTTTCATCGGCGTCTCATTCCGCCGCCCGCCGTGCGAATGCGGAAACTGCGATGTCCAGAACGATATACGCGCCGGCATGCACAAGGGATGCGGCGTGATCGCGTGTTGAAACAAAACGCCCTCGCTCGCGAGCCTCGCCATCGACGGAGTTTCGCAGAACGTGTTCCCGTACAGATGGCTCGCCGTCGCCTTCATCTGGTCGCACATCATTACAATCACATTGGGTCGATCCATTCGATGCTCCTGTGTGTTTGTCGTCACTTCTCGACGGCTCCACGAATGTGGGGTTCGATCGTTGCGCTCGGGAGCTTCACGGCGCGGTCGGCAGTTCGACATCCGAGTTGGTGGCTCATCCGTGCACGTTGCCTATCGCGGAGAAAAACAGTCAAACCGTCACCCGCCATCCGAAAGCGGTACGATCAGCGTCTTGCTGCGGGTCATCGCGTCGAAATTCTTGTTGCCGAAACGGTGCGGTGTTCCGCCGCCGACGCCGTACGCGAAGCTGATGAAGAGCGGGGCGCCGTCTTTGAACGTTACGTTCGGACGCTCGAGATGGTACGCCTCGACCGACCGGCCGTCGCGGAACCGCACGGTTCGCGAGTACGCTTTGATCGGGTCCGCTGCTTCCCACCGGACTCCGTCGCGCGACACAAACTGTACGCCACCCCATTTTTCGCCGCACATCTTGCCGTTGCAGTCCTTTGCGATCATCTCAAGGTTTTTGCCGTTCGACCACACGAACACATCCTCGATCACCATGTCGTCGAACTCCTGAAACAGCGGGTGATCGACGACGCGCGTGAAACGGTCGGCAAAACTTTCTGCTTTCGCGACGCCGATCTTCATCCCGTTCGGCGTGTTCGAGCGGTAAAAGAGAAGCACGCTTCCGTCGTCGAGTACACACGGAGCCGGGTTCGTCACGACGGTGCTGTCCCAACCGCGTTCTGCCGGTTCAAGAACCGGATAGTCACGCCGCTCCCACGGCCCGTACACCGAGCGCGACGTCGCGACCCCGATTCTGATGTTGCCGTAACACTCGCCGACCGCAGCGCACTGTGTCTGCGTCAGCGTTTCGAAGTTCGGACGCGGGCCATGGTACTGCGAGCCGATGTAGTACAGCGCGTACGTGTCGCCGTACTTCACGACCGACGGGTTGTGCGTCATCCGTCCGTCCCAGAACGACTCTCCACGGTCGGGAAGAACGACGTCCTCGAAGCGATACGGCCCGTACGGGCCGTCGGATGACGCGTGGACGATCTCGGATGCGGTGACGTAGCCGTTGAAGAACGGCAGCGCCTTCGGCCATCGAGCCGAGAACATGTGCCAACGGCCGTCTTCGCCCTCGACGGCCGAGCCGCACCAGAGCCAGTACTCGTCCATCTCGAATCCGTACGACTCATCGGTCGGCCGGATCAGTGATGCTAATGGAACTGCCCTCATTCGGTGTGCTCCTTTTTACGATACCCCGTCTCGGTACCTGCGCGGTCGCCGGGGTCCCTGCTCTATACGGAGTTCACCTCGTCGCCGATGTTCTTCATCATCCTCGCCTGGAGTCGGGCGACCTTGTCCATCGCCGCATTCAGGTACGTCTTCGCTCCACCGGGGTCGGCCACGATCGACATCAATCGATCGCTGATCTGGTCGCCGGTACTCTGCTCGATCTCGAACACCCAGTCGCTCAGGCCGAAATCGTACCACATCTGTCCTTTGATAGTGTCCTCCGGCTGCCGGAGGTAAAATGCAGGAGTGCCTTGAACCGAAGAGATGATCGGCGAGTGACACTCGAAGCTGATCACGGCGAACGCCTTTTTGTATACCGCGGCGGCTTCGTCGGTGACCCAGAACCGTTCGCGCTTTTTGACCTTCGGCTTGACGTCCGCCGGAAGCGGTTCGTACAAGAGCTCATCGAAGAGATCCATGTTGTGGATCATCTCGGGGCACAGGAGTACGTCTTTGCCGGTCTCTCGGACCCACGTGATCATCGCGGCTCGCGCCTTCGCGTGGTCCTCTTCCTTGTGCGCATCGTTCAGCGTATCGACTTCGCGCCGTCGCTCATCGCTCCACGGCGCAGGGTCCGACCTGAATCGCGGCTCGATCCGGTAGTACGGCGTGACTCTCAAGCGAGGCACGACGCATATGAAGTTCCCCGCGGTCAATCCTTGCTCGTGCAGGAATGTCTCGGCCGTGGCGTCGTCGATGATCGCCGAACCGAACGTCGCATCGGGGGCGAACTCCATCGTCTTGCAGCGTGCGCCGGATCGCCTGAGGTTCTCGAGAGACTGGGTGTCGCGCGTGTAGAAAAACGACGCACCGTCGACGAAGTCCTTGCTTGCACCGGTCGGAGGAGCGCTCACCGTGACACCGACGATCCCGTACGGGATGTCGTAGCGCTGCGCTATCCACCGCATGATCTGCCCCATCGAGCCGCCGTGCCCGCCGATCACGAAGTCCGCCTCTTCAACGGCCGCGAATACCTCTTTGTTGGTCGGCTCGAACGTATCGTCACCGTCCCCATCGAGGCGCGAATGCACGACGCGAACGCGCGGCCAGTATCTCCGAATCAGGTCGTTGTACTCTGTGACGTCGATCGCGGTCCACAGGATTATTTTTGCTTCCGGAAGGAAACGCTCCAGAAGTGTCAGTATACCGGTGACGTGCCCGACGTCGCCGATGTTCGCGTACTGGATTCCGGTACAGAGAAGAATGGTTTTGCCTTTTCCGCTGCCTGCTGCGCCGGTGTCCGGAGATTCAACTGGATTGGTCATGTGTGGCTCCTTCGGCGATTCCCGCGCGGGTCGCGGCCATGACGGCGATCTTCTGAAAGCCGGCCGCATCGTTTAACTCGTCCTCCAGAA
>REEC01000036.1 GCA_007695285.1 Spirochaetaceae bacterium | reverse complement strand
CGTCGGCAAAAAAATAAAAAGAAACGGCACCGAATCGCGCGAAGACCTCTTCCGCGCCCGAAGCGGAAAACGAACCACGCCCGTGAACGACAAGCGCGGTTTTCCCGGAAACGCGCTCGAACGCGCTCTCGAGCGCGCCGCGTCCTCCAAAAACTTCCTGCGTGCGCGTCTCTGAGTCTCCGGGGTTCACTTGCGGCATATCGATCGTGACCTCTACCGTGTGTCGGGGTCGATACCGACGGACGCCATGAACGCGGCTTTATTCTCGCGCGGAGTCGTCGTCGGACGACCGAGGTCGGATCGCGCACCGGGGCGTACGCGAACTTCGATGAGAGACGGTCCCGGGCGTTTTGCGACCTCAGCGAGCGCTGAGAGAAGCTCATCGGCCGTCGTCGCGAGGTACGACGCGGTGTACCCGAGCTCGGTGGCGAGCGTCGCGAACCTCACCGCGCGCCCTATCGTCGGCTGGCCGCCGACCGAGTCGTGCACGCCGTTATTCATCACGATGTGCCGGAAGTTCGGCCGCGGATTCGCTCCGATTATACCGAGGCTGCCGAGGTGCATCAAAGCAGCGCCGTCGCCGTCGATGCAGTACACCGGTTTCTCGGTCCGCGCCGCGAGACCGAGTGCGATCATCGACGTATGGCCCATCGAGCCGACGGTCAGAAAGTCCTTCCCGTGACCCTCGCCTCGCGCCTCGCGGATCTCGAACAACTCGCGCGAGACCTTGCCGGTTGTAGAGGCAAAGAGATCCTCCGGCCCGGAGCGCTCGACGATGATTTGCAGAGCCTCTTCGCGTCCGAGCGGAAGCTCCGACGTCGTTTTCGGCGCGGAGTACGACTCGAACGACTCAGCGCGCACGAGCAGCACGACCGGCCCGGAGGTCCGGTGCATCTCGGCGACGAGCCGGTCGAGTTGTCCGGCGACCGCGGCCGGGTCGGGATCGAGAACCTCAAACGGGTACTCGAGAGACGCTAAGAGCTTCTGCTGCACACGCCCCTGCTTGACATGCTGCGGCTCGTCCTTCACGCCGGGTTCACCTCGCCATCCGATGATCACGAGCATCGGCACCGCGTAGACGTCCGGGTCCGCGAGCGAGAGAAGCGGATTGATCGCGTTCCCGGTCCCGGAGTTCTGCATGTACACGACGCCCGCCTTCCCGGTCGCGAGGTGGTACCCCGTCACGAGCCCGACCGCAGCGCCTTCGTTCACTGTAATAACATGATCGCTCGCGGGAACCGACGCGGTTATGTACGCGCAGAGCTCCTTCAGAAGCGAGTCCGGGACCCCGGCGAAAAACGAGAGATCGCGCGAGATAAGCTGTTCAAAAAATTCGCGTGGTGACAGTGCCATGGGACTCCTCCGTGGTGTGATTATCGGCGCAGAAACTCGAGGTAGTACACGGGGTAGTAGTACCCCCAGAGCGACGACGACAGCTCCCTCGCGTGAAAACCAAAGCCGATCGTCGTACGCCGAATCAACCACGACGCGCCGGCGGCGGGGTACCCCTCGGAAACGCCGAAGAACAGCGCGGTCGAGGTGTTTGTCGCGACGTCGACAATCACGCTGAGACCGACCGGCCACGCGAGTGGATCGGCGAGGTCACCGAGAGCGGGCGTGTCGAAGCGCGACGCGACCGAAACACTCGAGAAGAACACGGTATCGAGCGGAAACGTGCGCTCGGCAAAGAACGAGACGGCCGGCAGGAAAAACGGCTCTGCGGTCGTGAGTCCGGGACGGACAGAGACGCCGAGATCCCATACCGAGACGGCAGGTTGCCACGTGAGCTCCGGAACGAGCGACACGGTCGCGGTGAACGGCGCTATCGCAAAAAAACTCTCGTCCGGAAATCCGGCCGCGGCGATGTACGCGTCGAAAATCTGCGAAAGGCTCGCGCGGTCGATCGGAATACCGGTCTGAAGACCGAGCGTGACACCGCCGAGCACGGTGTGCCGGTCGTTCCGGATAATCGGCCGCGCGTAGGCGGTCTCGAATAAAAGGCCTCCGAACCCCGGGTCAAAGTCGGGAAAGTACGACTCGACGGCCGCGGCGATGACCGAGAACGACGCGCCGAACGCGAGCACCGCGTCGGAGGTCGGCATCGAGTACGCCGCGCGGTACCCAAGCCCAAGCCCTCGAGTCGAGGCTTCGTCGATCAGCAGATAGTACGGATCCATGCGGCCGGAGATCACCCGCGGGATATCGACCGCCGCGCCGCCGATGTGAACGGTGTGCCCTGTCGAGCTCACCGAGCGAGTCTCGAGAGTTTGCAGCGTCAAGAGAGGCGAAAGAACGTCCCGACCCTGCCCCGAGAGAGGAAGCAGACCGATCGCGCAGAGAAGAACGATGGCGATGAGGTTTCTTTTCACGGGAAGATCCCCGGAAGATCACTCGCGGTGATAAACGTCATCCCGTACGACTGCGCCGTAGAAAGTATCCGGTGAAGCCGGTCGAGCGGCGTCGTGAGCCGCCGTGCTTCTTCGCGGATGCCATGACCGTACACCGTGAGCGCGGAGCCGCTGCGCGCGGCCGCGCGCATCGCTCTCTCGAGCGCGGAGAACCGGATGTGCTCCGATCCGTCGGGGTTCACGTCGATCGAGACACCGCGGAAGTACCCGTTGTCGACAGGGTCGTACATCGACCATGAGCCGAACGGAGAGACTCCCCGGACGGTCGTGAACATCGTGAGTATCACCTCGGTGATCTCGCGCGAATGATGCCCAAACGGATGCGCGTACGCGGTCGGCTCAAACCCAAGAGCGCGCATGTACTCGAGCCCGGGTGTGATCTCGAGTTCGATGTACTCATCGATCGAGAGCCCGTCGAAGTACACGAGCTCCATCGCGTTCAGGTGCCGCGTGCTGTGGTACGCGATCTCGTGTCCACGTTCCTGCGCTTCGTGCAGAAACAGAACCTCATCTTCGGTGAGAAAATCCGGCCGGCAGATGTAGAACGTCGCCTTCGCGTCGTACTCGTCGAACACGTCGATGTGGTTCATCCAGTGTTTGACGTTGTTGTACCCGTCGAACGTCAAGACGAAATAACCGCCGGACGGCTCGGGAAAGAGCGTACAGCCGGCGAGCAGAACGGCCAGGACGAGAAATAGCGCAGCCACGCTTCGTTTCACGCGACCTCCGGTTGGAGAAGGTATTTATGAAAAAGCGTTCCGCCGAAGCGAAACGCGTCAGTACCCGCCGGGGATCAGGTGCAGGATCTCGGAGATCGGCATCATCAGCGAGCGCGCTTCGTACGCGCGGCGGTGCGTGAGGATCGACTTCGCGGTGTCGAGCATCGCGGGGTACGCGCTGCGCAGAAGCTGATTCGCGTAGATCACGATGTTCACCCCGGCGGCCGCGAGCTCGTCCTCGGTGATCGTGTCGTACGTGGTCGGGACCGCGACAAGAGGAACCTTCCGCTTGAAGCCGCGGAACGCTTCGCAGAACGCGAGGATTTCATCGGGCGATTTTTCCTTCGAGTGAATCATAATCCCGTCGACGCCGGCCTCGATGTACGCCTTCGCGCGCGCGACCGCGTCGTCGTGCCCCTGCTTCAAAATCAGGCTTTCGATCCGTGCGATGATCATAAAATCATCGGTGACCTGGACGCGCTTCCCGGCTTTGATCTTCTCGCAGAAGCCTTCGATCGTGTCCTGCTCCTGATCGACGTCGGTTCCAAAAAGCGAGTTCTTCTTGAGGCCAACTTTGTCCTCGATGATGATCGCCGAGACACCGAGA
>REEC01000037.1 GCA_007695285.1 Spirochaetaceae bacterium | reverse complement strand
TCGCCGAGGCGCTCGCGCGGATCCGGGGAGACGGACGGTTCCGGATCGAGCGCCTTCCCGAGGAAGGCGGCAGCCCGGTCTTCGCGTACGACCTCACGAAGCTCACGACGATTCTGGTCCCGGGGTGCACGCCGACGCCAATCGTCGACGGACTCGAGGCGCAACTCCGCCGGCTGCTCGGTCACGGTTAACCCGGAGACCACCCCGTCGCTTGACCGAACACAACTTGTGCGCTAAAATTTACGCATGAAAAAGGTGACGGTCGGCGAGGTCCAACACAATTTTGGTCGCATACTACGAGACGTGGATGCGGGGGAAGAAATCCAGATTGTACGCCGTAAGCAGGTTGTCGCACGCATTGTTCCGGATTGCGACGTACCGGAACCGGACTATCCGCCGTTTGTCTCTCGCGCCAGGGAGATATTCGGCGAAGGGGACGGCGTGCCGCCCAGTGAACTCATTGAAGAAGACCGCGGCGAACGCGTGTGAACGCCTACCTGGACAGCAGTGCTTTGGTGAAGCTCTATTATCCGGAGGTTGAGAGCGCGCGTGTTGAGCGCTGGGTACATCAGCACCAGGCGCGGCTTCTGTTCACCGCGCTTCACGCTCTGGAAATTCGTAACGCGATGAACCTCAAACTCTTCCGGAGTGAGATATCGGAAGCGCAATACGGCGAGTGGGCGCGCCGTTTTGAACAAGACAGGTCGGCCGGTGTGTTGAGCGCCGTAGCGCCAAATTGGACGAGGGTCTTTTCGCACGCCGAGCGTATAGCTGAAACCTCGAGCCGGCGCTTCGGAACACGGTCGCTCGACATCCTTCACGTCGCGGCGGCTTGCGCCTCGTCTGCCGACGTCTTCCTCACGAACGACGCTCGCCAAGGACACGCCGCCGAGCAGCACGGACTGCGTGTGCAGTTTGTGTCGGGATTGTAGATATCCGAATTTCGGTTGTGAAAGGGACGGATTTGTCGGTGATCACACTCGGCATTTCCGGCGAAATGTCCGGTTCAAGAATGCATCGAGGCATTTTATAGCCATACACGTCTCCGGGCAATTCGCGGGCTTCGAGTATCCGCACGACCGCGCGGAGTTCTGGGGCGGCCATCTGAATCGCGACGACGATCAGCGCGCTCGTGATCCCTATCGCCACGAGGACCGGCCCCGGCGCGGTGAAGCGCAACCAAAACGCGTTGGTCGCCCCAAAATCCCACAACCCGAGCGGCGTCATCGCGGCGCGCGGCGGGAAATCCGTGACTGTACTGATTTCAACTCATTGGCCGGAATACGTGTTCCTGCGTACGGCCCCTCACTCCATGTCCCACCGGAACGTGCGGACCGAGACGGCGATCCCGACGACCGCTATCGCCGCGAGAAGGCCGATCCGGGGCAAGAGGTCGACGACCGGTGAGCCGAGCGCCGCGGCGTTCAGGAGCTCAATGCCGTGTCGTAGCGGAAGGATCGCCGCCGCGCGTTGCACGGCTTCCGGGAAGACCGGGAACGGGACGGTCGTGCCGGAGAACAGGAGCATCGGGAAGTACACCAAACTCGCGACGATGCCGGCGCGTTTGACGTCGCGCGCGGTGCTCGCGATAACGAGCCCGATCGCGAAGATCGAGATCATCACGAGCAGGTACGCGCCGGCCATTGGAAGGACCGCGCCGTCGAGCCGGACACCGAACGCGACGATCGCGGTCGCCGCGACGACGATCGCCGAGACGATGCTGACGATCGACTGCGCGATGAGCTGCACCGAGAGGAGCAGACCCGGGTGGACCGGCGTGACCTGAAGCCGTTTGAGCACCTTTCGGCTCCTGTTCTCGGCGAGGCCGAGCGGGAGCCCCATGAGCCCGACCGCGCAGACGCCGATCGCGAGGAACGCGCCGATCGTCGCGTCGATCATACCGGGCTCACCATCGGAAGGCGGGCCGAACACCAGCCGGACGACGACCAACACGACCACCGGCATCAGGATCGCGAACAGGACCATGTCAGGACTGCGAAACGCGAGTTTGAGCTCGATTCCGAGCAGAGTGAAAAGCCGCTTCATACGTGGCCTCCTACAAGATTGATGTACGACTCCTCGAGGTTTACGCCTCTCCCGAACTCTTTCACCTCAGCGACGGTTCCCTCGACGATCTTCCGGCCGTCGCGAAGGATCATCGCCCTCGCGCAGAGCTGTTCGACCTCGTCCATGAAGTGCGACGTCAGCACGACCGTTGTGCCTTCGTCCTGAAGCCGCCGGATGAAACGCCACGTCTCGCGCCGCGCGACCGGGTCGAGCCCGGTCGTAAGCTCGTCGAGGAAGACGAGTTCCGGGCCGTGCAGACACGCGAGCAGGATCGAGAGCTTCTGCCGCTCGCCTCCCGACAGCGACTCGACCGCGGTGCGCGCACGCTTTGCGAGGTCGAACGACTCGAGCAGCGGTCGCCACTCGGGCTCGGGGTCGTAGAGGCACGCAGTGGCGCGGCAGATCTCGTCGACGCGGATGCCCGGCTGCCACGCGGAGTCCTGGAACTGGACTCCGACGCGGCGGAAGACCTGCCGGCGGTCGGAAACCGGATCTCGGCCGAGCACGGCAACCTCGCCTTCATCCTTTGCCCGTGTTCCGAGCACACACTCGATCGTCGTCGTCTTGCCCGAGCCGTTCGGCCCCATGATCCCGAACACCTCGCCCGCGGCGACCGAGAACGAGAGCTCGTGCACCGCGCGCAGTTCTCCGTACGACTTCGAGAGGCCGCGGACTTCGAGTACCGGCGTGGTGTTCATCGACCCTCCCGTTTTTCTACCGGAACCTGGACCTCGGTCGTCCATTTCTCCGGGTCGTCGGTGTTCCATATCCCGTCGATGTACGACTCGCGCGGATTTCCCACGGCAGCCAGGCCGTTCGACTCGATCCACTCGAAGAGCAGGTTGTACGTCTCTCCGATCCGGTCGTACGGCCCCGCGTGAACGAGGCACGCCGCGGTCTCGACCGCGTCGATCTTTTTGAACTTGATCCGGTCGGACTCCGCGCACGGCGCGACGACCGCCTCGCAGATCTCGACGTCGATGTCGTTTTCGCGGTACTCGCCGTCGTGGTAGATCGTGAAGCAGTACGCGGGCTCGCGGCACACCGCTCCGACCGACTGCATGTACTCTCCCATCCGGGGAACGATCTCGAAGTACGTGTCGTAGCCGGGGATCGTCGTTCGCATCGACGCGACGATCACCTCCGGCAGCGCTTTCAGTTCTACATCGTTGGTCATACTCTCTCCTGTTTTGATTCGGGCGAGATACTCGCGGACTTTCTCGAGGCGCGCGGTGTCATTCCGAATCGACCGCTTGAGCTCGGCCTCCCGCCGCTCGAGCAGCGTTTGTACCGGCGCGGCGACCGAGAGGATCTCGCGGATCTCCGAGAGCGAGAACCCGAGCTCCTTGAGGCTCAAAATCTTCCGGATGTCCGGAAGCTGGCCGGGGTCGTAGTATCGGTACCCGGTCCAGTCGTCGGTGCGCGCCGGCTTCAACAACCCGATGCGGTCGTAGTGCCGCAAGGTCTTCGGCGTGATGCGGTTGATCCTGGAAAAATCTCCGATCGAGTACATTATTCGTCTCCTGCGCAAGAGATGTCCGTATTCTACGGCTTGCCCTAAGGGAAGAGTCAAACGATATCGTGTATTTTTTTTGGGCTTGCGCCACGGTTTTCTTCGTGCGACTATCGCTCGATGATACCGTTCCATACACTCTCCGACGCCGGGAAGTTGCGTCGCG
>REEC01000038.1 GCA_007695285.1 Spirochaetaceae bacterium | reverse complement strand
TCGCGCTGGCTATCCGCCCGCTCTCGACCCTGCCGTTTCCGCTCGAGACGATTCAGCCGGGTCGCCTATCTCGGCCCGGTATCGGTTAAGGACGGAAAAGATGAGTAACGATACTCCAAACGGCCTCGCGCCGTGGGGTTGGAACGACGCGGTCGCGACACGATTCGCCGGGGCGGCCTGCCCGGACGGCGTTCCCGCGCGCGTGATCATGCAGGAACACCACGTATACACGATCGTGAGGGAACCACAGATCGAGTCGCACGCGCGCGTCGCGGGCGCATTCGAGTACCGCGCCGCGACGCCGAGCGAGTATCCGACGGTCGGAGATTGGGTCGTGGTCGACGCCGACGGTACGGTCGTGCACGCGGTCTTACCGCGCTTCTCGGCGCTCTCGCGCCACGGAGCCGGTGAAGAGACTGTCGAGCAGGTCATCGCGGCGAACATCGACGCGGTGTTCATGGTGTTTGGGCTCGACGGCGGACGCGCGTTCACGGTCGGACTGCTCGAGCGCGTAATCACGATCGTGAGACGATCGGGTGCACGCCCGATCGTCGTATTGAACAAGAGCGACAGCGCGGAACCCGATACGATCGCACAGATCCGCAGCGAAGCCGAAACTGTCGCGCAAGGAATCCCGGTTCACGTCGTGAGCGCGAAGTCGGGCAACGGGCTCGATGCACTCGTCGCCGAAATCGCTTCGGGCGAGACGGTGTGTCTCGTCGGGAAATCGGGCGTCGGAAAGTCGAGTCTGCTGAACGCGCTCGCGGGAGCAATCCTCGAGCGCGAAGGAGAGCTACGCTCGGATATGCAGGGACGTCACACGACGACGCGCAAGGGGCTGTACCGACTCCCGTCGGGCGTGCTCGTGATCGACGTGCCCGGGATCCGCGAACTGCAGCTCTGGGGCGACGAGTCGGATGTCGCCGATTCGTTCCCGGACATCGCGACGGCCGCGGCCGCGTGCCGTTTCAACGACTGTTCACACTCCGGAGAACCGGGTTGCGCGGTGCAGCAGGCGCTCGCGGACGGCGCGATCTCGGCCGATCGGTACGACCGGTACCTGGACCTGCAACGCGAAGCGGCGTACCTCAGGCGACAAACCGACCGCCGCGCTCGTGAGGACGAACGGCGAAAATGGATACGGGTCTCGCGGGAGCAGCGCTCGAAGAAGAGCGCACGTCGATGATCCGAGACATCGTTTTTCGAGCCGGGATTGTCACTACACGGAATACACCGGTCGGTGTATACTGGACGGAAAGGTGTATCGACGGCAGACATTCACGCGCCGACGGTCCCTCACATACAGACACCGTACCGGGAGGTATCGAATGATCAAAGAACTGTTGGTTGACGCGACGAATCTCACAAAAAAGAACTACATGCTTGTCATTCCGACGATTGCTGCTTCGCTCGTCGTCGGGATCATCGGGGCGATCGTCGGAGCCGTCGGCGCCGCACGCGCGACCGAATTCGCTCGTGTCACGGCCGAAGCGGCGGAAGCCGGTAGGTGGGCACCCGAATCGCTTGTTCCGGCGGTCGGAGTTGCTTTCGGAGCCACCGCGATCCTCGGGATTGTCGGTGCGATCATCACGCTGCTCGGACACGGTATGACGATCGCGATGGCCGGCGAGGTCGTCGAGACCGGCTCGACGTCGCTGAAAACAGGCTGGGAGAAGACGAAACCGCGGATCGTATCGCTCGTGATCGGGTCGATCGTCGTCGGCGCCCTGGTCGGGATTGGCTTTGTGTTCCTTATCCTTCCGGGATTGGTCATCGCGTTCCTGTTGATGTTCACGTTCGTCGTATTGATGACCGAGAACCTCGGCGTTGCCGCGTCGATCCAGAAGAGCATCAAGACCGCGTTGAAACGTCCACTCGATACGGTCGTTTTTGCTCTCGCGGTGATCGCGATCGGTTTCATAGCTGGAATCATTAACGTGATTCTCGGCCTGATTCCGATTCTTGGCGCGCTTCTGGTGCTTGTCGTGAACGGCATCTACGCAGGATTCGTCTCGGTGATGATCGTCTACATCTATCGCCAACTCTCGGAACCCAAGGCGGAAGCCGAGTAGCCGACCTAGAACGCGAGAACGATCGCGTTCCTGAGACCAAAAACGAGGTGAGCGGCGTCGCCGAAGTACCACCCCCCGGCGACTTCGTTCACCATCGTCACACGATCGCGTATCGCGATCGGAAACCCACTCGAAATCGTCACTCCCATGACCGGTGACCGACGGAACCCGGAGATCCACCGGACGTGTAGATCGGCGCCGAGAATGATTCCCGACGCCACGCGCCCGGCCCGTCGAATCACATCGTACCGACCGCCGAGAAACGGTCCGTGATGGAAGACGTGGCCCGAACCTCCAAAAAAGATTCCGCCGAGTTCGTACCCACCACGAACCGACAATCGCGATGGAGCGCGAAGCGAACCGGCAACGTGCGTCGACCAGGCCGTGCGATCGACGACGCCGACCGCGAGAGGAAGATGCAAGAAGTACGCACCACCGAGCTCGACCTCAAGTCCGGGACAGCCGTCGGTTCCGTTTCCCCGCACCGAGGATAGTTCCGTTGCGAAAGCGGAGTCCAAGGCTCCCATCAAAACGACGAACCAGAAAACGATTATGCGCGAACGGACCGATCGTGTCGAATTCATGTTCCGTCCAACGCCGCGCTGAGCAGCGCGAGCGCGCGCTGAAGAATCAGGTCACCCGGCATTCTCTGGTCAAACTGTGCTTGAGTCGGAGCCGAAAGAAAACGAGACGCGCCGAGGTCGTCCGGGTTCAACTCCCCCGTCACGTCCGCCCCGGGACTCGGGGAGACTCCTCGCTCGTAATGGTACCCCTCAGAATCGACCGTGAAGTCGCGCGAAACGCGAAACGAAAAGTCGCTCGTGAGCCGCACACCGGTCGGAACGCCACTTCCACCTCCGGTGCGCCCGCCGACAAGAAAGACCGGACGCGAACCGAACAGGTCACGTTTGTTTGCGTCGGCGACAAGCGACACGAAGTGATTGGCCGCTGAGAACACGTGGTGATCGATCAAAAGTGCAACCGCACCGGTGAACTGCGCGCCGCGGGGGTTCTGCGGCCCGATCGTCCGAATCGTTGCACCGTCTGAATCGACTATCCGGAATCGCGCGCGGTCGCTCAAACCGAGCCGTGCGACCAAGTAGTCGCCGATCGCGGACTGACCGCCTCCGTTCCCACGCAGGTCAAAAACGACGGCATCGTCGTCCGCCGTGATCGCGGCGTTCACGAGCCGGTCGATTCGGTCGATGTCGTCCATGTACCGCATACTCGGCACCGCGATGTAACGGTACGTTCGCCCGCGATGCGTGACGGACGAAGAGTACGGCGCGTACACGACGGGAAACGAGTCGGCCGCTTGTCCGGCTGAAATCGATAGATCGATTATCTCACCGGCGCGTTCGACGCGAACCGCAATGCCCGCGGTCGGATCGCTCCGCCCTCTCAGCGCAACCGAGAACACCGCAGCGGCCGCGAACTGCGCGCGGGTGGTTTGGTTCGATGCGAACATGAACCGCCGCGCGGTGTCGAACAATACTTCCCACCGCGCGTCCTGCGCGTCGAGCAGTTCCTCGACGGTAACCGGTGTATCGTCGAGCCGCCCGAGATCAGCGATCGCGACGATACGGTCACCGACCTTGAGTCCGTCGGGTTCGGTGGCCCTGCGGGCGATCAGCTCTTCGACATAGACCCCTTCCACTCCGCTCTCAGCCGTGAA
>REEC01000093.1 GCA_007695285.1 Spirochaetaceae bacterium | reverse complement strand
GTCCCGAGCGCCGGGAAGTTGTCGACGACGATCACGCCGATTTTTTCGCTTTTTGAGTACTGCAGTTTTCTGTTAGACCGCTCGAGCGCGGTTCGCTCTACACCTGAAATCATGATTCCTCCTGGCGGTGGCGCGCGTCTATCCGGCGCAAGAAAATCACCGCAGGTTGATTGAATGAATCAACCATCCGTATCGTACCACGCTGTTACAGGCAAGTCAAGCAAAATGCCCGCCGTTCGACGCCGATTTCTTCTTGACAGTTCCGATCGGAGTGCCTATCATCACTCGATGGATCGGGAGTACCGGGGACCGTACGGTGCAAACGCGGTGCCGCGTTCCCGGCCCGACCGGAATCGTTGCGGTGACGGAGACGCAGTTCATCGTCGTGTGCCTTAATCCGAGAAAACCTTGTAGTCGCGCGTTCGCTCACGGTCGTTTCGCTCCACCCGCTTCCTTTGCGACAAATCCGCCAATACGCCTGGTCGATCTCCGCGTTGCCTGTCCGGATGCCTTTGTCGATCTCGTATACAGCAAACCCGATAACGTGTTCGGTCGTGTTCTCTATCAGTGCGAGCACGCGTGGCTGCTCGACGCGACCGCCGCGAAGCTCGCTGTGGCGGCGTCCGAAGCGCGCGCTCACGGGTACGCGCTGCTCGTGCTCGACGCGTACCGGCCCGTCTCGATTCAGCGCGTAATGTGGGATCTCGTGCCGGACGACGACTTTGTCGCACCACCGTCGCGCGGGTCGGCCCACAACCGCGGCGCGGCCGTTGACGTCACGCTTGCGACGCCGGACGGCGTCGGGCTTCCCATGCCGACCGAGTACGACGAGTTCTCGAATCGGGCGTCTCACGACTGGGACGGCGCACCGTCCGAGCCGGCCGAGCGGCGCGCGATTCTGCGCGCGATCATGGAACGAGCAGGATTCTCTGCGTACCACGCCGAGTGGTGGCACTATTCCGATCCCGACCACGTCGGCGGACCCGTGCTCGACATCGTGCCGTGTTGCGAAGCGGTGGCTGGTGCCGCACCGCGTGATGCCGGCGGAGGCAGTCCGAGATGAAGTCGCGAACAGCTCCGGTTACCGCTCTACCCGGTCGAGACACCTGGTACGAAATCGATCAGGACGTGCTCGCGTGGAATTTCCGGAGCGTTCGCGAGTTCCTCGACCGAACGAACCCAGACACGCGCGTCGCCATGGCGGCTGTCGTGAAGGCCGACGCATACGGTATGGGACTGATTCCCGTCTCGCGCGTATTTCTCGACGAGGGGGCCGATCTGCTCGCGGTCGCGTGCCTCTCGGAAGCAGCGAGGTTGCGGCGGACATTCTCCGACGCGGTGATCATGATCATGGGCTACACGCCCGACCGGCTGCTCACCGCGGCCGCCGATCTCAGCATAACCGTCACGCTGTTCGAAGAACGCCAGGCGGCACTGCTTTCGCAGTGGTCCGAACGGACCGGTCGGACCGCGCGCGTGCAGATCAAGCTCGACACGGGAATGAACCGACTCGGATGCGACGACGGCGACGCGGGCGTGAGCACGGTTGAACGCATCGCGCGGATGCCGGGGGTCGCGGCGGACGGGTTGTTCTCGCACCTGGCGCTCGAAAGCGAAGCGTCGGACGAGCGACAGTTCTCGCGGCTCACCCGTTTCGCGGAACGCGTCCGTGGGCGCGGTGTACGCCTTCCCTCGTTGCACCTCTGCGATTCGATCGGCATGGTTCGCTATCCCGCCTTTCACCTCGACATTGTGCGTCCCGGCGCGATCCTGTACGGGGCCCCGCCGCTTGGCTCGCGAACGCTGTCTGCGATCAGAACTCCGTTTGCGTTCAAGACCCGGATCGCGCGCATCCGTACTCTTGCTGCGGGTGAAGGCGTCGGGTACGACTTTAGTTGGCGCGCGCCTGCGGCCGGGGCTACGCTCGCAACGCTTCCGGTCGGTTATGCCGACGGTTTTCGACGCGCATTCTCGAACCGCGCGCGCGTGATTGTCCGCGGCGTCGCCGCGCCGGTCGTCGGGCTTGTCTGCATGGATCAGTGTACCGTCGACGTGTCTTCGGTACCCGGCGTTTCCGTCGGAGACGAAGTGTTGTTGTTCGGGCGATCTGGTGATGACGAAATTCCGATCGCCGACGCGGCTGCGTGGGCAGGGACGAACAGAAACGAGATCCTCGCCGGGGTAGGCAGGCGCGTTCCGCGCGTGTACCACCGCGGCGGAGCGACTACAGAAATACTCGACGAGATGGACGCGGAGGTGACCGGTGAATCGTGATCGAATTCTGCGGGATCGAGTACTGGAAGACTGCGCGTCGATGTCCGAGTGGTTGGTCGGAATTCGCAGGGAGCTTCACCGGACTCCCGAGCTCGGGAACGTCGAGTTCGAGACCGCGGCACGGATCGAGCTCGAGCTCAACCGGCTCGGTGTCGAGTACGAACGGACCGATACTGCGATAGTCGGACTCATCCGCGGCGAGCGGCCGGGTCGCACCGTCGCGCTACGCGCGGACATCGACGCGCTACCGATCAACGAACAGACAGGGCTGTCTTTTGCATCGGCGATCGACGGAAAGATGCACGCGTGTGGCCACGACGCGCACACCGCGATCCTGCTCGGTGCGGCACGCTGGTTCGCCGAACACCGCGGCGAGCTCGCCGGCGCCGTTAAGCTCCTGTTCCAACCCGCCGAAGAGACCGTGGGCGGCGCCGAGCCGATGATCGCGCGTGGCTGTATGGAGAATCCGTCCGTCGATTGTGTGTTTGGTCTGCACGTGATGCCGTACCTCCCTGTAGGTCGAATCGAGACCCGGTACGGAACGCTCAACGGCTGTAGCACGTCACTCACGATCACTGTTCACGGCAAGGGCGGCCACGGGGCGTACCCGGAGACGGGGGTCGACGCGGTGCTCGTGGCGTCGCACGTGGTTGTAGCGCTGAACAATCTGGTATCACGTGTCGTGTCGCCGCTCGAGTCGGCCGTGATTACGGTCGGTACGATCAACGGAGGCACGAGATCGAACATCATAGCAGATCGTGTTACGATGTCCGCAACGTTGCGGGCCGCCAACGACGAACTGCGCGATAGACTCGTCGAGAAGGTTCACCGAGTCGTGTCCGGCGTGACCGACGCGTTCGGCGCGACCGGGGAAGTCGCTGTATCGTACGGGTACGTCGCGCTTGTGAACCATGCCGAGTCGGTGGATCTGGTCACGCAAACCGCGACCGAGTTGCTCGGCCCCGACAGCGTGGTGTGGAAGGATAGCCCCAGTATGGGCGTCGAGGACTTCTCGTTCTTCCTTCTCAAGACGCCCGGCGCGTTTTATCACCTCGGGTGCGCGACTCCTGGTCACGAGTACGCGCCGCTGCACAGCGGTCGCTTTGTGCTGAACGAAGCGTGTCTCCCTATCGGCGTCGCAATGCAAGTCGCTCTCACGCTTCGCGCTCTGGGTTCCGGACACGCGACCACACCGGAGGACGCGTGAATTCGATCGGCGCGTTCGTGGCTTTTTCTCTCGTGCTTTGACGATGGCGCGACCCACGCGAAAACCACGCGCGCTCAGCCCGGGCGGCCGGATCGGTATCGTTGCGCCGTCGGGTTCGACGACCGACGAGCGGACTGTTCCTGACGCGGTCGCGGCGATCGAGGCGCTCGGTTTCCGTGTCACCGTCGGCACGACCGCCGCCGGCTCGACGGCTCGCCGATACGGCTATCTCGCGGGCACGGACGCCGACCGTGCGACCGAGATCCACGGTTTTTTCGCCGATCCCGAGATCGACGCGGTCCTCTGCCTCAAGGGCGGGTACGGGACGCCTCGCATCCTGGATTTGCTCGATTACGAGCTCATCGCGCGCAGCCCCAAGCTCTTCATCGGCTACAGCGATATTACCGGGCTTCATCTCGCGTTTGCGCGGCACGTCCGTTTTCCGACGATCCACGGCCCGATGGCGTCGGGGTTCGGCCGGCTCGACGACCTTTCGCGCGAGTGTTGGCTCAAAGTCGTGACAACCGGCGGTGCGGGACCGGTCGCGTTCACGCCCGCTCCGGCCGCGTCTCGGTCGAAACAAGCCTCTCCGGGCGCCGCGACCGGGACGCTCATCGGAGGCAACCTCGCGCTCGTCTCGGCGCTCGTGGGAACCGAGTACGCGCTTGACCCGGACGGCAAGATCGTGTTTCTTGAAGACGTCGGTGAAGAGCCGTATCGGGTCGACCGGATGTTGAACCAGCTGCGCCTCGCGGGGTACTTCAGCGCGTGTAGAGGCGTCGTGCTCGGCACGTGGGAACGCTGCACCGCGTCCGAGCCTGCACGCAGTTTGACCCTCGAGCAGGTTTTTTCCGACCAGATCGCGTCCTCGGGCAAGCCCGTTTTGCGCGGGATCGCTGCGGGGCACGGCACGCCGACGCTGACGTTGCCGCTCGGCGTGCTTGCGCGTCTCGACGCGGCGCGCGGGTCGCTTGAGATACTCGAGACCGCAACCGAGCCGTGAGCGGAAAACGGAGGTACTGTGGGATACAAGTTCGACGGATGTGACACGGTTGCGCTCGCCCGCGAGTACGGGACGCCGCTCTACGTGCTGTCCGAGTGCCTGGTGCGCGAACGGTTGTCGGAGCTCCGCACATCGTTCCTCGACCGCTACGAAGACACGTTTGCGCTCTACGCGAGCAAGGCGTTTCTGACGCTCGAGATGTGCAGGATCGTCGCGTCCGAGGGAATCGGGCTCGATGTCGTTTCGGGGGGTGAGATCTACATCGCCAATCGTGCCGGGTTCCCGATGGAGCGCGTTTTTTTTCATGGAAACAACAAGTCACGCGAGGAGCTCGAGTTCGCTATCGATCTCGGCGTCGGGCGCATCGTCGTCGACAGCGTGCACGAGCTCGAGCTTGTGACGCGCGTCGCCGCCGAGCGGTCGGCTCGGCCCAGGATTTTGTTCCGGATCACTCCCGGCGTCGCGGGCCACACGCACGAGTACATCTCGACCGGCCAGGTCGACTCGAAATTCGGGATTCCGCTCCTGTCCGACGATCTTGAGAATGTGGTTCGCACCGCGCTCGCGAGTGAGCACGTCGAGCTGCTCGGCTTCCACGCGCATATCGGCTCACAACTTCACGCGAACGACGCGTTCCTCGAGGCGACCGGCGTCCTGTTTGAACTCGTGAAACGGGTGCAGCCGCTCGGGCTCAGGACGCGGGAGCTCAACCTCGGCGGCGGGTATGGCGTGCGGTACACGTCGGACGACGACCCGAAGCCGCTCGGTTACTTCACCGACGCGATCATGGAAGCCGTCCGAACGCATTCCGCTCGACTCGGACTTCCGGTTCCCCGGATTGTGATTGAGCCTGGCAGGTGGATCGTCGCCGAGGCCGGGGTCACGCTCTACACCGTCGGTTCCATCAAGCAGATCCCGGGCGTTCGGACGTACGTCGCGGTCGACGGCGGGATGGCCGACAACCCACGGCCGGCGCTGTACGGTGCGCGCTACGCGGCGGTGGTTGCGGACCGCCCCGACGACCCCGCCGAGTCTCTTGTGACCGTAGCAGGGAAGTGCTGCGAGTCGGGTGACATCTTGATCAAAGACATCAAGCTCCAGAACCCGCGACCGGGAGACACTCTCGCCGTCTTCTCGACAGGCGCGTACAACCACTCGATGGCGAGCACGTACAACCTCCTGCCTCGTCCGGCTGTCGTGATGACGAACGCCGGGATGCACCGTCTCTCGGTCAGACGGGAGACCTACGACGATCTCCTCGCGCGCGAACTCACCCGAACCGAGGCAGACGCATCGTGATAATCGATGGGCATACCGACTCGATTCTTGACGTCCATCACGGTCGGCGCGATTTCTTCGAGAGATCCCAGGACGGACACGTCGATTTACCACGACTTAAACAGGCGGGAGTCGGTGCGGTCATGCTCGCGCTGTTCACGACTGATGAGTACGTCGCCGAAGCGACGGCTCACACCCGCGAGCTGCTCGCAACGTTCGATCGCCTCGTCACGGCCGGGCGCGGACTTGTGCACGCGCGGACGGCGTCCGAGATCGAGCAGGCGGTCTCCGACGGAAGAATCGCGGCGTTCCTCACAATCGAAGGCGGCGAGGCGATCGGTACAAACCTCGACACGCTCCACGAGTTCTTTGATCGTGGCGTACGGTTGATGACGCTCACGTGGAATCGGCGCAACGCGATCGGGCGCGGCGTGTACGTCGACGGAGAGGATGGTCTGTCGGAGTTCGGCCGTGACGTCGTTCGCGAGATGGAACAGATCGGGATGATCGTCGACGTTTCGCACCTGTGCGACCGGACGCTTTCGGACGTGCTGTCGGTCGCCGCGCGCCCGCTCGTCGCATCGCACTCGAACTCCCGCGTGCTCCGAAACCATCCGAGGAACCTGACCGACGATCAACTACGCGCGATCGCCGAGCGCGGAGGTTTGATCGGGCTCACTTTCGCCGGCTCTTTCATCGACACGCCGCCCGGGAACGTTACAATCGGCCGCGTTCTCGACCATCTGGAGCGTATGATCGATGTTGCGGGCATCGACCACATCGGAATAGGGAGCGATTTCGACGGGTTCGATGTCTCGTACGGACTCGCTATGCCCGACTGTACCGGGCTTTCTCTGATCGCAACCGGGATGGTCGAACGCGGCTACACCGAAGTCGAGATAGAGAAGGTCATGGGGCGTAACTGGCTCCGCGTGATCCGCGACGTCGTCGGAGATTGACCGCGGCCACGGTTCGATCTGAGCACGATAGGGAGGCGTGAATGTGGTACCGAACCGGCTCGTGCGCCTGGGGCGACGATGCCGACAGCTTCACCAACTGGACTCTCGAACGGTGTCTCGTCGACGCGGGGCGGATCCGGTTTGGCGCAGACGGCCATCCGGTCGCCGCGACGAGCCCTTGGGTGATGCCGGCCTTCGCTCCGTCTTCGACGATCGTGTCGTGGAACTGCGATACGCCGGGCCCGACCGGCCTCGAGTTCCGGATCCAGCTCCGCCGCGGCGACGGGTCGGACACCGGGTGGTTCTCGATGGGGCAATGGTCCGCGACTCCCGGGGCGCCGCGCGGCTCGGGCGAGGCGCAGAACGATGCGGGTATCTCGGTCCGGACCGACACGCTCGTGAGCGCGGAACCTTTCGATTCGATGCGCGTGAGGGCCATCGCTCATTACGCGGCGACGTACCGTACCGGGCCGGGACCGACGCTGCGCCGCGTTACGCTCGCGTGGTCGGACCCGAGACCGACGACGTGGGATGGACCGCCAACGGCGGGAGGCCCGCAACACGGCGAAGGCATCGGGCGGGTTGTGATCGACGGCGTACCGGAGTGTTCCCAGATGATCTACCCGAACGGCGGAAACGTGTGGTGCAGTCCGGTCTCTCTCGCTATGGTGATCGGGTACTGGCGAGGTGAGAGAACGTGCGCGCCGCTCGTCGAAGAGACACGGACAGGCGTATACGATCCGGTGTACGGCGGTTACGGGAACTGGGCGTTCAACGTCGCGTGGGCCGGCGCGGTCGGTTTTGTCGCTCAGATCGTCCGTTTCCCGTCGCTCGCTGCCGCGCGTCCGTGGATCGCCGCGGGGGTGCCTCTGATCTTGAGCGTTTCGTGGGACGCCGACAAAGGCCGACCGCTCGCAGGAGCGCCGATCGCGTCGAGCAACGGCCACCTCACGGTGCTCGTCGGATTCGACGACGAGGGTAGGGCGATCATGAACGAGCCCGCGGCGCGGGACGTCGCGTCGGTACGGCGGACGTACGCGCCTGACGAGCTCGAGGCATGTTGGTTGAGTGCGTCAGGCGGGGTCGCGTACGTCGTGTACCCGCCCGGTCATCGCGTCCCTGACGTTCACGGGGGATACGCGGTGAGCACCGCTTCGTGAATCGCCTCTTCCCAGTAGCTGTACGATGAGAAGTTGCCGCGAAGCCGTTGTGGGTCCGCGGCCGTGCCTCCTGTCGTGTAGCAGAAGCCGTACCCACCGTCGGGATCAAACAGCACGCCGCCGCGGAACCCGTACGCGTCGCCGTGATGCCCCCACAAAAGCGGGCCGCCGTCCGGGAGCAGACGGTCGGAGCCTTCCGAGTCGGCGGTCGCGGTCGTCCGAAAGAGCCCGAGCCCCGCAACGCGTGTGACGCCGTCGTACGGCGTGCCGTTTTTCCGCTCGTGATCGTACGTCCAGTGCGGGCGCAGCATCTCGGTGAGACGCGCGTCGCTCACGATCTTCGCCTGTCGTCGGCGCGCGGGATCGACCATGAACCGGATGAACGCGAGCAAGTCGCCGATCGACGCGCGCAAGCCGCCCTGCGGAGAAAGGAACGTCGCGTTCGTGCCGACCGCGTACTCGTCCGGCACAGAGTGATCCGGCGCGGGGTGATCGGTCTGCGCGACCCACTCTCCGTCCGGCGCGTAGCGACCCTCGCGGATTTTCCGGTACGGCGGGACGAGCCGTGCGAGCGCGTCGGTTGAAAGCGCGGCCGGCCCGAATCCACCCTCGATCCCGATCGGCCGAAGAACCGCGTCGGCGACGTATCGGTCGAACCGGACACCGGTCGCGCTTTCGATGAGAGTTCCCAACACCCCGTAGCCGAGGTTACAGTAGCGGAAGTACTCGCCGGGGCGGTTGCTCCATTCGCGGCCGGGCTCGGTGCACGGTGGGGCAAAATGCGCGCCGCGGTCCCAGTGCTCCGAGCGCGGGTCGAAGAACTCACGGATCGCCCGATCGGCAGGCAGCGAGTACCGATCGCCGTCGCGCAGCGACGAGGTGTGGCAGAGCAGCATACGCGGCGTGATCGCGACGTCGGGGTGCGACGGATGCCGAAGTCGAAAACCCAGGAGGTCGCTCACATCGGCGTCAAGATCGACGAGTCCGCGTTCGCAGAGCGTGAGGACCGCGATCGCGACGAAAGGCTTTGAGAGCGACGCGACGCGGATCAGAGAATCGAGCCGGTACGGCCGATCGGCGGCTCGCGCGGTGCCCGGCGTGCACGAACCGTACACGAAGGTAAACGCGACCTTCGCGTCGCGCACGACGCCGACCGCGCAGTTCGCGAGTTCGGCGTCCGGACGCGACGCGATTCGTTCGAGACGGCGACCGAGAGAACTGTTGCTCCCGTCGGGCGAACCGATGGAACGGAACGGCTTCACATTACCGGCTCCTCGTAGTACGGTGAGTCGGAATGCTTGAACCGCGGAGAGTGATCGAATCGTACCTCAGATCGGTGATCCCGACGGCGATCATGGTGGCTCTCTCGTGGTTCGTTTCGGTTCCGCTGCTCGGCAACGCGTACTATCTTGCGGTGTTCCTTCCGGTGTTGATGACCGGGTGCTTGCTGCTCGCGTGGTTCGGGTACCTCAAACAAGACCGCTTTACAGCGCCGAGGCAGCGTGCGGTGTCTACCCCGCCGCCGACCGACGAGAACGACACGCGCTCGCCGTACGCGCGGTGGGACGGGCCGGTTTTGCCGCGCTCCGATCCTGGTCCCGATACGGGCAACCGTCCGCTGACACTGCTCTGGATCGCCGCAAACCTCGCGATAACCGCGACGATACTGTATCACGCGTTTGGCGTCGGCGCGTCGTTCTTCGGCGCTCGTTGACGACGGCCAACCCTCGTTGCGGCAACCTCGTGATAGCCGGCGATCTCGGCGTCGTTACCGAGCACGAAGTGGCCGGGTGTGATCTCGGCGAGTCGTGGCTCCCCGGCGCTGTAGTCATGCATCGACGGGTCGTAGAACGTGACGACCTTGTTCTTTTCCGCGCGTGGATCCGGAAGAGGAATCGCCGAAAGCAGAGACGTGGTGTACGGATGGAGTGGATTCTCGAATAGATCCTCGGTCTCCGCGAGCTCGACGATCCGCCCCAGGTGGATCACCGCGACGCGGTCGGTGATGAAACGGACTACCGAGAGGTCGTGCGCGATGAAGAGGTACGTCAGCCCGAACTCGCGTTGAAGCCGCGCGAGAAGATTCAGAACTTGAGCTCGGATCGAGACGTCGAGCGCGGAGATCGGTTCGTCGGCGATAATGAACTCCGGCCGGATTATCAGCGCGCGCGCGACTCCGATCCGCTGCCGTTGGCCGCCCGAGAACTCGTGCGGAAACCGTGAGGCGAACTCGGGTAATAACCCGACCTCTTCGAGCACGTCCGCGACCTTCGCGGCCTTTTCGCTCTTGCTCGAGAACTGCCCGGTATTGAAGAGACCCTCCGAGACGATGTAGTCGATCTTTGCTCGTTCGTTCAGCGACGCCATCGGGTCCTGGAAGATCATCTGAATCTTCTGGGTTATCTCCCGGTCGAACTCCCGCGGAATAGCCCCGTTGATTTTCCGGCCACGGTAGCGAATCTCTCCCGAGGTTGCTTCGTGGATGCGGATGATCGTCCGGCCGATCGTCGTCTTACCCGATCCTGACTCACCGACCAGACCGAAGGTCTCGCCTTCGAAAATCTGGAAGCTGACGTCGCGAACCGCGACAAGCGGTTCCTTCGCCTTGATCTTGAACTCGACCCGCAGCCGGTCAACGTCGAGAAGCACCGGTCGGCTCTCACCGTTCACCCGAGTGCGCGTCGTAACATCGCGATCACCCACGGTCGTCTCCTGAGCGAGCGGCGCGCATCTGCCTGATCGTCGCGGGCGGCTCGAGTTTCGGTGCTCTTGGGTCCAGCAGCCACGTGCGCGCGAAGTGAGTCGGACTCACCTGGAAGTATGGCGGCCGTTCCTGGAAATCGATAT
The DNA here is from genome assembly GCA_007695285.1 of Spirochaetaceae bacterium. Classification (GTDB taxonomy): domain Bacteria; phylum Spirochaetota; class Spirochaetia; order DSM-27196; family PXBQ01; genus PXBQ01. The sequence continues at coordinate 8,157 of REEC01000093.1, read as the reverse complement.
TCAGCGCGTACGGATTGCGCGGCGCAAACGCGTCGCCGCTGATATCCGCGAACAAGTTCGGTGGGCTTCCCTTGATCGTGTACAGGGGTTCTCCTTTCTGGCCGAGTTGTGGCAGCGACGACAACAGCGCCCACGTGTACGGGTGCCGCGCGTCGTAGAAGATCTCGTCGACCGTGCCGTACTCGACGATGTCGCCCGCGTACATCACCGCGACGTCGTCGGCGACGTTCGCGACGACGCCAAGGTCGTGTGTGATGTAGATCACCGTGAGCTTGTAGTCGTGCTGTACGGCGCGAATCAGCGCGAGAATCTGAGCCTGGATCGTCACGTCGAGAGCTGTCGTCGGCTCGTCGCAAATGAGGATCTTCGGGTTGCACGCGAGCGCGATCGCGATGACGATCCGCTGGCGCATTCCACCCGAGAACTCGTGCGGATACTGGCCGTACCGCAGTTCGGGTTGTGGTATTCCCACGTCGTCGAGAATCTTGATCGTCCTCGCCTTCGCCTCCGAGCGGCCGGTGTTCTCGTGCTGCTCGATGACCTCCTGGATCTGTGCGCCGACGGTTCGAAGCGGATTGAGTGCGGTCATTGGGTCCTGGAATACCATCGCGATCTCGCGTCCGCGGATCGAGAGCCAGTCGCGCTCGGTTTTGAACTGAGCCAGATCACGGTCGCCGTAACGGATCGAGCCGGACTCGATCCAGCCGTTCTCGTCGAGCATGCCGATGAAGGATTTCGTGAAGACCGATTTGCCCGATCCGGACTCCCCGACGATCGCGAGCGTTGTGCCCTCGTGAAGGCTGAGCGAAGCACCGCGGATCGCGGTCAACACGCGCCCCCGAAGGCTAAACTTGATCACGACATTGTTTGCGGAGAGTATCGGTTCGCTCATTCGGGCCTCACACGTGTGTCCGCGGATCGGCGGCGTCGGCGAACGCGTTTCCCATCACATAGAATGAGATCGTAATGAGCGAGAGGATCACGGACGGATAGATCAGCTGGTAGCGCAGACTCGGAATCATCATAAGCTGGCGACCCTCGTTCACGAGGTTTCCGAGTGACGGGATGTTCAGCGGCAATCCGAGACCAATATAGCTCAAGAACACTTCGCCCGCGATCACGAGCGGAATCGCAAGCGCAAACTGGAGCATGATCACCGACACGAGGTACGGCAGGATGTTCCGGACGATGACTCGTCGCGTCGGCGTTCCGAGGCAGCGCGACGCGAGGTTGTACTCGCGGTCGCGGATGATAACGACCTGGTTCCGGATAAATCGGGAGATCGGGAGCCAGCCGAGCACGGTCATCGCGATGATCATCGTTTGCATGCTCGGCCGAAGAATGTACGCGAACAGTGCCATTACGATTGTCGTCGGTATGTTCGCGAGCACGTTGTAGATCTCGGTCATCATCCGGTCGGTCTTCCGGATGTAACCCCAGAGCGACCCGACGAGGATCCCGAGGAAGACGCGAATCGACGCCACCGTGATTCCGATCAACATCGACGTGCGCGTGCCGGTCCAGATGCGCGCCCAGAGATCCTGGCCGATCGAGTTAGTACCGAGACGATACTCCGCGCCCGGACGAGCGTTTCGCAGCTGCCGACCGGTCTCCGGGTTGATGTGGATCAGGTTCGGATCGCGTTCGCCGGGCAGAAACGGTTGGATGAACGTGAAAAGCAGGAGTACCGAGACGACCACGAGCGCGACGAACGCGATTCGGTTCCTCAGAAACACCCGCACCGTCGATTTCCAGTACGAGTAATCGGAGTAGCCGGTTCGTTCGGCCGCGTCGCCATCGCGCTCGGCGCGCTCGAACAGCCGGGGGTCGTCAAAATCTGCCGGTTCGTTCATCGCGCACCCCCCTTCCCCACGAGTTTGATGCGAGGATCGATCCCGGCCATCAAGATATCCCCTGCGAACAGCCCGAACACGCCGATACTCGAGTAGATTAAAACGAGAAACTGCACGAGCGGATTGTCCTGGAGCGAGATCGCGTCGATCAGCAGTCCTCCCATTCCCGGAATCGAGTAGAGTGACTCTATGTAGAGAGAGCCGGCGATCGTGAACAAGAGCGTCGTCGGCAGATACTGCGCCATCGGCACAAAAGCGTTGCGAAGCACGTGGCGAAACATGATCTGCGTGTTCGGGAGCCCTTTCGCGCGTGCGAGTTTGATGTAATCCCTGTTGAGTTCATCGACCATGAACCGTCGGATCCACATTGCGTAGCCCGCAATCCCGCTCAGCGACATCGAGAACGCGGGCAGCACCCAACTCATCGGGTTTCTCGAGTTGTAGAGAATCGGCAGGTTAAACGCCTGCGTCGCGTAGAGCTGAATGAAAAGCAGATACACGACCGCGGGTACGGCGTTCACGAACACGATGAAACCGGTCACCGATTTATCTACGACCTTGTCCTTATCCCGCGCCGCAAGAACGCCCATCGTGAGGCCGAGCGACAGCGACAGGAAGATCGCGGTCACGCCGAAGTACACCGAGATCGGAACCTTCTGCGCGACGACCTCCACAACCGGTATCCGGGGACGGTACTTGATCGACTGCCCGAGGTCGCCGGTTAGAAGACCGACGTAAAAGGTGCGAAGCTGGATGTACCAGGGATCGAGCAAACCCATGCTTCGAAGGATCGCGTCGCGTTGCGCCTGGTCGAGCCGGTCGTAGTCGTCACCGAAATACCCTTCGAGCGGAAGCAGGCGCATCAAGAGAAACACGACCGTGATGACGATCAGGACCGTCACTACCGATTGCCACGCCCGACGAATCGTATACGAGAGAAACGAGTTTCGGGTACGGACTCGCCCCGGTGGTTCATCCGTCACTACAGCTGCTTCCACGGGTGGAGGGCCTCCTTGGTCGCTTGATCATACCGTATTTCGCACACGGTGCGGACGGTTTAAAAAAAAACGGCCGGGCTTTTGCCCGACCACGACTGAGTCTACTGACCTGCTGCACGGAGAGCGTCGAGTCGCTCGGCCTCCCATCGGGTCTGGAGTTCGAAGAACTCCTCGTTCGTAACGGGGGTACTGCGGATGACAGCGTACTTGAAACCGAGGTTTGCGAGCCCCGCCGCCGCGTACGGGATCGTGAACGGCTGGATGTACGAGACTCCGTACCCACCGCCACCACCCCGATACGGGATCACAAGCGCGTTTTCGAGCAGATACGCTTCGGCTTCGGCCAGGAGGCGGTGCCGCCGATCGAGATCAAGTTTCTCATCGTGCGCGCGATCGAGCAGCGTCTGGTACGCATCACCGGCGATCGTCGAGATATCGGTGTACAGCATCGGATTGCCGGTATGGAACGGCGGCGTGTACGCGTACGGGTCGAGGTACGTGGCACCCCAGTTCACTTCCGCGACCGCGTAGTTGCCGTTTCGCCGGGTGTTGTCCAGGAATCCCGTCGGTGGGTAGCCTACCGGCCGGAAGTCGATGAAATCGCGTCCGAGCAGGTTCTCGAGCTGTTGTTCGATGACTTGTGCGCGTTGCGTTGCGTCCGCGCTTCCGGTGCTGAACGGCCACTTCACGATGACCGGAAAGCTCACCTCACCGGCGAGTTCCTGCCGCGCGCGCGCTGCGTACTCGCGGGCGCGGTCGGGATCGAACAGGTCACTCGACGTGAACGGCGCGAGCGGCGGCAGCATCGTGTAGTCGGTGCCCCGTACCGAGGCAAATCCCGGTGAAGTCATCGTGTTCTTGAGCTGCCGATCCGGGTTGAACGGATCGACCGTCATGTGCGCCGCGACGCGGTCGATGCCGTGGAAAAGTGCCTTGCGGAAGTTGATGTTCTGAACCGCCTTGCGCCAGTTCTCAGGGGCGTACTCCGCCGCGAACTGCGGATCGAAGTTCAAGCTATACCAGAAGTTCCAGGAGCTCACCGGGTTCGGGAACACAAGATCCCGACGCTGCGGATCCTCGAGCCAGCCGTCGATGATCGCGATCGGGATTGTCGCGCTCGTAATCTGACCGCGGAAGAAGAGTTCGGGAGCGAGAGTTCCGGCTTCCCGGTTGAACTGGTACGTGAGGCGGTTGATATGAACGTTCCTTCGGTCCCAGTAGTTCTCATTTCGCTCGAAGACCCTTTCGTTCTGCGGCTCATGCCGCGTCAGGATGTACGGGCCGTTGCTGAGGAGTGTGCGATGGTCGGTCCCAAATCGCTCGCCGGCCTCCGCGCGGAAGCGGCCGTTCACGGGTCGATACACGGTATGCGTCAGCATCGACAGGAACCACGGCGTCGGATTCTCGAGCGTGTACTCGACGACGTAACGGCTCGGTGCCTTGATCCCGACCTCCGAGAACGGAATGTCCGCGATGTCGGCATCCGACTTCGCGAGGAAGTACGCGTCCGCATTCTTGATCGTTCCGCGGATATGGTGCGCAGAGAACGACGCTGTGGCAGGGTCGAGAACGTAGCTCATCGCGTCGACGAAGTCCTGCGCGGTTACTTCCGCGTACTGTTGTTTGTCCCATGTGTACCAGTTCACGCCCTCGCGTAGCTTGAACGTGTACACCAGACCGTTCGGCGAGACCGTCCATGACTCGGCGGCCGACGGTCGGAGGACGCCGAAGTTGTCGTACTCCACCAACGAACTCACGGTGTTCATCGCAACCTGCATCTCGCTCACGGTGCTGCTCACGAGGTAATCGAGTCGGGCGAGCTCGGCCGAATAGACCGTGTTGTAGTCTTGCGACTCAATGCGCCGGGTTGCCTCTTGCGCGCCGGCCGCCGACGCGGTGGCCGGAATCATGAGCGCCAACACGCACGCGGGCACCCACATCCACTTCTTCATAATGGTCCTCCCTGTTTCCCGACGCCGCCGTCATATGATTCGCAAAACCGGTTCATAGACGTAGGTTCATGGAAACATGCCTACAAAAATGTATCGGCAACGCCGACTCAACGATTATGTAACCATTTCCCGCATAGGTCAACCGCCGCGAAGAAAAAACGTGACACGCCACAAAAACCGATGTACAGTTGCCGTACATGAATCCTCTCGAGACCGCGAGAAAATTCATCGCCGAAGAGACGCAGTTTCAGCTCGGGTTTCTCGTGACCGAGTCGAGCCATCCACGAACCAAAAACCTGAGCGAGACGATCGCCGCGTCGACCGCCGCGGGAGTCCGGCAGTTACTGTCGGTCGATCGCGACATCGCCGCCGTGCTGCCCGCGCAACTCCGCTCCGAAACGTTTGCGCTTCTCGTTTCTGCGCTCACGGCCGCGGCGTCGGCCGGCCGCACGATCGTATTCTCCGGGTGTGGATCGACCGGTCGGCTCGCTGTGCTGCTCGAGTTGATGTGGCGTCGGTTCTGGGTCGAGGCGGCCGAACGCGGAGTCATTTCGCCGTGCCCCGAGACCGCGCAGCGTGTCCGGGGCATCATCACCGGAGGTGACCGGGCGCTCGTACGTTCGGTCGAGAACTTCGAGGACTACGAAGAGTTCGGTCGAGAACAGGTCCGCGAACTGTCACTCGAACGCAATGACCTTTTCATCGCGATCTCCGAAGGCGGCGAAACCTCGTCGGTGATCGGGACCGCGCACGAGGCGCTCGATCGTGGCTGTCGCGTCTTTTTTGTGTACAACAACCCGACCGAGCTTCTCACCGCGCGGATCGAGCGCAGCCGGCGGCTCATCACCCGAGCGGGTCTCACGCCGGTCGACCTCACAACCGGTCCGATGGCGCTGTCCGGCTCGACCCGCATGCAGGCGACGACGAGCGAGCTTCTTTTTGTCGGGATCGCGATGGAAGAGGCGATCTGTTCGGTGCTCTCGCCGTCCGGTCGCTCCACGCTCGGTCTCGCCCCTCGCTCGGCCGACGACTGGGGTGCGCATTTCCGCGCTCTGCTCGATGAGCTCGACTCCGGGCAGTGTGTTCAGGCGCTCGCCGACCTCGTCGAGACCGAAGCCGGGATCTACTCTCACGGAGGCATCGTCGCGTACGCGAGCGACCGGTTTCTACTCGATATCTTCGCCGACACGACCGAGCGCACTCCGACGTTCTCGATCCCCGCGCTGAAGCGCCGCGACGCCGCCGCCGACGCACCGAACCCGTGGGCGATCGCGTACCTGCCCGGCGCGCGAGGCCCCGACGCGTGGTGCCGAATGCTCGGGCGCGAGCCGGTCGGTCTGGACTGGAGCTCCGAGAGGTTCCGGCGGTTGGGTGCACCGACGATTGCCGAAACTCCCCCGGTCCTCGACGCGTCCGAGATCGTGAGTTACCCGGTCGGAGACGATGCGCTCGATCTCTACGGCTCCCGAATCGAACTCACGACGCGAATCATCGTCGATCGCGACGGCGTCACGATCACCGCCGCCGAGCGCGGACGGCGGCTCGTGCCGGCTCTGCCGCCGAGCGGGCTCGAGATTTTTCACCACGTCGCGGTCAAGCTTATCTTGAACACGCTCTCGACCGCGACGATGGCGTACATGCGGCGCGTCCGCGGAAACTGGATGATTCAGGTCTCACCGACCAACAAAAAACTCATCGACCGCAGCGTCCGGATCATCGCCGATCTCTCGGGGCTCGATTACGAGACCGCTGCGCGCCGGTTTTTCGCCGCGCACGCTGACCGGCGCGTCGGAAGCCGGTCGCTCGTTTCCGACATTCTCGACGGCCGCTGAGACCGGGTACGCGGGGGGTGCGAGTGCAGACTCTCGAAACGGACATCCTCGTGATCGGCGCGTCGAGCTCCGGAACCGCGGCGGCGATTCAAGCTGCGCGCATGGGCTCACGTGTTGTTCTTGCGGAAGAAGGACCGTGGCTCGGCGGCATGCTGAGCTCCGCGGGTGTCTCGGCGGTCGACGGAAATCACCGTCTTCCGGCCGGATTATGGGGCGAGTTCCGCGCTCTCGTGCGCGAGTATTACGGCGGTGCGGACCGGGTCGAGACCGGGTGGGTGAGTAACACGTCGTTCGAGCCAAACGTCGCCGCGCGGATCCTCGAGCATCTCGTCACGAGCGAGCCGCAGATCACGTTGTTCCGGGGATGGCGGTGTCACGACGTTCTGACCGAGCGGAATCCCGGTACCGGGCGGGGCCGTGTCACCGGAGCCGTTTTTCGCGATACGACCGGCGCGCCGTTCCGCGTCGACGCGACGATCACGATCCTCGCCGACGAGTACGGAGACGCTTTGGTTTCGGCCGGGATTCCATGGCGAACGGGGCTCGAGGGCAGAAGGGCAACCGGTGAGGCGATCGGACCCGAAGAGCCGTACGTGAGGCCGCAGGACCTGACGTACGTCGCGACGCTCGCGATTCCGCCCCGCGGTTTTGCCGCCGGTATACCCGCACCGACACCGCCGCCCGATTCGGAGTTCGCGCACATTCTCGGCCGGGAGCCGCTCAGCTGGGATCAATTCTTCGACTACGGGCGTCTGCCGAACGACTTGATGATGCTGAACTGGCCGATCGGCGGGAACGATTTTTTCGGCGAGTACCTCGATCACGACCGGCGCGAGGCGGTCGTGACGGCCGCGAGAAACAAGACGCTGCGCCTCGTGCGGTTCCTTCAAGGTCTCTTCGGTGCCGGCCGAGTGCGGCTTCGCGGCGACGCGTATCCGACGGCCGGCGTGGCGACACGCAACACCCCCGGGCTTGCGCTCATTCCGTACGTCCGGGAGGCCCGGCGCATCTACGGGCTGCAGACGCTCTCGCTCTCCGATCTCACGGCCCCCGAGGCGAGTCCTCTCGCGGCGTACGGCATCGCCGTCGGTGACTATCCACTCGACCATCACCGCTCCGAGGACCCCGATGCGCCGGCTCTCGCGTTCCCGGCGGTGCACGCGTTCTCGGTGCCGTACGGTTGTCTCGTACCACGCGAGTTCGACGGTGTGCTCGTCGCCGAGAAGTCGATCTCGGTCACCGGTATCGTGAACGGGTGTACGCGGCTGCAACCGGTCGTGATGCAGATCGGGCAGGCGGCCGGAGCCGCCGCCGCGCTTTGCGTGAGCGGCCGTGTCGAGCCGTGCTCGCTCGACGTCCGCGCGCTTCAGGCCGCGCTTCTCGCGGCGCGCGGGTATCTCGTGCCGATGCACGACGTGGAACCCGACGACTCGGCCTTCGAAGCGCTGCAGTGGGCCGTCGCGACCTGCGCTCTCTCGCTGAGACGCGCGAGCGAAGGCTGGGCAAACCGTGCGTACGTCGA
>REEC01000181.1 GCA_007695285.1 Spirochaetaceae bacterium | reverse complement strand
ACGTCGTTCAGATACTTCTCGATGTCACGCGCCACGCGTCCCCCTTGTGTCGGCCACACACCCTCACCGTGAGTCTTCACCGTGTGCGGTACTTTGCATCACAAAGTGACTTTACATGACAAAGTACACCGCGTCAAGCGTTTCGACGCGCACGTTTCGATCACGCAAAATCTGACTTCACGGTCGGTCTTCGGCGATAACGACATCGGGCGGCGACAGCGTACTCGCGTCGTGGTACAATTCTGTTGACGATAAGGTTCGATCGAGGTTGTTATGAAGTACTGGATGCATGGGATCACCGACGCAGATTCTCACGCGCGGCAGCTCGCCGCGGCCGGGTTTGTCTCGGTCGTCGTTCGCTGGGCGTCGGACGCACGGATCGTGCGCGAGGTGGGCATGGACGCGTGGCTCTGCGGTTCGGGGTTTCCGCTCATCCGCGACGACGACTCGATCAAGGCGGTCGGCCTCGACGGCCAGCCGCACGTGTGGTTCAACTCTGCCTCCCCGTGCGCGCAGGAAGTGCGCGAGGTCTCGCTCGAGAACTACCGCCGAATGGCCGAGTCCGACGGAGTCACGGGAATCCTGATCGACGGCTGCAGGTTCGCGTCCCCCGCGAGTGGGTCCGAGGCGTTTCTCACGGACTTCTCTCCGCACGCCGAGCGCCGGGCTGAAGAGCTCGGCTTCGATTTCACCTCGATGCGCCGCGACCTCGGCCATGCGTGGTCGGTGCTGCAACGCGCGTTCTCGCCACCGGCGGGTCGGCCGACGGCGGCGTCGGGCGTCCCGATCGCCCGAGTCGTCGAGGCGATCGGCGAGTACCCGGGTGTACTCGAGTGGCTGCGCTTCAGGCGGACGTGCGTGAGCGAGCAGTTCCGGGCGATCGCCGAGATCGTTCACGGCGCGGGAATGCAGTGCGGCGCGTACGTCTTCTCACCGTCGATCGCGCCGCTCGTCGGTCAAAACTACGCGGAGCTCGCCGGGATCATGGACGTCGTCTCGCCGATGGTCTACCGAATCTACCCGAAGGCGCCGGGGATCGCCGCGCTCAACCACGAGGTCGCGGCGATGATCGACGCGCTCGTTCCGCCGGACTCCGAGTCGCGGCCGGCCGTCTCCGCGATCCTCGACGCGCTCGGGTACCGCGGGCTCGCGGTCGAGCCGACCGCGGGGTCGGTCCGGGACGGGCTCTCCGTGCCGGTCGTCGGACTCGAGTGCTCTCGCGCACGCGCGGCGCTCGGGACCGATGCGACACTCGTGCCGATTATCCAGCTCGACGACCCCGATCTGCGCGGTGCGATTCGTGAGGTCGAGTCGTCGGGATCGGACGCGGTCAACTTCTTCAAGTTTGCCGAGGACTGGGCTTCCTGTATCGGTCGTGCATCCGCAGAGTAGACCAAAACGTAGCCGGTCAGCTCGGGTCGCCGCCCTTCTTCTCCTCGAGCAGCCGCCGGAGAAAGTCGTTCTCTTCGAGCACGCGGTTCAGTTTCTCACCCTGGTCGAGCATCCGCTCCTCGATGTACACGATTTTCTGCTTCACCGTGGAGCTTTGCGAGTAATCGTCGAGCAGATCGAGCTCCTTCAACTTCTGGATCTTCTTCACCTCGGCACGTGCCTTGGCTCCCGGGGACCGGAGGATGATCGCGAGACTCGAGACGAGCGTCGTACACACCACTATCGTCTGGATGATATTGAAGAGCCAGAAATCCATGATGCACCTCGCAACATTGTCGGTTGATCGCGGCTACTATAGCCGGGCACGATCGAGTCCGGCAATGCTCAATCTCACCACGAGATCAAAAGGTCACCCGTTACGCCGTGAAGCACCCGGAAGTCCTCGCCCGAAAAACGCTCGACTGCCGGCGTCCGGAATCTTTGTTTGTCCGCCGGGAAACTCGTCTGGTACTGCGACTCCCACGAGCCGAGGTAGAAGCTCGTCGTGTGTTCGTGTCCGGGAACCGGCAGGAACCGGACCGTCGCGCCTTTAAGATTCCGCACGAGGATTCGCCGCGATACGCCGACCATGATCGGTGGGACCTCGGCGCACGATACAACACCGGCGCTCTGCTCGTCGAGGAAGACGCGCGCCTCGTGGCGAAACGCGCGGGGGAAGTGATACGTCGCTCGGCCGGATTCGAGTCTGGTGTCGGTCGACGTGAAGACGGGTGCACCCCACGGGAACCGGAAGGACAGGCGCGTCGTCGTGTTCGGAACGAAGCCCGAGACGTAGAACGCGTTCTTATGCCGGTGCATCGTTACGATCGGTTCTACCGGTTCGATACGATCCTTGTGTTCGAGAATCTCATAACCGAACGCACCGACCGCGAATCGCAGCAATCGTGATGTATCGAAGAAAACGCTCTGGTCGAGACGCGTCGGCAACCGTGATGCGATCGGATACTCGAACGAGTTGCTGCCACGAACCCAAAGCGCCGCTCCCGATCCGATCCGCGGGTTGAACACGGCGAACACGCGGCTGTCGGTACCGCGGCGGAGCTCTGCCAGTACTTCGACGTCTGCCGGCGCTTTGGACGCGCGTGACTCGCACAAAGCTCCGCCCGAGATCGTCGCGACGTGGCGGACCGTGCGCGGGAGTTCGGTCGAGTCGTACCGATCGAGACCGCACGTTGTCTCCAGATCGAACTCGCCTTCGAGAGGATCGGCAAGCGTCAGATCAAAAACCGATCTCAACTCCGCCGGCGCGCCGAGCGTACTGCCGTAGAACACCGCGCGGCCGCCCGCCGCGACCCACGCGATCGCCTCGCGGTACAGCTCATCGGCGTCAGCGATCACGGGAATCACGGCGATCGTGCGATCGAGCGCCGCCGGTGTCGAGCCGAGCAACGACCGGAAATCGTCGCTCGAGATCACGGTGTTCAACGGGAACCCCGTGTTGATCGCGCTCCTGATGAACCAGTCGCCGAAAAAAACGGTTTCGAGATCACCTTCCCGAGCTTCGCGGATCATCGCGTGATACTCGGAAAACGGGTAGACCCAGAGAAACGGACCGATCTGATCGGGCGCGGTTTCCCGGCACGAGAGGATATGAGGGATGACCTCGTTCGGCACCGTGTCGGGAAGCCTGCCGAGCGAGTCGTCGACGCTCAGGAAATCGATCGCGTCCGGCCGGTGAACCGTGCCGTCGGCGCGCACCCGGCTCACTGCGAGCGGAAGGTAGATGTCGTGCGGTTGCCGCTCGTACCGGTCGAGCCACGGGCTATTCATCCACCAGGGATCGTGAGTGTAGAACCGGAACGGATACGTCTCACCGGGGATCACCGGAATATGTGACATCCACGCGGTGAGCTCGAGCCCAAAATCGCCGTCGAGGGCGGCCCACGGCGAATTCGGCGGCGGCTCGAGATCGAATCCACCGCGGTAGATATCGAGCAGCGGAACTCCGTCGCTCGCGAGGTCCATGCCGGTCGACATATTCGTGCCGCGCGTCTCGACCGGGAAGCTGCACTCGGCGCGAAACATCCGCCAGAACCCGAGGGTCTGCTCGTACACGTCCGCCGCGCGCGAGGCGTCGAACGAAGCTCCGTCGAACAAAGCGCCGTTCGCGTTCCACGTATCCATCCCGAATCCGAATCCGTTCGAGAGCCACAGGTAATCGAAACCACAGTCGGACAAAAAGAGCTCGGCCTGCCGGCCAAAGAACGTCCCGAAAGGCGTTCCCTCGGGAACTCCGTCGGGAAAGCCCGCGTACCGCTCGGGGTCGGCGTGCAGAGCGGAGTAACACGTCACGAAGAACCCTTTCCAGAGGTTCGTGCTCATGCAAATTTCCGGGTGTTTCGTGTACTTGAACGCGGAGACCGCGAACTCGGGGCCGGGGTCGAACGTCTCACCGACACGAACCGGCAGTCCGGTCGCGCGCCGGCCTTCCTCGCGGATGATACGGGTGAGTTGCGCGAGCCACCTGAGATCGAACTCCGGAGGATCTTCGATGTACAGGTACGGTCTGCTATGCAGTCCGACACCGTCGGGGTCGTCCGACGCCATTCCCGGAATTCTGTTTGCGCCTCCGATGTACCGCGCCCACTCGAGCGGGGAATCGAGGTCGCCGGTGTACTCGAGGATCTCCGAACCGTCGGCGGTCCAGAGCAGGACCGAAACCCTGTCGGCGTGCACGAGCAGCCGAGACCACTGGCCAAATAGTTTGCGAACGACGTCGCGGCAGTACGGCTCATCAGGCCGCCTGAACGGCTTGAGGCTCATCTCGAGCGTGACGTTCCGGAAGCGACCGTCGGTGTTCGCCATGCCGATTATGATACGAGTATCAGCCGGTCTTGCAAAGCCTCCCGGGCCGATGTCTCCCGAGCCGACGGCGCGCGTCCGAGCCAAATTTGTCTTTTTTACGGGTTATCGACTATAATTCTGTAATAAACGATTTTTCGCGTACGTCTCACGCATGACTCCGCGCAGTAGGGGGGATCGATGGACTCAAAAGACACGATTCTGTACGCCGTGTTCGGCGTCGTTCTTCTGGTCCTGCTCGGCGCGCTCGCGCTGCAGTACGCGGAGAACCGCGCGATGAGGCGCGTCTTGATAGACCACACGATCGCGGAGCTCGACCGCCGGTACGAAGCCGCGCGCCGAGTCGAGGAAGCGGAGGTCGCGACGCTGCGCAGCTCGCTCGCCGAGGCGCTCGATCACATCGCGACGATACAGGGTCTCAGCCGGACCGAGCGCGAGCTGATCGGCCGCGCTCGGTCGCTCGTCGATCAACTGCTGCGCGCGACGACGGTTAAGGGCCTGAGTTTTGAGTAGGCGCGTGAAGTTCGCCGTTGCGATCCTCGCGCTGGTTCTTACGGCGAGCACGGTTTCCGCGTGGGTGTTCGCGATCGACGACACCGACACCGAAGAGTCCATCCGCGCGCAGGTTCTTGCCGGCGCACGACTCCACCTGGGCGGCGAGTCGATCACGATCGAGAACGTGACCGCGTTCCTGAAACCGATCGACGCCGCGCTGCGCCGCGTCGAGATGAGAACCGCTGGTGAGGTGAGCCGGTACGCCGCGCCCGGAAGCGAGCCGGTCGGCTTTCTCGGAACGACCGACGCGCTCGCGCTCGCGCGGTCGTTCCGGCTCGTGTACCTCGCCGGTGTGGCGCGCGCGGAAGTCGCAGCGGTTCTCACGCGCGTCGTGAGCGGGTACGACGAGCGGCTGACCGAGGTGAGCCTGCTCGCGGCCGACCTCGCGACGACGCTCACGGAGATCGACTCGATCCAGTCGAGTGTACTCTCGATCGCGACGAGCGCGCTCGAAAACGTCTCGGCCGCGCAGGACGCCGGCGAGGCGCTGATCGGTGTTCTCGCGACGTACCGGACGATCATCGAGACGCAGCGAGAGCTGCTTATCGACGGTATCGGCTTGACGCCGTACGCCGGGACGAGCGCTGGTATCTCGCTTCTCGCGGGGCCCGTCTGGTACTACGGTCCGGATGAAAGCCTCGCGTCGTTCTCGGGTGCCGCGGGTGCGATCGTGAGTTTCCCGGTGTTCAGGAGTTTGCGGATCGGCGTCGGCGCGCTCACTTCGTTTCCGCCGTCGAGTTCGATCGTGTTGCTTCAGATCGGTTTTTCTCGGTAGACTCGGTAAGGTCAGTTCGGATCGGTTTAGTCACGTGCCGGGACGCCGGGGCTCACCAGAACCCGTACCGCGACGCCTCGGATGTGGCGTTTCCGCCTTGTGGAGTCGTCCACGTGCCGAGATCTATCATCTCCGGATTGTAGAACGGCCGCCACGCAAAAAGCCCCGGCACCGGGCTCTCGGGGAAAGGCGTAAGCGAAAGACGCGTCTCGTTTCCGTTCACCGCGAGAGTCAACGCTCGCCCGGCAGCGTCGACCGGACCCGACGACGTCGCGATCGGGCGGCGCGGTACCAAGGCCTCAGGGCCGAGTTCGGTCACCGAAAAAGCGAGCGCGCCCGAGCTTTCGATGTACGACGCCGCGTTGAACGTGACGCGAATCATCCTGCGCCTGAGTTCGACGTTATCACGGTCGGCAAGGTAGAATACGGCGAAGCCGTCGCTCGTCTGGTTCCAGACGATGTACGCGTGGTGCCCGTTCTCGCTCTCGAGCGGATACGTCGCGTCGATGTTCTGCGGCATGTAGTTAACGTCGGCAAGAGGGACGACTCCACCCATAAGCTCTTTCGGTTCGATCCGGTACAGAAGCACCGCGACGTACCACTCCGCGTCAAGTGACTGTTGGTCCAGAAGCATGAGATTGAACATCAAAGCGAGGTACGCGCCGTCGGGTGACGGGACCGCGTCGACGTACTCGATCCAGTCGGCGAAGATCGCCGACGCGGACGACGCGAGGCCGTACGCGTCGGAGAGCAGCGACTCGAGCAGCTCATTGTTCCGCGGAAACCAGGTGCTCGTGCGGGACCCGACGTTGCGCACCATCGGTGCGCCTTTCCCGAGCACGAACACCGCGCGGTCGTGCTCGGGGAACCAGTACACGGGTGTATACTGCGAAAATCCGCCGAGGCTCACTGCGAAAGCGCGGTTTTCATCGTCGACCCAGATCTGCTCGGTGAACTCGTCGATGAGTCGACGCGCGGCGAATCCCGCGATCGGGTCGATTTCATCGACATCGGCGGCGGTGAGCCCGTGCTCGGTGTCGTGCACGAACAGCTTCACAAAAAAGCTACGGGCGCGGATATCGGCGTGGTACGGGTTTCGAGGATTGGTTGTATCGTACGTGCTCTGCACGATCAGAATACTCGTGCCGGCAGGATCCCATGCCGCGCGCACGTCGCGCGTCACGGTTGTCGGAAAGAGGAAACACCCGGCGAGGCCGAACGCGACCACGACCGCTCCCACGAACCCAACCACGCGTCTGCCCATACGATCCTCCGTGCGCCGGATTATCGGGGTTCCGTGGTGAAATAGTCAAGTATACTGCACGGCGGACTCACCAATCGACAATCTGCCTCACCATCTCGGACTTCAACTCTTTGAGCCGGTCGGTGATCGAGACCTTGTAGATATGCGGATTGATCAGCCGCGTGTACGTCGGGTCGAGAGCGCCGATCTCGCTCTTTGTGCGCTCGGCGATCTCGGTCAGCGAAGGGGCTTGTCGCGTTACCCGCCCGTCGCGCATGACCGGTTCGAGGAGCGGTCGAATCTCTCCTTCCGGGACGATCGAGAACCGCCGATAGTCGATCGCCGGGTGATGGAAGACGTAGCGGCGGCCCGCGACGATCTCTTCGTCGGCGAGCGCGACGATGTCGGCGATCGGAGAGCCGTCGGGATCGTAGAGCCGATACACCTGTTTGATTCCGGGATCGGTCGTTTTTTCGGGGTTGTCCGAGACCTTCATCGTCGGGATCATCTCTCCGTTACGCTCTTTCGCGGCGAGTTTGTACACGCCGGTCAACGCCGAGTCCGACCCGCCGGTGACCAGCTGCGTCCCGACTCCCCAAAAATTAACCGGGCAGCCGTCGCTCACGAGCTGATGGATGATCTCTTCGTTGAGCTCGTTCGAGACGGCGATCGTCGCGTCGGTGAGCCCGTTCTCGTCGAGCTGCCGTCGTATCGCGTGACTGAGGTACTGAATATCACCGCTGTCGAGCCGCACGCCGATCGCCTGGCCACGCGCGGCGAGCTTTTTCCCGACGATCACGGCGTTTTGAGTTCCACTCCGCAGCGTGTCGTACGTGTCGACGAGCAAAATCGCCTTGTCCGGGTATAACTCCGCGTACGCCTCGAACGCTTCGAGCTCCGAGTCGAACGCCATGACCCACGAGTGCGCCATCGTCCCACTCACCGGAATTCCGAGCCGCTGACCGGCGAGTGTGTTCGAAGTCGCTGCGGCACCGCCGATGAACGCGGCGCGTGTCGCCGAAAGCGCTCCGTCGATGCCTTGCGCGCGCCTGAGACCGAACTCCAGAATCTTCCCACGGTTCGACGCGAGGTAGATGCGGGCGGTCTTTGTCGCGATCAAGGTCTGGAAGTTCACGATATTCAGGAGCAGCCCTTCGATGAGCTGCGCCTCGATGAGGCTCGCCTCGACACGAAGCATCGGTGCGTTCGGAAACACGACCGTTCCCTCGGGAACGGCGTACACGTCTCCTCCGAACCGAAACGTCTCGAGGTACTCGAGAAACGACGAGCCGAACACGCGTTGCGACTCGAGGTACGCAAGGTCTTCGCCGGAAAACGTGAACGTCTCGATCGCTTCGAGCAACGGCTCGAGGCCCGCGCAAAGCGAAAAGCCACCCGAGAACGGATTGCGTCTGAAGAACATGTCGAACACGACGCGCCGATTCATCGCGTTCCGATGATAGCCCTGCGCCATCGTCAGTTCGTAGAAGTCCGTGAAGAGCGCTCCGGGACTCACGCGTTCGCCACGTCGGCCGATGGTAGTAAAATGACTCCGGCCGCCTTCATGTCGTGTATCGTCTTCTCGATGTTCCCTGCCGGAACGTCGACACCACGAACCGCGTCGGACACGACGTGCGTCGTGAAACCCAGGCGGACCGCGTCGGTCGCGGTGAAGAAAACGCAGTAGTCGGTCGCGAGGCCGCAGATACAGACCGATGTGATGCCGAGTCCGGTCAGATAATACTGAAGCCCGGTCGGCGTCCGGGCATCGTTTTCGAAAAACGCCGAGTACGAGTCGAGATCAACTCGGACGCCTTTGTGAACGATGAGATCGATCGGCCGCGGATCGAGATCGGGATGAAACTCGGCACCGGGAGAGCCCTGCACGCAGTGATCGGGCCACATGACCTGCTCTATCTCGCCGATTTGCGTCGTCGTCCCGATCTCAGACCCGTGACGCGAAGCAAACGATATGTGCCCCACGGGATGCCAGTCTCGCGTCGCGACGACACGACCGAATGAAGGAGCAATCGAGTTAATCACCGGAACAACCATGTCACCGTCCGGCACCGCAAGCGCCCCTCCCGGGCAGAAGTCGTTCTGAACATCGATTATCAACAAAGCCGTCTCTGAAGCAACCATGTTGGCCTCCTCGGGTTAAAGGTACCGTGTTGCGTGCCGTCTGGGCAATCGATCGGCCGGCCTTGGGCAGGCCTCTCGGGTTGACGTCAACGTCTCGATCGCACTAGATATGAGCCAGATGCTCATGGAAACACGATTGCCGGGACGTTCACCAAACCTGTACGGCCTCGTGCTCGCGGGCGGTCGCAGCACGAGAATGCGGAGCGACAAGGCGGCGATCAGATACCACGACCGCGACCAGGCGCACCACGTCGCGGCTCTTCTCACGCGGGTGTGCGAGAGGGTGTACGTCTCGATTCGTCCCGATCAAACCGAGCAGCCGACGTACCGGGATCTGCCGATCATCGTCGACGAGATCACAGACGCGGGCCCGATCGCCGGACTGTACTCGGCGTTCAAGATGCACGCACACTGCGCGTGGCTCGTCGTGCCGATCGACCTCGCGAATCTCACGACCGAACACCTTGAGTACCTGTTCGCGCGCCGTGACCGGACGTGCGCGGTGAGCGCGACACGGTGTCTCGGCAGTTCACACGTAGATCCGCTGTTCGCCGTGTACGAGCCCGCGGCGCAATCGATCATCGAGCGCGCGGTTGCGCGTGGCGACCGGTCGTTGCGCATGATCGTGGAGAAGCATGGCTCGGTCGTCGAGCTACCGTGGCGCCTTCGGAACGTCAACGATCCGACTGCCCGAGCCGAGTTCATGAAAGAAAACCGACGTCGATGATCTCAACGCCGGCGGGCGGGATCCCCAGCGCGATCGGCACGTGATGGGCGAGCGACCGTCGCACCGCGATCGCGAGCCGGCCGGGAAACCGCGCGACAACCTCGTTCAGCGCGCCGAACGCACCGCCACCGCCGCGCTCAAGGGGACCGTACTCGTCGTACACGATCACGTCGCAACGATCCTCTACGGCCGACCGCAACACGCCGTTGAGCCAGGCGAAAGCCTCTGCGTCGAACAGGAACCGCAGGCACGCCGCAGGACCCTGGTCGGGGTTTCTCGCAGCGTACGCCCGCGCGCAACCGCTGTTCACATCGACAAACTCGTAGCCGTCGCGTGTTCGTCGCGCAATCACACCGCCGACGCGCAGACCGCAGCCCCGGCAATCGCTCACATACCGCGCAAGGCGCGTCGTCTTTCCGGCTCCGACCTCTCCGGTCACGAGAGTCAGACATAGCCGATTGGATGCCGAGAAATGGTTGTTTGGTGTCTCCATCGCCGTCATTCTACCGATACGGCCGGGAACCGGGAACGACAACAAGACCTTGCCAAGTGGCGCTGAGTTTCGTGGTTACTGCCGTACGACGCGCTGGTTCGGAAGTCGGCGGTTGAAGGTATTCTGAAGCTTGAGAAAGTGCGCGGGGTCGAGGACGTCGGCGCCGAGCCAGATTTCGTAGTCAAGATGTGGACCCGTGGCGAGCCCGGTCGCGCCGACGGTCCCGATCCGTTGGCCTTGCGTCACGACTTGCCCTTCACGGACCTCGACCGAGTTCAAGTGGCTGTACCGCGTCCGGAATCCGTACTTATGCCGAACCCAGACGTAGTTGCCGTACCCGAACGGATCCCACGCGATTCCACTCACGACACCGTCGGCGCCGGCAAGGACCGGCGCTCCGGTCGCGTCCCAGATGTCGATCCCGGTGTGCATGTACCAGTTGCCGAACACCGGATGGATATTCGGCCCCCACTCCATCGTCACGACACCCCGCCCCGCGACAAGCGGCCAGCCGGTCGGAATATCGGTGAGCAACGACTCGCGCAGCGACATCAAACCCTGAACGCCTTGAAGGGGAGGAACCGACTCACGCAGTACATCGGCGAGCCGACTCAACTCCGCCACCTCGGGCGGCTCGGCATTATTGCCTGACCCGCCAGACCCGAACGAGGTTGGTAGCGCGTTACTCGATACCGCAGACATGCCTTCGGAGTCATGGTTCATCGACGATATCGTCTCAGATACGGCGGTCTCAAACCCCCGCGTGAGGTGAATGACCTGGTTCAACTCGTCCAGAATCGAATCGAGGCTCGCCTCTGACCGCACGAGCGCAACGGCTTTTGAAGAGACGAGGCTTGACGACCCGATTACCGCGGTAGCGAGATAGACCGACGTCGCGAATACGGCGGAAATCACGGCAAATGAAAAGGCCACCGCAAAGACCGAGATCTTGAAGTTAACGATTCTCTGTTCGGAGTGTGGAATTACCATAACTGTGAACGTCGACCGCCCGAGAGCCCACACGTCCGAAAAAAACCGCTGTAGCGTGTTCTTTTCACGACGTGAGGTCGTCCTCGAAATGTTCAACTGTTCGGCGTCGCGTCCCATTTATCCCCGAGATACCCGAATTTGTTTTGAGTATCGGTATAATCATAAGCCGCCGGAACCTTTTCGTCAACGCGCCGTGGGCACGTGTCCGTGGGCACGGCGTGAGCACACGTAAAAAAACACCGAGTTCACCGGTTAGGTTCGCTCATCAGGACGCTCCCCGGGCTTGGCCGGGATTCAGTCGACCGTCGGCTAGAACCCGTGGTTCTGGAACTGCGGTTTCGCCGGGAAAATCGCGCTGAGTTCCGCCGCGGAAAAATCGGAAGTCAGAAGTTTGTGCCTGAGAGCGGTGCCGCCGTCGATATACCCCGACAGAATTTGCGTCAGAACACGTATGTCCGCCGTGAGTTGGGCGTCTTTCTTGCTTTCGCTCACACGGCACTCGCCGTCGCCCCACTCTACGCAAAAAGTACCCGCGTTCCAGTCCATGTGCTCGTCGGATACGGAAAGCACGAGTTCGCCGGAGCCCGGCCAGAGTGTCGCGCGAAGCGCACCGCGAAGGTCGACAACCCGGCCCATGAACGCGGCGCTTCGTGTATGTCCGACGGCAGAAGGGTCGGGGATCAAAAGATCGAGCGCGACGTCTGAGGGCAACCGCATGGTCGCGCGGGTTGCACGGGGTTGAAGAATCGCGATGTGCGGCAGCAGGTCGATCAGCGCTTCGTCGGAGTCGAACGCGATGTCGCGCACGGCGGCAGCGACTCTGTGCGGCCCGTCGGGTTTCGCGTGAAACGTGAAGTACGCTCGAGCCGAGCCCGCGTCGTCACGGTACAAGTACGTGAATACCTGGTCCTTGTACGGATCCGGCTTCATCCGGTCCTTCCAGATCTCGGGGGTTCGTTTCATCGCGAGGTTTCGACCGATCGCAAACGACTCGTAGATCGCGAGAATCTCCGGTGTTGCCTCGGTCACAAACTCGATTCCACCGACACGCCTCGTGAGGTCGACCGCATCGAGCGGAAACGAGAAGTCGTTGTGAGAGTACACAAGCTCGTATCCAAACATCCGGTAGTACGGAAAGGAGAACGGGAAGAGCGTCGTGAAGAGCCGACCGGTATCGCGCATCTCGGAAAACACCGCCGCGAACAAGCGACGCACGTACCCACGCCTTCGGCTCTCGGGGAGCGTCCCGACATCGCCGATCCCGGCCATCGAGACGTACTGCCGATCGTAAACCATCGCGAAGTCGTACGACGACATAACCGATACCGGCCGTCCGTTCTCGAACACGGCCCACGTCGCGTCTATGTCGGCTTGATCGTTGTCCGTGACCTCGAAATCGGCGCGCGGGTGGTTGAATACGACCGAGTCGATCTTCTGAATGTCGGGCCAGTCGTCACGCGTTGCTTTTCTGATTTCCATTTCGAGAGTGTATGTCACGTACGCGCGAGTGATCAATATCCGATCGAATCACCGCGTCTTTTTGAGGTTCTCGCGCAGTCGACGGACAAGAACTTGGATGACCCCGCGCGCGAGGTCCGGATAGTCGGCCATAACCGAGTCGAACGACTCCTTATCGATGCGCAGAAGCACTGTCTCGGTCGCCGCGCGCGCCGAGGCGGAACGGGGCTCCGGATCGAGAACCGCCATCTCGCCCACGACGTCACCCGGTCCGAGGTCGGCGATGTGTGTCTCGCCGTCGTGAATCGCGACGCGTCCTTCCTGAATCACGTACATGCAGTCGCCGAGTTCGCCTTTCTCGATGAAGTCGCGATCCCGCGTGCACTCGATCTCCTCGCCGACCGAAGCGATGATCGCGAGCACGCTGTCGGGAATCCCCGCGAAGACTTCAGCCGACTTCAGCGCCATCACGCGTTCGATCGTGGTGAGCATTCCGTCCTCCTTCGGCCACGGCAAAATCCCGGACTCGTGCCCTACGCATCGCGCACATTTTACGAGCCACGACTCCGGCCAGTATTCGCGACTCTTGGCGATTTCGCGAACGCGCTCCATGGCCGGAAGCGCCGCAAGTCCGAACACCTCGCTATAGCGCGACGCGTCGGGCGGGCGATCGTCGGGGTGTTCCATCACCGCGACGATCTTTTTCTGCCGTGGTCCTTCGAGCATCACGTCGAGAAGTTCCACGCCGAGCGCACGCTGTTTGTTGTCGCCGCCGAGTATCTTTCGGCGGAGGCCCGTGACGGTGTCCGTGTCGTACAGGAAAGCCAGAAGCGAAAAGACCCGCGCGAGAGTCACCCTATAGTACTCGTCGAGCGCCGAAGCGACCGGCGCGAACTCGGGCACAGACGTGGTCTCCCATAGCGCGAGAACGCACCGCGCCGCTTGATTCAGCTCACGGTCGAGCCTTCGCTCAACAGACGGCGCGGTCCCGGGAGTCGCTTCGTAGTCGTGTGCGACGAGAACCGCGTACACGGCGTCGAGGTACGCAACCGCCGGCGGTAGGCTCCGGTTGCCGGTATCGCGCACGAGCGCGTCTTCGAACACCGCGAGCACGCGCGTATCGTTCATTCTCGTCGCGGTACGGAGCACGCGTGTCGCGGTCTCGAGTTTGATCGCGATCGACCCGTCAAGGATTCCGGCAAAAAAATCGGTCGCGTCGGCGCCGAACGAGGCGATGGCATGTAACGCCTCGGGTCGCGTCGCGGCCGGATCGACGTGTGGAACGATGAGCGGCAGTAGCGCGGGATGCCTCACGCGGCCGCACGCGCGAATCGCGGCACGAACGACCGACGACTCGATATCGGTCAACAGCGAAGTTAACGGATGATAGAAGTTTCTGATACCGACGGCAGCGAGCACATTCGCGGCCGAGATACGGTCATCCGGGTCGGCCGACCCGAAGAGACGGTTGAAAACTTCGCCCGCGGTCAGAACCCCGTTGATGCCTCCGTACAGGAACAAACCCGTGATGCACGCGACTTGAACATCGCGGTCGGTATGGACGAGGTACGGGCGCACGGTTCCGGCGGGATCGTCGGAGATCGAGCACAGCGCGCGAACCGCCGCGGCGACGACGCCGGGGTCGGTCTCGCGCGACAAGGCCGTTCGCACGATCTCGCCGGCCCACTCGGGACGATGCGCCTCGGCCCAGACGAGTACACGCCGACGTACGTCGGGTTCGGGGTGGTGCGCCAGGGGTTTGAGCTTCGCGGAAAACGACGTGTCGCCGGTCGCGCTGAGAAACTCGAGGCCGACCAGAACCGACCGTGTATCCGCGGACGTCAGCAAATTCTCGAGTACCGTCCGCGTCGACGCGTCATCGACGCTAAGGTCGGCGCCTTCGAGGCGTTTTCTCGCGAGCGACGTCTTGAGCGCGCTACCGTACGCACGATACAGGACGATCCCGATCGCGGCGGCCGCGAGAGTTACCGCGAGCGTCAGGAACGCCGCGTATCGTGTGCCAAAACCCGGAATCCGGCTCATCGCGACGAGAATCAACCCGGAGATTCCGTAACTCAGCGGAATTCCGATACCTTGAGCGACCGTGTGAACCTCTTCGCGCTCGTGCGCCGGGAGAGGTTGAAACGCGGATTGAAGCGCCGTCTTCGAGAAGCCGCTGTACAGCGTGTAGTCGACGAGGTGCACCACGATCACGAGCACAAAAAAGACCGATCCGCTTCCCCCGGAAAGGAGCGCGATCACCGTAAGCGCGGAGACGACGAGCGGTCCGCCCGCGAGTCCGAGCGGCATCCCGAATCGATGCAGGAGCCGCCCGGCGACAAAAACGAGAAAGACAAAGCTCACGCCGGTCGTTCCGGCTTTCACGAAACCGAGGAAACGACTCAACTCGGCTTCCGCCGGGAAGAACGCGCGGGCCTCGGAGTACACGATGTACTGAACGATAAGAGTCACCGCCGACGTCGCGAGTTGGTAAAAAAACACGAGCGCCGCGTACCGTTTTGAGACGATCGCGACGATCGGCCGTTTTCGTCTCCTCGTCGCCCCGCGGACCCGCACCGGCGAGGCGATATCGCCGGTTTCTCCGATCTCCGCGGCGCGCGTTTGGTCGGATCTCGCGTCGTTTTCGTGTTGCCGATGGTGTCCGTGGGCCGGATGCGCGTGAGCGACGAAACGGCTAACCCGCGCGCTGATCGCGAGCGCGCAGACGAGCGCAATCGAACCGACCAGCAGCAGGCTCTCGATCGAGCCGAGAGCGGAAGAGATCGGCGCGACCAGCAACCCCGAGAGAACGACGCCCGCGACGTCGCCCGCTGTAGTCTTCGGATAGACGCGACGAAGCGTGCGCGCGTCGAAAATCTCGGCGGCGAGCGCCCCGCGCAGCATGAGAGTGTACACGCTGCCGCTCGCGTACACGAGCATCAAAACGTACTCTACAACCGTCGCGGCGGTGACCCGCGTGACGACAAACAACAGTAACAGCGCGGAGGCAAAAAAAGCGACCGTGTAGAACGAAAGGCGCGGAAGAGGAAGCTGGTGTTCAAGCCCGATGTACCCGAGTGTCACGAACGGCACAACCGCACCGATCGCAATGTACGCGTGACGGAGCCCGGCCGACCCGAGCCGCGCAATGAGAAGGGTATACCCGACGTTGTACAGGAATCCAAATGCGAGCCCGACCGCGAGCGCCTGCACCATCAAAAGCGTCACGACGCGGTGTTCGCGCGCATCCGACGCCGACCCACCGGCGCGTATTCCGGGCGTGCCGGCGAGACCGACATTCACCGAATCCGCTGCACCGTGCTGCACAACCACGATCGTATCACGCCCACCGGCACAGGGCAATGGGTCACGCGGGCTCTTGACCGGGGGTTACAGCTGAGATACTGTTTTTTGACGCATCAAGAGGGGTAACGGATGATCAGTAAACCGATTATCGGATTCGTCGCGGCGCCGTTTACTGCGATGCATCACGACGGGAGCCTCAATCTCGAGATCGTGCCGGCGTACGCGAGGCATCTCGCCGAAAACGGGATCGCCGGAGCGTTTGTGAACGGGACAACGGGCGAAGGGTACTCGCTCTCGGTCGCCGAACGGATCGCCACGGCCGAGGCGTGGACCACGCATCGTCCGGCGGGTATGTCGATCATCGTTCACGTCGGCGCGGAGTCGATCGTCGACGCAAAATATCTCGCGGAACACGCCGAGCAGACCGGCGCAGACGCGATCGGCGCGATGGCGCCGGTTTTTTTCCGGCCTGGACTCGAGGAGCTCGTGATGTACTGCGCGCAGATCGCCGCGGCCGCGCCGAACTTACCGTTCTATTACTACCACATTCCGAGTATGACCGGCACGAACGTCGCCGTCCTACCGCTTCTCGAACGCGCCGCAGCGGAGATTCCGACGTTTCGCGGCGTAAAATTCACGCACAACGATCTCATGGAGTACGGTCTCTGCCGCTCGTTTGAGAACGAGCGGTTCGATATGTTGTTCGGGCGGGATGAGATCCTGCTCTCGGCGCTCGTGCTCGGGGCCAAAGGGATGGTCGGCAGCACGTACAACTACGCGATGCCGGTGTTCAACACTGTGCTCGCGGCGTTCAACGAAGGCCGTCCGGCCGACGCGGCAGAGGCGCAGAAGAAGGCGATGGGCCTCGTGCAGATCCTCGCGCGGAACGGAGGATTGAGCGCCGGCAAGGCGCTCATGAGCGGCGTCGGCCTCGAGATGGGGCCGTGCCGCGCGCCGAACCGGTCGCTCGACGCGGGTACGACCGAACGCATCGTCGCCGAGGCACGCGCGATCGGAGTGTACGGGGTTTAGGCGCGTGGCTCGCGCCTCTCGTGTTCGAGAAGATCGGTGTTTTAAGGTTCGAGCGTAAGTCGACCGACAGTTCCGGCGTGTGACACGAACGAGTCATCGCCGGCGACGAAACTCTCGCCGTCGACGGTGACTCGTGTGCCTGGTACGTGCTGGATTCGGACGGTCGGCGTATCGGGCGACTCGTCGTGCTCTCGCGTGAACTGCTCGACGACAAAGACGGAACACCGTGTCTCGAGCCGCAACAGAGGGCTCGCGTCGGCGACGGATTTGGCGACGCGAATGCGCCTCACCGTTACGTTCTTCAACAGCCCGACGCCGTTCGCAAACGGTGGATCCGCCTCGTCGAAGACCGGCACCCGACATCCGCGCGCCGCGTCGCAGTTGATCGCCGAACCCGTGCACGTTCCTTCTACGTCGCAGATTTCGACGTCTTCGATCGGCGAGTACACGCTCAACAGACGCACAAAACAGTGACACCCTTCGGCGCGAAGATGCTCGATCCGCAGGCGACGAATCGGGCCCGACCGCATCCCGCGGACCTCGTTGCGGTCGAGCGCGTCATCGGCGTTGAGCGCGACGAGATCATCGGCGGTCACTCCGGCGTGTAGCCCGACGATATCGCGTATCACACCGTCGCTGCACTCTCCGCCGAGATGAATCCCGTCGTTGTTGTGCCGTACACACTCCGACGCGAAAGCAATCGATTCGATTGTGAAATTCCGGACCGCGGTCGCCCGTAGATGGTACGCTTCGGCGTTCTGCATAACCAGGTTCGCGACCCGGAGCCCGTCGACGTTCTCGAAGTGGAACATCGTTCCCGTGTATCCGTCGGCGAAGAGCCCGTCGGGCCGCGGGTTCCCGCGATTGTTCCCGTCCCACACGCCGCCCGAGACCTCGATATCGGCGTCTCCTTCGGCAGGGTTCGCGTTCTTGAGCAGGTAGTCGTCGCGCTCGCGGCACGCGCCGTCGGCGAGACGAATGACCGCGCCATCAAGCGCCTCGATGCGCGCGCCGGACGGCAGAAGAATCGTCCGTTCGATACGATACGTGCCCGCGGTAATCACGACCGGTCGGCCCGCGTCGAGCGCCTCTTGAATCGCCGCGGCCGCATCACCGTTCGCGGTTGCGGAGAGCGTGAATACATCCATATCGACACATGGTAGCGGATTGAGTCGGGATCGGCTACCGTTAACGGAAAACCGCAAATCAGAGAAGAGGCTGTAAACAACGTTGAAGGCGCCCGCACAATTGCGTATCATGGTCGAAGATGGATCGTGATCTTCCTTCGGCGCGGAAAATCTTCCGTTCTTCACTCTCGGCAATCCGGCTTTTTTTCGTTCCGATCGTCACGTGGAACCTCGCGATCGTCGCGATCACGACCGTTATTCTTGTTCCCGTTTTCTCGTCGATTCTCTCGGCAGGCTTCCTCCGCGGACAGGTGTTTGTGATCGGGCATACCGATCTGCTCTCGTTCGTGTCGCGGCCTGACGGTGTCGCGTACGTGATACTCGCGATCGCGCTCGCTCTCACGGCGTCGGTCATGCGATTCTCGGGAGTACACAGAATCGCGATGGACGCGCGCGACGGTCACAGACCGACGATATTTCGCACGTTTTTTGGAGTGATCCGCGACGCCCCGGTGCTCGGGAGTTTGTGCGTCATGGTGTCGGTGCTCGGTATCGTGACGCTGCTACCGTTGTTTCTTGGCGTCTGGATAATCTACCAACGAACACTCGGTGAGTTCGATATCAATTACTACTTGAGCGTGCGTCCACCGGAGTGGAATACCGCTCTTCTGATGGTCGGCGGATGGGTTTTGATCTGGGCCGCCGTCGTGATCGGTCCGGTCGGCCGAACTCTTCTCGCGCTGCCGATCGCGATCACCGAGCGTCTGCCGGCGCGTAAGGCGTTCATCGAGTCGTGGAGGCGTTCGCGTCCACACGGCCGGCGATTGGCGGCGACGGTCATCATCACGATCGTGGTGGTGATCGTGGCGCGCCTCGTCGTCGACGCCGCGTTCGTGTGGGGAGCGCGGAGTATCGTCCGCGCGACGGTCTCGGTCAGCGACGGGTTGCGCGTCGTCGCGGTCATTTCGGGTGCGCTGTTTCTGGTCTCGATCATAGTCGACACGATCGTGTCGTTGCTCGGTTTCTCGTTTGCGTCTCTGGTTCTGGTGAACTGTTACCGGCTCGACCCGGTTCTGGTGCGGAACGCTGAAAAACCCACTCGAGTTCGGCCGAAGACGACTTCACGACTCAGAACGGTCCGGCGTTGGCTCCGGCCCGGGCGCGTCGTCGTGATTTCTTTGGCGCTCGTGTTGTTCGGGTTCTGGGCGGGTTCGTTCCTGCTCGCCTCTATGCCGGATCCCTCCGGCGTCGCGATCTCGGCGCACCGTACCGGCCCACCACCGGCGCCGGAGAACACTCTCTCCGCGCTCGAAGCCGCGATCGCCGCGGGCGCGGACTTCACCGAGATCGACGTTCAGTTGACCGCGGACGGCGTCATCGTCGTCGTTCACGACGCGGATCTGATGCGCGTCGCGCGTGACCCACGGCGCGTCGCCGCGGCACGATACGAGGATCTCGTGGATCTCGTACAGATCCCTGACGACGGTTCCCCGCCGTCCGAACGCAGAATCGCGAGACTTGGTGATGTTCTCGAACGATCGCGCGACCGGATCGGCGTGATGATCGAACTCAAGTACTACGGCTTCGATCCGCGGCTCGCCGAAGCGGTCGCCGACGAGATATCGGCGTATGACATGGAGGACCAGGTCGTCGTCATGAGCTTTTACCGCGCCGGGCTCGAACAGATTCGCGAACGCTTGCCGGATGTTCCGTTGGGGTTCCTGTCGACGGCGGCGATCGGTGAGATTGGGCGGGTCCCGGTCGAGTTCATCGCCGCCGCGCATCAATCGGTCAATCGTGCTTTCGTCCGTTCGCTGCGTCGGCACGGTCGCGAGTTGCACGCGTGGACCGTGAACGATCCACAGTTGATGATCGATCTGATCGAGACCGGCGTCGACGGCTTGATCACCGACGCTCCCGCGACGGCGGTCCGGATCCGCGACGAACTCGCCGAACTCACACCGGCCGAACGACTGCTCCTGCGTTTTGGTGTCGGTTCAATTCGCTGAACGCACGTGACTCCTGCTACGGATCGTCGTTGTTGCATCATTCCCGAACTACGGTTACGCTCGTGTCTGTACGATCATAACGCTTCAAATCCGTTCAGGCGCCGGGAGGACGATCGATGATGAAACACAAGATCGGAAATCGCGAACTACACCCGATCGGGGTCGGGACGTGGGGGATGGGGGGTGATCGGTTCGACGACGGAAACGTTTTCGCCGATTACCGCGACGACGAACGCGAGATCGAGGCGATCCGGTACGCGATCGCGCTCGGTCAGAACCATATCGACACCGCGCAGCTGTACGGCGCGGGGCATACCGAAGAGATCGTCGGCGAGGCGATCGCCGGGCTCGACCGCGAGAGCCTGTTCATCGCGACGAAGGTCTGGCGCAGCCACAGCCTCAGGAACGCGGTTGCACACGCGGCGACCGAGAGCCTGCGGAAACTCAGACTCGACGTGATCGACCTGTTATACGTGCACGCCCCGTGGGACGCGATCCCGATGGCGGAGTACATCGGCGGTCTGAACGACGCACTCGACGCGGGCCTCACAAAGATGATCGGCGTCAGTAACTTCACGGCCGCGCAGCTCGAAGAGGCGATCGGGCTCTCGAAACATCCGATCGTCGCGAACCAGGTTCACTACAGCCTTCTGAAGCGCGACTCGGTCGACGACCGGATGCGCGCGCTCTGCGAAAAACACGATGTGACGATCGTCGCGTACCGGCCGGTCGAGAGGAAGGCGCTCACCGACACGACCGCACCGACGCCGGTGCTCGACGCCGCCGAGAAGCTCGGCTGTACGCCCGCTCAGCTCGCGATCGCGTGGCTGATCGGTCAACCCGGCGTCGTGACGATTCCGAAGGCGTCGAGCCCGACACACGTCGACGAGAACTTCGCGGCTATGGGCGTGCGGATCCCGGACGATACTCGGAAGCGACTCGACGCGGTGATCGGTTCGGCGTAGCCGCTCACCGTAAGCCGCGCGATTACTCGTCAGAGGCGTCGAACGTCCCGGGTTTCGACTCGTGGCACGCGGCGATCAGCGCGGCGCAGCTTTCGTCGTCGGGGGCCAGAAACACGTGTTCCGGAATCTTGAGGCTGTCGGGGTCACCGTGGATCAGCACATACGCGTCGGACGTCACGGCGCAACCGAGATCGGCGCCGGTCGCAAACTTCATCGAAAAACCGAGTTTGTCGAGCAGCGGAATTCCACCGGCGATGTCCCAGAGCCTGACTTTTGCCGTGTACCCGAGGTACCATCCGGCAAGAAGCCCAACGATCGAAAAAACACACGATCCGATCGAGTGCACCGAAGCCGGCCCGTCGTACACGCCGCTCTTCGCGATCGTTTGTGAGACGGTCACGATGCCGGGTCGGTGTGGAGTCGGTTTGACGGCAGGAGCGAGCCGGACCGAATCGTCGGAAGGGGACATGACACCGGTAAGGACGCCCCCGCCCGACGTCACGAACACGATCCCGGAGTCCGGCAGATAAATCGCGCCGTCGACGAGTACTCCGTGCTTCATGAGACCGATGCTGACACCCCACGTCGGGAGACCCGCGGTAAACGGTACGGTACCATCGATCGGGTCGAGCACCCACGAAGTCTCGGTCAGAGCCCGCGAGAAGTACGAAGCCGTTCTGCCATACACCGTCTCTTCGCCGAGAACGTACACCCCGCGCGCTTCGTCCTCGAGATGTGAGGCAAGGACGCGCTCGATTTCAATGTCGGCGTCGGTGACGATCGTATCGTTGTCCTTGGTCGAGACGCTGAGATCTCCTCGCCGATCGACCGCGATTCGGCCCGCTTCGCGGAGCAGCGTGCAGATTGTTTCGGGGTTCCACGTTTCCATTCGGCATACTGTACCGATACGGCGTGCATTGTAAACTCGTCGCCCGTACGGTATCCTGCCGGTATGGAACCAGGCGTTCGGAAGATGATCAAAGGCGACGCGGCATACTTCACGCTGTACTGGTCGAGATTCCTGAAGGCCGACAGGTCGATAATAAACGGAATGGTACCCGCGCGCGGCGGCGTTTTTGAGGTTTACGTACTCGATCAGGTCAAAACGTTGAACCTCGTCACGCGGCGTCGCGCGTATTACGGTGGAGTCCGTCACACGCTACGCGCGATCACGGATCAGGGTTCGGTGAACTACGTCGGGCACAAACACAAGCTCGAACCAGATCGGCTGTATTTTCGGTTCGTCTTGACCGACTCGTACGCGGACATGTCCGACATCATGTACTTCTTTTCTCGAGGGCACGGCACGGCGCCGATCGAAGAGCCGGAAGACAGCCCCGAACCGTCGGGCAACTTCAAACACATCTTTGTCAAGGAAATCACGCCGGATCCGCTTCACACGCTCTCGTAGCGCTACGGCGTGGAGGTCTCGGCGGCCGCCGTGCGCGGAGCCGGCGTCCAGATAATCGAGGCCGACGCCGCGGGATGGCCGTCGCCACGACGCACGGTCACGACCGCGGGGTCTCCGTCGCACCTTTCGACGTGGACGTGATCGCCGTACCGAGTTTCCGCGGTAAACGCGACCGTGAGCTCCTTCACCGTGTGCGTCGCGTGGTACTCCGGAGGGTACGCGTCGAGAATCCAGTCGATGTACCGCACGTTATTGACGTGGTTATGCCGGTCGATGTGGCTATAACGGACGACAAACGGTTCGCCGGTCTCGGCCGGTGTTCCGGGCGCGACCCGCGGGAGTTCACCACCGATCAATCGGGGCCCTATGGTCGCGGAGTCGTGCGCGATCACCGACTCCATCCGGACCGGACGCCGGGTCTCGTGGTTCACGGCGATCCACGCGGTATCCGCGACCGCGCTCGCGGATCCGTCGGACGACGTCACGCGAAAATCGCGGTACGCGGTCAGGCGGTGGGTACCGGACGGCCACGTCTCGACCGTGATCTCTTCATCCCACACCGGTAACCGGTCGATCACGACGCGCAGCCGTACGAGCACCCAGATCAGAGCTTCATCGATCATTTCCGAGTAGCCAAAACCGAGCTCGGCGGCGTTCCGCGACGCAGCTTCCTGGAGAGCCCGGCAAATAAACGCAACGTGGGCGGTTCCGGTCGGACCGACGTCGTACGACCCGGGCGCAAAAACGTACCGGCCGGTGGTCATCGCTGTCTCACTCCTGTGTGTCTCGTTTTTGCGGTTTGTCGACGTCGTCGGTTTTTTTACGGGGCTTACGAGTCTCGGTGCTCTCAGCGATCGCGGCCTCGATGGCCGGTGACTCGTCGTCGGGAGTGATCGGCGGAGACAACAAGGTCAGAAATCGTTCGGTCTGGTAAGCTGAACCTTTCAGCGCGGCATCCCACATCGCGTAACAGACGTGGGTTCTCACGACGTCCGACGCGGCCTCCGGCCGCGGGAGAATCGAAAGGAACGAGGTCGCGTACATCCACCAGAGGAACGCAGAGCACCTTTCCTTGTTGAACCACTCGACACCGTCGTACCGGTTGAACCCGAGAAACGACGTAACCGTCGGATCCGAGAAAAACCGCGAGATCGCGCTCGACGCGAGAATACGGTCGGATTTCAAGGCGTCGCGGTCGGCAAACCACCCACCGTGGCGGATCAGGATTGTGAAGAGTTCGCGCCAGACTTCGGGATCGCTCTCGGGAACCGCCGGCATGATCCGCGCGAAGTGCGTATGAAGCGCCCACTCCTCGGTGATTCCGTCGGACGCGAAACAGCCTTCCGGATCGCCGCTACAGAACACTGTGTGAAGCGGCGCGACGAGAACGTACGTCGCGAGCATGTACGATACCGCCGATTCCTCCTTCAACTTGACGAAGAACTTACTGAGCGCGCGTTTGAACGCGGTCGCGAGTTCCTTGGGGGGCTTCGCGAGTTTGAGCAGCGGAACGGCGATCAAGCCGCGAAGAAGCTGGCGAAAATGCTCGGCCACCTCGTCCGGCAAAGCGTCGCTGATAGTATGCTGAAGCGCGACAACGAGAAAGTCGCGATACTTGGCGACGAGCGCGTCCTCGTCGTCACGCGTGAGCTGCTCGTCCTCGGTGACGATTCCCGCAAGCCGTCGTATCAGAGCTGAGTTGGCAAATGAGAATAGCGAGTCGTACAGCGGCTTGTACGCCACTTCGCGAACCGCATCGGCGATGTTGGGAGTTCCCGCTCCCGCCAACGAATCGGCGAGCCGTGCGTAATACGCTTCGTCGGTGTCGACGACCTCGTAGATGTCGAGGAAGACCTGACTCCGGTAGCCGTCGAGGTTCAGGAAAAACCCACGCTCGTATATCTCATGGGAGTTCCGGATGTACCATAGCCCGGTGCGCTGTTCCCGCAACAGGCAGAACCTCCGGTAGTCATCGGTGAGCCCCAAAGCCGTACCAAGATGATCGCGGCGATGCGCACGACCGCCCGCAGAGTCCTTTTCGACGAACTCGACGGACGTGTGAACCCAGCCCCATGCGCGCTCGTACGCATTGTTGTACGCGATGAGCGCGTGTTCGGTCCCGGTGCTGTTGCTGTACACGAAAACATTCTCTCTCGCCGACCCATCGTCACCGACAAGGTCGTACAGGAAGAACCGTTCGACGTCCGCGAATACGTGCCGTTTTTTCAACAGCGGGAAAATCTCTGCCTCGTGCCGCTCGACAAGATCGGCGTTCGGCGTCTCGTCGAGATACGCACGACTGAACTCCATGCCGTATTTCTCCGTGAAACCTTCGATCTGGCCATGCCCGAACATCGGCAGACCCGGCATCGTGACCATCATCGTGCATACGCCGATGTACTTGTCGCCGGATCCGAACTGCGCGATCGCGGTCTCCTCGTCGGGATTATTCATGAAGTTGACGAATCGTTTCAAAATGTCCTTATCGAACTCAAGAGTGTTCTTGATCGTCTCTCGGTACTTCGCGTTCTCTTCGGCCTTCAACATGTTCATAAACGCGGAGTTGTAGACGCGGTGCATACCAAGCGTCCGAACGAAGTACCCTTCCATCATCCAGAACGCCTCAGCGAGTAGCAGGGTCTCGGGCACCTCCGCAGCGACACGATCGACGACATCACGCCAGAACTCGTTCGGCAACCGAGCATTGAACTCGTCGTCAGGCAGACCGTTCTCCGAACGCGACGGAATATCGCCACCCGCACCCGGGGCCGGATACCAAAGGCGTTGAATGTGTTTCTTCGCGAGCGTCATCGCCGCGTCGAACCGGATGATCGGGAAGCTACGCGCGACGTGCAAAATCGTTTGGATCACGGCCTCGCGAACCTCGGCTTTCAGGAAGTCGAGTTGCGCGGTGTCGTTCCACGGCATGTGAGTACCGTCGTTTCCGTGGTAGATGAACCTCTCCTCACCGCTCCCAAAATCGACACGTTTGAACGCAACAGCCGCGTCGGAACGATCGTAGTAATGGTCTTCGAGGTAGATTCCGAGACCGGGATTGTGACTGAGATTTTCGCCCGTGAACGTGTAATTTGGAAACGGAGAATGCGGGAGCTGCACGAACCAGCCCGGGTGTTCGACGACCCAATGTGAGTCGATTCCGGTGTGATTCGGCACCATATCGCTCGCGAGACGAATCCCGCGCGCACGACACCGGTCGCGCAAGTTTTCGAGCGCCCCCCAGCCTCCAAGGGACTCGGCGATCTCGTACCCAAGCAGCGAGTATGCCGAGGCTTCGGCGTCCGGATTACCACAGAGGTGTTTGATCCTTTTCGAAGCGGGACTTCGCTCCCAGATGCCGATCAGCCACAGCGCGGTGAAACCCCACGACGCGATCCGGTCGAGTTCCTCGTCCGGGATCAGGTCGAGCCGATCGATCGAACGCCCGTACGTCCGCGTCAGTTGCGACAGCCACACGAGCGTCGTCTTCGCGAGCAGAACGACACGTGGCATCCAGTCCTTGTCGGGAGAAAACCTCTCCTCTTCACCGGCCGTTCGCGAGTACCGGTAAACGTGGGTCGGACCAGGGCCCGCGAACCTGGCGGTGTGCTCTTCGTTTATGAGGTCGAGGCTCCTGAGCAGGCGAAAAACGAACTTGCCGAGCAGCGCGCCCCATCGCGTTCGAATAAAATCGAGCTGAGCGGAGAGCGAATCCGGGTACAAGACGGCCGGCGAGCGCAGCATCTCGATTATTACCTGATCATCGGGACCAAAAACCGGCTTCCGGTCAAAAAACCGGCGAATCCCGCCGATCACATCACGATATCGCGTTGCCGCCGCTAGGTCGGAGTCGTCGCACAGTTCACGGAGCGGTCTGTTCGCTGGGTTCATGTTCGTGAGCCAGAGAATGAGCATGTCCTCCAGCGCGACGTGACGGCCCAGTTCACGGCCATCGTCGAGTTCGAGGTAATCAGACTTCATGATCTCGCCTTTGTAGACACACGAAGGAGGGAAGAGATCGATATACGTCTCGAGAGCCGCGTCGACCGTCGCTTGACCGACCGCCTCGGCCAGATACTGATCGAGCTCGCCCACGAGGTCACGTCCGTTTTCTTCGAGATATAGGCCGAAGACATAGCGGGTTATCTCGTCGATTAACCCCATCGCGTTGACATCCGCGGCCGAGACCTGGTTCTTGTGTTCACCGGCAAGACGCCGGACCTGGTTGATCCTGAACGCAAGCGATCTAGCGGCGCGCGTATCGCCGAGGGCGGTGTTCTCTCTCACCGCGAACACGCTATCCCAGAATTTATAGCGATCTCGGGCCCTGCGTGAAACGGGAAATTCACGCGACAAGAAACCCGCGGTCGGAGTCTTTCTTTCAGGGTTGATCATGCTACCTCCCAGGCGTCCGGCTTCACTCGAGCTCGCGCGAAGCCCTCGTCCTCGTCAGATCCGAGATCTGATTGTTCAGGTTGTCTCGTGTGCCAAGATACTCGAGTCTCACGGGAATTCGGTACACCCAGTTTGTCTCGTTGTACGTTCCGGGCACGTTGATGCGTTCGGTGGCGGGGTCGTCGGACGTCAGTTTCCCGTCGAGCGCAAAATAATCCTGAATCTGCGTGATCACAAGAACGGACCGCGCCTTCATGAGCGCGGCCAACACGGCCTGCGCGGTCGTAGGCCCGTACGTGGCGGTGGCCTTACCGACGACGCCCTGTGCGAGCGAAAACTCCTCGCGCGTAGGGTCCGTTTGCCACCACCCGCGGAGCGTGCTTGTGTCGTGTACAGACGGCGCGCAAACCGTCAGGAACGCGTACTCGGTAACCGGAATGAACGGCTCTCCGGGCGTGTTGTATCGTCGGGCCCACCGCGGGACACGCAGGCCGAGGATTCCAAGGCTCTCGAGCGTCGTCGGCACCGACGGCGGTATCACGCCAAGATCCTCGGCACACGTAAGCATGTCGGTCGACTTCTTCATGAAACCAAGAAGGCGGCGCCCCATCTTCTCCCATTTCTTCTCGGACTCCGCTGTCTTGTACGCGATCAGCCCTTCGAGCCGGTACCGCTCGTCTTCCTCGAGTTGACCGAACCGCGTACAGTCGGCGTACTTCCACGCGGGAGCAAACGTATCATCGTCAAGCCGAATCAACGCCCGGTCGCGAAACGCGTCCAGAAGAACCTCGGTTTCGTTCGGCTCGAGACCGAGACCGATAATATCGCGTTCGCCTTCGATATCGGACGAAAACCGATAGAGATCCTCGTCCGGCAGCTGCACGAAACACGCGTCACGGCACGCGGGAAAAGACGCCCCAAGCCGTGAGCGAAGAAAATCACCGCTCATGTGCGGCTCGCTCAACCAAACGATTCTCCCGTCGTCGAACCCGATCGCAGAGAGATCATCGTGCGTAATAGTTTCGGACGGGTAGAAGGCGCCCATCGTACCCGAAACGTTCTTCGTTTGCACTGCCCAGATTCTGAAGAAGCCAAGTACGTGGTCGATGCGGTACGCGTGGTAAAACTTGGATGCTTGGCGAAGTCGGTTCTTCCACCAAACATAGTCCGTGGCCGCGAGCGTGTCCCAGTCGTACACCGGAAATCCCCAGTTCTGCCCGAGCTCGCTGAACATATCCGGCGGCGCACCGGCCGAGTAGTCGGTACGGAAAAAGCGACGGTCGGCCCACACGTCCGCGCTGTCCTGATTCATGAGGATCGGCAGATCGCCTTTCAGGTAGACGCCGTCTTTCTCGAGCGCGCGCGCCGCGGCGGTGAGCTGCGCCTCGAGGCGGTACTGAACCCACGCGTAGAACAACAAGTCGTCGCGATCGGCACCCGAGCTCCAGAGCTGGGCGATCTCGGCAGGATCGGGGTCGCGGTGCCTGTCCCATTCGGTCCACGGTTTCTGTCCGTGTACGTCTTTGAGATTCTTGAACACCGAGTACGCGATCACCCACGGGTTCTTTTCGACCCACACGGAGAATTCGCGCGATCGAGTTGTCTTGTCCCCCGTCAAGCGGAAGATCTCGCGTAGTATTCGAGTCTTTTCCTCGGTGACGTGTCGGTAGCGCACTGTCTTGTGCGCCTCGCACTCCACGCGCAGCGTTTCGATCATCTGTTCAAGACGCGCGCGGTCGGGCCCGAGCTGATCGAGTTCGGGAAGGTCGCCGATTCTTGTGTACACGGGGTGGAGCGCGAATGCGCTCACGGCGCTGTACGGCGATGAATCTCCACCCGTGTCGTTCACGGGAAGGATCTGGATTACCTCCAAGCCAACACTCCGACACCAACGTGAGAGCAAGGGGAGATCGGCAAAC
This sequence comes from Spirochaetaceae bacterium, assembly GCA_007695285.1. Taxonomy (GTDB): domain Bacteria; phylum Spirochaetota; class Spirochaetia; order DSM-27196; family PXBQ01; genus PXBQ01. The sequence continues at coordinate 32,613 of REEC01000181.1, read as the reverse complement.
TCACCGATTCCAGCACTTTTTTCGGACCGAAGCGCCGATACGGGAACGGCGACCCCCGTCATGTAATGGTCTAGCTCTGGGAATTTCATGAACCCTCTCTCCGCGGCGTCTGACTTAAGTATACGGAGAAAAGTCCATTATTGAAAGGATTCAACTCTCACGAGGCGGTTTTTCCGGCGGGCCATGCGTGGTATACTACCGCTTTCGACACGAACCTAAGGCGGTATTTGTGAACAATGTGCAGGAATGGGCGCAAGCGCTTGTTAATTCGGTTGAGGGTGTTTTTCTTGGTAAACGCGACGTCATCGAGAAGCTGATCGTCGGGCTGTTGTGTCGCGGACACGTGCTTCTCGAGGACGTACCGGGAGTCGGCAAAACGATCCTTGCGCGCGCGTTCGCCTCGAGCATCGGTGCAAAGTTCGCGCGGATTCAGTGCACGCCGGACCTTCTTCCGGCCGACGTTCTCGGCGTTTCGGTCTACAACCCGAAAGACATGACGTTCCAGTTCCGCGATGGCCCGATCCTATCGAACATCGTTCTCGTCGACGAGATCAACCGAGCGACACCGAGGACGCAGGCCGCGCTACTCGAGGCAATGGCCGAGAACCAAATAAGCATCGACGGCCGGAGGATGCCGCTTCCGGAACCGTTCTTTCTGATCGCGACCGAGAACCCGGTCGAGTTCGAGGGCACTTTTCCGCTTCCCGAGGCGCAAAAGGACCGGTTTCTCCTCTCGGTCGGGATCGGATACCCGACTCGCGCGGTCGAACAGACGATCGTTGAGAACCAGCGTCGCGTAACGCACCCGGTACTCGACGTGAAACCCGTTACCGACGTCGAGGGCATCGTTGAACTCCAGAAGTCCGTCGTCGCGGTGCACGTCGCCGACGAGGTCTTCGAGTACATTATGGATATCGTTGAGGCCACACGCCGCGACACGGCGGTCCGTCTCGGCGCATCGCCGCGTGGGACGCTCGCGTTGTACAAGGCCGCGCAGGCTCTCGCGGCAATTCGGGGACGCGATTTCGTCGTCCCCGACGACGTGAAGCGGCTCGCACCCGCAATCCTTTCAAAGCGCGTGATCGTCACGGCCGAAGCGATGGTTCGCGCGATCACGCCGGAGATGATCGTCGACTCGATTCTCGACCGCATCGAAGTCCCGATTCTCAAAGAGAAGAAATGATCGCTGCCGTAGCGGTGATGACCATCGCCGCGTTTGTCTACTTTTTTTTCCCTTTCTACGCGCTTCAATGGCCCGCGGCGATGGTGATGATCATCGTCAGCGTTTCGTACGCGTACCGCGAGATCGTGCGGCGGAATCTGCGGGTAGAAAGGAAACACCCGAATCTGAAAACGTATCTACACGTCGACGCGACAGTCGAGATCGTCGTCGAGAATCGGTCATGGCTGCCGATTCCATACATCGCCGTGTCGGACTCGATCGGCATCCTGTACGGCGCCGACCGGAACCGGTTGCTCACGACGCTGCGCGGCCGGCAGCGGTTCATCTTCTCGTACACGATCCGTGGAAATCTTCGTGGCCTGTACAGTATGGGCCCGATCCGGGTTCGGTTCGCAGATCCTCTCGGGCTTTTCCCGTGGTGGAACGAGGTCCGCGCACCCGGCACCCTCGTGATCTACCCGAGAGTTTATCCGGTGAACCTCGCGACGAAACGTGGCGTGCCGTCCGGCAGCATCCGTGTCGCAAACCCGATCTACGAGGACATGACGCGTTACCGGTCGATCCGCGAGTACGTCCCGGGTGATGAGCTTCGGACGATCGCGTGGAAGGTCAGCGCGCGAATGGGAACTCTCCACACGATACAGTACCTTCCCGCGGTATCGTCCCCGTGCCTCGTGCTTTTGAATCTTACCGCGACCGATTATCGTCAACGCAACAGGTTTCATAACACCGAACGTTCGATCGAAGCGGCGGCGTCACTCGCGTACTTCGCGATCGCGCAGAAACAAGACGTCGGTCTGATCACGACCGGAGTTATCCGCGGGACGACCGACATGCCGACGCTTCCGTCCGTCGGGGGGCAATCGACGGTCGTGATGGAAACACTCGCGCGGATCGACATAAACCCGGAACCGATCGACACGATCGCACGGCTGTTCGCCAATACGCAGTACGCATTCGGCACGCGCGTGATGTACGTCGGGCCGGCCTTCACGCCGGAGCAGTTCAGTCGCATCGCGTCGAGCGTCCCGCGCCGTACCCGACTCGAGTTTTTTTTCACGGACGAAAGAGTCGCGATGAAACCTCTGCCGCCGGTGTTTCCGATCTACCGGCTTACCGAACAAGGGGAGAAACTCATTGCCGAGTAACAAGACCGTGTTCCGGTACCGATCGACGCTTCATCCGCTGATCAGCACGTCGATCGCGCTCGTGTTTTCGATCGTACTCCGGTCGTTGGTGTCCGACGTCACGGGTTTTCCGGGCGCCGGTCCGCTTTTTTACATCCTCGTCGTCCTGGCGGCGCTCACCGAGGTCGTAGTGGGGAACGTCGTACTCGAGGAGCGCGCGGGAGTACTCGCGCGGTTGCGCGAAGGGGTGATCGTGATCGGCGTCGCGTACTTGGCGACCGGCGCCCTCTTCATCGGTGACGGTGAGCCGATCTGGGCGCCGAGGATCCTGAACCTCATGAACGGCGGGTTCGCCGGGATCACGTGGTTCGTGACGCTGTACGTGCACGCATCGTTCCGCAAGCGTGAAGACTTTCTGGCTACCGTCGCGGGCAAGTCCGGAGAGGATCTCAGGCACGCGCTTCGAGGCGGACACGACTTCAATACCGAGACGATCCGAGACCTCAAACGCGCCCGTGCGATCGCAACCGCGCTGTATATCGTCCCGATCCTCGTGTTTGTCGTCGCGTGGCTACTCGACAGGCAAGTCCGGCTCGGAACGATGGCGTTTTTCGTCGTGTACGGCGTGACGTTCTTCTTCGTCACCGCCGCGATCAACGTATTTGTGGACGACTTCAATTTCTACGGCGACGGTATCCCGGTGCCGAGCAACCGAATCAGGCGGCGGCTCGAGAGCGCGGCCGTCGTGATCGCCGGCGCCACAATTCTCGCGCTCATCGTGAGCTCAAACCGCGCACTGTTACCGCTCTCGGCGATCGGTCGGTTTTTCGAGTGGCTCCGGTCGTTGATTCCGGAGATGGAACCGATGGAAGCACCGCCTCCGCGTGCACCCGTATCGCCGAGTTTGGACCGGCCGGGCATGCTCGACGAGCTCCGCGCTCTCGATGAGGAACGCACACCGGCACCGTGGCTGCTTCTGGTCTTGTTGATCCTCCGGCGTTTATTTTATCTTGGTTTGATCGTCGGTGCGGTAGTTTTTCTCATTATCCCATTTTTCTCGACATCGTTCCGGGAACGACTGCGACGGTTCAAGCCGTACGATACGGTCTTGAAAGCTTTTTCGGCGTTCGTAAGGTACGTGCGGATGGTCGTGCGTCTCACGATGTTCCGTTTGAAACACCGGCGTCGTCGTGGAGCACGCGTTCGCGTCGCCGAGGCCGACCCGAACGCGATCGCGGGCATCGGACGTCGTCGAGTCTCGCGCGAGAAGAGAAAAGAACTCGACGAGATCTCCGAGCGCTTCTACCGGCTGATGGCGTGGTCGCGCGAAAAAGGGACTCCGTACCTCAGGCACGAGACGCCCGAAGAGTATGGTGACAAACTCGGCGCGAGCTTCCCGGCGCACCGCGGGAGGACCGATCGAATCATCGTGCTGTTCGAAACCGCGGTGTTCTCAAACCACCTTATCGGAAACGAAGGGATGAAGGAGTTCACTCGACTGATCGATTCGGTGACTCAAACACAACCGTGAGAGCAGATCCCGGTATTTCTCGACGTTACAGGTCGTTAATCTGATCGCGCAGGCGCGCGGCTTCTTCGTAGTTTTCCTCGTCGACCGCACGTTTGAGTTCGGCCTCAAGCGTCGTTTTTTTATCGTCTTGGACATTGACGGCGACGTCGCCCTCTTCCTCTGCGATCAGATTCACCGCGACACCGGCTTCATCGACGACGGTCTCGGAGATGTACAGCGGACAGTGCAAGCGTGCCGCGAGCGCGAGCGCATCCGACGGGCGCGAGTCGACCGGTATCTTCTTCATCCCCTGTTTCAGCAGAATTCTCGAGTAGAACGTACCGTCCTTGAGTTCGGTGATCTCCACCCTGTCGACCGTGACGCTGAGCTTTTCCATGATCGAAATGAACAGGTCGTGCGTTAACGGACGCGGCATTGGCACGTTACCCAGCCCGATCAAAATCGATTGGGCTTCAAGCGGCCCGATAAAAATGGGCACCGCGCGCTCCGACCCCAAAGGTTTGACGAGTACGGCATTGCCTTTGTCCGTTCGTGCAACTGTCCATATTTCCGCTTCGACAAGCATAACGTTCTTCATATCCTCGTTAAATATAGTAAGGAAAATACCGGATTAAATCAAATAACGCCCGAATAATTCACCGCGTTGCGAAATATCTCGAGCGCGTTCTCCCGCGCCAACGTCTCACGGCTCCAACGCGGGTGGTTTTCGCGGTAGAGGAACGCTTCGGGATGCGGCATCATCCCGAGGATCCGCCCGGTCGGATCGGTTATCCCGGCGATGTTCCGCTCCGAGCCGTTCGGGTTGCCTCCCGTGTACGTAAAAGCAACGTGGTTCTCGCCGACGATCCGGTCGATCAGCTCGGGCGCGACGAACCGCCCTTCGCCGTGGCGAATCGGGACATCGAATTCGCCTAAACCCGTGAGCCACGGCGACGGGTTCGAGTCGTTCGTTTTGATAGTGACCCAAGCATCGACGAACGTCCCACCGGAGTTGTGGACCAGCGACGCTTGCCGGTGTCGGCCGCCCCCGAGGTTCGGCAACGCGCCAAGTTTCGTCAAGACCTGGAAACCATTACAGACGCCGAGTACGAGCTTTCCCGACTCGACGAACCGTTCGATTGCGGACTCGCTTCCGTGCGCGAACAATGCCGCGAGTACCTGCCCGGACCCGAGATGGTCTCCGTACGAGAAACCACCCGGGAACGCGAGAATTGAGTACCGGTCGAGCAACGCGGGATTCCTGAAAACGTCCTGAACGTGTTCGTGTCGCGCGTCGGCTCCGACGTAACCGAACGCGCGTGCGAGCTCACGGTCGGCATTGATTCCGTTTCCGGATAACACGCAGACCAAAGGCTTCAACCGGCTCATCCTTCAATTCCTCCGTTTCTCAAGGCGTTCCACGCATTCTCGACCGCTTCGAGCGCGACGGAACAGATACTCACACCGCCGGCGAGAAATCGGATTTTAGACTCGTCGGTGACGCGTCCGATCCGCTGAACCGGTAACCCGGCAACACTTTTCTGAAATTCGGTCGCGTCGGCCGGACTCGCCGTGACGAGGATTCGGCCCGCGGACTCGGAGAACAGCAGCTCGGAGCAGTTCGCTGCTCGATCAGGCGCAACCGCTCGCGGCACATCGTCGAGTTGGATCTCGGCACCGACCCGGCCGGCAAGAGCGGACTCGGCGACACACGCGGCGAGTCCTCCGTCGGAAACGTCGTGCATCGACGCGATGAGCCCCGACTTGACCGCATCGAACAGCGCACGGTAGACCGGCCTGGTCTCGTCGACGCGCGGCAGCGGCGCCTCACCGAGATTTACTCGCTCGCGCGTTCTCGCGATAAGCTGCTCGAGGACTGATCCGCCGAGTTCAGCGCGAGTGAGTCCGGCGAGGTACACAACATCGCCCGGACGTTTGAAGTCGCTCGTAACCGCCCGAGCGATATCCGGGATCGTACCGATCAGCGTGATGAGAAGGGTCGGCAAGACCGAGACTTTCTTTCCGCCCATCCGCGCGTCGTTCTTCATCGAGTCTTTGCCGGAGATCAGCGGCAGGCGATAGCTCGTGCAGTAGTCGTACAGCGCCTCGCACGCCCGGATGAGCTGCGCGGCTTTGTACTCGCCGTCCGGGGTCTCGGCCGACAGCACGGGGTCCGGCCAGCAGAAATTGTCGAGCGCGTACGCGGCGTCGGGATCGCCCCCCAACGCGATGTGCGCCCGATACGCCTCATCGACCGCGCACGCCGCCATCCTGTACGTGTCGTACCGGCTGTACCGTGGACAGATCCCGTGAGTAATCGTGATCCCCTTACGAGAGTCGTACTTCGGCCGATACACCGCGCCGTCGGTCGGCCCGTCCGCAGCTGGACCACAGAACGGCTTCACAACCGATCCGGCCTGCACCTCGTGATCGTACTGACGGATCAGGTCCTCTTTGGACGCGACGTTCGGCTCCGAAAGGATCGCGAGCACCGTTTCCCGGTACTGTTCGGCTGCCGGCGCGGCCTCGGGCACGGATTCCGACCCATGCGCTCCCGAGCCGACGATGACGACCGCCGCGTCGGCCGAGAGCGGCGCGGAAAGCCGTTCGTGTGGCGGGACCCAGACCGCGGGAATTTCGAGAGTCGGCACACCGCCGTGCACAAACTCGAGCGGCAAGTGCGCGACGCAACTTCCTCGGTGAAAAACATCGATCACGCCTGAGTCGGTGAACTCACCGACTCGGCTCGCCTCGACGCGTCTTTTTGCCGCGAGCGCGAGAAACTCCCCAAGACGCTCCGGAGGAACCGCAAGGCTCATGCGTTCTTGCGACTCCGAGACAAGGATCTCCCACGCCGCAAGCCCGGGGTACTTGAGAGGACACCCGTCGAGTTCTATCCGGATTCCGCCGGCTCGCTCGGCCATCTCGCCGAGAGACGACGAAAGCCCACCCGCGCCGTTGTCGGTCAACGCGCGATACAGGCCACGATCGCGCGCCTCGAGAAGCAGATCGGTCATTTTGCGCTGGATGATCGGGTCGCCGATCTGAACGGCGGAGGTCGGAGAGTCCTCATCGAGGCCGAGCGACGAGAACGTCGCGCCGTGAATCCCGTCCTTGCCGATCCGCCCGCCGAGCATCACCGCGACGTCGCCAGGCTCGATCGTGGTCTCCCAAGACGGCTTACCGTTCACGATACGCGGCAACACGCCGCCGGTTCCGCAAAAGACGAGCGGTTTTCCGACGAAAGAGTCATCGAACAGAAACGCTCCGCCGACCACCGGGATCCCACTCTGGTTTCCCCCGTCGACGATCCCGCGATGCACCCCAGCCATCACGCGCCGTGGCGGAAGCAAACCCTCGGGAACATCCTTCGTGTCCGGGTAACCGAAACACAGAACGTTCGTGTTCAGGATCGGGCGTGCGCCGATCCCGGTGCCGAGGATGTCACGATTCACGCCGACGATGCCGGTGATCGCGCCGCCGTACGGGTCGAGCGCCGACGGAGAGTTGTGCGTCTCGACCTTCATGCACACAACGGTCTCGTCGTCGAACGCGACGACTCCCGAGTTATCGTGAAATACCGACAGAAGGTCGTCACGCGTCGAGGCGAGCTGTTCGGTGGTTTGGCGGATGTACGTCCGGAACAACCCGTCGACCACTCGGGTTTCCCCGTCAACGGTGTACTCAAAGCGCGCCTGAAAAATCTTGTGCTTGCAGTGCTCGGACCAGGTTTGCGCTATGAGTTCCAGCTCGACGTCGGTGATACCCGTCGGTACTCCGACCGAACGCCGTTTTTCGGCGGCTCCGGCAATGTGGTCGCGGATCGCTCTCATTTCAGGAAGTGTGAGCGCGAGCAGTCGCGTCCGAGACAGACGCTCGAGCTCCAAGTCGTCGGCTTGCGCGAGGTCGTACGTTACGACGTCGGGTATTTCGGTCGGAACGACGGTCGCGGCCGAGCTCGGTGGGCGCCGGCCGGCGTTCCACGCGTTCCGCGTGATCGCGACCGCCGACTCGATCAACGGGTTGTGAAGGTACGCGACGATACGGTCGGAAATCGGTGTGAGGTCTTCGGAGTCGTCGATCGCATCGGCAAAAGTTACCGCGTAACCGCGCGCCGTCGAAACGCTCGTCTCGGTCGTATCGTCGAGCATCACGGTGATCGCTTCGTGCGCGGTCAAGGCAACGGTATCGGTGACCCCCGGTCGGTACGCAACCTCAACCCAGACGTCGCACTTACTCGTCGAAGGCACGGCGTCGATCCGAATGTTTTGGACAACCGGATCGAGAAAAATCGACTCTGCATGCTTTGCGGTGAATCCATCGCGCAGGACAAAGTACACATCGTAGTACGCGACTTCAACCGGGATTCCGAGGTCGAGAGAGAGCTCATTCGCGATCCGCGTCGCGCGGCCGTCGGTAACTCCGGGTTTGTACACCGCCTCAATTCGCATACGCCATACTACCGGAATGGCGAGGCGATGTCCAAACCGAAAGCCGGCTACACGTCGAGGGTCGCAAAGTGGTCGTCGAGCGTCTCGGCGCGTCGGATCATCTCGACCGTGCCGTCGGGCCGGAGAAGCAACTCGGCCGACCTCAGCTTCCCGTTGTAGTTGAACCCCATCGAGTGGCCATGCGCTCCGGTATCGTGGATTGCGACGAAGTCGCCGATCTCGACGCGCGGAAGCGCGCGGTCGATCGCAAACTTGTCGTTATTTTCGCAGAGACTGCCGGTGACGTCGTACATGACGTCGCGCGGCGTATTCTCTTTGCCCAACACGGTGATATGGTGGTAAGCGCCGTACATACCGGGACGCATCAGGTTTGCCATGCTCGCGTCGAGTCCGACGTACTTCTTGTACGTGTCCTTCGTGTGAATCACGCGCGAGACAAGATATCCGTACGGGCCGGTCACGACGCGGCCGTTCTCCGAGACGATCCGAACCGGGGCGAGTTCGTTCTTCTCGATACTGGCCCGATACGCGTCGTGGGCACCGCGGGAGACACGCTCGAGATCGACGGCGGTCTGATCCGGACGATATGGGATTCCGACCCCACCGCCGAGATTCACGAACTCCATCTTGATTCCTGTCTTCTTGTGGATCTCGACGACAAGGTCGAACAACATCGCAGCGGTCTCGACGAAATACTCGGGATCGAGCTCGTTCGAAGCGACCATCGTGTGCAGCCCGAATCGTTTCGCGCCGGCTTTCTTGGCGTCAGCGTATCCGGCGATCAACTGTTCGCGCGTGAAGCCGTACTTCGCCTCTTCGGGTTTTCCGATGATCGCGTTTCCCTGTCTCAACTGCCCGGGATTGTACCGGAGGCAGATGAGATCGGGGAACCCGGCGGTCCGTTCGAGAAACGGCACGTGCGTGATGTCGTCGAGATTTATGATCGCGCCGAGTTCACGAGCTTTCCGGTACTCGGCCGCCGGCGTATCGTTCGAAGTGAACATGATCTCCTCACCCGACACACCGAGCCTCTCACACAGAGCGAGTTCCGCCATCGAGCTGCAGTCAAACCCCATGCCCTCGTCTCGGACGATCTGCATTATTGCGGGGTTCGGCAGCGCTTTAACCGCGAAGTAGTTCTTATATCCACCGGGAACCCACGAGAAAGCGGCGTTCATGCGCCGGGCGTTCTCGCGTATCGCTCGCTCATCGTAAATGTGAAACGGCGTGGGGTATTTCTCAGTCAATCTCTCGATGAACTCACGTGAAAAAGGCGTGGTACGCGTCTGATTATCGTTCATGCCAGAAAATATACCGAAACAGACTCGTGCGAGCAACGATACAAGCGACGAAAAATCTAATTGACACGGATTGTGCGCGACGTTTAAGCCGTTCGCCGTTACGACGCGGCGGTCTGCAGATCGGCGGCCTTATCGGTTTTTTCCCACGAGAACTCTTCGCGGCCGAAGTGACCGTATGTCGCGGTCTCTTGATAGATTGGTCTTTTGAGATCGAGAGTCGCGATGATCCCCGCGGGCGTGAGGTCGAACACCTTTGCAACCGCGGCCTCAATTTTTTCTTCAGGGACGGCGGCGGTGCCGAACGTCTCGACCATGATGCTCACCGGAAACGGTACGCCGATCGCGTACGCGAGTTCCACCTCGCACCGTTCGGCGAGCTCGGCGGCGACGATATTCTTCGCAACGTAACGCGCCATGTACGCTGCCGACCGATCAACTTTGCTGGGATCCTTGCCGCTGAACGCGCCGCCGCCGTGTCGCCCCATACCACCGTACGTGTCGACGATGATCTTTCGACCGGTCAAGCCGGAGTCACCGTGTGGACCCCCGATCACGAAACGACCGGTCGGATTGATGAAGTACTTTGTCGTTTCATCGAGTAACCCGGTCGGCTCGAGTACCGGCTTGATGATCCGTTTGATGACGGTCTCGGTGAGTTCGTCGCGCGCGACGTTGTCGTCGTGCTGGTGGCTCACGACGACCGTGTCGATTCGCACGGGCGTATGCCCGTCGTACTGGATCGTCACCTGGCTTTTTGAGTCCGGACGCAGCCACGTTATCGCACCGTTTTTGCGAGCGGTAGCCGCGTGCATGAGGATTTTGTGCGCGTACATGATCGGCGCGGGCATGAGCTCCGGGGTCTCACGGCACGCGTACCCGAACATCATGCCCTGGTCACCCGCGCCCTGTTGGCCTTTGTACAAGCCGTCGCCCGAGACACCTTGCGAGATGTCCGCGCTCTGCGCGTGAATCGCGTTCATCACGCTCATGCTCTCGTAATCGAGACCGTACTCTGCGTGATCGTACCCAATTTTCTTCGCGACACCGCGCGCTATCTCCTGGATATCGACGTACGTCTGAGTCGTGATCTCACCACCGACGAGCACCAGCCCGGTGGTCGTGAACGTCTCGCATGCGACTCGGGACTGCGGGTCGTCGGCAAGGCACGCGTCGAGCACGGCGTCGGAGACCTGGTCGCACAGTTTATCGGGATGCCCTTCGCTGACGGACTCGGACGTGAAAAGAAATTTTCGTTTATCCATCGGTGAACTCCTGATTACGGCGGTACTCAGTACCGGTAGTGGTCGGGTTTGTATGGGCCCATCGGATCGACGCCGATGTACTCGGCCTGCTCGGAGGTGAGCGTCGTGAGGTTCGCGCCGATCTTTTCGAGGTGAAGCCGCGCGACTTCTTCATCCAGGTGTTTCGGCAGAGTGTAGACGCCCGGAGCGTAGCTGTCTTTATGTTCCCAGAGGTCTATCTGCGCGAGAACCTGGTTCGTGAAGCTGTTCGACATCACGAAACTCGGGTGTCCGGTCGCACATCCCAAATTCACGAGACGCCCCTCGGCAAGCAGGATGATCGAGTGGCCGTCGGGGTAGACGTACTTGTCGACCTGGGGTTTCACGTTGATCCGTTCGATTCCGGGCCACTGGCTGAGCTTCTCGATCTGAATCTCGTTGTCGAAGTGGCCGATATTGCAGACGATCGCCTGGTCTTTCATCCGTGCCATGTGGTCAGCGGTGATCACGTCGCGATTACCCGTTGTCGTCACGTAGATGTCGCCTGTTCCGAGGGTTTCTTCGACCGTCTTGATCGAGTATCCTTCCATCGCGGCCTGAAGTGCGCAAATCGGGTCGATCTCGGTGACGACGACGCGTGCGCCCATCGCGCGCAAGCTCTGAGCGCAGCCTTTGCCGACGTCTCCGTATCCACACACGACGGCGACCTTGCCCGCGATCATGACGTCGGTCGCGCGCTTGATTCCGTCGATCAGACTCTCTCGACAGCCGTACAGGTTGTCGAACTTGCTCTTCGTGACCGAATCGTTCACGTTGATCGCGGGAACAAGAAGCGAACCTTCCTTGCTCATCTTGTAGAGTCGATGAACGCCGGTCGTCGTCTCCTCGCTGACCCCACGCCACGCCTCGACGGTATCGTGCCATTTCCGCGGGTCTTCTTTGAGAACCCGCTTGAGCAGCGCGAAAAGCGCCTTCTCGTCGGGCGTCACGTCTGTCTTGTCGAGGACCGATGGATCGGTCTCAGCCTGGTAGCCGATGTGAATCATGAGCGTCGCGTCGCCACCGTCGTCTACGACGAGTTGTGGCCCGAGCGTCTTCCCCGTTTGCGTCGAGGGGAAACACATCGTTTTGTACAACAAATCCCAGTACTGCTCGAGCGTCTCACCCTTCCACGCAAATACCGGTACACCCGCGGGGCGCTCTTCGGTGCCGGCGCGCGACGGAGGCCCGACGACGACCGCGGACGCCGCGTGGTCCTGCGTCGAGAAGATATTGCAGCTCGACCACCGGACGTCGGCGCCCAACTCGACGAGCGTCTCGATCAGGACGGCGGTCTGAATCGTCATGTGAAGAGAACCCGCGATCCGGACGCCCGCGAGTGGTTTCGCGGGTCCATACTTTTCGCGCGTCGCGACAAGGCCCGGCATCTCTTTCTCGGCGATGTCGAGTTCCTTGCGGCCCCATTCGGCCAGTTTTATGTCTTTTACCTGAAAATCAAAACCTGAGTGTTTCATCGGCCTAATATAGCGAAATCCCGTCCGCGCTACAACCGCGGCACCGACGGCGCCGTAACGTCCGTCGGACCACTACGATCGGCTGCGGTACCGCAGGACCGGGTGCCGAGCCGCGCGTACCTCGTCAAGCCGAGAGACGGGTGTCGTGACGGGGGCAGACGTGACGGTCTCGGGCGTCTCCGACGCTTCGCGCGCGATTTGCAGCAGCGCCTCTGCGAAAAGCTCGAGCGTTTCACGTCCTTCCGACTCGGTCGGCTCGATCATGAGCGCTTCTTTCACGATCAGCGGAAAGTACACCGTCGGCGCGTGGAAACCGTAGTCGAGCAGCCTTTTCGCGATGTCCATCGTGTGCACGCCGTCGGCATCGGGCGGCGTCGCGACAAACTCGTGCATGCACGGTCGTCGGTACCGGACGGGGTACGTCTCTTCGATGAGTTTCTTCAGGTAGTTCGCGTTGAGAACCGCGTTGTCGGCAATCGCGCGCAACCCCTCGGGGCCGTGCACAAGGATGTACGTGAACGCGCGCAGCAGCATTCCAAAGTTACCGTGAAACGCCTTGAGCCGCCCGATCGTCTTTTCGGGGGTGTGAAAGCAGAACGCGTCGCCGGTTCGTTCCACGATCGGTCCCGGAAGGAACGGTCTGAGCTTTTCTCCGACCCCGACCGGGCCGGCGCCCGGCCCTCCGCCGCCGTGCGGCGTCGAAAACGTCTTGTGCAAGTTGAAGTGCATCACGTCGATGCCAAGATCGCCGGGCCGGACGACTCCGAGAATCGCGTTCATGTTCGCGCCGTCTCCGTACACGAGACCGCCGCAGTCGTGAACCGCCGAAATTACCTCTTCGATTCGCGACTCGAACAGTCCAAGGGTGTTCGGGTTCGTGATCATCAGACCCGCGACGGTGTCGTCACACTCACGCCGAAGCGCCTCGAGATCGACGTTGCCTTCCCGGTCCGACGGAATCTCGACGGCCGTGAAGCCGGACATAGTGACCGTCGCCGGGTTTGTGCCGTGCGCGCTGTCGGGGATCAGAATTCGTGTCCTTTTTGTGTCACCCCGGTCGCGGTGATACGCGCGGATCATCAACACGCCCGCGAGCTCACCCTGCGCCCCCGCAGCGGGTTGAAGCGACGCGGCTGCGAACCCGGCGATTTCCTTGATCTGCTCCTGCAGTTCGTACAGAACCGCGAGAGATCCTTGGCTCGCCGCGACCGGCGCCAATGGGTGATGTGCGGCAAAACCCCGCATGCTCGCGACGGCTTCGTTGAGCTTTGGGTTGTACTTCATCGTACACGAGCCGAGCGGGTAGAACGTCGTATCGATCGCGTAGTTCGTCTGTGACAACTGCGTGAAGTGCCGGACGACGTCAAGTTCCGACAGTTCCGGCAGATTTGGGCGCGCGGCGTCGTCGCGAATCAAGCCACTCGGGATTTCGGTTTTTGGTACGTCGCACTCGGAAAACCACGTCGCGCGTTTTCCCGGCCGCGACGTCTCCCATAAAAGCGGTGGAAGAGATTGTCTCATCATCGCGCTCCTTGTTCCTTTCCGTTCACCGAAGCGACCCGGGACAAGGCCTCGATGAACGTGTCGATCGACGTCTTGGAGTTCATCTCCGTGACCGCGACGAGAAGGTCGTTCGCACGCCCCGGCTCAAAGCGCGAGAGCGGAACACCCGCGAGAATCCGTTCGGGAAGCAGCATCTCGACGAGGCTTTCGGCCTCGATCGGGCACGTGACGACGAACTCCTTGAAGAACGGCGTCGTGAAGTCTACCGTGAACCCAGGCAACCCGGCAATCTGGTGTGCCGCGTAGTTCGCGCGGTGATAACACAACTCTGCGACCTCTCGAAGACCGGTCGGGCCCATAGCCGAGAGATAAATCGCCGCGCGCAAAGCCATCAGCCCCTGATTCGTACAGATGTTGCTGGTCGCTTTCTCGCGACGGATGTGTTGCTCGCGCGTGTTGAGCGTGAGAACGAAACCCCGACGCCCTTTGGAATCGAGCGTCTCTCCGGCGAGCCGCCCGGGCATACGCCGGATAAGAGGCGTGCGGCACGCGAAAATCCCCAGATACGGGCCGCCGAAAGAAACGGGGATCCCAAGCGGTTGTCCTTCTCCGGTTACGATATCGGCTCCCAGCGAACCGGGATCCTTGTACAGACCGAGCGCAATCGGGTCGACGTGAACGACGAGCAGCGCTCCGGCGGCGTGCACCGTCTCGGCGAGACCGTCAAGATCGAAAGTGCGGCCGTAAAAGTCCGGGAACTGCACGACAAGACACGCCGTCTGCGAATCGCACTGAGCGGCGAGTTCGCCGGGCGAGTGGTCAAGATCGTCACCGACGACGATTGCGTCCATCGCGTCAAGGTACGCGCGCGTCACCGACCGGCAGTACGGGTGAACTCCACGCGACAGGACAATCTTTTTCCGGGCATCTCGCGAGGCGTGAACACTCATCAAAGCCGCTTCGGCAACGGCGGTAGCACCGTCGTAGTGCGACGCGTTCACGACGTCCATGCCGGTCAACTCGGCGATGAGGCTCTGGTACTCGAACAGCGCCTGCAGGGTCCCTTGGCTGACTTCCGCCTGGTACGGCGTGTACGACGTCGTGAACTCACCGCGCGATGCCAGAGCGTCGACGACCGACGGAATGAAGTGGTTCCACGCACCGCCGCCGAGAAACGACAACGAGCTCGCGGGCGTGTTCCGATCGGCGTGTTCCGACAGCACCGCGAGGGTGTCCATTTCGGACAACTCGGGTTTCAAATCGATCTTCGGGAAACGGTGGTGTTCCGGTACATCGTCGAAGAGTTGGTCGCAACTATTCAGTCCGAGCGCGCCGAGCATTACGCGGACATCGTCGGGAGTGTTGGATATGTACGCCATATCGTTTTATTCGTCGAGATTCTGCGTGAACGTCTCGTACTCATCGGCCGACATCAGCGACTCGAGCTGCGAGACGTCTTTCGGTTTTATCTTGATCAACCACCCGGCACCGAAAGGGTCTTCATTTACCAAAGAGGGATTATCGGCGAGCGCCTTGTTGTGTTCGAGAACCTCGCCGGCAATCGGCATATAGACATCGCTCGCCGCTTTGACGCTCTCGACTACCCCAAAAACCGCTCCTGCGTCTATCGACTTACCGGGATCGGGCAACTCGACAAACACGACATCGCCAAGGCTGTCTTGGGCGTAGTCGGAAATCCCGCACACGACGGCATCGCCGTCTTCTCGCGCCCATTCATGCGATTTTCCGTACCGTACATTAGAATCAAATTTCATTTTTGCCTCCTCAGGGTTTCGCCCCGTGTTTTCTATCCGGTTTTATTGCCAATGAAGCGATCCTAATTGATTTTACGCGCGATACGCGGGAGTGTACAACGGTCGGCGAACAACCCGTGCAGCGTACGCGCTTCCACGGATGTCGATAAATAGTCTCGTGTCGCGGCGGGTGTGCTCGGCGCTCACGAGAACGTTCGCGGCGTAAACATCAAGCGTCGGTGCATACATGCCGCTCGTCACGACGCCGATTTCTTCGCCATTCTCTCCGGATACCGCGTACCCGTGTCGCGGCACGGCCTTCTCCTCCATCACGACCGTCGCGAGTTTGCGGTCCAACCCGGCGTCGATCTTCCGTTGAATCGCATCGCGCCCGATGAAGTCGCGCGAAAAATCACACGCCCATTTCAGGAGCGCCTCGGGCGGCACGATCGTCTCATCGAGTTCGTGACCGTACAGCGGAAACCCGGGCTCGAAGCGCAGGCTGTCACGGGCGGCGAGGCCAATCGGCGAAACGTCAACTCCGGCCGTCCTGCCCGCGTCGAGTATCGACTCCCAGACGAACGGCGCGGCCGATGTATCGAGAATCAACTCGACCCCGTCCTCGCCGGTATACCCGGTACGCGCGACGATAACGGGCGTGTTGCCGAGCGTGGTCCGCGTCGTCGCGAAACGCTCGAGCTGTTCGAAATCCGGCCGGCCGAGCGCGGCGAGAATCGAGAACGCGCTCGGGCCCTGAAGCGCAAACATACACGTTCGGGCGGTCGCGTCGTGCATCTCCACAGAACCCCCGGCGTGAGAACCGATCCACTCGACGGCTTTCTGCGTATTCGCGGCGTTGACGACAACGGTGAACTCGGAGCCATGGCGGTACACAAATACGTCGTCGAGTATCCCACCGTCGTCTCGACACAACAAACCGTATCGGGTTCCGCCGTCGGGAAGGTTCAAGATATCACTCGAGATGAGCCGATCGAGCAGATGCGATGTAGCGTCGTCGGTAAAGAGTAATCGTCCCATGTGAGATATGTCGAAAAGACCAGCTGAAGACCGAACCGCGCGGTGCTCGGCGATTGGACCGGCCGCGTATTGCAACGGCATCTTCCAACCCGCGAACTCGGTAAATCGAGCGCCGTTTTCGCAGTGCCAATCAAAAAGGGGAGGGAGTTTCATTTCCGGCGCCATGCGGGATTATATCCCGTCAAGCGCTCACTGACAACACCGTGCTGAAGCACTTGTTTCGGATCCGGAGCGAGAAATTCATCGTATACGCTCTTGACACGGTGGATTTCCCGCAAGTTATCCACAGAGTGCTCACAAGCAGAATCGCCTCAAGGCTCTATTCCGAGACGTCCAATTAAGTCTAAAAAGTGTTTAATATTGAGTATTTCGAACGCAAATCTGTATGCCCCGATACCAAAAAACCGCCCGGTCGGGCGGTTCTCATATTTTGTCCACAGGTTGTTAACAGTGCTCTATGTTTGCCCAACACCCTTGTAGTAAATACGAACCTGCTTATACAGACCATCACCCTCGCTCTTCGTGGCGATATCTTCTATGTCGTTTAGGGTCTTATGGATAAGTCGCCGTTCAAACGGATTCATCGGTTCAAGGAGCCGCGAACTCCGGCTCCTCTTGACCTCGTCGCCGACTTTTTGCGCCATCCTGATAAGTTGTTCTTCGCGTCGCGAACGGTAATTCTCGCTGTCGATTACGACCTTGGTCGAACCGTCGAGTCGTCCGGCGACAACATTAACCAGCAACTGCAACGCGTCGAGGTTTTTGCCCTTCCGGCCGATCAGGATGCCCGAGTGTTGCGAGTCCAACCGTATCCCGATCTTGCCGGGCTCGCGGTAGATGATCTTTGAATTAGCGGGAAAACCCATCATCTCGGTCACGGTTCGGACGAAATCGATAATGCCGTGCTCGAAGTCGTTCTCCGGATCAGCGTTGTGGACCGCCGTGAATTTGTCCGTCAGATGAACACGGATCTTGACGCTCTTTTTCAAGTTTAGGAACCCGGTTTTTTGAGTATCGACAACTTCGATATCGAACTCATCACGTTCGAGCCCAAGCTCAGCGACCGCGTTGTCGATCGCCTCCTTCTCGGTTTTTCCTTCAAATTCTCGTGTCATATGTCGCTCCTGCTCCCCTCGGTCGGGGGAGCCCGAAAAAAGTTGTCCGTTATGCCTTCTTCTGCCGGATTTTGTTCATATAGACCTGATGCCCGGCCTGGAGAACGTTCGAGAAAATCCAGTAGACGAGTAGCCCGGACGGCATGTTGTACAGAATGAAGAAAAACACGATCGGCATCGCGTACTGCATCATCTTCATCTGACCGCCGGTCTGGCCGGGATTCTGCATCAGCCGACTCGAGATAATCTGTGTACCAACAAAAATTATCGGTAGCAACCGCAGATCGTTCCAGCCGAGTAGCGGTATCGTCATTCCGCCGAAATCCCATATCGACTCGGGAGCCGATAGGTCGTTGATCCAACCGGCGATGAACTGCGCGCCACGCAGGTCGAAGTGGTTGTTGAACAGACCGAACATCGCGATAAAGAAAGGAAACTGAAGCAACATCGGAAGACAGCCGCCAAGAGGGTTAACGCCCTCTTTTTTGTACAGCGCCGCCATCTCCTGGTTCATCTTGGTCGGATTGTCCTTATGCTTCTCTTTCAGGGCGTTTATCTTCGGAGAGATCTCTTGCATCCGACTCGTCGACTGAAAACTCTTGTTCGTCAACGGAATCGTCGCCACTTTCACGATAATCGTGAGGATTATGATCGCGATACCGTAGTTCGGTACCGCGCGATAGATGAGCTGAAGGATGAACTTAAGAATGTTCTCGAGCCACCCGAGCAACGGCCTCGAGTCGACTACTGCGTCGAGATTTGCGTTTCTGATTCCGAACGCGTTATTCCCGTCGTTGAACGGATCCAACGCTTCGGTGATCTTCGGACCGATGTAGAACCTGAAAACGTCGGTGTTCGTAGAGCTCCGAATCCCCGGACGCGTAAGGTACAGCGACGCCGCGTCTGAAAGACCCTCGGGTGCCACGGCAGAGTACCGGATCCGGTAAAGCGTTGTATCGGGAATCGCGATCGCGGTGAAGTACTTCCCTGCGATTGCGGCCCAACCGACGCGCTCGGTTTCCTCGACAAACCGGTTGTTCTGAACATTCACGTTCCGTCGTCGACCATCTTCGTATTTATGGAAACGCCGAAATTCGTTTCGGCCGTCGAGATCGGTGAACGGCGGGCCGATCTGCGGGCCGAACTGAAGCGTGTAGGCTCTTTCTGGATCAAGCGGAAGCTGTTCGTTTACGCTATTGCGCACAGTAATCGAAATTTCGAAGAGATACTCTTGCGGGTGAAAGGTGTATCTCTTGATAACGGTAAACGGTTTTTCCTCCGAGCCTGCGACGTAGAAATCGCGGTAAAACTCGTGAACGTGTTCGGATATGGTGCGGTAATGAAACGGCACGTCGGTAGGAGTGCCCTCCGGACCGCCAAAAAAGATGTTGAACGCCGATTGGTCCTCTGAGCTTCTGATCAACATCTCGACCGGCCGATCGCCGTCGCGATGTCGGGGCAGCTCGATCGACGTCACGGCACCGCCGACGGTAGTGAAGGTAATATCGAGCATTTGCGGCCGAGTTGGTGTTCCGTGGTAAAGAATTTCGCGTTCAACCGCTTCGTCGTCGGGTACCGGTAGAATCTCTCCGATCCGAACCGGCGCCGGTACCGCGGGGGAGTCTGAGGTCTCATCGACGGGTGCCGGCGCCGTTCTCACTGCGTCCGGCTCGATCGGCGGATACATCATGTTTTGAATCATGAAACCGACCGAAATGACAATCACTGATAAAACAACGGCCAGTAATGTCCGTTTTTCCATTTATTCTCCTGCACCGCACCGCAAAACGGTGGGAATCACATTTCACAGTCCGAAGAAGTCCCACCACACAGACCGGACTTCTCGCATAATAACATAAACTGTTGCGCACGATCGGCAAACGAGTACTTACCGGGGAAAAAAACGAGCGCGATATCGTAACCCGTTTTCAACAGATGTTTATGATTTCTGTACAGCTCTCTCCCCACACGACGAACGTAATTTCTGTCGACTGCCCGCCCGAAGTTACGTGTAGGTGCGATCAAAACCCGGTTCATGCCCAATCCGTTCTTTCGAAACCGAATGTGCATCCCTGTGGTTCGAATCGTTCGTCCCGACGAAAAAACCGATCTTATGTCGCGTCGACGCGACAGTCTTTCAGCCTTAGAAAGGCTTTTTTTCATCCGCTACGGTCAATTTCGTGCGACCTTTCGCACGACGGCGCTTCAAGACGAGTCTTCCGCCCCGCGTCTTCATGCGGGCACGGAATCCAAATCGTCGGTTGCGCCTCCTTCTACTCGGTTGATATGTGCGTTTCATGGCGCTATTCTCCTGATCATAATTTAAGAGGCCCGTAGTATACGAATCGGCGTAGGCTCTGTCAACCGAACCCAATCACAGGAAAAACTAGCGAACACGTTTGTCGATACTTTGGCGCAGGCTTTCGAGAGACGACCTGAGCGACTCGCTTTCGATCCGTTCAATTGGATCCATGGGATGATCGTTCGTGGACGCGACATCTGCGGATTTTTCGTTGCGGGGTTCTTCGTGTTGAGTGGCAGATCTTCTCGAATCGAGATGTGGTTGGACCGGCGCGCTGTCGGCCAAAGACTCGACGAGACGCATATGTATCGTCTTCGCCTCGATTTTCGGAAACGCCTCGGTGATTCGTTTGAGTATTTTTTGGTTCGACGCGTGAAAAACTTGCATCCAACCCGGGTGATCAAACTGTACGACGATCGATCCGTTCTTCACGTCGACGACGCGGGAATGCGCTGCCAGGTCCGTGCCGACGATCGACTCCCACCGCGAAAAAAACGCCGAGTACCCTTTCTCGTCGTTGATTCCGACGGAACGAAAAAACGCGGAGACAAGATCTGCTGCCTTGTATGGTTCGGTGTTCCCTTGTTTCATTCGATCTTCCCGTCCGTGACGGTATACACGATCGTATCATTTTTTCGGTACTCGTGAAATGGCTCGTTCGGTAGAAAAGTGAAGAAGGCTTGATCGTACTCCGGCAGATTCTCGAAAAAACGGAGTCTTTTCGTTGCGTCGAGTTCGAGAAGGACGTCGTCGAGCAACAAGACCGGTTTTCGGCGCCTTCTCAGCGAAAAAAAACGCGCCTGAGCGACGCGCAGCGCGAGCGCCGCAAGCCTGATTTGTCCTGTTGAGGCGATTTTCATGAACTCGGTGTTGTCGTGGTGGAAGACAAACCTGTCGCGGTGCGGCCCGGTTGTCGTTGTGCCGTACACCCGATCTGCATCATCTTTCTCACGCATTATCTCGAGCACGTCGGAGGAGGTACGCGCCGATCGCCACGACGGTCGATATCGTATCGAAAGCGAACTCGAGACACCAGAAACGTTGCGGTATAACTCACAAAACGAGAGCGAAAATTCGTCTACGAGTTTTGCGCGTGCCTCTTGGACGCGAATGCCGGTCTCGGCAAGGTGTTCGGTGTACACCTCGAGCAGGTCGTACCGCCTCTCCTTGAGCGAAATATTTCGGAGTTTAAGAGTCTTTCGGTAACGCCGCAGTAACTCGAGATATTCGGTGTCGTGCAACGTGAGCGTTTGATCAAAGAAGAAACGCTGCATGTCAGGAGAACCGGAGACAAAGGCCATGTCACCGTGACAAAAAACAATACACGGCACGTTATAGATCAGGTCTTTGCGATCGCGGATTATTTTTTCGTCGATCTCGATTCGCTTTTTTTTGTCCTGGAAGTATACGGCAACATCGGACTCGTCGGCTCGCGAGGTCCACGCTACAACGGCCATCTCGTCATGGTCGATCGTGCACAACTCCTCGTCTTTGTTCGTTCTGAACGATGTTCCATAGCTCACGAGATACACTGCTTCCAGGAAATTGGATTTTCCTTGACCGTTCTGACCGACGAGAAAAACTTCGGGTCCGTCGACGTTCACGGAACCGTCACGGAGATTCCTGAAGTTGTGAAGCCGGAACCTGGTAAAACCCACGCCTAGTTCAGTTGCATCGGCATCACAATATGGAAATATTCCTTCTCGGGAACCGAGTTGAGGCTTACGGCTTTGCTCGGTTCGGTAAACATGATCGTCACGTCATCGCTGTCCATAACGCGGAGTGGATCCACGAGATACTGGAAGTTCAACGCAAGAGTCGTTTCGGGTCCCGTGTACGCGCAGGAAATCTCCTCAGTTGCAACGCCGAGTTCGCTCTCATCCGACTTGATTGTCATCACGTCGTTCGAAAGCTGTACGTACACCCGGCGAGATTTCTCGACAAGCAATGAAACCCGGCGCAGAGCTTCAAAGAGGTCGTTTTTCTTGACAACGGCCGAGTGATCCTGGTTCTGAGGAATAACGCGTTGGTAGTTCGGAAACTGGGCTTCGATTAGCGCGGAAGATATTTTTTGATTATCGAACTCGAAGAAAATGCTTTTTTCTGTCACGGCGATTTTTATCAGACCTTCACCCGACGCGAGTTTACGGATCAGCGCGAGGACTTTTGGTGGAATGATAATGCCAGGAAATTCGATCACGGGGTTTTCGGGACTCTTTGCAATTAACGAGAGACGGCGCCCGTCGGTCGCGACCATAACGAGTTTTCCGTCGGTGTTCTCGAGGAATACTCCGTTCATGTAGTATCGCGTTTCATCGTCGGAAATGGCGAAAATGGTTTGTGAGATCATCTCCAGCAGATCCTTTTGCGGAATCTCGAAGTATGCGTCGGTCGATGCAACTTGAACTTCAGGGTATTTTTCCGCGGCGATACACTTGAGTTTGAACTCGATTTTTTTGAACAACGGGCGAATCAAGAAACGAGAGTCGCTGTCACTCTCAAACTCGACTTCACCGGATGGGAGAGTTCGCAGAATACCGAGGAGTTTTTCGCAGTAAACAGTCGTTGTTCCGTCGACACCTGAACCGATCGGAATTTGAGTCTCGAACGATACCTTAAGATCGGTCGCTTTGATCGTAAGCGTATTGCCCGATGTCTCGAGGAATACGTTTGAGAGGATCGAAAGACTGTTACGGGATGAGATGATCTCTTGGGCGGTAATGATCTCTCTGGTTAGAATTTCGTTTTCACACGTGAACTTCATCCGGACGTCTCCTAAACTAGGTGGTATAAATTATAGTCGTTGTAGTAGTAAGGGCTGTTCATATGTGAATAACCACTCGTAACGTTGTTCCCACAACGAGTTACGATGTGCATAACTCAACCGAACAAAGCCGCCTACTTTCCACATACACACAGGCACCCGGGTTATCCACACGATACCCGCGAGTAACCCACGTATAATACCATGGTTTCACGATTTTGATACCTGTTCTTTTATCGTTCGGATCAACACTTGAATCGTCGGTTCAAGCGTGGGATCCGTTCTCATCCGACTGTCGATTCGCTGGCATGCGTGCATCACCGTCGTGTGATCGCGTCCGCCGAACTCGAGACCAACCTCCGTTGTCGAGTACTCGGTTATTTCGCGCGTGATGTACATCGCGACTTGCCGTGGAAAAGCGATGATTTTGGTTCGTTTCTTGCCTTTGAGTTCCTGGTTCGAGAGGTTGAAGTAATCGGCGACGGTTCTTTGAATCACGTCGATCGTGACGTTGCTTTGTTTTGGACTCGCGAAAATATCTTTGAGCTGCTGCTGTGCGATCTCGAGTGTGATTGTCTTGTTCACAAGCTCCGCGTACGCGATCAGTCGCGTCAGCGCGGCTTCGAGGTCCCGTACGTTGGTGGTGACGTGGGTACATATAAGGCTTATCACGTCATCGGGGATGTCTATACCCGAGCTTTCAATTTTCTTTTTGAGGATCGCGTATCGGGTTTCGTACGACGGCGGCTGGAGATCGACGTTCAGCCCGCGTTCAAATCTGCTCCTGAGCCGGTCGGTCATGTCGCGGATTTCCGAGACGGGTCGGTCGCACGTAAAGACCATCTGTTTATTCGAATCGTATAACGCGTTGAACGTGTGGAACAACTCTTCCTGTGTTTCGGGTTTGTTTTGAAGAAAATGAATATCATCGATCAACAGGACGTCTGCGTATCGGTATCTGTTCTTAAACGCCTGCATCTTTTTTTCCCGAATCGACTGGATAAAGTCATTCGTGAAGTTCTCCATCGTCACGTATACGACGCGGAGATTGTCGTACTGGTTATGAACGAAGTTCCCTATCGACTGGATCAGGTGAGTCTTGCCGAGTCCGACACCTCCATAAACAAGACACGGATTGTAGCCGGTTCCCGGATTCTTCGCGATCGCGAGAGCCGCGTTTGCGGCGAACGAATTGTTCTGCCCGATCACGAAGTCATCGAACGTGTACTCGGCGCGCAGATTTGGATGGGCTTTCTTTTCTTTCGGCTTTTCTTTTCGCGCCGGTTTTTCGACCGGGTCACGTTCGCGCTCGATATGCGGCGGTGTCTCAACGCGTTGAACTCGAAACTCGATCTGGAGCTTGTTGCCTGAAAGCTCGTACAGTTCGGACTCGATGCGGGACAAGTACCGCTGCTTGACCTGATCGCGGTAAAACGACGACGGTACCGACACGACGATTTCCGTATCGTTGGAATCGAGATACACCATGCGTTTGAACCACATCTCGTATTCCTGCTCGGACATGTCGGTCTGCATTTGCTTCATGACTTCGTTCCAGAATACGCTGTAATCGGATGCTTGTGTGCTCATCGTGTCCTCGGTCGAATCAATATTTAATTTTTCGGCAGCCTCCAACTGTACCATATCTCGCGTGTTTTACCAGCAGGAAAAAACAATTCGCCCGCCGTGCACCGATCCGCTGGTCGACCGAAACTTTACTCGTGTGCCAAAAATCTATATACTACGGTCACCGCAATGCGCTCACCGCGGATCGGCGCCATCGGCGCCAATTCGGCGTTCTCGGCGGAATCGGAATAGATGTCGTAACTGCAGGATATAAAATGGCAAATTCATACGCTGCTCAAAGCATTCAGGTTCTAAAAGGGTTGGAGGCGGTTCGAAAACGACCCGGTATGTACATCGGGACGACCGGGCCGGACGGACTCCATCACCTGGTGTACGAGGTGGTCGATAACAGCATCGACGAGGCGCTTGCAGGGCACTGCTCGAATATATCCGTCACGATAGAACCCGACAACATCGTGAGAGTTGTTGACGACGGACGCGGGATCCCGGTTGATCTCCACGAAGGTGAGAACATATCGGCTCTCGAACTCGTCATGACGCGACTGCACGCGGGTGGCAAGTTCGACAAGGATAGCTACAAAGTCTCGGGTGGTCTTCACGGGGTCGGCGTTTCCGTCGTGAACGCACTTTCGGAGTGGTGCGAAGTCGAGGTTCGCCTCGATGGGAAGACGTACGCGCAGAAATACGCGCGGGGAATCGCGTTGAGTTCGGTCGAGGATCGCGGAGAAGCTCACGGGTCGGGTACGACTGTTCTGTTCAAACCCGACACCGAAATTTTTGAGAACATCAACTTCAGCTTCGATACGCTGTCTCAGAGATTGCGTGAGCTCGCCTTCCTCAACAAGGGGATCCGGATTTTGATCACGGATAACCGGCTTCCCACGCCGAAGAGCCACGACTTCAAATTCGACGGTGGCGTCAAGGAGTTTGTTCAGTTTCTGAACAAGAACAAGACTCTCGTACACAAAGAGCCGGTGTACATCGAGGCGACGCGTGACGACGTCGAGGTTGAAGTCGCGATTGAGTATAACGACGGCTACGCTGAGACGCTTTTTTCGTTCGCGAATAACATCAATACTCGCGAGGGCGGGACACACCTGATCGGTTTCAAGTCGGCGCTCACGCGTGTTTTTAATGAATTTCTCAAAAAATCTAAACACTCTAAAAAACTCGATGAAAGCCTAACGGGTGACGATACGCGCGAAGGTTTAACCGCGGTCATCTCAGTCAAGGTACCGAACCCTCAGTTTGAAGGCCAGACAAAGGCAAAGCTTGGGAACTCGGAAGTCAAGGGCATTGTCGAGTCTCAGGTCAACGAGAGTTTGACACTGTACTTCGAAGAAAACCCGGCAGTGATCGACGCGATTCTCGAAAAGACGATACTGGCGTCCAAAGCACGGATCGCGGCGCGCAAAGCGCGCGAACTCACGCGGCGGAAGAGTTTCCTCGAGAGCACCGGCCTTCCGGGCAAGCTCGCGGATTGCTCGGAGAAGGACCCGGCAAAGAGTGAGATTTACATCGTCGAGGGTGACTCGGCCGGAGGGTCCGCAAAGCAGGGGCGCGATCGCCAGTTTCAAGCGATTCTGCCGCTCTGGGGGAAGATGCTCAACGTCGAGAAAACACGACTCGATAAGGTCCTTGCGAACGACAAACTCCAGCCGATCATCGCCGCGCTTGGCGCGGGCGCCGGAACAGAATTCGACTCGGCAAAGCTTCGGTACCACAAGGTCATAATCATGGCCGACGCGGATGTCGACGGCTCACATATTCGCACTTTGCTTCTGACGTTCTTTTTTCGCTACATGACCGATATGGTCGAGCGCGGCCACGTGTACATCGCGATGCCGCCTTTGTTCAAAATCTCGTACGCGAAAACGGTGCGGTACGCGTACAACGAAGCGGACCTCGACAAGATCATGAAAGCGTTCCCGGTTCGTCCCGAGAATGTAAACTTTCAGCGGTACAAAGGGCTCGGCGAAATGAACCCCGATCAGTTGTGGGAAACGACGATGAACCCCTACACGCGGAACATTATGCAGGTTCAGCTCGAAGACGCCGTTGAGGCCGAGGATGTATTTACGACCCTGATGGGCGAGAACGTCGAACCCCGGCGAGCGTTCATCGAGGAAAACGCGCTCTCGGTGACGAACCTGGACGTGTAGCCCGCACGGTTTGGACGTCGAGCGACGTTCAACGCAGACGAAAAAACGAGACGAAAACGAACGGTTTAGAACCGACAAGACAGGAGAGTTCACGTGTCCGATCAAGCCCCGACCCCAACCGGACGAGTTATACCGATAGCGATCGAGGATGAAGTCCGAGAGTCTTATCTCAACTACGCGATGTCCGTCATCGTCTCGCGTGCGTTGCCCGATGTCCGCGACGGACTGAAACCCGTTCACCGGCGCATCCTGTATTCGATGAGCGACATGGGGCTCCGTTCCGATGCTCCGTACAAGAAGTGCGGCCGCGTCGTCGGTGACGTGCTCGGGAAGTATCATCCCCATGGAGACCAAAGCATCTACGACGCGATGGTTCGCCTCGCGCAAGACTTCTCGATGCGGTACCCGGTGATCCAGGGCCAGGGCAACTTCGGCTCGGTCGACGGCGACCCACCCGCGGCGGTTCGGTACACCGAGGCGCGGCTTCACCGCGTCGGCGAAGAGATGCTTCTCGACATCAAGAAGGAAACCGTCGATTTTGGGCCGAACTACGACGACTCGATGACCGAGCCGCTGGTTCTTCCGGCTGCGTTTCCGTATCTCCTGGCAAACGGAGCGAGTGGTATCGCGGTCGGGATGGCGACGAACATCCCACCGCATAACCTGCGAGAGCTGGCCGCCGGGATATCGGCGTACATCGACAATCCCGAGATCGATGTCGACGGGCTTCTGGAGCACATTTCAGGGCCGGATTTTCCGACCGGCGGTACGATCTACGGCAGACGTGGTATTCGCGACGCGTACACGACGGGGCGCGGAAAAATCACCGTTCGCGCGCAATTTACGATCGAAACGACAAAAAGTGGCAAGGACGTGATCATCGTGCACGAGATTCCGTATCTCGTGAACAAGGCGAATCTGATCACACGGATCGCCGATCTTGTGCGCGACCGAAAAATTGACGGGATTCAAGATCTTCGCGACGAGTCCGACCGCAACGGGATGAGGATCATAATCGAGCTGAAGCGAAGCGTCTCGCCGAAGATCATCCTTAACGTCCTGTTCACACATACGCAACTGCAGGTCAACTTCAACGTGAACGCGCTCGCGCTCGTGCACGGCAGGCCACAAATGCTTCCGTTGAAGGACATGATCCGGCATTTTGTCGACCATCGTCGGGAAGTTGTCATTCGGCGCGCGAAGTTTGATCTCAGAAAGGCCGAGGAACGCGAGCATATTCTAGAAGGTCTCAAGGTCGCGCTCGACAATATCGACGAGGTCATCAAGATCATCAAAGAATCGAGCGACGTTGAGACTGCGCGGATTGCGTTGATGGACCGGTTTGCGCTCAGCGAGATTCAGGCCAAGGCGATTCTCGACATGCGGTTGCAGCGGTTGACCTCTCTCGAAACCCAGAAGATCGTCGACGAGTTGAAATCGGTTCGTGAAACGATTGCCGAGTTGCGAGCACTGCTCGCGAGTGAAGAAAAGATTCTCGGCGTTGTCCGCGACGAGACGATGAGCATCGCCGAGAGATTCGGCGACGAGAGGAGAACGCAGATCGTCGCCGACGAGATCGAAGCGATCGACATCGAGGATCTCATCCAGAAAGAGGACATGGTGATCTTGATCTCGCACCGTGGCTTCATCAAGCGCGTTCCGTTGACCGCGTATCGCGTTCAAGGCCGCGGCGGCAAAGGCTCGTCATCGTCGAACCTGCGCGACGACGATTTCATCCAGCACATCTTCATCTGCTCGACGCACGATCACATTCTCTTTATCACGAGCGTCGGCAAGGCGTATTGGCTCAAGGCACACGAAATTCCCGAGGCATCGCGGGCGGCGCGCGGGCAGCACGTGAAGGCGCTCATGGCGATCTCCGCCGATGAGGAAATCGCCGCGGTCGTGACATTCGCGAAGTTCTCGACCGATACGTTCATTTTCATGGCCACCGCGGGCGGTATCGCAAAAAAGGTTACGACGGCGGACTTTTCTAACGCGAAGACGCGGGGAATTGTCGCGGTCAGATTGAACGAGAGTGATCGAGTCGTCTCGGCGTTTCTCACGAGCGGCAAGGACGAGATCTTCATGGTTACGCGTCGCGGAAGCGGGCTCAGGTGCCACGAGGACACCGTGCGCGCCATGGGGCGCGCGAGCCGCGGCGTGACCGGAATCAGGTTGGGGAAGGGCGATGAACTCGCCGGCGCCGTTGCGATACAGGAAGGCGAAAAAATGCTGCTTGTAACCGAGTACGGCTACGGCAAACGCACCGGGTACGACGAGTTTACGCCGCACGGACGCGGTACGCGTGGGCAGAAAGCGTACGAGACAAACGAGAAGACCGGCGAAGTTGTGACGATCCTGCCGGTCAACGGCGACGACGAGATCGTCGCGATCACGTCGCAGGGCAACACGCTCAAACTCAAAATCGAAGACATCTCGATTCAGTCCCGCGGCGCGATGGGCGTTCGCGTACTGAATATCGATCGACCGGACTTCGTCGTCGGGATCGGCCGAGCCGAGAAGGAAGAGCCCGAACAGTAATCCCGCCGCGGCGCGAGACACGGCGCGAAACACCGGGATTGTTTCACGTGAAACAATCCCCGCTTCAGAACCGTAACGGCCGGCCGGTCTTTTCGCGGTTCTACTTGCGCGATGCTCGCGAGGCGCTCGTGCCGATGACTTCCTGAACGCGTTTCCAGTTCTTGTCTTTTTCTCGTTTCGGAAGAAACGTCGCCATGAGGTTGTTCTTGACGAGAACGAGTAGTTCCTCGCGTGTGAACCCAAGCTTTGTTGTCATGTTCTCGTACTCTTTGTTGAGCTCGATCGAGAAGAGAATCGGGTCGTCGGTATTGACCGTCACGTTGAGGCCCGAGTCGAACAACGCGCGGACCGGGTGGTCGGCCAAGTCGGACACGTACGTTTTCGTGATGATGTTGCTGGTCGGGCAGACCTCAAGCGGCGTTTGATCTTTCTTCAACCGCTCGATCAACTTTGGATCCTGAATCGAACTGATGCCGTGTCCGATCCGCTCGGCCTTCAGGATGTCGATCGCCTCCCATACCGACTGAGGCCCAACTTCCTCTCCGGCGTGCGCTACGACGTGCAGTCCGGCTTCACGCGCTACCGAAAAGACGGCTTCGTAATCGGCGCACGGATGATCTATCTCCTGACCCCCGAGACCGATCCCCAAGATGCCGTCGGTCTTTGTCCGTTCGAGGAATGCGAGGGTCAATTCAAGATTCTTCATCGCGTTCTGCGGACCAAATGTCCGTGATACGTCGACGATTAACCGCACATCTATGCCGGTCGATTTTTTGGCATCCCTGAACCCACCGATGAGAACATCGAACATCTCGTCGTACGAAATGACCCCGCGGTTGAGGATCATTGAAGGGCTCGCAAAAGCCTCGATGTAGTAAATGTTGTTCCGTTTTGCGTATGCGATCACGTCCTGTACGACGAGCAGAAAATCCTCGGGTTCGCGGAAAAATGACTGAACGAAGAAGAACGATTCGATCATACTTTGAAGACTGACAATTTTAGAGAAATCTGTCAGCGCGTTGGTCTTCTCGTCGTGTGGAATACCGTATTTGTCCATTAACGCGTTGTACGAAGCGGAACTCACGCACATTTCAATGTGAAGGTGTATTTCCGTTTTTGGTATTAAAGCGATGAACTGCTGCAAGTCGTCCATGAGATGAGCACTCCCTTACCCGAAATTTGCGGCATTGAGGACAGTCAATGGGGAACCACCAATTTCTACCGGCGCACGGCGAGAGCGCCTACGGCCCCTTTTGTCTCTTGCCGTACCGCTCGATTCCGGCGCTTCACTTTTTGTTCTTTGCACGCGCATTGTTCCTTTTTCAAATACTAATAATACTTTAACCATTTACGCATTCTTTGCAAACGCTTTCCCTGAGAACATTGCCGGTGCTCATGGTGCCGCGCAGTTCCGGTTGCGGAACACAAAAAAGACCTGCCCCAGTCACAGAATCTTACTACAGTTTCGTCGCTTTTGCAGGGTTCGTTTAACAAAACCTCGTCCCGGGTGTCGGCCGCCCCGCACACGGCCGACTAAGCTCACACGCGCGCGATCCGTGAATCGCGCGCGCAAGAATGACACG
This sequence comes from Spirochaetaceae bacterium, assembly GCA_007695285.1. Lineage (GTDB taxonomy): Bacteria > Spirochaetota > Spirochaetia > DSM-27196 > PXBQ01 > PXBQ01. The sequence goes on along the minus strand of REEC01000181.1, from coordinate 1,934 downwards.
CGTCGCGCATTCCGGTATACTCGGTTTTCTGATGTCCGTCACGATAGTTTTTGCCAATCAAAAAGGCGGCGTCGGCAAGACTACAAGCGTCGCAAATACCGGCGCGTACATGGCAGTGGCCGGGAGGTCGGTGCTTCTCGTCGACTTCGATCCACAAGGAAACCTCTCGAGCAGTGTCGGCGCCGACAAAAACCGGCCGGGCGCGTACGAGATGATTTCCGGGTCGATCGAGACCCGCGATGCGGTACAGTCGACGCGCGTGCCGAACCTGAGCATCATACCGTCGAGTGTGAACCTGACCGGCGCGAACGTTGAACTCGTCGACCAGAAAGACCGCGCGCTCTATCTGAAACGGACTCTCGAAGTCGTGAAAGACGAGTACGATTTGATCTTGATCGACTGCCCGCCGTCGCTCGGAATTCTCACGCTGAACGGTCTCGCCGCCGCGGACCAAGTTCTGATTCCGCTCCAGTGCGAGTACTTCGCTCTTGAGGGACTCACTCAGTTGCTCGAGAGCATTCAACGGGTTCAAAAGACGCTCAACACGCGGCTCGAGATCATCGGCATCGTTTTTACTATGTACGATTCACGCATCCGTCTCGCGCAGGATGTTGTTCAGGAGGTGGTTGGGTACTTCGGGAAGAAGGTGTTCCAAACCGTGATTCCTCGGAACGTACGCCTGTCGGAAGCGCCGTCTTTCGGCATCCCGATCAACCTATACGACCCCGACTGTACCGGCGCGCGAAGCTACAAACTGCTCGCCGAAGAGGTACTGGCCCGTGTCTAAGAGACGACTCGGAAAGGGTATCGACGCGCTGCTCGAAGCCGGCGGGGAGATCCCTGTCGGCGAGACTCCTGCGGGAGTTCTTTCGGCCGAGATAGACCGTATCTCGCCGAACCCGAACCAACCACGCAAAACGTTCAACGAAGACGCGCTGAACGAACTCACCGAGTCGGTGCGCGAGAAAGGCGTGATCCAGCCGATCATCGTCGAAAAACAGGATGACGGTCGATACGTTATAGTCGCGGGTGAGCGTCGGTTCCGTGCGGCAAAACGCGCCGGGCTGTCCTCGATTCCGGTGATCGAGCGCACTTTCACCGAGAACGAAAAGCTCGAGATTGCGTTGATCGAGAACATTCAGCGCGACGATCTCAACCCGATCGAAGAGGCCGAGGCGTATATCGCGTTGATGAATGCGTCCGGGTTGACGCAGGACGAGCTCTCGCACCGTCTCGGCGTAAACCGATCGACGATCGCGAACACGGTACGGCTGCTGAGGTTACCCGACAGGATGCGTCTTTCGGTCGCGAACGGCGAGATCTCAGCGGGGCACGCACGCGCGTTGCTTGCGCTCGATGACAATGGCGCCCGCGAGGCGCTGTACCAAAAGATCGTCGACGATGGTCTTTCGGTGCGCGAAGCAGAGTCAGCGGTGACGGCCGTTCAAGGCGCCAAACCTCGCGCTTCAAAACCGAAACTCACCGGCTCTGCGGCCACTACACCACGGAAGTCGGTCGAGCTCGCCGCGCTCGAGGAGGAACTCGTCGAGGCGCTCGGAACAAAAGTCGTGATCAACGGGACCGAGTCGCGCGGGAAGATCGAGATATCGTTCTACTCGCTCGACGACTTGAACCGTGTCGGCGACGCGATAAAACGCTCGTCGGCCCCGAAGTAAGAGTGGCAGTTCTCATTTTGGAAATGAGAACTGCCGGATTGACACATTGGGCCTCGACTCCTATACTGTTTCACCGTTGCCTCACTGGAGAGATGTCTGAGTGGTCGAAAGAGGCGGTCTTGAAAACCGTTGAGCCGCAAGGCTCCGTGGGTTCGAATCCCACTCTCTCCGAACGGCGAGTGGCGTAACGGATCGCGGAACCGGGAGAGGTGCGAGAGTGGCCGAATCGGGCTCCCTGCTAAGGAGTTGTACCCTAAC